>NC_013665.1:2242567-2957635 GCF_000011005.1 Methanocella paludicola SANAE
TCGGCCAGGACGGTCTTGCCGCTGGCCGTGGGGGCGGAGACGACGACGTTCCCGTCGGACCCAAGGATCACGGGCACTGCCTTCGACTGCATGCGGTTAAAGCTATTATAGGGGAAAATTTCCCTGAACCGTTCGTCAATGGTGCCCTCGACTGGGAGCTTTTCATTCATTTACAGGCCTCATGTCATACCAGTTTTATATGCTGCCGGTAGATAAAGCATCGTAGATACGTAGTAGTATATATTTGCTTAGTTACTGCATAGTGAAAATAATCCTCATAAAAAAAATTCACGCCGCCAGGCCTTCGATGCGCTCGGCGATGAAGTCGGCGTACGTCGGGATCTCCGGGACGTCCGTCATATTCTTATGGTGGATATACAGCCTGTTATCGCGCACGAGCTTCGACCGCTCCTGGACGATCTCGGTAGCGAAGTCATCCAGCTTCTGCCTGAACTCGTGGATGCAGTATATCATGAACTTTTCGAACTTCTCCTCGTCGTCGACGTGCTCCAGCATGCCGGGGTGCTTCTCGACGGCGTCGAAGAACAGGGCCACGAACGAGTTATACTGGTCCTGGGACCGGAAGTGCATGCGCTTCTGCGTGGTGATGCCGCCGATCTCCTTTAGGAGGTTGATATCGCTGTCTTTCTTCAGCTTTTCCGCCTCGGCGCTGACCGTCCGGTACATCAGCTCGTGCACGACGGATGGCAGCTTGTATACGAGAAGCTCGCTGAGCAGCTTCGCCTCAGCGAACGCGTTCACGTCCTCCTTGATGAGGGTCTGGATGATGTAATCGGCGATGTGCTCGTAAATTGCCGGGCTCATGGGGCCGCCGTTGCTCTTGCTTGTGTCGGCTTTCACTTCTAATACCTCTGTGTTAAAGACATCAGTATTAGGTCGGGCTCCATAATATGATTTTCGTTACGATTTTATGTGCCGGGCGACTTTAGCGCAACATAGTCGGTAACGTCGAGCCTCAGGACCAGAGAGCCTTTAGACGACAGGGTGTCGATATCCATGTCGTTGTAGCCGTGCCTGGCGGCCACGTTGCCTCTGCCGCCGCGGGAGCCGATCGACTCCAGGAGGGCCTCCGAGGCCATCCTCTTCTCAGCAGGGTCGGTCACCTCCGAAAGAGTCCCCATGAGAGTCACGCCCTCATACGCCGTGATGTCGGCGTTAAACCTGTCCACCTCCACGCTGACGTGAGGGTCCTTTCTAAAAAGCTCCACCTTCCGGCCGTAGTTCGCAAAGTGAAAATATAGATTCCCCCGTACATAGACGTAGTCGAGGGGAATGATATACGGCTGGGGCCTGTCGTTGAGCGCCATCCTGCATATCCTGCAGCTTTCGAGTAGCCTCTCCGTTTCCTGCTTAGACATGGCAGGCAGCCGGTAGACTTCCTGCTGCGGGCTCCGTCCTCCCGTTTCCATCCTTTCCCACCGTAAAGGATATTTTTTCCCCATGGGATAAAGGCGACCGACGATAAGAATGGAAAATGCGGGCGGCGTAATCGGAAAATAGCGGCTTATTCCGGGACGAACTGGTTGAGCTTTAGCTGCTTGTCCTCGCACTTTTCGCCCGGTATCTCGATTGGGTAGACGCCCGTCAGGCAGCCGGTGCAAAGGTCTTCCCGGGGAATGCCGATGGCGCTCACGAGGCCGTCGAGCGAGATATAGTATAGCGAGTTGGCGCCGATCAGGAATTCGACGCCCTTGACAGTCTTGTGGGCGGCGATGAGCTCCTCGCGGGTGGCCATGTCGATGCCTAAATAGCAGGGAGAGATGATCGGCGGGCTGCCGATCCGGGCGTGGATCTCCTTGGCGCCGCTCCTGCGGACGAGGTCGATGATCCTGCGGGAGGTCGTGCCCCGGACGATGCTGTCGTCGATGAGTATGACGTTCTTGCCTTCGATGTTCGACCTGACCGTGTTCAGCTTGAGCCTGACGGCAGTCTCTCGTAATTCCTGTGCGGGCATGATGAACGTGCGGTTGACGTAACGGTTCTTGATCAGAGCTTCGGCGTAGGGGATCTTCGACCCGGTGGAATAGCCGATGGCCGACGTGATCCCGGAGTCGGGCACGGGCGACACGATGTCCGCCTTCGTGGGGCACTCTGCGGCGAGGGTCTGGCCGATCTTGTGGCGGACCTTGTAGACGAGCCTGCCGTCCATGATGGAGTCGGGCCTGGCGAAGTAGACGTACTCGAACATGCAGTGGGCGTGGTTCTTGCACCGGAGCAGCCTGTGGCTCTCGATCTTCTCGCCCAGTATGACCATCTCGCCCGGCGCCACATCCCTCACCAGCTCGCCGTTGAGCGTGTCGATGGCGGCGCTCTCGGAAGCCAGGACGTAGCCGTTGTCCACGTGGCCGATGCACAGGGGCTTGAAGCCCAGCGGGTCCCGGACGCCGATGACGCAATCACCGATAAGAATGACCAGGGAATAGGAGCCCACGAGCCGCTTCATGGTCTCTCTTACGGCCTCGACGATGTCGTTCCGTATGAGCTCCCGGGCCAGCATCTGGGCGATGACCTCGGTGTCCGAGTCGGAGGTGAAGATGCGCCCCTGCGCCTCCAGCTCTTTTTTCAATTCCCGGTAGTTCACCAGGTTGCCGTTGTGGGCGATCGAGATCGTGCCGTTCTTATAGGTGACGGAGAACGGCTGGCTGTTCTCGAGGCGGGAGCCGCCCGTGGTAGAATAGCGGACGTGGCCTATGCCGGCGTAGCCGGCCAGCTTCTGCAGCCGCTCCCGGGAAAAATAGTCGGCCACGAGGCCCATGCCCTTATCAGAAAGGACCGAGCTCCCGTTAGTAACGGAGATGCCGGACGACTCCTGGCCGCGGTGCTGAAGGGCCTGGAGAGCATAATAAATGTACAGCGCGGCGGCATCCCTGTTCTTTTCCGCATCGAACCTTACGCCGACGACGCCGCACTTGTCTTTCATATAAAAGAGTTAGTTACCAGTATTACCACGTGTGTCTGGCCATGTGACTGTGCCAGCTCCACTTGTTCATCTTGGACGAGCGGCCGAAGCCACACGACGCACAGACTTTCTTCGCGTAGTTGAAGGAGACCTTGCCGCACCTTCTGCAGACAACGTGCACCCTCTTCTGGCGCTTACCCTGTGATGGAGTTCCCTTTGTCATAATGATTCACCCTCGAAATATCGCTTATAGTTTAAATGCGTTATGGTTGATGATGCTCAGGGCGAGACGTACACGACCGTGTCGCCTCTGACGATGATCGTGCCGAGCTTCTTCGATTCCTCGTTCTCCTTCAGCTCCTCGGCGTTGTCGAGGACGAGGTTCATGTGCATGTCGTAACCCTGTAATTCGCCTCTGAACTCACGGCCGCCCTTGAGGCGTACGATCACGGGAGAGTTCAGTGCGTCGTTTAAGACGTCCAATGGTCTCTGGCTCATAAAATTCCTCCAGCTAAAATATAATGCTGGCATTTGTAAATCTCGTATAGTCTATTTATACCTATCGCAAGGATTCGTTCCCTTGATTATCCTTTCCCGGAAGCGGCCGTCCTTCGAAACATATATTTAGTTACAATTTAAATAATAAAATTGTATTGTAACTATTTTTTTATAAAAATGTTGCGGAAAACAATAGCTTAGACCACATTCAAGGGGGATGTATCAAATGATGATAGAGATACTTAGCCCGGACGTGATGGAAAGGCTAAGGCAGCATAACATCCGGGAAGACGAGTACAAGCTCAAGCTGGGTAAGAAACACGGCGAAGGCCGTGAAGGCATACCCTACAGGATGCTCATCATACGGAAGAAGTTGCCTGCTGCCGAGCAAAAGGAGCTGGAATGGGAGCTTCGCTCGGCGGACGAGACGCTATGCGTCATCTTCAAGAGGTATACCAGGTGAGCCGGCGGGAGCAGCCGGCCCACACTTAGCTTACGAACGTATCGGCAATGAACGAATTAAAAAATAGTGAATATCCTCAGGAGGTCCGGATATGGTAAGTTGGGAGATCCCACTCGGAGCGGCGATCGCATTTGGTGCGGGCGCCATAAGCACAGGTTTCGCACAGGCCAGGATCGGCTCGGCCGGAGCGGGAGCGCTCTCGGAAAGGCCGGAGCTTTCCGGCCTCATCATCATTCTCGAGGCCATCCCCGAGACGCTGGCGATCCTTGGTTTCGTCGTCGCGGCAATGATCATGCTGATGCTGAAGTAATAGCGGCCGGGCCGGAAGGCCCTTAGGGGTGATCCGATGGAATACGAGAACCTGATGACGTCCATGGAGGCGAGCGCGGACGAGAAGATAGCGGAGCTCACGGATAAAGCGACAGCGGCCGCGCAGAAGGTCAGGGAAGAGGCCCATGAGAAAGCGGACGAGATCGTCAGGGCACACCTGGATAGCGCCGTCATTGCCATGGAGGCCGAAAACAACCGGGCGCTGTATGAGGCACGGGCCGCTGCAAAAAAGGAGGCGGCAGGCGTGAGACATGAATACTATTCGAGGGCCTTCGAGGAAGCTGAAAAGAGGCTGGAGACGTTCAGGCAGAATGGCGGCTACGAGAGCTTTTTCCGGAAGGCGCTGGCGGAGTCCGTAGAGGCGCTGGGCGAAAAAGAGCCCGTGCTCCACGTCGACGCCCGTGACGAGGAGCTTTGCAGGAGGTCCATGGCCCTGCTGGGCATCGATTGTGCCGTCAGTACCGGCCTGGCATGCGCCGGTGGGCTGAACGCCAGCACGCCGGACGAGAAGGTCGTGGTCTTTAATACGCTCGAGGCGCGGCTGAGGTCGGCCAGAGAGCGGCTGAAGCTCGACGTTTTCTCGGTGCTCTACGGGTGACGGTCATGGATTACGGCTATTTGAACGCGAGAGTGAAAGGAATGAAGGGCCGACTGCTGGGACGCAGGGCCCTCGACGAGCTCATCATGAAGCCGGATATAGACTCGCTCATTGCAGCGCTGGAGGATACCCCGTACAGGGAAGACATCGAGGCGGCAGGCGTGAGCTCCTCCGGCGTATACCGTATCGAGCTCGCACTGCGCCAGAACTTCACCCGCACGTTCAGGAAGATACTGGGCCTCATGGAGGGGGACCGCGCGGAGACGTACATGAAAACATTCCTGCAGAGGTGGGACATCCAGAACGTCAAGACCATCCTGCGGGGCAAAAGCATTCACGCGGCGTCCGAGGAGATCTTCGAGTGCCTGCTCCCGGTAGGGGCGCTGGACGAAGTGACGCTCACCGAGATGATCAAGCAGCCCGACGTCAAGTCGGTCATAGACCTCCTTGCGACCTGGAGGATCGAATACGCCCGGCCGCTCACGAAGAACTTCAACAAGTACCAGGAATCCAGGGACCTGCTCGTCCTGGAGAACGCCCTCGACCAGTCCTACTATAGCAACGCCCTGGAGGGCCTGAACTATTTCGTGTATAACGACCGCATCGTCCGGGACGTGCTCGCCCTGGAGATCGACGTGACCAACATTAAGACCGTGCTGAGGCTGATCAGGGACGGGATAGGCGCCGATGAGGCGAGGAGGTTCCTGATCGAGGGCGGGCGAAGGCTCGACGTGGACTTCCTGCTGTCGCTGGTGAACACGAAGTCGCTCGAGGGCGCTCTAAAGATGCTGGAGCCGACGCGCTATGCGTTCCTGGCGTCCGTGTCGGAGGACAGCGTGAAGAAGGGAAAGATATCGGACCTCGAAAAGCTCCTGGACCGGCACCTGGTCCTGAAGGGGATCTCGGCCGGCAGGGGGGACCCGCTGAGCATCGCCGTGCCCATCGGGTTCTTCTGGGCCAAGTATAACGAGGTGACCAACCTGAGGATCATCTCTCGCTGTAAGACCGCGGGCATGTCCGACGACCAGGTAAAGGAGGAGCTCACGTATGCATAGGTTCGTCGTGGTCACGGACCGCGATTCGGCGATCGGCTTCCGGCTGGCCGGCGTGGACGCCTTCGAGGCGTCGGGCCCGCAGGAGGCCAGGGAGGTCATATCGTCGCTCGTGAAAAAGGGCGATACGGGCATAATGGCCGTTAACGAGGAACTGCTTTCGTCGCTGGACGAGAAGTTCCGGGACGGCATCGAGAAGATGCGCAGCCCCATCGTCATATCGATACCGTCGAGGACCGTGGGGCTGGATAAGAGAAGCTACATCGAGCGATTGCTGAGAAAAGCCATCGGATATAACGTTGTGATGAGAAGGTGACCGCATGCTGGAAGGGATGATTTCGCGAATTTCGGGGCCGGTCATAATGGCCCGCAGGATGAGAGGCTCGAAGATGTACGACGTAGTGAAGGTCGGCGACGACGAGCTGCGGGGCGAGGTCATCCGCCTGGAAGGGGACGGCGCGGTCATCCAGCTGTACGAGGACTCCACGGGCCTGAAGATCGGCGAAAAGGTCGTGAACACAGGCGCCCCGCTTAGCGTCGAGCTGGGCCCGGGCCTGATATCTTCTATTTACGACGGCATCCAGAGGCCGCTGCCGGCACTGTACGAAAATAGCGGCAGCTTCATATCGAGGGGCATCTCCGTGCCGGGCCTCGACCGGAAGAAGAAGTGGGCCTTCACGCCGTCAGCTAAAAAGGGCGACAGGCTATCGCCCGGCGACGTTATCGGTATGGTCCCGGAGTTCCATATCGAGCACAGGATCCTGGTCCCTCCGGGCGTCTCGGGCACTGTCGCTGAAATAAAGGAAGGCGATCTGGCGGTCGAGGACGTCGTCTGCACTCTGGAGGGCGGCCGGGATATCAGGCTCATGCACGAGTGGCCGGTGAGGAAAGGCCGGCCATACAGGAAAAAGCTGGATACGAGCCTGCCGCTCATAACCGGGCAGAGGGTCTTCGATCTTATTTTTCCCGTGACCAAGGGCGGGACGGCCATGATACCCGGAGGCTTCGGGACGGGCAAGACGGTATCGGAGCAGACCCTTGCCAAGTGGTCCGACGCCCGGATCGTGGTATACATCGGCTGCGGGGAGCGCGGCAACGAGATGACCGACGTGCTTACCGAGTTCCCTGAGCTCGTTGACCCGAGGACGAAGCTCCCCCTGATCCAGCGGACCATCATGATCGCCAACACGTCCAACATGCCCGTGGCCGCCCGGGAGGCGTCCATCTATACCGGCATCACGATGGCGGAGTACTTCAGGGATATGGGCTACGACGTCGCCCTCATGGCCGACTCGACATCGAGGTGGGGCGAGGCGCTCCGCGAGGTGTCGGGGAGGCTGGAGGAGATGCCGGGCGAGGAGGGATATCCCGCTTACCTGCCGACCAGGCTGGCGGCCTTCTACGAGAGGGCAGGGCGGATGGTCTGCCTGGGCTCGGGAGACCGGGTCGGTTCTGTTACGGTCGTGGGCGCCGTGTCGCCTCCCGGCGGCGACTTCTCCGAGCCCATCACCCAGAACACGCTGAGGACCGTCGGCACGTTCTGGGCGCTCGACACGAGCCTGGCGTACCGTAGGCATTTCCCGTCCGTCAACTGGATCAAGAGCTACTCGCTGTACCTTGACGGCGTGGAGGACTGGTACGTGGAGAACGTCTCCAGGGAGTGGCGGTCCCTGCGCGATAAGACGATGTACCTGCTCCAGAAGGAAGTGGAGCTTCAGGAGATCGTGCAGCTCGTGGGCCCGGACGCCCTCCCCGAGGGCGAAAAGGCCATCCTGGAGGTCACCCGGATGATCCGGGAGGATTTCCTGCAGCAGAGCGCGTACAGCGATTCGGACTCTTTCTGCCCGCTCGATAAGCAGTACTACATGCTGAAGGCCATCATCGCCTTCCACAACGCCACTGTGCACGCCATCAACCGGGGCGTGCCGCTGAAGAAGGTCATGGACCTGCCCCTGAAGGCGGAGATCGGCCGCATGAAGGAGATCAAGGAGGCCGACCGGATAAAAAGCATGGTCGACGACATAGGCGGCCGCATAGGCGCGCTGGAGGCGGATAAATGAAAGCCGTTAGCCTGGTATCCAAAGAGTGCACGACCGTCAGCTACGTGTCGGGGCCCCTCATCTTCGTGCAGAACGTGAAAGGCGTCTCATTCGGTGAGATCGTGAGCATCATACTGCCGGGCGGCGAGCAGAGGACCGGCCAGGTGCTGGACATTTCCGATAAGCTCGTGGTCGTACAGGTGTTCGAGGGCACGAGCTGGGTGGACAATAAGGATACCCGGGTCATATTTACGGGAGAGCCGGCCCGCATCGACGTCTCAAAGGACATGCTTGGCAGGGTATTCAACGGCGTCGGGAAAGCGAGGGACGGCGGCCCCGAGATCATACCCGAGGACAGGCTTGACATCGGCGGCGCGGCCATAAACCCCTTCGCCCGTGATAAGCCCTCGGACTTCATCCAGACGGGCATATCGGCCATCGACGGCCTGAACACCCTCGTCAGGGGCCAGAAGCTGCCCATATTCACGGGCTCGGGCCTTCCCGCTAACAAATTAGCCGCCCAGATCGCCCGTCAGGCGAAAGTGCTCGGAGAGGGAGAGAGCTTCGCGGTCATCTTCGTGGCGATGGGCATCACGCATAAGGAAGCGTCGTACTTCATGAAGGACTTCGAGCGTACAGGCGCCCTGGAGCGGGTCGTGTTCTTCATGAACCTGGCCGACGACCCTACTATCGAGCGTATTGCGACACCCCGTTGCGCGCTTACGGCTGCCGAGTACCTGGCTTTTACGCACGACCTCCATGTGCTGGTGATCCTTACCGACATGATCAACTATTGTGAGGCGCTGCGGGAGATCTCTACGGCCCGTGAGGAGGTGCCGGGCAGGCGGGGATATCCGGGATACATGTACACCGACCTCGCCTCGATATACGAAAGAGCCGGACGCATAAAAGGCAAGAAAGGGTCCATCACGCAGATCCCTATTTTAACGATGCCCGACGACGATATCACCCACCCCGTGCCCGACCTCACAGGGTACATCACGGAAGGCCAGATCGTGCTCAGCAGGGACATGTTCAGGCGTGGATCGGACCCGCCGGTCGACTGCCTGCCCTGCCTCTCCAGGCTCATGAACCTGGGCATCGGGCCCGGGAAAACAAGGGAGGACCACAGGAACGTGGCCGACCAGCTGTACGCCTCATACGCCTACGGCAGGGACCTCAGGAGGCTGGTCGCCATCGTGGGCGAGGAGGCGCTGACCGATCTTGACAGGGTCTACCTCAAGTTCGCGGACGACTTCGAGAAGCGCTTCATCACCCAGGGCGACGAGAACCGGAGCATAGAAAGGACGTTCGACATAGCCTGGGACCTGTTCTCTCAGCTTCCGGAGGAAGAGCTGAAACGCATCAAGGTGGAGTACATCAAGAAGTACCACCCGTTCCGCAGGGGCGTGGCGTGATGGAGCAGGTAAACCCGACCCGGATGGAGCTTATCCGGAAGAACGCCCAGATAAAAATGGCCGAGCAGGGCCGGGATCTTTTAAGGCAGAAGATGGACGTCCTCATCCGGGAGTTCTTCCTGGTCATGGAGTCGTTCTCCCGCTCCCGCGATGAGCTCGAGGCCGTGGCCAAGGACGCCCAGCGTTCTCTCCTTCTGGCGGAGGCCGTGGAGGATCCGATCACGCTGAAGTCCGCCTCCTTCGCCACCAGGAAGAGCCTCATGCTCGAGGTCAGGGGGAGGAACATCATGGGGGTCCCGGTGCCTGTCATCGAGAAAAAGAGAGTGTCAAAGAACGTCCTGGAAAGGGGCTACGGCATCGTGGGCACGAGCGGCAGGCTCGACGAGGCCGCGGAGAAGTTCGAGGTGGAGCTCGACATGCTGATCGACCTGGCGGAGAAGGAGACGGCCATGCGCCGGATCGGCGCCGAGATCCAGATGAACCGGCGGCGCGTGAACGCCCTGGAACAATTGATGATACCGGAGCTTAAAAGCCAGGCGCGCTTTATCAAGATATCCATCGAGGAGAGGGAGAGGGAGGACCTCTTCAGGCTTAAAAAAGTGAAAAAGATCCTCGAGCGAAAGAAAATTAATAGCGAGAGCTACGATTGAGCCCCGGGCCGGCCGAAGGGCTTGAACTTCTCGCCTCCGCCCTCGTAGAATTTTGAGAAGAACTCCACCATGTGCAGCCTGAGCGAGTGGATGGACGGGCTGAACATGGCCAGGACGAGGTTCAGCGCGTGCAGGGCTACAGCGGATATGATGCCGATGGCCACAATACCGGTCGCACCGTAGAACTCGTTGGCCACCAGGGCCAGGATCACCGATGCCAGCCCGATCGCCATGAGCCTCGCATAGGAGAGGATGTTCCCCATCGTGCTGATGACCTCTATGGTGCCGAAGATGCCGCCGCCGTAGAGAATAGCGGGGAAGGACGCCAGGAGGACTATTATGGACGGGTATAGCAGCACCTGAGGCAGCACTCCGGCCACGCATCCTGCGAGGAGGAGGATGCCGGTCAGGACTCCGAGCATGCCCGCCTTTTCCGCGATGTGCTTCCTGCTGCCGGCGGCCACCGCGTTGACCAGGCCGAGCGCCAGGCCGAGAAATACGTGAAAGACGCCGATGGCGATCGTCAGCAGGAGCATCGGTATGATGGCCTCGGCACGGTTGAGTGAGATGCCGAAGATACTTAAGGGATGTAGCAAGCCCATCTCCTCGCCCAGGTTGCCGAAGAACTCCCCGAAAACGAATCCGAACAATATCGATGGTATGGAGCATATAGCCATGATCCGGGACAGGTCCCTGAGCCAGGGAGTTTTTTCGGATTTTTTATAGACGACAAGCGATATGGCGAGTATGAGCAGGCCGTAGCCAATGTCCCCCACCATGATGCCGAAGAACAGCGGGTAGAAGATCGCGACGAGAGGGCTGGGGTCGACCTCCAGGTACTTCGGTGGACGCACCAGGCCCATGAGGAACTCGAATGGCTTCACGAAGGACGGGTTATCATAATACGTCGGGGCATGCTCCATCTCCTCGGGGGAGACCTTGAGCTCATCGATCACGACGCGGTCCCCGAAGTAATCGTGCAGTATCTTTCTAGTCCTCCGCAGGTGCTTGCCGGGGATCCACCCCATGATGACGAACGCGTACTCCGACTGCCCGAACTGGTTGAAGGTGCGGTATTCCACGCCGATGTCCTCGAGATGCCTCTTCAGCACGGACAGCTCCAGGTACCAGTCCCGGGAGAGCCCCTCCAGCTCTTTGTTGATCTCCAGGATCTCCGCCCCCCACTCCCGGCGCCTCTGCTCGATGAGGATGAGCATGTCGTTGAACTTCATGCCCATGAACTCCTGCGGCAGGCGCACCTCGTTCACGTTAGCGGAGAACAGGAATAAGTGGACGGGCTCCGAATATTTCTTGTGGAATATCAGGATGACGGCGGTGGACTCGTCATCGATGTCGGTGTGGGCGAGCTCGAAATGCCCGTTCGTTATTTTTTCGAGCTCCTCCCGAACGAGCTCGAGCACGCCCTCGAATTCTTTCTGGATGATCAGGATGTTGATCTCATAGTTCTCGAGGAGAGGCAGCTCGTGCTCTATATGCCGTATCTTCTCGATCACCTTTTCGTATCGATTAAGGGCCGTAATGGATATCTCGCGCTCGCTTTTCCGCGTGGCGAGCTCCTTCGTGGTCCACTCGAGCCGGTCGATGACTTTTTGGGCGGCGGCGATGACCTCGTCGTTCGTCATCGTGCTCAGTTTCTTATCGAATTCCGCCTGCTTTTCCGGGTCGGCCTTTACCGGCAAAGTAAATAGAATGCTTCCGATGCGGGCCAATAGGCTCAATACTTCGGCCTCTTTACCCGCCTCGACCCTGCTGAGGCAGATACACGTGTTCGAGACACATTTGCATACGTCCTCCAGGTGAACTGTGCCCGCGTGGTACAGGGTATCGACCACGTCCTGGAAATCGCCTTTAGGGCCTATTACCTGGATCCTTTTCATCCTGTGAAGCATAAGTCACCGCGTCCACGATCAAACGGACCGCATCGGAAAGATGTTCCTCTCCGGACTTGCGCAGGGCCAGGGCCTCCGCCGATCCTCGGCCCATTATCTCGTCCGCTTCCATGGCTATCCACTCTTTCCGCTCATCGCGATACTGTTGTGCCATCGCTTTCCCTTTCGCATCCGCCTCGGCGGCGATCAGCTCCGCATCGGCCTTAGCTCTGGACAGGATCTCCTCGGCGTTTTTGATGGCGTTCTCCTGTCGCAGGCTAAGCTCGGACTCTTTTTCCCTGATCTGTTCCAGTAAAGTCTTTTGCTCGTCCATGCCAGTCACAGCCCGTGTTGATGTTTAAGCCCGGACGTTATGCCGTAATCCCTGCCCCGGTACTCGGGCTTTCTGGCATTAGCGTCCCGTTTTTTCGAGGCCTGCAGTATCCTCTCCGTGCACCGCCCGATGGCGTCTTTCCTTAATTTTTCAATTACATGGGGGATGTCTCCGGCCATTTCAGATGCCATCCTGAGGATATAGAACATGCTCTCGGGCCCGGCCATCTGTGACCGTTCCGCCCGAAGCGCCGGCCAATGTGGCGCAGGTCGAACTATTTTTTACGGTTTTGAAAATAAATAAGTTGATTTTAAAGTATCCAATATATAATAGGCTCTCCATATATTAAAAAATTACGGCCTGCAAAGCTCTATTTACGATTATTCAGGTATAGTACTGGCAGCAAAAGTATTATAATGGAAAATGATATAAAGCTTTAGCTCAAACTTTTTGAAAATACCAAGCGAGGAAGACCTTTGAGAATAAAGGCCAGACATCATTTAAGAGAGGATGCGGTAAAAAATATCCTTGAATACCTGAAGGCGAATTTTGGGGAATCGATCGAGGCGGAGTTCACCGGAAAAAAGCTCGAGATCGCCGAGTCCGACGAAGAACAGGACTTTATCCTGGTCAACGGGGAGCCTTTACTCTTTGCGGTCGAGGATACATATTTCCCGACGATACGCGGCGTGCTGAAGCTGAAGCCGAAGAAGAAGCGCGTCGTGGTCGACATGGGCGCCGTGAAGTTCGTGGCCAAGGGCGCGGACATCATGAGCCCCGGGATCGTTAACGTCGACACGGGCATACGCAAGAACGACCTGGTCATCGTCTGCGACGAGGTACACGGCAAGCCGCTGGCCATCGGCCGGGCGCTCGTGAACGCCGACGCGATGATGGGGAACCGCGGAAAAGCCGTCAAATCTATCCACTACATAGGCGACCGCATCTGGAAAATGGAAGTCTAGTATACGGGCCTTAAACGATAAAGTAATTATACCAGTGGCTGCATTACAATTTACGGGGATTTAAATTGGCTAACAAGGGCATTATTGGAAAACTATTCGGCTCAAAGCCAGCAGACGGATTGGATGATTATACGGAGATCAACCTCGAGGAGATCGAGGAAGCCCAGGGCAGCGGCCCCGCGGAGACATACGTCCGGATCGGGGAGCTTTCCAGTCTCGGCCAGATACCCGAGCTCAAGAGGGAGATCTACAACGGTAATATCATCATCGCGGACATCACGCCCATCAAGGGCGACAGCCTTACCAGGGACAGGGCACTGAAGGACCTCAAGCAGGTAGCGCTCGACGTCAGCGGCGACATCGCCATGATCAACGACAACCAGATCGTCGTGACCCCGATGTCTATCAAGATCGACAGGACAAAGTTTACTAGCAAGTAACGCGCCTCATAGCTCGATGATAGATCCGGGACATGAAATTACTTCATCTACTTTAGACAGCTCATCAAGCAAGTGTCCTGTGTGCGGCAGCTGCGTCCAGATGCACACGAACCAGGACAACATTCCTTATTTTGGCGATATCTTAGAGGTCAGCATCTTCTGTTGCTGCGGGTTCAAGTTCGCCGACACGATCATCCTGAGCCAGAAGGAGCCGCTGCGGCATTGCAAGCGCGTATGCAGCGAAGGCGACCTCTGGGCCCGGGTCGTCCGCTCTACTTCCGGAACTATTCGCATACCCGAATGGGGCGTCGATATCGAGCCCGGCCCGGCCTCCGAGGCATACATTACCAACGTCGAGGGCGTCATCGAGCGCATCCAGGGCGTGGTGGGCATGGCCCGGCGATGGTCGGAGACCGACGAGGAACGCGATAAGGCTGACGCCCTGCTTTGCACCATGCAGGAAGCCAGGGACGGTAAGCCCGACTTCACCATCGTCATCGAGGACCCGCAGGGCAATAGCGCCGTCATCGGAGAAGGCGTCGAAGTGACGAAGCTCACCGATGAAGAGGCGCAGGAACTGCCGTCGGGCGTGTACGTCATTCAAAAATAAATTTTTAGTTGTCGCTGTGGACGGCTTTACGGTCGAACTCGGCGCCAGCGCAGCCGTCGCATAGCTGCCCGGCCGCCCAGGTGTTGCCGCCGCATTTCGGGCACTTCGGGCCCGTAACACGGGGCGGCATGGGCTTTGATATTTCTTTAGGCTGAGCTCTGAGGGGCAATTTAGGCTGGGGCCTGGCAGGCTCCTTCGCCTCGCGCCTTATGGCAGTGGCGATGCTCTGGCGTGGCGCCGCGGGCGCGGCATCATGCTTCTTCGCCCTTACCGGCTCCTGGGCCGCCGGCTTCGGCGTGCCCTTGACCGCAAGGTGGCCTACGCCCAGCGAGTCCAGGATCGCCCCGGCATCGTTCTTGAACTCGTTACGGGTGAGCTCGATGATCTCCTTTAGCTCCTCGTCGGTGAACTGCGCCTCCGTGGCGCGAGATTGAACGGGCTGCAGCTTAACGACATCAGCGATGTTCTTGTCGACGTTAACGGCATTTCTCGCGGCCTCGGCGTCCTGCTCCTTCTTCACGTGACGCCAGATGATCTGGTACGCCTCGTTCGCATTACGCTTGACATGGGCATCCGGATAGAAAGATGCCAGCGACTGCAGGAACGGCATGGCCCTGGTCACGTACTCCGGGTGAGACGTCGCGATGATGCCGATGAGCTTTGCCGACTCGGCCCTGGTAGACTTGTTGATGCTGCCTAATTGCTTGATCAGGGCGGCCGAGTAGCGCTCGAAATACTGGGGCTTCTCGACGGCCAGCTTCTGGAGTACATGGAAGACGTTAGTCGATATGCCGGCGTGCGTATCGTCCAGTGCGCCGATCAGCTCGGCCATCATGAGCGTGGCATAGTGGTCGTCCTGGTTGACGAAGTAGAGTAAGAAACGGATGACCTCGACCTTCAGGTCCTTGCGATGAAGCAAGTCCTTCTTGTTCACCGGGGCCTTCATGAGGGAAAGCAGCAGCGTGATTATAAATTCGTTCTTGGCCTGGGGCAGGAACGGCAGGACCTCAAGCGCTTTGATCGTGCCCGTGAGCACGGCGATGTTGTCCGGGTACTTGACCAGGTTGGTCATGAGAGCGTCCGCCAGGCTCTTTACGTCGTCGTCGCCCATCCTGGCGACAAGTCCCTCCAGCTGGTCAAGCGCCTTGTCGTCGCACGCGCCCATGCTGATGATCTCAAGAATGCCGTCGATAGTGTTGGTCTGCGGCCTCGACCTGAATAGTGGCATGCTAAACCTCTCCCCCGGTTACTTTCAGAGCCCGCTACGAAAGCTTTTATATGCGGGCTCACGCACCTAATGACTAATTTATATGGCTGTATGATGATAAAGCTTGCTTATCGTATGGAGAGTAAGTGATGAGGATACTGGGCATCGACCCGGGCATAGCGCTCACCGGGTTCGGCATCGTGGAAAAGGAAGGGGTCAGGATCAAGGCGGGCAGATACGGCCATATTTCTACCGAGAGCGGCACCCCGGTCCCCGACCGGCTAAAGATATTATACGATGATATGGTCAATATCGTACAGGAATACAGGCCCGAGGTAATGGTCGTCGAGGAGCTGTTCTTCAACAAGAACGCCAAGACCGCCATCATCGCCGCCCAGGCGAGGGGCGTCATCATCCTTTCGGCCGTGAATAATGGCGTGAAAGTCGAGGAATATACGCCCCTGCAGGTGAAGCAGGCGGTGATCGGCTACGGGAGGGCAAGCAAGCAGCAGGTGCAGTTCATGGTCAAGGAACTTCTTCGGCTCAAGGAGATCCCGAAGCCCGATGACACTGCCGACGCCCTTGCCATAGCTATTTGTCACGCTAACTCAATGGATATCATGAAAAATCTGGACAGGAAATCACAATGATCGCGCATCTTGAAGGAAGGCTGGAATACAAAGGGCATGAGAGGATAGTAATAGATGTGGGCGGCGTGGGCTACGACGTGCGGGTGCCCACGCATTTGTACGACCTCATCCCGGCGGAAGGAGAGAGGTGCAAGGTGTTCATCCACACCTATTTCAGGGAGGAGGACGGGACTTCCCTGTACGGGTTCACGACCTGGCAGGACCGGGAGTTCTTCAAGCTGCTGATGACCGTGTCGGGCATCGGCCCCAAGGTGGCGCTGGGCATCATGTCGAGCATCACCGCCTCGGACCTGGCGGAGGCGATCGTCGTCGAGGACGCGAAAGCGCTGACGAGGGTCAACGGCGTAGGGAAGAAGATGGCGCAGCGCCTTATTCTGGAGCTTAAGGATAAGGTGGCCGAGATGAGTATCGAGAACCGCGCTAAGAAGCCCGGGGCGGACATGACATCGGAGGACGCAACGTCCGCGCTGGTGGCGCTGGGCTATAGCCGGCAGGCAGCGTCGGCCGCGGTCGCGAGGGCCAGGGATGCGTCGCCGGGCCTGTCGAAAGTCGAAGAGCTGATAAAAACATCGCTAAGGTATCTATGATAAACGTATCTGAAAACGAAAAAGAAGAAAGGGCAGACAGGATAGTGACGGCGGAGGAGACCGAGGAAGAGCGTGCGGGCTCCTTCGAGGGACTGCGCCCGAAGTCGCTGGACGAGTTCATCGGGCAGCGGAAGATCAAGGAAAACCTTAAAGTGTTCATCGAGGCCGCCCGGAAGAGGAACGAGCCTCTGGACCACGTATTGTTATACGGCCCTCCAGGCCTGGGCAAGACGACGCTGGCGCACATCATCGCCCGCGAGATGGGAGCGAACATCCGTATCACGTCGGGCCCCGCGATCGAGCGCCCCGGGGACCTGGCCGCCATCCTGACCAACATCAAGGAAGGCGACGTCATCTTTATCGATGAAATTCACCGCCTGAGCCACGTGGTCGAGGAGGTCATGTACCCGGCCATGGAGGACTACGAGATCGACATCATCATAGGCAAGGGCCCCAGCGCCCGCTCCATAAGGCTGGAGCTGCCAAAATTTACCCTGGTGGGGGCTACGACCCGGGCGGGCCTGCTGACTTCCCCGCTAAGGGACCGTTTCGGCATGTCCATGCGGTTCGACTTTTATGAGCCACGGGACCTGAAGACCATCATCGACCGCTCCGCGAGTATCCTGGGCGTGGAATTGAGTGAGGACGGCTCGATGGAGATCGCGAAGCGCTCCCGCGGGACACCGCGTATCGCGAACCGTCTCCTGCGCAGAGTAAGGGACTTTGCTTCTGTCGGTAACAAGAAGGTCATCGACAGGGAGATCGTCAACGACTCGCTGAACCGCCTTGACGTGGACTACTTAGGGCTGGACGGCATGGACCGGCGCATCCTGAAGAAGATCGTGAAGGACTTCGACGGGGGGCCGGTAGGCGCTGAGACGCTCGCCGTCACGGTGAGCGAAGAGGTGGAGACCATCGAGGACGTCTACGAGCCCTACCTGATCCAGATCGGGTTCATCAACCGAACTCCCCGGGGCCGCATGTCGACGAAGGCGGCCGTGGAGCACCTGCAAAGGATGAAAGAAATATGAGAATGCCAGTGGCTCGCTGGCATACTCCTCTTTTTAGCTGTTCACGTACAGGTTATTGTCGATGAAGAACACGTCCTTGCTGGTCCCATCGACGAACAGTAAGTGAACACGGTTATTGTTGAACGTGATCTTGCTGACCTTGGGCAATTCAGGGTCCATGTTCACGGTATACTCGACATCATTGAACGACCGGTTGCTGAAGATGAACTCCCGGAGGTCCGTGTTCTCGGAGGTCAGCTTCGTGATCTGGGTATTCAGGGCCGACTCATTCTGGGCAAAAGCAGACTTTAGCTGGTCATTCTGACGGTAAAGGTTGTTGTTCTCCACGGCCAGTGCGGCGATCGCGATGAAGCACACGATGCACACGGCCACCAGGATGACGATGAACTTGGAGACCATGTCGTTGAACTTGCGGATCTTTTCCTCTCTCTGACGGTCCTGGTTATCCTTTAGCTTACGCAGCCACTCGTTCATTTCGAGTTCGCCGGAGGACGCCGGCTTGCCGGCATCGGCGACCGCCGGAAGGTTATCGTTAGCCATAGTTGAGCCACCAGATATGTAGTGTACGCTGATTGCGTATATATTTTCTTTAAAACAGGTATGGCGCTTATCCTAAATTAGTATATATCCACTTCATGTTAAAAAAGCTTTCCGCTATATGCCGATTCCGAAATGATTATCACCCATCGTAACGTATGATAAATAGTACCCGCAAGGTACGAAAATAAAGGGGTAACACACATGTACGTTTCAGAAATTACTACGGACAACTTCGAACGTGTAGACATAAAGGCGAAGCTTCAGGAAGTCCTGCCTTTATTCAAGAACACCAACAACCCCGCTGTGCTCGTATTCGACGGAAAGGAATACGCCGGCATGGTGACCGAGAAGTCCATCGTAAGGTCCATCCACGACTTAAAGACCGGCATCAGCGGGCTCGTGAGAAAGACGCCGAAGATTACCCCGCATACGACTATTTGTGAGGCCGCGCGGCTCATGGTGGAGAACCAGCTAAAGCAGCTGCCGGTATTCGATAAGAAGGTCATAGGTGTCGTCACTAACGAGAACCTCCTGAGGGAGTCCTCGAAGATCGAGTTCGGCCTGAAGCCGGTCTCGGGCATCATGAGCGAGGACGTCGTCTCCGTGGAAGCGAGCGACCACGTGGGAAAGCTCGTTAATATCTTCCGGGAAGAGGGCATCTCCCGTCTACCCGTCCTGTCGAAGGGCCGCCTGGTCGGCATCGTGACCATGCACGACCTGCTCGAGCTCATCATGCCGAAGAAGATCGGCGCGGGCAAGGACAGCGTCGGCGCGGACAACTCCCCGATGCGGAACATCAAGGTAAAGGACATCATGACAGAGAGCGTCGTGACCGTCAGGCCGGATTCCACCATAAAGGAATCCATTGAACTCATGCTGGACCGGGATATTCAGGGCCTGGTCGTTGTCGAGGGCAAGGCCGTAAAGGGCGTATTGACGCGCACGGACGTGCTCCTCGCACTGGCCGCCATGGAAAAGAAGCAGGTCAGCAACCCTAACTTCACGCTGCAGCTCACGAACGGCAGCCTCGTGGACTTCGACCAGGAATACGTGGCGACGTCCATCAAGGGCTTCATCAAAAAATCCGAGAAATTCCTCGGCAGGGGTACCCTGAACGTGTACTTCAAACAGCACAAGGAGACCTTCCGGGGCATTCCGCTGGTGCTTTGCAGAGTGCGCCTCAAGACGGACAGGCACTACTACAACGCCCGCGGCGAGGGCTGGGGCGCGGACGGCGCGTTCCACCTGGCCATGTCGACCCTGGAGCGCCAGGTGCTCAACGACAAGGAGATGCACGAGGACCGCCGCTACCCGGACGTGGCTTTCGCCGAGAAGCTAGATATACTCTGAGCGCGACCCTACGGCCGATGGTACGCAAGACCGACGACCTGGACGAGCTGACCTGGCAGGAGTTCGAGGAGTACATACGAGACCTGCTGGAGCACCACGACTTCGAGGTGCAGTTCCGTAAGGTCTTCAAGACTCCCGAGAGAGGCTACCAGATCGACGCCGTAGCGTTGCGTAAAGACCTGTGCCTGTGCATCGACGGCAAGAAATACGGCCGGAGCAGGCCCAGGTCCTCTTCTTTAAAGGAGCAGGCGAAGCTTCACTATGAGCGTACCTGCGCGTACGAGGAAAAGATCGGCGTCCGGTCCGTCCCGCTCATCGTCTCGTGGCTTGACGATAACCTGATGGTCGAGAACGGGTGTATCTTCGTCTCCATAGACCGGCTCAACGATTTTTTACTGAACGTGGATGCCATACTGGATGAATTAGGGTATTAAAATTATTTTTATTCTAGATACAATTGTATTAATTGTCATATGCTAAACAGCCTGATTTTTTAAGGCACTAAGCTTACAGTGGCACTATTTTCACCACAATGGCACGAAGCGCACCGAGTTTCACAAAGCTTTCTTTTAAATGTGAGTCGCCAAGGCCACAGAGCAGGCTTTTTGTGTAAAGAGGCACAAAGGGGACAATGACACGATGGCAAAAAGTGTTCGCATGTTCATTCCATTGTGCCATTGTATCCTTTGTGCCCTGACGCCAATGAACCGTTCTTTGTGACCTCTGTCCCTTACATTTTAAAAAAAGTCTTAGTGAGCCTTCGTGAACTCCGTGCCATTGTGGTGAGAATAGTGCCTCCGTCAGCTTGGTGCCTTAAGGGCAAAATAAACGAAAATGCTACACAACTGTAAATTTAAAATATGGAGAATAGGATAATAATTGTCTTCAGTAGTTGCCGAAGATCTTCCAGCCGTTCGTCGTGTTGACCAGCACCATGCGAAGCTGGCCCGTCTCATTGTGGCCCATGTAGGCGATAGTGGCGTTCGTGCTCACGATGCGGGCCTCGGTGAAGTTACCCTCGAACTGGCTGCTGTCTACAGGATCGATATCGGTAACGTTGAACGAATAGATCTTGATATACGAGCCGTTCTCGCCCCACTTTGACTTATGCTCGTCTATCCAGATGTTCTTCGACATATTCTGGTTGGCGTGGAAAGAGAGCTCGTAGGCGTGCTCGTAATTGCCTTCGCTGATGTCCGTCCAGAACTGGGTCACGACCTCTCCGGGCGTCATTTCCTCTACGGGCTTCTGGGTGGCGCAGCCGCTAAGAAGCATCACCAGGACGATCGCGATGACGGGAAAGACGACCTTTAGCTTGTTGACCATTTTATAGCTCCTGTATAGACCTCTTATATTATTTCGTTATTGTTAATATAGGTTTTTGTTTAGTTGCGAACGCTTGAATAATAGGCCAAATAAAAATGGGCGGGCCCATTAGGCCCGGTGATTTTGTCTTTACATCCCGTATCCGCCGGGCGCGCCGCCCTGCGCGGGAGGCCTGACCTGGGTGGCCGCGAGCACGTCGTCGATCCTCATGATCATCTGGACGGCCTCGACGGCGCTCTGGATGGCCTGGGTCTTGATGCGAAGGGGCTCTACGACGCCAGCCTTGACCATGTCCACGGACTTGCCCGTGTAGACGTTCAGGCCGAAATTCTTTCCGCCCTTGTCGCCGTGCTTCTTCTTGAGCTCGATCATGGCGTCGATGGAGTTCAGGCCCGCGTTCATGGCCAGCGCCTTCGGTATGATCTCGAGCGCCTCGGCGAACGCATTGATGGAGAGCTGCTCCTTGCCCTTGACGGTGGCCGCATACTGCTTCAGCCTCAGGCTGAGCTCCGTCTCGACGGCCGCGCCTCCGGGGACGACTTTGCCGTCCTTGATGGAGTTCTGCACTGCGTGGAGCGCGTCATCGATGCCGCGCTCGTACTCGTCGAGGATGTGGGTGGTCGGGGCCCTTAAGATTACTGAAACGACCCGCTTGTCCTTGCATTTAGTGAGCGATAGCATCTTATCGTCGCCGACCTGGATCTCTTCGATGTGGCCCACGGTGCCGATGTCCTCGGGGGAGATATCGTCGATGTTCATGACGATCTCGCCGCCGCTCGCCTTGGCCACGCGGTCCACGTCGGACCTCTTGAGCCTGCGGACGCCCATGATGCCGTACTTCGCCATGTAGTGCTGTGCGAGGTCGTTGATGGCCTGGGTAGTGAACACGGCGGTCACGCCGAGCTTCGCGATCTTCTCCACCTGCTCCCTGACCTGGCGGTCCTCCTCGTCGCGGAACGCCTGGAAGCCGACGTTCGACTTCACCTTGTATTCGGCGTCGAACTTCGTGTCCTTCTGGTCGAAGCCGTACTCCATGGCCAGCACCTTCGCGTTGTCCAGCTTTTTGGGCATGCGGAAGTTGACGACGCCCTTGTCGATGAGGACGCCCTCGATGATCCTGGACTCGGTCACGTCGCTGCCGGTCTTCTTCTCGAGCACGAGGTTCTTCTTCTCCACCTCGTAATTGCCCAGGGAGTCCTTCTCCAGCATGTATCCGGACGCTTTCACGACCAGGTCCGATAAGAATTCCTTTGCATTCTCGCAGTCCTTGCCGGTGATGGACGTATCGGCGATCTTGAGGAGCGTCGCCCTGTCCTTTTCCGTAACTTTGATCGCCATGCCGTCGACGAGCTCCAGCGCCTTCCGGGCGGCCATGCCGTATCCCTTGACGATGACGGCCGGGTGGACGTTCCTCTCCAGCAATACGCCGGCCTGCTTCAGTAGCTCGCCCGCGAGCACGACGGCCGTGGTGGTGCCGTCCCCGACCTGGGCGTCCTGGGTCTTGGCGACCTCGACGATCATCTTCGCGGCCGGGTGCTCGATATCCATCTTCCGTAAAATGGTCACGCCGTCATTGGTAACAACGATATCGCCGGTCGAATCGACAAGCATCTTGTCCATGCCTTTCGGTCCGAGCGTCGAGACGACGGCTCCCGCCACCGCCATCGCCGCCATGATGTTGTAGTACTGGGCGTCGCGGCCGTTGGTGGACTGGCTGCCGTCCTTCATAATATAGACTGGTCCTGTCTGTGCAGCTTGTTGTGCCATTTTTGATCCTCCTGTAAACGTGAAATTCTGATGTTATGTGTTTGTAGTTCAATATAAAACTTTTCGTATATTCGGTATGCGGCAAATGTCCATGCTCATAATAAGAACAAAAGATTTATAATCGCCCCCACTTTCTAGGAATAACCATAACATACGTCTGATCGCTATGCACCTGACGAAAGAGGAAGAGGCCGTCTTTAACGGCGGGCGGGGCCCGACCCTGCAGAAGATGATGGAGATACTGGTGGCGCTCGGCGACATCTACGGTGCCGATAAGCTCATACCGGTGAAGAGCGCCCAGATCGCGGGCGTCTCCTACAAGACTATCGGCGATGCAGGCCTCGAGTGGATAAGCGACCTTCAAGGAAAGGCCGTTATACCGGCCATTCTGAACCCCATGGGCATGGACCGCGATGCATGGCAGGGGATGCACATCGATAAGCAGTTCGCCGATAAGCAGGAGCAGATTATCAAGGCGTATGAGAGGCTTGGCATTAGGGCCGAGTGTACGTGTACGCCTTATTACCTGGAGCGCCCGAAGTTCGGGGACCATCTGGCCTGGTCGGAGTCGTCGGCCGTTTGTTACGCTAACTCGGTCCTCGGTGCCCGGACCAATCGCGAGGGAGGGCCTTCAGCGCTGGCCGCTGCCCTGGTCGGCAAGACGGCGAACTATGGCCTGCATATTCGCGAGAACCGCTATCCTACGGTCACAATAAAAGTAAAAGAGCCCTTGAGGGGCGCCGAGTACGGCGCCCTGGGCTACGTCGTCGGCCCGAAAGTGGGCGACGGCATACCTATCTTTTCATTAAAGAGCACGCCCACTGAGGACGAGCTCAAGCACCTGGGGGCCGCGCTGGCATCGTCCGGCGCCGTGGCGCTGTTCCACGTGCTGAACGTGACGCCGGAGCAGTACATCCTGCCGCACGACCGCATCGACGTAGATAAGAAAGACCTCGAAGAAGGCTGGCAGGTGCCGACGCGCTATTTCCTGCCGAAGAACCGCATCGACGTGGACGTAAGCGCCGTGAAGGCGCTGATGGCGAAGCACGAGGAGCCGGACCTGATAGCGCTCGGCTGCCCGCATGCCTCCGTTGAAGAGCTGCAGGAAATACTAAAGGCGCTAAAAGGCCGCAACGTCAAAAAGGAAGTATGGGTGTGCACGGGCCGCTCGCTCGGCGAGAAAAACCGGGCGCTCATCGACGGATTACAGCGCCACGGCATCAAGGTCCTGTACGATACGTGCATGGTCGTTTCGCCCGCCGCCAACCATTTCAAAAAAATGATGGTCAACTCAGGGAAGGCGCTGAAGTACACTCCGTCCATGTGCGGCGTGGACGCCGTCATAGCGACGACCGCGGAATGCATCGAGGAGGCATGCCGGTGATCCTCAAAGGGCGAACAGTATCGAGGGGAAAAGCGGCCGGACCGGCGCTCGTCTCGAAGGACGCCATCTCATTTTTAGGCGGCGTCGACCCGAAGACCGGGAACGTCATCGAGAAGGGCCATGCGCTCTACGGCAGGAACGTGAAGGGCACGGTACTCGTATTCCCGGGCGGCAAGGGCTCGACGGTCGGCTCCTACGTCATTTACCAGTTAAAGAAGAACGGCGTCGCCCCCGCAGCGATCATAAACATACGCTCGGAGCCGATCGTGGCCGTGGGAGCCATCATATCGGACATACCCATGGTCGACGCGCTGGATAAAGATCCTGTAGAAATCATCAGGGATGGAATGACGGTCACGGTCGACGGCACAACGGGAACGGTAGAGCTGCCATGCTAGAGCCCGCCGACCTGGAAGCGATATCGAAAGTTTTCCTATACTATGAAGCCCGGGAGGAGGGCGGCATCGACATCCTGTATGGTGAGCCGCTCGCCGACCCCAACACGATATACGCCACCCTGTACCAGCATTTCTCGAAGAGAAAAAAAGAGGCGGTACTGGAGCGGAGGCTAGGCGAGACTGTCCTCGTCGTAAAAAACTCTAAGGCGGAGAACATATGGGTCAACGTGGCCCTGGCCCTGGCGACGGTGGCGACGACGACGTTCACCGGCGCTATACTATACGGAGTGGACGTTTTCAGCGACCCGCTGTCGATATATAAAGGCCTGCCCTTCGCGATCGCCATCATGGCGGTACTCGGCTCTCACGAGCTGGGCCATTATTTCATCTCCAAGAAGAACGGCATCGACGCCACGCTGCCGTATTTTATCCCCTTCCCGATACCGCCCATCGGCACGATGGGCGCCATCATCCGGCAAAAGGGGCCCGTGCCGAGCCGGAAGGCGCTGTTCGACGTGGGCATTTCCGGCCCCCTCGTAGGGCTCGTAGTGGCCATAATTATAACCATCATCGGCCTGATGCTTCCCGCTCCGACGATCACGGCGGAGCCTGGCGACGCCTCGTATTTCCAGCTCCAGACGCCGATCCTGTTCGACCTGCTGGCCGGGCTGGTCCGCCCCGGAGTAACGCTCGAGAGCATCAACCCCATCGCTTTCGCCGGATGGGTGGGCATGCTGGTGACCATGCTGAACATGATACCCGTCGGCCAGCTCGACGGTGGCCACGTGGCCCGGGCCATCCTGGGCCCCTGGTCCGACCGGCTTTCGAGGATAATCCCGCTGGCCATCGTCGCTTTCGGCTTATATACTACGTTCATCATGGGCGCGCAGGGGCAGATGTGGATATTCTGGGGCCTGCTGACCTGGCTGATGAGCGGCAGCGAGCACCCGAAGCCGCTGGAGGATACCACGAGAATCGGCCTGCCCAGGGCGGTGCTCGGCGTCATCGGGTTCGCTCTCACCGTATTATGCTTCACGCCTTTTCCGATCAGCATGTAGGCCTTCCGGCCCCCAAATAAACGAGATTACAGAAAAGCCAGACGCTCAGGGCCTCTCGGCAATAACGTCCTCGATGTCGCCCTTCACGGCGACGGCCTTGAGCCGCTCGACGCCCTTGATCTCGTGGATGACGTCGACTACTTCTGCGGGCACGAGCTTCTCCCAGTCCTCCCCCGCCAGCATACGCCGCCGGATCTCCGTGCCAGAGTACTCCTGGCGGTTGTACATGGGCGAATACTGGACTTCATAGCCCGCCTCGTGGAATAGCCTCGAGACAAGGGGGTTGTTAGAATAGACATCCGTGAACGGCGGGGTCATGGAGCGGACATGAGCCACCCAGATGGCATTCCGGTAAATGTCGCTGATGGGGATGACGTAATAATAAAGGTCCAGGTCTTCGAGGCTCCTCGAGATCATCATGATCCGCTCGCCGGCCGTGAACGGGTTCTCCGGCGTATGGCTCTGCTGGGCGCTGCCGATGCCGATGACCAGCTCGTCCACCTGCTTCGCTATCTCGGTGATCACTTTTCGGTGGCCCAGGTGGAATGGCTGGAAGCGGCCGATGTAGAAGCCTCGCTTTTTCGAGTCCATATATCTCGAAATTTATGGCCCGTTAGTATTTAAATTGTGTCTCAGGACAAACTTATATGTGGGGAGAGCTATTTGTTAAAAATACCATGGTGAACATAACGAAGTACCGGGACCGGCTCATCCATTATATCGACCCCGTGGCCCGCGTGTTCGCAAAAATGGGGCTCACCCCGAATCAGCTCACCCTTATCTCGTTACTGTTCGGCATCGCATCGGCGGCCCTCTACGGGCTCCAGCATGCCTGGCTGGCGGCTGCCTTTCTCCTCCTGTCGGGCCTCTTCGACTTCATCGACGGCGGCGTGGCCCGCATTAACGATAAAGCCTCCACGTTCGGCGCCGCCATCGACTGGATCATCGACAAGTACGTCGACTGCCTGGTGCTCATTGGCATCGGCCTCGGAGGGCTGGCCGACATGCGTATCGTCGCCATCGCCGTCTTCGGCTCGATGATTAACACGTTCATTAAGCCGGTCACCTACGCCGAGATCGGGTTCGATAAGAAGGAGGACGGCAAGATAAAGGACCCGCTGGAGGGCATTGGCATATTCGGCCGGCCCGAGACCGCCATCACGCTCATCGTGCTCTCGCTCTTCGACCAGCTTTACTGGGCGGTCGTCATCGTCGCCGTCATGACGAATTTCTCGGCGCTCCAGAGGATCGTCTACTTGTACACGCATATGAGACAGCGCGATAGGCTATGAAAGTCGACATGCACCTTCACACCTCTAAGTCGGACGGCAGGGATAGCCTGCATAACATGGTGGAAGCCGCCGAATCGAAAGGGCTCGATCTTATTGCGATTACCGACCATGGCCCCGGCCACGGGAGCGGCATCACCGAGCAGCAGGCCCTGGAGACGAAAAAGGAAGCCGAAAGGCTTCAGCCGAACTATCGTGTAAAGATTCTGGCCGGTATCGAGGCGGAGATACTGCCCACTGGAGAGGTATTACTGGAGAGCCGGGAAGGGCTGGACATCGTCCTGGCGTCGTTCCATGGGGCGCCTTCCGAGGAGGTGTACTACCGGGCCGTCCTGAGGGCCGTTACTGACCCCAAAGTGGACGTGCTGGCCCATCATGCCTGGATATCAGGCCGGTTCGCCCCCATCGCGCAATACGACGACGATCTGGTGGAGCTTATGGCGACGCACGATGTGGCCATCGAGCTCAACTCGAAGCATGCGCTCCCATCATGGGATTTTCTCCAAAAGTGCAAAGACAGGGGCGTGAAGTATACGATCGGCAGCGACGCCCACAAAGTGGCCGATGTCGGCTCCGTCGCATGGGCCAGGAACACCGCCCGCCACATCTTCAAGGATGAAGGGCTGTTCATGCCCTGAATTTTTTCAGAGCGATGTTCATACGAAGCCTTTATATATAATGTATTACTATTGGTAACTAAGTTACTTGTAGTAACAGTTATACCAGTAGTAACAAAGCAGCACAGGACCGTGGTATATATGCCCATACAGGACAGGAGAAAGCGGGAAAAGGAACAGCGGGAGACAAGTATCCTTGACGCGGCCGAGAAGCTCTTCATCAAGAAGGGCTTCGAAGGCACGTCCATGGACGACATCGCGGCGGCCGTCGAGCTATCCAAGCCGGCGATCTACAGGTACTTCGCCAATAAGGAGGAACTCTACCTGGCGGTCGCGTACCGTAGCGTCGGAATTGTCTGCGCCATGATGGAGGAGTACGTGGAAAAAGGCATCACGGGCCTCGAGAAGGCGTACGCGACAGGCCGTGCCTTCTACGACTTTTACCTGAAGTACCCGGACCAGTACCGGCTCATGATGAACCTCTCGTACGTCGGCAGCGCTGGCCAAGACAGCCCCTACATGAAAAAGATCCGGGAAGCGACCGGCGGGAACCTGAAGCTCATGTGCCGTGCCATCGACGCGGGCAAGAAGGACGGCACGTTGAGGAGCGATTTCGACACCCTGATGACCGCCGTCTACTTCATGGAGTCGCTGTCGACGGCGCTGGAAGTCTCGCCGGGCCACAAGAGGCTCCTCCTGCTCAAAGGCCACAGCCACCGCGACTACGTCGAGCACTCAATGGAACTTATGCTGCACTCGATCAAGAAATACGATTAAACTTACAGGAGTAATGTAAATGAATACCGAAGCGCAAAATGGCCGGGCGGACTGCTTTCCGCCGGCATCGATCTATTATTATGTAAAGGCCAGCCTGCCTGTGGCCTTGAGCCCGAATGACCTCGATGGTCTCTACAGGTGCACGCTATGTAACCACTGCGGGATGGCCGGGATGAACAGGGACGCGAGGAATAAGGCGATAGGCAAGGATAACATTGCGCCCCACGTCGCGATGGTGCGTGACAGTATCAGTAAATATGGTAATCCCTATGGCATCGCTGCATCGCCGGCAGGAGAGGCTCAGGGACGCATGGAGACCGTGCTGTTCAGGGGATGTACGCCCAGGTATAAGACGCCTGAGATCCACGAGGCGGCGAAGCGCGTGCTCGACCGTGAAGGCGTTAAATACGGCATCCTGGATGGCGAGACTTGCTGCGGGAACATACTGTTCAACCTCGGCGATAAGGTATCGGGCATGGAAGCCGTGAGGAAGAACGTAGAAAAATTCAGGGAAGCGGGCACGAAGCGCATCATCGCTATCTGTCCCGGCTGCTATAGCGCCCTGAATAAATATTATAAAGGCTTCGAAGGGTTCGAGCCCGAGATCGTTCTGGCCGCCGACATGATAAAGGGCCAGTCGTCAGACATCGGCGAGTACAGAGTGCAGTACTCCTGCCACGCGAAGGAGAAGGGCGAAGTCGTCCGTAAGCTTGTCCCGGGCGCGTCCAGGAACGCATCGGGTGACTGCTGCGGCGCCGGCGCAGGGCTCAGGATGCATGACCGCCAGATGGCGGAGGCCAAAGCGAGGAAAACTGCGAACGTATCCGGCACCATCATTACGTACTGTCCGTTCTGTTACATTAGCCTGTCAGCGGTGGACCCGGGCAACGTGAAGGATATTTATATGCTACTGGACGGCCGCTGATGTGAACATCGCGACCGTTTAACTTTTTTTATCAGAGGGCCGGAAACGCCGAAAATCTTAAGCCAATGAGCACACACTTAAATCCTCGCGGCCATATTTTAGTCAAAGCATTTCCAGGCTGAGACCCGTTATGGAAAAGTGATCAAAATGGAATTTTGTCCCAAATGTAAAAGCATCATGATCCCCAACTCAGGCATCCTCAAGTGCCGCAAGTGCGGCTTCGAGAAGAAGGCCTCGAAGGAGGCGGTCATCGTCGGAGGCCCCGAAAAGCCCCTGCGCGAGATGACCATCCTGGAGGATAAGGAGGCGGCCGGGCTTCCGACCACCGAGGACCAGAAGTGTCCCGACTGCGGCAACCAGAAGGCGTACTGGTGGATGAGGCAGCTCAGGAGCGCCGATGAGAGCGAAGTGCGCTTTTTCCGCTGTACCCAGTGCGGTAAGACCTGGCGAGAATACAATTGAGCCTCAAGCGCAAGTATAACTATAAATAAAGGGATAAGTAAAAAATATAGAAATCATTCAAGGAGACGGTATATGTTCAAGGCGGTAATCAACGCAGAGGTCCTGAAGGACGCCATCGAGGCCGTATCCACGCTGGTCGACGAGGCCAAGTTCCACATCACCAAGGACGGCATCTCCGCCAGGGCCGTAGACCCGGCGAACGTCGCCATGGTATCGTTCGACCTGAAGGCTGGCGCCTTCGAGTCGTATAACGCCACGGACGGCGAGATCGGCGTAGACCTGACCAGGATGAACGACATCCTGGGCATGACCTCGAAGGACGATAAGATCGAGCTGAATCTGAACGAAGAGACCCGTAAGCTGGAGATCCGCACCGGCGGCCTGGCATATACCCTGTCGTTACTGGACCCGACCTCTATCCGGAAGGAGCCCAAGGTGCCGAAGCTGGAACTTCCCGCGAAGATCGTGCTGAACGGCGCCGAGCTCAAGCGTGCCGTCAAGGCCGCCGAGAAGGTATCCGACCACATGGCGCTGGGCGTCGTCGATAAGACGTTCTACGTCGAGGCCGAGGGCGACCTGGACAAGGTCCGCCTGGATATCCCGGAGTCGAGCCTCATCTCTATCCAGTCCACCGGCAACGTGCGCTCGCTGTTCTCGCTGGATTATTTAAATGATCTGGCGAAGTCCCTGGGCAAGGCCGAGAAGGTCAGCATCGACCTGGGCACGGACTATCCCGTTAATTTCACGTTCAACATCGCCGGCGGCAACGGTACCGTTACGTACCTGCTGGCGCCCCGGATTGAATCTGAATAAAACTAACCCATTTTCTATTTTATTATGCGATAGCCAGGGCGCACTAAGCCTGATAAGAAGGCACGAAGACGATTTCAGCCACGAAGCGACTCGAAGCCGGCTCTAAGCGACTCGAAGATATCTAAAAATTAATAATAACTTCGTGTTGCTTCAGGCCTGCTTTGTGTAACTTTGAGGCTGAATACGTTTAGTGCATTCTTAATGAGCTTTAGCGTGGCTTAATCGAATTAAAAAATGGCGCCAGGGCCCCGAAGGAGCCCCGCAATGAGGTCCGGCTAGTAGCGGCGCCGCCCCGACTCAGACTCCTTACCGCGCTCGATGAGCTCACGCACCCGCTGCCCGCCTTTCGAGCCGCCCTTGTGGCCGATGGCCTCGTAGAACTCGTGCCCGTGAGATTTGGAGGTGGCCAGGCCGCCTTTTCTGCCCGCCTCCCTGACGCTGATGTTTCCTTTTTCTACCATTTCCATCCTCCTGTATAGCAGTTTCTGATACCTAGAATCCCATTTACGCCTATACAAATTAAAATGACCCTTAAAAAACGCAGAATAACGGAAATAGCGGTTTTTATCGTTTATTATAGCATTTTTTGCCCTTGCTGGGGCTTTTCTTTCGATATCTTCATGCCGGGGAAAGCATATTAAGCCCTATTGCCATAACTCCGTTGATGGGACCATGGACGTAGTCACATTCGCTAAATACCCCTTCATTCAGGAAGCCCTCGCCTACGTGAAGGAGCAGGGCTACTCCATTGAGGATATCGTGTCTCGTCCGGCGTATGGTATCGTCCGTACGAGGGGTAAAAAGCGCGTGCTCGAATCGCTGGGAGCCCCGGTTGCCGGGGACGACATGTCCTTAAGGCCCGAGGAAGAGCTGCTATCGTACCCGGTGGCCCGTATGCTCGTCTCCATATCGGGCGATACGTACCTGCTGCGGCGCTACGCTGTCTGGGAATCGAAACGCGCATACGCGTTCCTCTCAAGCGAAAAGGACGATGCGCTGCTCGCCGTAGGCAGGGATTTCGGCCTTCCCGCCAGGGCCGAGGGCAGGGAGCTTGTTTTATATTTTACGGACTACCTCCGATACTCCGCGCCACTCCGCTCGCCAGACTGGAAGCTGATAAGCCAGAAGATCATCGGCGGCATGGTGTACGTCCAGCGGGACCAGTACGCCCGGCTCATCGAAGAGGCCGTCCGCGAGAAGATACAATCCTCGGTCTCCCCCGTGCCGGCGCCCCTTGCGGCTCCGCTGAAGCCATACGGCGATGAGATCTTGATCGAGCTGAATAGGCTCAAGAGCAAGATGAACATCAGCCTGGGAGGCGACGTCAGCCGTGACGCATTCCCCCCGTGCATGAAGTACCTGCTCTCCGAACTACAGAAGGGCGTGAACCTGCCCCATACGGCCCGTTTCGCCCTCACGTCTTTTTTAGCGAACATCGGCTACGATAAGGATAAGATCATGGAGCTTTACCGCATGGCTCCCGACTTCAGGGAGGACCTGACCCGCTACCAGGTCGAGCACATCACCGGCGGCGGGGGCACCGAGTATACATCGCCCTCCTGTAAGACCATGACGACCTATGGTAATTGCTTTGGCAGGGATAAGCTATGCGATTACGTGAGCCACCCGCTTACCTATTATCGTAAGTCCGCCTCTCGCAGGGCCAGGCTTCAGCCGCCGGAGAAAAAAGAGGCGCCTGAGCCGGTGCCTGCGGATAAATAAAATAAGTTTTTAAGGCTCGGCCGCAGGTGTCGGAAGCGACCTCGGCCCGATATGCTTAATATCCGTCACTTTATTACCCGTTATGTCGACGGTCACCTGGTACATGTCGGGGGTCCAGATGCTGCCATCAGAATGTACCGTGTTCCCGCCCTCGACGTATACGACGGCCGTGCCGGCGCCGCTCCCGAACACGCCGGTGACGCTATAGCCTGGCCTGCCCAATATCTCCTTCACTGCCATATCGCCTTTTGCAAAAGATCCAGGCAATTGTTGCCGAATTAATTCTCATTACGTATCACCCGATACGCAATAAAAATTCACCATCGGGCTTATAGGCCTTATCTCACAATACGTTAAGTCAAAAGCGCACGAGCACGCCGTCCTTCATGATCGGCCGGCCGTCCACCCATATGGAGGGGCTGAGCATGAGACAGTCCTGGTGAATGAGGGCAGAGGCGTCGTTGTCGAAGTTGTTGCCGATGGCGAAGTGGGCGGTGCCGAGAGCCTTCTCGTCCTCGATCATGTTGCCGATGAGCATTGCGTTAGGGTTTAGGCCGATGCCGAACTCGCCGATGTGCCGGGCGTTCCTGCGCTCTTCCTGCATGCCCCGCTCGGCGGCTTCGCTCTCGCCGCTCTCGATCGTCTTGCGCAGGCCTGCCGCCCCAAGGCCGCCGGTGATCGTTGAAACGTAGCCGTCTTTCAGCTCTACGCGCACGGGCGTGGACGGAAAGACGTCATTGTTCTCCAGGCTTATCGTGCCGTCGAAGACCATCGTGCCGCCGGCGCTGGCGACGGCCGGGGATACGTAGACTTCGCCGGCGGGCAGGTTACCGCCGGTGCCCGGGAGGGAAAAATCGCCGTCCTCCAGGAAGGCCTTTCGGCCTTTTATGGAGAACTCCACGTCCGTGCCCGCGGGCGACGTGACCCTGACCATCCTGCCCCGGTCGAGCACGCGCTTCAGGCGGGCGGCGTCCGCCCGTATAGGCCCGTAGTCGATGGCCACGCATCTCCTGAACGTATCCACGGATACCCTGTTCGACCAGAAGCTCCGGATACGGCGGTCGCCCTCGATGAGCTTGTCCATGATACCCCGGTATAGCCTGCCGTCTCGCCCAACGTAGCCGGTATGCAGTCCGAACGGGTCGTTGCCAGAGCTCAAAGCAGGTAACAGGATAAGCACGTGGGGCTCGGCCTTTACTGCCTCGTTTATGATACGCTCCGTGGGCATATGGGGCTCCTTCGTCTCCTGCACGAGGAGCGTCGGCCTGCCGCCCAGCGCTTTCGTGTTATCGACCAGGGCCCTCGCTATCGAAAAAACATCTGGCTCAAAATTCGTGACAATGAGGACCTCTTCCCCGGGCCTGAGGCCGAGGACGTCCCGCATGGCGATACGGGCCGCCTCGTCAAGCGTGGCCATTCAGCCCACGGGAGCCTGGCCGATCTTTTGCGTGAGTTTCTCGAGGACTTCCTTCCGCATGCCCTCGACGAACTTGATGGAGCCGACCACGAGGTGGCCGCCGCCGTTCACGCCGCCGCCCCGGATCTCGTCCCTGAGCTCCCGGACCATCTTCGGGATGTTCATCAGGACGCCACGGGACCGCAGCACCGCAAAGTCCGGGCCGAAGCCCAGGGTCACCACGGGCTTGCCCGCGTACTTCCTGCAGAGAAGGTCGTGGATCTCGCCGGTGGTCTTTCCGGGGGCCGGGAAGGTGAACTTGTGGGCGTAGTTCTCCACGTCGATGACGTTCAGCACTGCCCCGCTGGGCAGGTCCATGGTCTTCACGTGGGGCATGGACGCGTCGAGCTGGTCGCCGATCATCTTCGCGGCCTGCTCGCACAACAGGCTCACGAGAGCATTGTGCCGCTTCTCGTCGTTGAAGTTCAGGATATCGTCGACGATGCCCTTGCCGTCGTTATAGCGCAGCCAGAACTGCTCATAATCAAGGGCCAGCGCCATCTTCTTCAGCTCCTCCTCGGGGTACTTTTCCCCGACGAGAGCGAGGTACTGCGCCCTCTCGGGCGCCTCGGACCTGTCGCCGACGGCTGCCACGGCCGCCAGGTGCCGGATCTTGTTCTCCACGTCCGGGTTGATCATCCGGGCCAGCTCGGTGCCCAGCATGCCCGCGGTGATGCCGAAGTCGCTCCCGGCATGGTAGGGGTTGACGTGGGCGATGAGGTACTGGTCGACGATCTCGTCGGGGTGGTGATGGTCGACGACGAGCAGGTCGATGCCGTAGACCTTAGCGTACTTGTACGCGTCCAGGTCTTCCTCGGTGGAGCCGTTGTCCATGAGTATGATGAGCGGCATGGCCTGGCCGAACCTCTCGTGGTCCTCCAGGGCCATCGTCAGGTCCTTGTTGATATCCTCCAGCTCGTAGAACGGTGCCTTTGAGGGCGAGCGCGAGAAGAAGTGGTATTCGGCGTCAGAGTCCCCCTGCGCCTTAATGAGCGGTAAGCAGGCCTTCTCCACGGCGACGCCGGCGCATATGCCGTCCGCGTCCGCGTGGTGCCTCACGATGATGGGCTGGGACTTGAGGATAGCACGGCGAATATGTTTTGCCACCTTCTCCATCTGGGGCCGGAGCTTCTCGAGCGCCTCGCTCTTCACTAAAAATTCGACTTTGGCAGGCGCAGCCCGGGCGTCGATGGAGCGCTCGATGGTCTCCTTGATGGGGGCCGCTTCCGCGTCCGACAGCTTCTTTAGTTCCAGGACTTCCATCTGGATGGCGCCGTTGTGGAGCTCGATGTCGCCGACGGCCTTCGCCATCGTTTCCAGGCCGATGTCCGGGTAGGCCCGCATTCCCGCCTCGGTGAACGCGGCGCAGGAGACCGTGCCGTCCTCGTCGGCGATGGTGAATATCGTGGGGCCGCTGGTCTGCTTGACCTGGACGACCTCGCCGCTGATGCAGACGGTCTTGCCGATGAACTTAGCCACATCACTGGACTTCCTGCGGGGCAGGTTCTTTTCGACGTTGACGATCTTGATCTCCTTGAAGTTCTGGGGCTTGAGATCGAAATTGCCGTTGGGCTTTATACTGTTGATCATTACCTGGACTTCTTCGCCCGGCACATAGGTCCTGCTGACGTTGCTGGAATGGATTAAGCCCTTAGTCTGGTCGTTCAGGTTCACGAAAACGCCGAAGTCGGCCAGGTTGGCCACCTTGCCCAGGTAGGTCTTGCCGATATCCAGATCGGAGACGTCGCAGGCGCCGCTTAGCTTATAGACGGGGCGGACGTTGCGGCATTCGTTGCAGAACTCCTGTCCCGGGGCCACGGCCTTTCCGCAGACCTCGCACACGGGCGCTTTGCCCGAGCCACCGCAGGCCTGGCACTTTTCCCGGACCTGTATTTTGCCGCTGCCTTTACACTTAGGGCAGAATCCTCCCCCGAGCAGGCTCTTGAGATCTTTTTCGGTCATCCCGACCAGGTTGACGCTTTTCACCTTGCCGGTGCCGTTACAGTTTTCACAGGGCGTTTCGCCCTTGACGATGAAACCTTTACCATGACATGACGAGCATTCGGGGCTCATGAATAGGACTCCAATATCGACTATTTTTAGAAGTGATGCATCCTAATCGTCGTTCCCCCTAAAAATCATTGTGGTTCGCGCCTCGTATTTTTATATTCACGTGTCTTAGTTTTCATTATGTCGGGAGAGAAGAAGGGCAATTTCAGGGGAGGCATCGCCGGCGAGTACGCGACGCCGTCGGAGATCGGGCGTAACGAGTCGAGATATTTTGGCAAAGAGGGTAAGGGCCCGTCGAAGACATGCCCCCAGAGGGGTAAAAAGTTCGAGGACTTCGCGACGATCGCGCCTTCCGATACCGAGCTGGAATATTTCTGCCCACTGTGCGATGCGTTAGTGGCCCGGGAGTTCGACGACGGCGGGATGCGCAAGACCGAAGTGTACGACTGGGAACACATGCCCGATTAAATTCGGAGCATGAGGCCACATGCCCGATTAAAGCCTGGGCATCTTTTCATCAGGCTGAGGCCGTGAAGGCAGAGGCTTGAGCGCTTCCTGGTTCCGCTGCCGGGGCTCGATGACCTCCGGCCTGATGCTCTTATGCGGCTTGAGTATGCCGACCTCGGCGGCCCGCACGATCTTCACGAAATCGAAGGCCTCCTTCTTCATCGAGCGAGGGTAGCTGAAGATGCGTGTCTCGAACTGCGTCTTCATTACTATGCCCCGTCTAATCGTTAATACGAAGGCCAGCACCATCGCCCCCGCGAACGCCAGGAGCAGGCTTATGGTGAAGCTCAGCATATGGGTCAGGTTCTCGAGGTTCACGTCGCTGATAAAATAGAGCGGTATGTTGATCGTAGCGCTCATCAGGAGCGCTGTTACGGCGGCGATGACGGCGACGAGCAGAAGCCGCCACTCGTATATCGTGTAACAGCCGAGCGACTCCAGGCTCTCGTACTTGACATCGTAGAAACGCTCGCCCTTAATGTGGACGATCCGCCTGTCCGTGGCAACCAGGTATTCAGATCCCAGCGGTAACTCCTTTGAAAGCGAAAAGATCGCCTTCTCGCCAATATAGAGGAACTTATCTATCCTCGACATCCCCATCCATCCCATGGCTTACGCTTAATATGCTATTATAATTATAACGTGTATATCTGCTTTTTTCTCCTGTTTAGGGCCGATAATTTTAATATGTATGAGCATTACTGTAATCTACGCCGGGCCTGTGGTCTAGTCGGCTATGACGTCGCCTTCACACGGCGGAGGTCAGGGGTTCGAATCCCTTCGGGCCCACTCTGTTTTTTTCATATGCAAAAAGCATTTTAATGCCCTGGCCGTTATTAGTTTTATCGAGTGGATGCCATGGAGACACAAAAGAGCGCGGAGCAAAGGAAGCTCATCGACGAGCAGCTTCAGACAATAAAGGCATACGTGGACGGCTTCGAGCTTTTTATGCCTAAGGATGAGGCGGCGCTGGCGGAAATAGCGGACATTATCGGGAGAGTTGCCGGGAAAGTCAGGGAGATGGACGAGTCCAGGATCAGGCGCAGGCAGCTTATGGCGGAGCTGGACAGGGCGTTCAGCGACCTCGAGAGCTCCCAGAGGCAGTTCGCCCAAAAGGTCAAGCCCGGGCAGCGCTAAGAAAAATGAACAAGGCGGCACTACTTAACGCCGTTAAGTCATCATTTATTTATACTTAAAAATTCTAGTATTTATGAACGCTTACGCCTGCGGCCCGCAGGGGCGGATTTTATCTTCATGAGGAATGCCAGTGGACATGCTAGATGAGTTAGGCCAAAAAGAGATATCGATCACCGAGTTACTTGACGAGATGCGGTACGTAAAGGGCTATTCGAGCATTATGACCCCCCTTACGGACGAGTACATGAAGTCCCACGACCGGACCTTCTTCTACGATGGCGACCTGATGGAGTACCAGGTCGGCACGAGCCGCGTGGTCAAGGCCGTCGTGGACGGCGAGTCCTTCGTCGTGAAGAAGGACGGCAAAGAGTACCGTGGCGATAAGGCCCGGGCCCTCTTCAAGGACGACGCCGATTTTAAGCAGTGGAAAAAGACCTGGGACGGCGACAAGAATGCCCTGGTGAGCGACGCCTGTGCCTATCTCAAGGTGTACCAGTATAACCACGTATACGCCCTCAAGGAGCTTCAGCTCCCCGGCGAGTTCAAGTTCTGTACGGTAAGGGAGCTTATGGTGTTCCTGAAGTCAAGGGAGTTCGAGGCCGTGCAGGCGCGGTACCTGCCTCAGAAGGACAGCTTGAGAAAAGTGAGAGCCGGCGACGACGAGGAGTAAGCGCTACAGTATTATGTTTTAATTTTCCCTGTGCGCTGATTTGTTTGGTCGGTAACACGAACCTCTCCAAAGGAATTAAACCACGAATTCTTTCTTTTTATATTTTACTCACGAAGCCTCTAAGCCTCGAACTCACCGTCAATGCCCGAACTCTCTAATACTCTGGGCAGTGCTCTAAGTCACTAACACGCTAACCCGAAACGAATGCTCTAAGTCTCTAAATCACGTTTGAAACGCTAAACGGTGGAGCACTGCTCGAATTGCGAAGCAAAACACTCAAAGAGCCAGGTCGTTCCCCAGTACTTTTGGGTTTTAGTGGCGTTGGCGATTTAGCCGAGCCTTAGAGAGTTAGTGCTATGTCGTTTAGCGTTTCAAACGTGAATTCGAGCTTTTGGGAATTCATTTCGGGTTTGAGGCTTCGAGAGTTCGTGCACTGACCTGTGGATTAGAGAGTTCGGGCATTGACGGTGAGCTAGAGACTTAGGGATTTAGTGAGAAAAAATTATAAAAGAAAATTAGTGGTTTATTTCCTTTGGTGATGTTCGTGTTACCGACCGAACTAATCAGCGCCCACAGGTAGCCTGGATTAAGGCATGGAGATTACTTCTGGTGAGGGCCTTTATTTCTTTCACCGCACACACGACAAACTATTTTTATCCTCAGCCGCATGTAAGCCCGCGATGGACTCGATCGTTCTAGTAGGGCTGGTGGCAGGGGCGCTGACCACGAGCAGCTGCATACCCCAGGCAGCCCGCATCATCCGCACGAAGTCCGCTAAGGACGTGTCGGCGCTCTTTTTCGGGCTCATGGCGGCAGGCATGAGCCTCTGGCTCGTCTACGGCCTGGCCCGCTCCGACGTGGCCATCGTGCTCTGGAACGCGATCAGCCTCGCCTTCTGCATCTTAATATTAATTTTAAAGCGCGTCTACGGCTGATCCAGGGTGTCGGGCTCCTTGAGGTTAGCGGTATACTGCGACAGGTCATGGCATCCGACCTGCTTCTCGATCTCCGATACGCGGCCGACCAGGCCCCTGAACCCGGTGTCGCCCAGCGCCTGCTCCTCCTCGTCCTCCATCTTCTCCTTGATGTCCTGGATGTACTCGTTCGAGACGATGTCGAAGAACGTCGGGAATACGATAGTATTTTCCCGGGAGATGTGGGGCAGGTACATGTTGATATACATGCCGCACCTGTCTAAAAGCCTCACCAGGTCTTCCTGGCTTATATCGGCGCCCTGCGCGGAGAGATCCATGATCTGGCGGTTGAGCTCCCGGGCCACGTCGTGCTGGTGCTCCAGCGTGTCCACGATCTCGACGATATAGTTGGCCTCCCGGAACTTCGGGAAGATGTAGTTCTCCTCGTCTTCCTCATGGTGTTTGGAGACGTACATATCCACCATCTGCGATGCTTTGTTGATGGCCGAGATGTCGATCTCCTGGCCCGTGATGGCCTTTTCGAGAATACGCTGGTATATGAGCAAGATCCGCTCGACGACCCCGTGCTCCCGCATGAGGTCTTCCGTCGGTGAGCTTTCTTCCTCTTCCAGCTGCTCGCCCTTTTCCTTCAGAGGCTGATGTGTCCCTGCCAAAATGGTCACCTTCGGGTGTCTATTTCGGCTTCATTCTTATATACTGTGGCGCATTATTCGGCAGTCACGGACTGGCTTTTGTGCCGGGGAGGGTACCAGATGTGGCCGTTCTCCCTGACGGGGTCCCTGTACGTGATAACGTTGCCGTTTTTCTCTACGGTCACGATGTACGAATTATAGCGTAGCCGCCTGACCTCCGGGGTCCCCGTGAATCTCATTGCCTCCCCGGGCGTCAGGCCCCGGAATTTTTCGTATGACTCGGCATGCGATGCGCCTTTGAAGAGGTCGTAAGTGTAAAACCGGTAAGCTTTCGGCATGTCCTCGATCACCATCCACTTCGTGGGATTCATCGTCGCAATGGTCCTGCCTTTTACTTTCGTGGCCGCCCACGCTTTGGACCCGGCGCTGATCGATATGACCAGGCCGAAGATGGCCACGTATGGCAGGGGGTCCATGAAGCTCGCGAGGCCCATGGCCATGGCTGCGATATATGCGAAGCTGGCGGCCATGATGTAGATGCTTGGGCCGGCCAGGATGCCCAGGGTGTACTTTTTGTCCGTGGCCGGGTAGAAGAGGGGGATGCCCGGGTACGCGAGGTAGTCGGCAGCGATGTGGGTTATTGCGCCGGCCCCGATGGCGACTATAGCCTGCAGGCCGAAGGGTGCCATGATCGACGGGAAGGTGAGCGATAGCGGGTATGCGACGGCCGCAGATAGAAGCGTGACCACGAAGGCGCCGAAGAAGCTGTGCGTGAACCCGCCGTGAGTGTAAATATAGAGCCGGGGGTCACGGTCCGGGAAAAGGCCGAGCAGCACGTCCATGTCGATGAGTACAGCCCCCATGATGCCGTATATCGCCAGGTCGGGGCGGCCGATGAGCGATAGTGGTATGGCGATGATGAGCGCGTGCGTGATGGAGTCCACAAGCCTACGTGGGTCAGTTAATCATAAATACGTTATCCGCCGGGCACCGCTAAAGCTAATACGACGGCGCGACATGCCATTATGGCAATGCACCTTATCATCACCGAAAAGCACGATGCCGCCAACAAGATCGCCGGGATCCTGTTCCCCGACCGGTCCGCCGAGAGGCACGGCGGCGTCACCGTTTACCGTTCTAAGGCAGCCGGGGCCGCGGTCGTGGGGCTTGCCGGCCACATCGTGGCGCTCGACTTCCCCGGCGAGTACAGCCGCTGGTCGGCTCATCCGCCGTCCACCCTTATCGGCGCACCCATCGTCTCCGTGCCCACGAAAAAGGATATCATCGGAGCGCTGGCTTCGCTCGCCCCTTCGGCGACAAAAGTCACCATCGCTACTGACTACGACCGGGAAGGAGAGCTGATCGGCGTAGAAGCCTACAACATCATCCACAGGCTCACTAAAGCGCCTTTTGAAAGGGTCCACTATAGCTCGTTCGCGAAACAGGAGATCGAGCAGGCGTTCGCCAGGCCCGTGCCCCTGGACTTCAACCTGGCCGCCGCCGGCGAGTGCCGCCAGGAGATCGACCTCGTATGGGGCGCCGCCCTGACCCGGTTCGTGTCGCTGGCCGGCAATAAGGCGGGAAAGGATTTCCTGTCCGTTGGCCGGGTGCAGACGCCGCTGCTGGCCATTATCGTGGACCGGGAGAAGGAGATCCTGGCCTTTGTCTCGAAGCCTTACTGGGAGCTCGTCGCCACCCTTTTAAAGGGCCAGGAGGCGTTCACGGCAGGCCACGCTAAGGGCAGGTTCGACAAGAAGGAAGAAGCCGCTGCGATCCATAAAAAGCTGGGAAAGACGGCACTCGTAAAGGGCGTTTTGAGGGACCGTAAAAAGGAGCCCGCACCGGTGCCCTTCAGCACGACGGAGTTCCTCAAGGCGGCCGCGTCCATCGGCTATAGCGCAGCGAGCGCAATGCAGGTGGCCGAAGAGCTATACATCAACGGCTGGATATCCTACCCTCGTACGGACAATACCGTGTACCCGGCCACGCTGGACTTACGCCAGACCGTGGGCATGTTCAAGGCAAGCCCCGAGTTCGCGAAAAGCGCCCTGGAATTGCTCGGCCAGAAGACTCTCACGGCCACAAGAGGCAAGGTCGAGAGCAAGGACCACCCCCCGATATACCCGGTGGCCTGCGCTTCGAAGACACAGATGGACGAGCGGAAGTGGAAGCTGTACGAGCTCGTAGTAAGGCGGTTCTTTGCGACGCTTTCGCCGCCCTGCGAGTGGGAGATGGTGAAGGCGAGCATCGACATCAGCGGCGAGCCATTCATCTCGGACGGGAAACGTATGTCCGCCCCGGGATGGCGAAAGCACTACCCTTACGGCATGCCGAAGGACGAGGTCATACCGCCGCTGGCCGTTGGTGATGTGCTGGCCGTCAAAAAGGTCGACCTCCTGGAGAAAAAGACCGAACCGCCCAGGCGGTACGGCCAGGGCAAGCTCATCGAGACGATGGAAAAGCTTGGGCTGGGCACCAAGGCCACGAGGCACGAGGCGTTGAGTAAATTATACAATCGCGGCTACATCGAGGGCAACCCGCCGAAGCCCACGCAGACCGGCATCACGCTCATCGACGCGCTCAAGGCCCACGCGGGCGCCATCACCAGCCCCGGGATGACGGCCCGCCTGGAGAGCGACATGGACGGCATCGCCGAGAGCCGCCTCCGCAAGGATGACGTTACCGGCGAGTCGAAGGCCATGCTGCGCACGATATTCGACCAGCTCGAATCCCACCGCGCGGACATCGGCCGGACCCTGAGGGCAGGATCGGCCATGGACAGCCCCATCGGGCCGTGCCCGAAGTGCGGGAGCCCGCTCGTGATCAGAGAGACAAAGGCGGACAAGAGAAAGTTCATTGCCTGCACCGGGTTCCCGGAGTGCCGCAACACCTACAACGTGCCTCCGGGCACGCTCAAATTCGATAAGAAAGCCTGCGAAAAGCACAAGCTCCACATCGTGAAGGTCACGCCGCCGTCGATCATCGACAGCCAGGGCAAAAAGGTAAAAGGTAAGCCCTACGAATACGGCTGCCCTGCCTGCAAAAAAGAAGCTTTCTATAAGCCGCCCTAGCGTACACATGGCGCAACGTTTATTCACGATAAAGCGAATATTGCAGGCTGATGAAGGGTAAAGGTCTCGTCGTATTATTTCTCGTAGTCATGTCATTTGTCGCGGTCAGCGGCTGCTCCGACCTGTACAACATTCTGGAGACGTACGTCCCCACCGTGACCCCTGAAGCCCAAACGCCCGTCAGGATAGGGGACGTCGCGCCCTCATCTACGGTAAAGGACATCACTATCACCGGGTCAGGAAATACTATAACTTTCAGAGGCCTGGGCAAGTACAACGTGAACGACCGCAATGACTATTTTACCCTGAACCAGGGCAAGGCGGACTTTTCCATCGACCTGAAGGGCCAGGGCGCCTGGTGCATCATCACCATGGAATGCATTAACCCGTACACCGGCAGCAAGGAGTATATGACGATCTATGAGTTCACGCTGGAAAGCAGGCAATATAAATTCACTAAGCAGGTCGATATTCCTTATACGGCGAAGTACTGTCTCAGCGTAAACTATTACGATAGCTGGGAGATCAAGATAACACAATGAGCCTGTTTTAAATAAGGCCCATGCCATAACCGTTTTTGTCTTTTATCGGGCGACCGGTCATCCAGTATTAGAAAGCTATAAATACTTTGGCGCATACTATGCCCGATGGACATAGTCCCTTTGGTAATAGTACAAAATGGTAATAATTCCAGCGGGAATATGCAGAGAAAGTGAGAATATGGTCGATCTGGAACTGATCATCCTGGGAGCATTGCAGGGTATGCCCATGCATGGCTACGGCCTGCGGCAGGGCCTGATGGCGAGCTACGGTAACCGCTATTTCAAGCTAAGCAACAGTTCCCTTTACCGGGCGCTGGCAAAGCTGGAAAGCGAGGGGTGCATCGAGGGGAAGAAGGTACCCCAGGAAAACGTGCCGGACAGGATGATGTACAACATCACCGAGGCGGGAAAGAAAAAGCTGAAGAAGAAGGCGGCCACGCCGGTGAAGCCGAGCACGACCCCGGGCGGCTATGATTTCGACTTCAAGACGCAGGCCGTGCACTTTGGCATGCTCACGAAGGAGGAGCGGCGCCGGGTCACACAGCCGCTGTACGAGAATTCCGGGGAAGAGCTCAAGGAGGCGCTCAGCAAGCACGAAAAGTTCGGCCAATACCTGGACAGGTATCAGCTGGCCGTGCTCGAGCAGGGCATCGAAGAATTAAAACATAAACACCAGTTCTATGGGCGGTTAATGGAGATGGAGTAACAATGCTAGATATAGCGATCAAGAATATGTGGCAGAGAAAGACGAGGACCGCTTTGACCGTGGTCAGTATCGCCGTGTGCATCATGCTGTTCATCACGCTCTCTACGGCTACGACGTACATGGGCAAGTCGTACGATACGCTAGCCGAGAGCTTCTCGTCGCAAATGTACGTGCGGTCGCCATCGACCATGTCGTCGGCGAGCGCGGAGTTCCCGCCATTATCCTCGAGCGTGCCGATGGATAAGGCGTACGCCATAATGAACATGAGCGGGCTGGATAAGTCAAAGAGCACGCCGCTTATCATTGTGGCGCTGGCCCCGTCACTGTTCCAGGGCGGGCCACCGCAGGTCATGGCCGTCGGCGTTCCCGAGGGCAATGAGAAAGCGTTCTACGGCACCGCGAAGGTGCAGGAAGGCAGCGGGGCGCTGTCGGACAAGGACCAGGTCATACTGGGCGCCGACGCGGCGACTTACTACAAGGTGAGCCTGGGCGACACCCTGCCGCTGATGGGCACGAACTTCACCGTCGCCGGGATACTGGAGCGGAACGGGAATATTGTGACGAACGGCATGGTCATGATGCCGATGTCCTCGGCCCAGGAAGTGTTCAGCCGTCCGGCGGCCACGACGGTGCTCATATCGCCTGCGAACGGAGACTTCGATTCCCTGGGCAACGCCATAAAAGCGCAGTTCCCCGGCCTCGAGGTCATGGCGCCAGGCGACATGCAGAAGAGCCTCAACACCATGATGGGCACCACGAAGACGTTCATGGGCATGATCACGCTGGTCATGCTCCTGGTGGCGGGTATAGTCACGCTCATGGTCATGGTCATGTCCGTCTCCGAGAGGACCAAGGAGATCGGCATGATGCGGGCCATCGGGGCGAGAAGGTCGAGCGTCCTGCTCATGATCGTGGAAGAATCCATTGTCGTGTGCCTGGCGGGCAGCGTGCTGGGCATAGCCCTGTCTGTGCTGCTCATACGGATCATGTTCGGCGGTTTCCTGGCCTCCGCCGGGATAATCGCCGAAGCAGTGGTCTTCATGACCATCATAGGCGTGCTCGCGGCCATGTATCCCGCGTATCGCGCATCGAACGTGCAGCCCCTGGAGGCGCTTCGCTATGAGTGATGTGGTACTTGAAACGAGGGACGTGAAAAAGTTCTATAAGATGGGCAGCGTGACCGTGCAGGCTTTGAGGGGCGTGGACGTGAGCCTGAAGAGCGGAGAGTTCGTATCCATCATCGGCCCGTCCGGGTCCGGGAAGTCGACGCTGCTGAACCTGCTGGGGTGCCTGGACCGGCCCACGGAGGGCAGCGTGCTGCTCGACGGCACGGACGTGTCGAAGATGGGTGAGCGCCAGCTTACGGACATGCGGTGTAAAAAAATCGGATACGTGTTCCAGAAGTTCTACCTTCTGCCCTTCCTCACGGCGCTGGAGAACGTCGAGCTCCAGGCTCGCCTGGCTGGCGTGAAGGACAGCCGCCGCCGTGCAGAGGAGGCGCTGAGGCTCGTCGGCCTGGATGGCCGCATGGGCCACATGCCGAAGGAGATGTCGGGAGGCGAGCAGCAGCGGGTGGCCATCGCGAGGGCGCTGGTCAAGGCCCCTAAGCTGCTCCTGGCGGACGAGCCGACCGGCAACCTGGATACGGCCACGGGCAGCGAGGTCATGCGAACATTAAAAAAGCTCAATGAGCAGGGCCTCACCATCCTGATGGTCACCCATAACCCGGAGCTTGCGGCGCAGACAGACCGGATAATACGCGTGAAGGATGGCCTCATAGATGGAAGCCTCAACTGAGGCCCCTCCTCTTTTTTGAGCCCCGGGCGGCAAATCCTTATATTTTTATAAAATTACCTTATATAATTGGAATTAATATGATGGGAAATGTAGGGGATTATTTAACGGGAGCATGGCGCAACATGTGGTGGGACATGCTCCTTCGCGGGGCTATTGCCATCATTTTCGGGCTGATCGTCTTCTTCTGGCCCGGGCTATCCATCGCGACCTTCGTGTTACTGTTCGGGAGTTTTGTTTTTGTGGATGGTATCCTGCTGTTGTTGCAGGCGGTAACGGTCAAGGATGGCAGGTGGTGGGTACGGTTGCTGCAGGGCCTCTTATCGATAGCTGCGGCGGTCGCCGTTTTCATCTGGCCGGGCCTCACTGCGCTCATGTTTCTATACATCATCGCGTTCTACCTGATATTCGCGGGCATGCTGCAGATATTTGCCGCGATCGAGATGCGCAAGGCCATCAAGGGAGAGCTATTGCTGATCGCCGGCGGCATATTGTCCGTCATCATCGGCGCGCTCATGTTCGCCAGGCCTTTAACCGGGGCCCTCGCGCTGGCGCAGACCATCGGCATCTTTGCCATCGCTTACGGCATCCTGCTGGCGATACTGGCGCTGAAGCTGCGGGGCGCTGGCCATAAGGTCGCCGCGGCCACCTGACCCGGCGACGGTCGTCGCGTCCGTTTGCGCGACGACAAGTTAATATGGCGACGCCGCCTTTCTTTTTTATTTATGCTCGAGGTCTACTGCGATTCGTCCTTTAACGAGAAGGGCGTCTCTTTCATCGGCTGCGTCGCCGTGAAGGACGGCGTGGAGATATACCAGTCTACCGCCAGGGTCATGCCCGACCCGCTGCGCAATATCGAGTGCGAGATGGCCTCCATCGAGTTCGGCATCGCCGTCTCCGGGCTTTTCCCTGACCCCAGGACCGTCATTTACAATGACTCGACCGAGGCGGTCAAGGAATATCAGCTCCAGAAGAAAGGCGAATATTCGGTAGAATATGCGGCCCGGGAGACCCCGTACCAGTCGCTGGCAGACCGCCTGTCAAAAAGGTTCCCGCAGGGCTTGATCGAGACGTACGGCCTCTGTAAAAAGCCCGTCGAGCCGTTCACCCCGGAGGTACTGGCGGATGTGGCCCGGGGGGCTACCGTGATATACCTCAAAAAGAGCGAGAGGGAGACCACGAACACGAAGACCGTCTACACGCTCATAGTCCGTACGATCGACGGCGTACTTTCCGACGATAAGAAATATGAGGCGAGGTCCGGCGAGGTCAAGAACATCAAGGTCGCCAGGGAAGTCTCCGCCGACCTCAGCGACCCGAACTTTGTAAAAGGCGTCGAGGGCCTGGACCTGGAGGGCTCGTACTTCCTGCTGACGGATGAGACGTGGGGCCTGCGGCAGAAGGGCGGAGAGGCGTACACCATAATACCGTGCGGCGTGGCGCACCACGTCATCTGCCACGAGGTGGACCGCAGCCCTGAAAATCTCTTCAGGCGTGCCGGAGATGCGAAATAGCGCCCCACGGGGAAACTATTTTTATCGAACCAGCATAGTGCTTTATGCATGGCGAAAAAGGGCTCCGGGAAAAGGCCAAAGGATAAAAATTTCAAGCTGGCTAAAAAGATCGTCGCTATACTGGCGTTCATCATAGGCTTCGCCGCTATGACCTATTTTATCGTGATGAGCCTTTGAGCAAACGGCAAATATATAGTAAATAAGCTCAGATTGGTATAGACTATCATACCGGAGGCTAAAACGTGAGGGACTGGGACGTCTGGCAAAGACACGAGAATTATAATTCTATCATAGCGTTAGCGTGCGAGCTGCCGAAGGAGACCATCGTAAGGCTCGAGAGCATCGGCCTGGTCGTCGACGACGGAAGTAAAAGCGCCGTTAAGGCCGACCAGCTATTCCTCATTCACGTCAGGGACCTTGATAAAAAGCTCTACTGGAGGAAGTACGACGAGTTCAAGGCGAAGTACAACGAAGAGCCCAGGCCAGTCCACCTCGAGGAGCTGCCGGAGCTCATTATCCGTTTCTTAGGCAACGTGAAGCCGGACCAGTGTATCGCGATCACTGACTTTACGCTGGACCTGCTGGGGAAGCAATAGCATTTATAGTACTTATTTTTCTCTTTAAAGCTTTTTTAGCATTTATTAATATGACTCTTCCGCGGTTTTGGGATGAATATTTTTTTATCCTTTTCTAGTTATGCCGTCGTTGAGTGGTCCAACCACAGAGGCACGGAGCGCACGGGAGTTTCACAGAGTTTTATTTTAATAATTTAAGACTCAGAGGGCTCAGAGGCCGGTTTATTAGTTTGCCTGGGGCACAGAGTTTATTGAGGCTCGGTTGACCAATAAACAATAATGCGGGTTTATCCTCGGCAGTGCCTCTTTCAACTCCGTGCCCCGGGAATGTTATAAACCCGTACTCCGTGGCCTCTGAGCCTCAATTATTAAAAAAATCTCCGTGAAGCTCTGCGCTCTCCGTGCCTCTGTGGTTGGACCACTCAACGACGGCATAACATAAAAACGAGCGAAGGCATCAGCCAAAGCAATATATCACCCCAAAAACGCACAAGAACCATTAATATTTTCAATGTTTATTAAGCCGCAATTCGCTATATCGTTAAATTATTAGACGGTCCTACGGATAAGCATCACGATAATGCCATTATCGACAGCGTTCTCTCCGGTATCTCCGAACGCATTAAGTAAAACAGGATATTGAGATCATTTACCCGAGCGCAGCAGCTTGCCCCTCTCGATGAGCTCCTTGACCTTCTGGCCGCCCTTGTGGCCTATGTCCTCGTAAAAGCTGCCGCCGTAGCGTTCCTTGGTGGTCTCCCCGCCGATCTTTCCGCCCTTGCGGCCGATCTCCTCGTAAAACCCTTCCCCATAACGCGCTTTTGTCTTTTCACCGCCCTTATGGCCGGCTTCCTTGACAGTCATTACTCCTTTGCCTTTATCCGCCATTTCCACACCTCTATGTAATGTCGAAAAAATCTGCCCTTCTGTCGGCTTTATGGATACACGGTAATGTAATTGGCATAGGGCATTCAATTTAACTAACGGATAACACGAGATTGCGCTTGAATTTTATAATATACTATATCCGCCTGACAGTTATGGTAAAAAACGCTTAAATCAATGTATAAAAAGAGGCAGGCTCACATCTTGAGCTCGATGAGGTCGGGAGAGAATCCGTAGCTCACTAAAAGCTTTTTTACTTCTTCCCGGTGGTCGCCCTGTAGCTCGATGCGGCCGTCCTTGATGGTGCCGCCGCAGGCGAATTTGGTCTTCAGCTTCTGGGAGAGTTCCTTGATGTTGACGTTCTTCGTATCGATGCCATCGATGATGGTCGTGATCTTCTTAAAACGCCGTGTGTTGGTATATACGCGAATTTTTTGGTTCTCCTTCGCCAGGTCCTCGCAAATGCAGAGGTCCGTGGGCAATCCACACTTATTGCAAACTTCCATATTATGTTCTCTAATATCACATTTATAAAGGCTGTATAAATATTTTTCATTCTGGGATGAACTTAAAGCCGCAATCTCTTGAAACGTCGTCCCCGTAATCCTCTTCCGGGTAGCGCTTACATATGTCGGGCTTATTATCGTGTATGGCGCACGAGAACGTGCCGTCCTTATTCTCGACGAGGTTTTTGCACGGGTTCCTTATCTGCAATTCCACGTTGCGGCCCTTGAAGTTCTTGATATCGGCCGAGACGCCGACGTGGGACTCCAGCCACCGCAGGTATTCCGTGAACTCGTAGTCGGTCACGCCGCCCACGTGCATGTCTATGCAGAAATCCCTGCAGCAATTCCCGCACTGCTTACAGCTTCCTGTTCGTTTCATTCAGTCTCGCTTCCTCTTTTCCTCGCCCGAGTACACTTTCCTCATCAGGTTCAGCCACCGCCGCCCGTCCTCCATTTTCGCCCTGTTCGCCTCTTCCTTGATGGATGGCTTCGGCATCGGGGCGTTGTAGAGCGTGTCGAGCGCCCGGTCCAGCCCCCTGGCCTCGGCGTACAGCGCCTGTGCCTCGGACTTCGCCATCTCTTCCCGGGAAATGCGATCGATGATCTCGCGGCGCTTACGCTTGACGGCCGATATGACACGGTCGACCTCCGCAATGTCCTCCGGAGTCAGCCGCCCGCGCTTCTTTGACATCTCAAAGACGAATGCCCTGAGAGGTATCCGCCCGCCGTCCGCCTCAAGCTCCGGCGGTATGGTCGCGCCGGCAAAGGCGAACTCCTTATCGAGCTTCAATAACAGGTTCTCCCGCTCGTACTTTGAGAGCTTCTCGTCGCTCATGGCCAGATACTATCTCACCATGACCGGCCTAAAATACTTTTCCGATTATCTTCTGGCCCTGCGCTCGTCGCCCGCGCCCAGCACGCCGCCCTCGCCGCACATCGGGCATGCCCTATCCCGATCCCGGCGCCGGCGCTCGACGGACTGAGCCTCAGGGTCATATTCGACGAGGTCAAAGGCCCTGTCCGCGCCCGAGAGCATGTCCATCAGCTCCTGGACTGCGATAGAGGCCACCGCCTCGTTCACGGGCACGCTTGAAGCCCCAGTGTCCCTGTCAGTAGCGGCCTCTCCGGAGCAACTGCTGCACCCGGTGATGCCGGGCAGGAGCACTCGTACCAGGCCGTACGGGCCGCCATTTTCCGCCTTAATTGCAGTGCGTGCCTCGATGCAGGGTATGAGGTATTTGAGCGATACGTCGGCGACAGCGGCCTTTAGCGCCTCATCCGACCCGCAATAAAATATCACGTCACAGTCCTTAAGATAGCTCCGGGCGCTGCGGGCGACATCGCTGACGTTGAAAGCGTCGATGTCCGCGGATATCTTCCTGAGCATCTTCTGCGCGGCCTTCGCGCGCCGCTTACCCGTTTCCATGCCGGTCACGCCGTCGTCCAGCAGGAGAAAATTCCTTACGCCCTGCCGGGCCAGCATAGAGCATATCTCCAGGCCGATCCCGTCCAGCCCGACAACGGCCACCCTTATGGACCCGGGACATGCGGCGGACGTTATCTCGCAAGAGGAGGCGCTCCGGTGCATGACGGCGTCCTTCATCCCGTTCCTGCCGAGTACGCTTATGCGGGCGCTCTCGGGCATGACGAGAGAGTCGTGGTCGCCGTCGTAGTCGCAGAATGAAAATCCGGCCTCACCGACCACGGCCATGGCAAAGCGCAGCCCGCACGAGCGGAGGAAACGCCCGTTCTCCAGGCCGTTCTCGATGTCGATCCACGAAAAGTTGGGCTCCCTTGAGCCAACATGGGTGTGCACTTCCACCACCAGGTCGCCTTTCAAGGCGGCCTCGGCCAGCACGGCCTCGATGAACTCGGCCCGGGGCGTCACCGTGATGCTGGACTGCTCGAACAGGTCTTCCTTCGCCGGTATGTGGAGCCCTCTCACGAAATAGTCACGATTCTTCCTGTCGGACCGGCTGCCGCAGCGGGCCACGGCATAGCCTTCCCTCGACAGGGATTCGGAAGCTTCGAACGCCTTCCGCATGAGCTCAAAAAGGGGCTGAGAGAAAATAAGCCGGACTGACCGGTCGGCTTTTCGCTGCTTTTTGGACGAGAGTACGCGGAACTTTTGCATGCCCTTCGTGAACGGCCGCCCTACAGTAAAGCGGTCGCCTTCCGATACGTCGATCTCGCCATGGACGATGACGTTCTTTCCGCCTGAGGCTTTTGCGATCGGCCGGCTCTGGTCGCTATGCGTGACCCGCCGTATCTCGGCGGCGCTCGTGCGCTCCGGGACCTGTACTGGCCTGCCGTCGACGTATATAGTGACCATGTGGGCTCGCCCTTCCGCTTATCGTGTTCATTTTTCAATAATTTATATTAGTACTACTATAATATTATATTTTCCGGGGCTGCCCTATGAAGAGAAACATGATGATCCCCGCGATCGCGAGCAGTACGGCGACCACGTATAGCGTAGCGGGAAGCGTCAGGGCGGCCACCATCACACCGCCGGCGAACGGCCCGACGGCGAGGCCCAGCGAAAAGAGCGTGTTATAGATGCCGTAGGCCATGCCGCTTGAATTGCCCCCGCCGTACAGGTCGGAAAGGAGAGGGAGCATGGGCGTGAGAGCAAAGCCCATGGTCATACCCAGCAGCGATAACACGGCTGCAGTCAGTGCGAACGACGGCGTGAGCGCGCACCCCGCCACGACGATCGCCGAAGAGGCTAATCCGGCCGTAATTAACAAGCGCCCCCCATGCAGGTCATAGAGCCGGCCGACGAGGGGCTGTGCGACGATGCTCAGGAGCGACATGGCGCCGAAGGCCAGGCCCACCATGGTCGGGGTGGCGGAGAACACGTCGTACATGTATACGGGCATGAAGGGCTCCAGGATGCCGTACGTGACAGCCCCGATCACGACGGCCAGCGATATGGCGAGGAAGGTCCGGGGCGATCTAAGGTACGGCGCAAGGCGCTCCCGGAACGGCACAGAGGGCGCATGGCCCGATGGCTCGCTGACCGCGAGGAACGCAAGCCCAACGATACATGCCATGACTGACGGTATGATGAACGTGAGCGCGTAGCCAAGGTTATCGTACAATATGCCGCCCATGGTCGGCCCGATCAGCGTGCCGACAGACATCGCCGACATGGCCATCCCCAGGCGTTTGCCCCGCTCCTCAGGGCCGAAAGTGTCCGCCAGCATCGACAGCCCGGCCGACCACGTGGCGGCCCCGGACATGCCCTGGAGCAGCCTTGCCAGAATAAGGACCGCCACGTCGGACGAAAGCGCGAACGCCACGTTCGTGGCGGCCAGGGTGAGCATGCCCAGCATCATGAACGACCTTCTGCCCAGTTGGTCAGAAAGAATACCGAAGGGAATGCTGAATAAAAGCAGCGAGACCGAGAACGCGCCGTATATGGCGCCGATGGTCACCGTGTCGGCCCCGAGCTTCATGGCGTACGAGGGCAGCACCGGTATGACCAGCGTGTAGACCATCATGTCCATGAAGATGGCCGCGGAGACGAGCGCAAATACGAGGTTCTTCCTGCCGGTCATTAGCATTGGGAAATGGCCGGCATGAGATAAATGTTTCCATCCTAGCTTTCGCGCCCGTATTTTGCAATGAACGTGCCGTCGTCCTTTACCTTAAAGTTCATGAAGACGCCGTCCCTGCGGTCGCAGATGACGTACTCGCGGCCCGCATCGTCGTACTTCAGGTATTCGCCCTCGACCAGGATGGCCCTGCCCCCTACGTTCACATCCATACGGTCGCTGTATATGTCCACGGAAACATCGGCGCCCACGGTATCCCTGCCGATGTAGCGCACGCCCCGGTCGGTCACCTCTGTACTGTCGATATGGCCATTAATAGGAGGTAGTATGTAGCTCGCTCTTTTTTGCATAGTTAATGTTGATGTGCGCGTCCTTGTAACGTTATCACGCGCTTTAAACGCTATTTTTTATTTGTTATGTATTCGCCCGTACTCCGATTTTACTATATCGGGCCCAGGCGGAAGAGCAGGTTGAGCAATACGAGGATCCCGAGCAATGAGAGCAAAATTGATGCCACGAGCGCGGTAGAGACGGGGAATTTTTGGCCCGACTCTCTACTCAATTGTCGCTGGAACAGGAAGTACTCGACAATGGCCATGGCCTGCAGGATCATGCCCAGCCCGACGAGCGCCACGCCGAAGTTACGGGGCGCATGGTTCTGTATATTTCCCGTTATCAGGTCTGACTCGACCAGGTACTGGAAGAATTTGAAGATGGTGAAGCCGAAGCTTATCAGCGATAAAGAGGTACGGAACCATGACATCAGCGTGCGGTCGGCGGCCATGCGTGTACGCTCGTAGCCAAGGTCTATGGGCTTCCCGGGATTTGCTGTCTCACCCATATATATCATCTCTATCTCCGTGCCAGCGCATACTAGGGCCTCCCATGGCATCGCTTGTATTTCCGGCCGCTCCCGCATGGGCATGGGTCGTTGCGGCCGACCCTGGCCGCCGTGCCCTCTTCATCCGATAATACCTGCATTACTCCTTCGGCGGGGCGGCCCTGGCGGAGGAGCGAGGCCATTATCTGCATCGGGTGGTTGACGTGCTCGAAGAACATTTTCAGCCCGGGGCAGAGGTAGCTCAGTCCCGGCTCCCCGCTAATGAAGCGATGCTTGGGGCAGTCGCCGTTGCAGGCAAAGCGCACGATGCACTCGCGACACTGGCGGACCAGGTCCGCCTTACGCTGCCCGAACCTGCGCTGGGCCTCCGAGCCCACCAGCCCGGCCAGCGGCTTATCGGCGATATTGCCTAAAAAGTAATCAGGCTCGACGAAGTGGTCGCATGAATATACGTCGCCGTTGTGCTCGAGCGCCACGCCCTCCCCGCAGGTCCGCCGGAAGATGCAGAGCGACGACTGGCCGCTCAGCCAGGCCATCAGCGTGCCGTCGAACTGCTGTACGAACATGCGCCCCACATCGTGGCGTACCCATTCGTCGAAGATATCGATCAAAAATCGGCCGTATTGCTCCGGCAAGACGGAACGTTCTGTGACCTCCCGGCCCTCCTGGAAGCCCCTTTCGCTGACGCGCTCGACCACCGGGATGAACTGGAGATACTCGGCGCCCAGCTCGTCGCGGAAGAAACGGTATACTTCAAGGGGGTGATCGCCATTGGCGGCGTTGACCGTGCATAAGATGTTAAAATCAACCTTATGTTTCTGCATGAGGCGGACGGCGTTCACGACACGGTCGAACGTGGGCCTGCCCGCCCTGTCCACGCGATAGCGGTCGTGCATCTCACGGGGCCCGTCCATGCTCAGGCCGACCAGGAACTTATTTTCGTGCAGGAACTCGCACCACTCGTCGTCGAGCAGGGTGCCGTTGGTCTGTAGCGTGTTCTGGATGATCGTCCCGGGCTTCTGGCATTTTCGCTCGACGTCCATGGAACGCCGGAAAAAGTCCAGGCCCATGAGAGTCGGTTCCCCGCCCTGCCATGCGATCACCACCCCGGGCGTCCGGTGCGCCTCGATGGTCTGCCGTATGTAGCGTTCCATAACGTCGTCGGACATGCGGAAACTATCCCCCGGATAGAGCCGGTCCTTCTTCAGGAAAAAGCAATATGCGCAGGCGAGATTGCACTTCGCGCCCGTCGGCTTGGCCATGACGTGAAAGGCCCCTGGTGGCTCACATGTCGATGACATGAGCCTCCTACTGCCGCGCCATCACGATGCGCATCTCGGCCTCCGCGTCCTTGATCAGCTCGCCGCTGACGTCCACGTCGACCTTATGGATCCTGCCGGTGAACTCGAACGGCGACCGGTAGTCCATCGTTACCGGGGCGCCCGGATCGGCGCCCACGACAATGCCCCCACCCAGGGTCATCCGGATCGGGATGGTGACGGGAATATCAGCCTGCCCGACCAGCCGACCGTCGATATATAGCTGGCCGCGCCCTGGAGTGCCCTTGCCGCCCGGGAGGTCCGGCTTGCCGGTCACCTCGAACTCGTACCGCAGCTGATGGCGGCCCTCTGGCACCGGCTCCCGGGACTCGACGTGGTACAGCACCTTCGAGACGTAATTGTGGACGTAATGCAGCCGGCCGTCCTTGACGTAAAACGTAAATCCACCCTCATCGCTTCCCTGCGAGAGGAGCACGCCCTCGGCACCACCCGGGGGGACATCCACGTCAGCCGTGATACTATGAGAGCGGTTGAGCACGTTGACCGCCTGCTGATCCGGGATCATCTGCGTGCCGGAATAATATGTGTAGTTCATGCGCGGCGGGGCTATCGCCGGGCGCTCGTCCATGAAGCGAAGCGTCCCACGGCTATCGATCGGCAGAACCTTGTACTTGCCCGCTTCGATGTACCACAGGGAGATCATCTCGATCAGCTTGGGCCGATTTTGTGCCGACAGGTCGTGATTCTCTGCGAAGTCCTCCGCCAGATGGTACAGCTCCCAGCCTCGGGCGTCCAGCTCGATCAGCCTCTCGGACGATAGCGGCGCCCCGAAGAACTGGCCGCTTTCGGTGAACGACGGGCCGGGCCAGGGGCAGACGGCGCGCCAGCCGTCATGATATATCGCGCGATGGCCGAACATCTCGAAGTACTGAGTATGGTGCCTGCCCGGAGCATTCGCATCGTCGAAGGTATTGGCCAGGCTCACGCCTTCCAGCGGCGACTGTGTGACGCCCCTAATGGCCGAAGGCGACGCTATCTCGAGCGCTTCCAGCACGGTGGGCACCATGTCGATGGCATGGCTGTACTGCGTGCGGACCTCGCCGCTGGATTTAATCCCTCCTGGCCAGTGTACAATGAAGGGGTCGCTGACGCCGCCCCGGTAGGTCTCGCGCTTCCAGCGGCGGAAGGGAGTGTTGCCGGCCCAGGCCCAGCCCCACGAGTAGTGATTGCTGTACTCGGGACCTCCCAGCTTCTCCATGGCTTTCATGTTTTCCCCCATAGACTCCGGGATGTTGTTGAAGAACCGGCTCAGGTTCACCGAGCCGCCCGGGCCGCCCTCGGAGCTGGCGCCATTGTCCGAGAGCAGCATGATGAGGGTATTATTGAATTCGCCAATGCTGCGGAGGAAATCGAGGAGTCGGCCGATATGGTGGTCGGTATGTTCCAGGAAGCCGGCGAATACCTCCATCATTCGGGCGTAGAGCCTCTTTTCCTCTGACGTGCACTCGTCCCATGGCTTGACGTCGGGGTCATGACGTGAGATCTCGGCGTTCGCTGGGATAATGCCCAGCTCTTTCTGCCTTGCAAAGACTTTTTCCCGATAGGCATCCCAGCCGTCATCAAACCGGCCCTTATATCTGTCCGCCCATTCCCTGGGCACATGGTGGGGAGAATGCATCGCGCCCGTGGCGAAGTACAGGAAGAACGGCTTGTTTGGCGCTACCTGTTTGGCATCGGCGATGAACGAAATGGCCTTATCGACCAGGTCTACAGTCAGGTGATAGCCTTCCTCAGGGGTCTTCGGTGGCTCTACCGTGTGGTTATCGTATACCAGCTCAGGATAATACTGGTTCGATTCCCCGGACATGAAGCCATAGAAGCGCTCGAAGCCCCGTCCCAGGGGCCAGCGGTCGTACGGTCCCGCAGCGGACGACTGGTCGGAGGGCGTCAGATGCCACTTACCCACCGCGTAGGTACTGTAGCCCTGCTGCAATAGAATCTCTGACAGGAAGCCGTTCTCGAACGGGATGTTGCCGTTGCTGCCCGGGAATCCGGTGGAGCCTTCCGTTATGCAGGCCATGGCATTGGAGTGATGGTTGCGGCCGGTAAGCACGCAGGAGCGAGTGGGCGAGCACAGGGCAGTCGTATGCATGTTATTATATCTCAGGCCATTGGCCGCCAGACTGTCGATGTTCGGCGTCCGGATGGGGCTGCCGTAGCAGCCGAGATGGCCGAACCCGGTGTCGTCCAGTATGATGAATAGTACATTCGGCATTCCCTCCCTGGACCTGACGGGCTCCGGCCATGCCGGGGAAGATTCGTCCACCGTACGGCCGATAATGCCGTTAAACGCCGTTCCAGGCTTATATTCCTTCATTGCCATTTTCCCTTCACCTGCTTATACGGTCCTCTCCAGAGTGACGCAGCACTAAAAAATGATTTTATATAAATATATAAATGCGTAATAGATAATTATCCTTAACTTAACGGATAATCATCTTACTGCGCCCTATAAGGGAACGATGAGGCAGGTCGGTCACTATGGCAAACGACATCCTGACGATGATCAAGGTATGTGCGGCTATCAGCGTGTTCACTTTCGTTTTTTCCCGGGGACTGGGCACGCGCATCGATGACCTCGGCTACTTCAGCACGCGATCCGGGCTGATGGCAAGGTCTTTTCTTTCCGTCGATGTCCTGGTCCCGCTCATCACGATCGCGGTCATCTATCTCGTCAGCCCTTCGAGGGCCACGGCTATCGGCCTGATCCTGCTCGCGGCAGCGCCGGTCGCTCCCCTTGTCTCAAAGAACATAGCGAATGCCGGTGGAAAGCTGGACTACGCCATGAGCCTCCAGGTGTTGCTGGCATCGCTGGCGATAGTCACGACGCCCGCCTTGCTATATCTTTTATCCCGCGTTACGGGGATCACTATGAACATCGATCCGATATCAGTGGCAGAGAGCGTCGGGCTCTCCGTGCTCGTGCCCATCCTTGGCGGGGTGTTTGTCAGACGGCTATTCCCGGCCCTGGCTGAACGCCTTATCCGGCCGCTGGAGATCTGCTCGATCGTCGTCCTGGCCCTGGTGTTCATCATCGTCCTGCTGTTCACGTATCAGCTTGTCTTTGTCCCGAATATCCGGTCCTATATAGCCATGGTACTGGTGGTCGTCGGTGCCCTGGCGGCAGGCCACCTGATGGCGCCGGGGCTGCCGGAAGAACAGACGACTCTGGCGCTGGAGAGCGCGGCGCGGAACAGCGGGCTCGCCCTGCTGATAGCCTCGGAATACGCCTCGCTCGAGAGGGCCCTGCCGGTGATGATACCGTACTTACTATTATCCGCAGCCATATGCTTCATTTACATCCGATACCGGAAAATGGGGCATGGTATTACGCGACCTACCCGGTCTGGTTAGGGATCGTCGGGCATTTTTCAATACGCGGGAACATGCGGCTCCCGCTGGCGGCATATCGCATCATTATCAGGTCGCCATGATAAGGGGCCAACGTATGCCTCCTTTTAATGATGGCCCTTTAATCGCCGGGAACATTCTTCATCTGCTCGCTGGCCTTTTCAACGGTGAAACTCGCGGCCTTCTGGCGCGGCGGGAATTCCTTGAACGTCGCCATGAACTCTCCGACGGCCTTCTGCGCAGGTATGACCAGGTACGCGTGGGAGAATAACCAGTCGTAGTAAGTGTTCGAAGTGGTATCCGCGAACTCAAATGGATCGGTGCGCAGGTTGAAAATCTTCGGCACACGTAGGTGGGTGAATGGATTGGCCCAGACGGCTAGAGTCCCCGGGCACCGCTGTTCCAGGAAGACCATTTTCCAATTGTTATAGCGCATGGCGAGTAGATCGCCGTCGTCCGAGAAGTAGAAGAATACGTCGCGGGGCCACTTCTTTTCTTTACCGGCCAGGTAGGGCAGCAGGTTGTATCCGTCGATGTGTACCTTGAATTTTTTCTTGCCCGCCTTATGCCCTTTCTTCAATTTTTCAATGATATCCGGTTCGCCTGCGGCCGCCAGGAAGGTCGGCAGCCAGTCGTGGTGACTGACGATCTCGTTACAGACGCTCCCGGGCTTGATCTTACCGGGCCAGCGCAATAATAACGGCACTCGAAAGGCGCCTTCCCAGCACGTATTCTTCTCGCTGCGGAATGGGGTCGTGCCAGCGTCCGGCCAGGAGTTGCGATGCGGACCGTTATCGGTGCTGTACATGACGATGGTGTTATCCGCGATGTCGAGGTCGTCCAGCTGCTTAAGCAACTGTCCTACGCACCAGTCATGATAGATCATGGCGTCGTGGTACTCGGACTGCCAGAGCCCCGACTTCCCCAGGTAATCGGGCCGGACGTGGGTGCGGAAGTGCATGTGTGTCGTGTTGAACCAGACGAAGAAGGGCTTGCCGTCTTTATGCTGACGCTTGATGAAGTCCTTCGCCGCCTTGAGGAACTCTTCGTCGACCGTCTCCATGCGCTTTTTCGTGAGAGGGCCCGTGTCCTCGATCTTCTGACCCCCGTCCGGCTTCGCCCAGCAATGCAGGACGCCCCGGGGCCCGAAGTTCTTCCTGAAGTCAGGGAAGAGCGATTCCGGAGGATAGTCCCGTTCTTCGGGCTCTTCCTCCGCGTTCAAATGGTACAGGTTGCCGAAGAACTCGTCTAAGCCGTGCATCGTCGGCAGGAACTTATCCTTATCACCGAAATGGTTCTTCCCGAACTGGCCCGTGGCATATCCCAGCGGCTTTAAAAGTTCCGCTATCGTCGGGTCCTCGGCGCTAAGGCCGATTTCCGCGCCCGGCATTCCTACTTTGCTCAGCCCCGTTCGGTAAACGCTCTGCCCCGTGATAAAAGATGAGCGTCCGGCGGTGCAGCTTTGCTCGCCGTAGCTGTCGGTGAAGAGCAAGCCCTCCTCGCCGATACGGTCTATGTTGGGGGTGCGGTATCCCATTAGCCCTTTCGAGTAGATGCTCAGGTTGGTGATACCGATATCGTCTCCCCATATAACCAGAATGTTGGGTTTCTTTGCAGCCATTGATAATCCCTACCAATCTGTACTGTAGAAGCTTTATTATTATAATAATAGCATTATTAAATTGTTAAATGTTGACTCATAGTCCACAAAAAACATGGAAAGTAACATTAATCAATGGGCGACGTTGTCGGGTGTCCCATGACCGGTATAGAGAATTACACTATGATAGCCGTGGACTGGCTTAAGTCCGCTACCGAGATGATCAGCGTCATCCTCGTAGCCACGGGGGTGGTCGTCACATCCTTTAAGATACTACAGATGATCAGCTCGCCGCATCTCAGGAATTACAACCAGGCACGGCTGACCTTCTCCAGGTATCTGGTCATGGCCCTCGAGTTCATGCTGGCGGCGGACATAGTGGCCACTGCAGTGAAGCCTAGCTGGAACGACCTCATCATGCTCGGGTCCATTGCTATTATACGAACATTCCTCAATTTCTTCCTGCAGCGCGAGATGAAAGAGGAAGAAGAAGCCATAAAGAAAGTGGCTTGAACGCCGTGCTAAAACAATTTATTATCATATTATTATAATAATTCTTATAAGCATGCAAGAGGAAATATTGCATTATAATAGGTGCGTGGGTATGAGGCTTATCAGCATTATTATCGCTATATCTCTGTCGGCCATAGCGGCAGCAGGGCTCATTTCGTGGCCGGCGCTTGCCAGCCTGAACCAGCCGGCACAGGTGATCGGGATGCCATTCATATCCACGGATTGCGTTACTTATGCCATGCCCGCGTCGTTCGGGGGATTCGTGTGCATTGAGTTCAACAGCACATTCCTGGAGCAGCGGGATCTTGAAAAGCTGGACATCGATTTCCCGCTATTTACAGATGCAACAGTGGCCGGGCCGGCGGTCATGGACGCGGACAGCGGCGAGACGACGGCGAACGTCCTTCCATTCGGCCCTGTAGACCTCGCGTTCCCGTCCATAAGCCAGGTAGCCGACCAGTCGATAAAATATTCGGATACCTATTTCTTCACCGATACCATCGGCATAGGCGGGTAATGCCGGTGCCTAATTATTTTTTATGCTTTCCAGCAGCTTTGACACGGCGGCGATCTTCTCACCGACGATCTTTGGGTCATAATACCCATAGCCGAAAGACCTGATGCCCATGTTCATCGTATTGCCTCCCGGTAACCTGAGGCCCATCACTTTACCGTATATCGTCCCCGGCTGGATCGGGAACTCGTTGAAAATGTCCTTTTGCGGCTCGCCGATGACGATCGAGGGGCTCGTGCCACTCATATTGACGTTAGCGGCTGAATAAGTTTTAGGCAGCATGAAGCTGGACGGGTCTAAGTTGACATCGGAGACCAGCGTCCTCAGGCTCCCATTGCCTATGCCGGTGTTCCCCACGCCGCGAATGCCCGGATAGTGGACGATCTTTTCGATGGCGCTGCCATTGTTATTAGCTCCTTGCGGGAGATAATTCCTGGTGCTCCTGTTGGATAGTGCACAAAAATCTGCTCGAGCTTCCGACCTGATAGAATACTGGCCAATGAACAACGTAAGGAGCAGGCCCGTTAAGACGAAAATAGTGGTCGCTGTCTTTAAAAATACGCTATATCCCCCACTCATAAGTATCTTTAGGCCATTAGAGATTTTAAAAGATAGCTATTGAAAAGCAAAACGAATTGGCATATATATAAAAATAATAGCGGGCCGCGTCATCGCCTATCCACTAGACGCTTCGGCCTGCCCTTCTTCGCGTAGAATTCCAGTTTACCCGGCGGCAGGAAATCGAAGGACAGCCTGAACTTATCTTCCTCGAAGGCCCTGGCCAGCCCCGGCTTATACTTTAAAAAGGCCTCGGTGAAGCGCTCTTCCACCGGCCGTCGCCCCGGCCTGTCCGGATCGAAGCACTCAAGGTTGAGCTTCATGATGGTCGATCCGCCCGATCTATCGATGAAGGCCTCGTACTCGCCCGTAAGGTACTCCATGTTATCCCGCTGGAAGACGCCCGACTCCACGTCCACCCGGTTGAACGGGTTACCGGCCACCCAGACAGTCTCCGACTCGCGCTGAGGATAGAAGATACGCATGTGCGTCCGGCCGCATGCGCACTTTTCCCTCGACATGACCACGGTCGTGTCCTCGGTATCGTAGTTGATGAGCAGCGTGCCGCACTTCCCGCCCACCGGCAGCAGCGTCGTCAGCACCATCCGGCCGCACTCCCCGTCCGGGACGAACTTCATCAAGGTCGGGTCGTACACGTCCAGGTGCACCATGTCCTCGGGCACATGGAGGCCGTTCTGCTCCGCGCATTCGCCGCACATCGTGCCCTCGGTGCTCCCGTAGGTGTTGAACACTTTACAGCCCCAGATCTCCTCGACGTACTCCCGCGATTCCTTCGCGAAGCTCTCGCCGCCTGACACGAGCCTTTTTACGCCCGAATCCCGGGGCTCCATGCCCTCTGCCTTCATGCGCCTGGCCAGCCTCAAGAGCTTAAAAACGCTCCCCAGGATGCCCGTAGGCTTATATCCCTTGATGGTCCGCAGGGGGAAGCTGCATTTTCCGAAGGGCACGATGGTCATGCCCATCCGGTGGGCCGCCAGGGTCATGGTGTTGGCGCCCACGTTCATGCCGTAGGACGCGCAGACAATGAGACGGTCGCCCATGCCGAAGCCCTGGGCCACGAAGAAGCGCGCGTACTTCTCCGCATATCGCTGCCAGTCCTGATACGTTAAAAAGAACGACTTCGGCGTGCCGCTGGTGCCGCTGGTCTCGTGGATGGTGAACACGTCCGGCCAGCCCACGCTCCTGAACCGGAAGTTCTCCGTCACCGGAGGCTGGCTCTCCCGGATCGTCTGGCCCGAGATGATGGGCAGCCTCGCGAGGTCCTCGTGGGTGCGGATAGAGGCGACATCGATACCGTTCTCCCTGAACCACTGGCTGTAGAACGGGGAGTTCTCCTCCGCATACCTTACGGTATACTGGATGCGGTCCTCGATGAGGGCGTTGAGCCCGGCGCGCCCCATCGTTTCCATCGGCTCGTTGAAATACGCCATCGGATATACTCTGTCTTACGGGTTTAATAAGAATACGGCCACGTTGAGGCAGGTGGCGAAGGAGACCCACAGGATGTAGGGCACCATGGCGTATGCCGCCGGCTTCGAGAGACCATAGAACTCGTACGTCGTGAGCACGATCAGGGCGAGCAACAGCAGGATAAGCGCGACGCCGAGCAGAATGTTGTGGAACCCGAAGAATCCGACTGACCAGAGCACGTTCATAATTAGCTGGGCCGCGTATACGGCTATGGCGGAATCCCTCTGCTTGCTCTGCGGCAGCCTCCAGACGAGGAATAGCGCGATGGCCATGAGCAAATAAAGTATCGTCCAGGCGGGGCCGAAGAGCCAGTCGGGAGGCGTGAAGAAGGGCTTGTTCAATGAGGCGTACCAGGTCGTGATGCTCGGTATGGTGAAGACCGAGCCTATGAGCGCCGCCAGAAAGCTCGCTGCGAGGGCGGCGACGAGCTTCACGATATCGTTGAACTTCATGTGCTTAAGTTATGACCGCCAGGTAGATAAATTTACGGCCCCTCCGCTTTAGTTATCTCGTGGATGACGCCCTTGTTGTAGGGTATATCCGGTTTGGCTATGTCCGCCCCGTTGACCCGGATGCCGTCGTGGGCCTCGATCCTGAGCAAATACCCGCCCACGGTCTTGAGCAAGTGGAGGCGATGCAGATCCTCATATGTATATTTCCCCGGGACGATGAAGTGCCAGAGCAGGTCTTCCAGCTTCGCCGAGCCCGCCAGCCCGCCCATCGTATATTCGTTAAAGACCTCGTCGGTAGGCGCAAAGATGGTATACGGCCCCTTCTTTTCGAGCATGTCCCCCACGCCCGAAAGCTCCAGCGCCCGTATAAAGTTCGTAAACATCCCCTCTTCCCCCAGCACCTCGGAGGCCGTCATCTCGTTCAACGGCCTTAGAACATCGCCCACTAACTCGCCTCAAGAGAAAATTCGCCTTTCACATATTTAACCTTACTAAAAAAATAAAAAGGAGGAGAACATGGGAGATGACAGTGACTTTGTCGGTGACGCTGACGCCAGGCAGGGGCCACTTTTTGACGGTTGAGCGACCGTGTGCCCCCACTAGACCGCTCAACCCCCCGTTTTGCGATCTATTTTACACATATTGTATAGTCCGCCCCAGATTTGGCCCGTGCCTGAGCGTACGTTTAATGGACAATTGCTTGTCCAGTAATGAATTATTGTTCCTCTATAAGATAAATATTTCGATGATAAATCGATAAATTAAGTATAATAAACCTTATAATCGATAAGTTCGTATTTTTTTAATTACATTAAGAACAAATTGTTCCATCCATAATTAAGTTAATAAAAGAGTTTTTTTCCTTCTTAAGCAGGGCGGGCGTATGCCGACATCTTAAACTCACGGCATACGCCCGGTGGCTCGCCCAAAAAAGTATTATTTCAGTTGGTTACTCACAATTCGTATCTACGCTTTTTATTGACTTTCAGTTTCAAGAGTACGACCAGTGCCATGTATAACGAGGCCATTAGCATAGCCCTCTCTATCAGTTCCTTTTCCCGTTCGTGGTTGCTATGCAGGCATTTTTCTATGAACCTCATATCGTCACGGTCATATATTCCCTCGAAAGGCTCCCACAGATCATTGTTACAGCATATGTGACATATCATGTCCTGAAACTTGTCTGGAGTATCGAAAGTATCAGCCAGCAGAATCCTTTTCCTGATGTCAAACTCGAGGCTATCGAATACGTCTTTGACCATCCTCTTATAGGTGACGTCCTCGACGCCCGGAGATTCGCCGGGAATTGGAGCCCTCTTAGTGTACCTACGACAATTATCTTTCATACGTGATCACCCATGGGCTCCGCTAAAAGACTGCCCTTGTTTCTGTCATTCTTCTCGTAGTCGTAGTCATGCGATCGCACGCTTTTCAGAGCGCGTCCTATACCGTTCCAGATATTTTCTTCTTCTCTATAGTAGCTAGTCATGTTACACTCCTTGGTTTCATGGTCGAGGTCCTATCGCATGCTATCCGGGAGAGCACACTCTAAAAGTTACTAGAGAATATTCTAAAAGCCCTAAAAGAAGCCGCGATAGAATCAAGAACTAGGATATATTTTTAAATTAATTATCCAGTATCTCATTTAATTCTATTAGCGGTCTTCTCTGCATCGTAAATGGTTTAAGTACTTGCAGTATATTAAAAATTGCGCACAGTATGAGAAGAGCGTTTTACAAAGGATATACGCGGTCGTCGAGGCGTTCCGGGCATCAGTCGGCCATCAGGCCGATGCGAAGATGGCGGGGTAATGAGCGTTTTTTCCGAAGGATAAAACGCTGCTTAGGGCTTGCGAGCGAAGCATGCCCGAAGGGCCATGCGAAGCGGGGTGCAAGCCCGGCCCCGACATCGAAGCACCCGGAACGCCGAGTAGCCTTGCCAACAGGCAAGGCGTCGACCCGCGAAGAAGAAAAACACCATATTATAGAAAGTGCAGGGGATGGGATTCGAACCCACGAACGCCTACACGACAGGACCCTGAATCCTGCGCCTTTGACCTGACTTGGCAACCCCTGCGTCTGACATTAAAAACGTATTAATGCGGACTCCTATTGGCCGTACATACTATTTAAACTTTTTTGGCTGCACAAAAAAGGAGGACGCTGTCGGCATATTATTTACGTGTCCGCCAGAATATGAGCACTATCAGCAGAACGGCTAGCACATTAACAATGCCGAGCACCGCGTATACGACAGTATCGTCAGCCATCCCGGATCCGGACAGCATATTCTGGGTCGCCGGGGGTTCGGACTTCGTCAGGATAATGTTATAGAACCTGAGCTGGCCCTTGTCGATCGTGAGCGTATTGTTCACCGTCACGTATCCCTCGTGGTCCAGGTATACTGTGAACAGCCCGTAAGTGAGGTTCACCGAATAATAGCCAGAGGTGTTCGTCTTTGCCGTATACGGCTTACCCAGTACGGCCGAGTCGTTCCTCATGCACGTGAAGACGAGGGTCTCGTTCCCGAGGGGCAGGCCGCTGGCGTCTTTCACGTAGCCGTAAACGCGCTCGGACGTCACGGCGCCGTCCCGGGCGCTCAGCTCGCCCTTCAGGTTCACCTGCCAGTCGGCGTTGATGCCCTCGGGCGAATAGCCGAGGCGCTTCGTGAAGGCCTTCTCCAGGTCGCCGGTGGTCGCGTAGTCCTGCATGATGTACCGGACGTTGTCCTCGCCATACTTATCGACGATATACTGCATGAGCATGCCCGACTGGGCGTATGCCATTTCAGACTCGCTCTGGCCGGCCGAGTCGCCCGTCCCGCTCAGGACCGTTTCCACCTGGGCGACCGTCATCATCTTGCCCTCGCGGCACGCGTCCTCGACCATCGACTTCCCCCGATCGGAGATGTCGCCCGATATGTAAATGGCGAGCCCTTCGGAGAACCACCGGGGCATGTCGTACTTGTTGCTGATTAGCTCCGTGCGCATGGCGATGTGGGAGAACTGGTGGGTCAGGACTGCCTCAAAATTGGAAAGCTGTTCGGGGGACTCGATGACGATGGTGCCGCTCTCCGCGTCGCCCCAGCTGTCCGCCACGTTGTTATCCGTTATATTATCGTTCGTCAGGTAATTGTAAAGGATGCTGGTGTACTGGCTGTGGCTCGCCGCCAGGATGATCCGGTTACGGTACTCGAAATCCCCGTAGAAAGCAGTGACGTTAGCGTAAGCGTTATTCGCGGCGACAATGACGGTACTCAGGTCAGTGATCCTGGTCGAGTCGTAGTAGATGTCGAAATGATCGGACCTGTACAGCTCGAAGTCGCCCGGCGGCATTGGAGTATACTGGGAGGACGCCGTAGTCCCCGGAACGGATGCCGACACCAGGATGAAAATGGTCAGCGATATGATGCAAAGCCCGGACGGTAACGATCTCATGCTAAATCCTCGCCCACACTAACTTCATACATTAATATATAGCCTTTTTCACATAATCGCCGAAGGCTCAAATAGATAGTGCTCCCCGGAGACTCCCTGTTTTTAGGCCGTGAAATCTACGGAAAAACTTCGAACGTATATGCCGGTATTTTATGATGGGGGATTATCATGGCAGAATTCACGTGGGATATACAGGAGGAACTGAGAAGGATCGAGGACAGGATGAACCGGATGTTCGGGGAGGGCCAGGGGCGGCGGCCCGGCTGGCAGCGGAACAGCGAAGTGCCGAACGTCGACGTGCAGGAGCACGGTAACGACGTAATCGTTACGGCAGACATGCCCGGGGTCGACAAGAGCGACATCAAGATCAACGTCAGGAATGGCAACATCCTGGAGATAAGCGCCCAGAAGAGGACGGAAATGGAGAAAAGGGAGGAAGGGTTCATACGGCATGAGCGGGGCTATACCGGGTATTACCGCTCGATCACGCTACCGGCGCCTGTGGACCGGTCCGGGGCCAGCGCGAGGTACAATAACGGCGTTCTGGAGATCACCCTGCCCATGACGAAGGAAGCTACTGAGAATATCATACCCGTCAGCTAAAAAGGTGGAAAAATGGTGTCGAATGCGGTCATAGCTGAAGTCCTGAAGGGCCTTGCCCGGCTTCCCTGACCGTCATCTCACCCTTTTTCCCGTGCTTTGCCACATTATCACCCGGTGGCATGGCCCGTGTATCTGTAAAACGGCGTGGGGGGGCAGAACGGAGTCACCACCGGATGCGTTTCGATAAGGCGTGCGAGGCACTACGGATATGATTTTCTCGAAGAGGCATAGTATCTTTTTAGATTATATTATCGCCATTGTCCCGTTATGATGCCAATGGGAGTGCTCATCATTTTAATATCATGGATAGATGGGCTATTGAGGCTAAAAAAATAGCAAAAAAAGGGAGTAATAAAAAGGGGTGGTTGGAGTGTACGAGCAACAGATAAGGACAATGAGCGTAAATGACCTGAAAGACCGGCTGAAGCAGAAAGACAGGACGTTCATGCTGGTCGATGCCCGGGAGATGGAGGCCTTCGATAAGGGGCATATTCCTGGAGCCTGTGACGTCTTCGACGGGGAGATCATGTCGCTGGCTAAGAATTTCGATAAGAGCCTGGACATCTGTGTCTATGGGCCGGGGCAGGCAACGCCGTCCCCTATGGCGGACAGGCTCGCCGGCGATGCGGCGAAAAAGCTCCTGGACATGGGCTTTAAGAACGTCTGCGTGCTGAACGGCGGGTTCGAGGCCTGGGACAACAGCGGCAACCGCGTGGACATGTCCCGAAGGAAGATGGCGTAGAAGGGCGATTTTTTCGCCCACTATTTTTTGTTCATGCGTGTTTTTAGAATAACTTTCCAGTTAAATAGCCCCGGAATATAATTTCGCTTATACTACTTCTCGCTTCGTCTTATGCCGTCTCGGAGTGGTCCAACCACAGGGGCACGGAGGGCAGAGGGTTACACAGAGATTTTTTAAAAAGGGAGGTCACAGAGGCCACGGAGACGGGTTTATAACTAGCCTGGGGCACAGAGTTGAAAGAGGCATAGTTGACGATAAACCACTTCCAGTTTATGTTTATTAGAAATTACTCATAAATTGTTTATTAATTAACCGCGCCTCTTTAAACTCTGTGCCCCGGATAAGCCAATAAACCGGGCTCCGTGGCCTCCGTGCCTCAAATTATTAAAAAAAGCTCCGTGAACTCCCGTGCGCTCGGTGCCCCTGTGGTTGGACCACTCCGAGACGGCGTAACGGGAAAGAGAGCGTAGATAATTCAAACAGCGGGAGTATAACTTTTTTAAAACATAATGCTTTTCAGCTCATAGTATGCGTCGATCGTCTCCATCCCGTTCTCGCGGCCGATGCCGCTCGCCTTGACGCCGCCGAAGGGCATCTCCGGGGGCAGCTTGACGTGCTGGTTGATCCAGGTTATGCCGGACTCCAGGCGCTCGCACGCGGTCCTGGCCCGTTCCATGTCGTTCGTCCATATCGAGGAGCCAAGGCCGTACTTCGTGTCGTTGGCCCGCTCTATGGCCTCGTCGAGGTCCTTCACGACGACGATGGGCAGGACCGGCCCGAAGACCTCTTCCCTGACCAGGCGGGAATCGGGCGCCACGTCGCTGACAAGGGTGGGCAAATAGAAGAAACCGTTTTTGTACTGCTCTCCTTCAGGCACACTACCGCCTGTGATAACCTTGCCTTCGTTCTTCTCACGTACCTCGTCTACGAGCGTTTTGATCTGCTCCCATTGAGCATGGTTATTCATGGGACCCATCTCCGTCCCCTCGTCCATTCCGTTACCCACCTTGAGGCGCTCCACCCTGGCCTTGAGCTGCCCTATGAACTCATCGGCGATGGACTCGAACACGAACAGCCGCTTGGCCGCCGTGCAGGTCTGGCCGCAGTTGTAGAAACGCCCGTGGACGGCCCCATTGACGGCCTTCTTCATGTCCACGTCGTCGCAGACGATCATCGGGTCGCTGCCGCCCAGCTCCAGCGTGACCCGCTTCATGGATGCCGAAGCGGCCTGGAGCACGCGCTTTCCCGTCTCGACGGAGCCGGTGAACGAGAGCTTTCTTATGATCGGGTTGCGGACGATCTCGTCCCCGACGCTTCCGCCCGGGCCGGTGACGATGTTGAGTACGCCCTTCGGGAGTCCCGCCTCGTACATGGCATATGCGAGCGAGAGGTTCGTCAGCGGCGTCGTCGTCGCCGGCTTCAGGACGAGCGTGTTGCCCGTGATGAGCGCCGGCCCGACCTTCCATCCCATGATGATGGCGGGCACGTTCCACGGTATGATGGCCCCGCAGACGCCGATGGGCCGCCGCAGCATGGCCCCGTACTTGCCGTGGGCCAGCGGTATGAGGCCGTCCTCCAGCGCGGCGGATATGCCCGCGTAATACTCCAGGATGCTGGCGAAGCCCTGTATCTCGTCCCTCGCCTCCTTGAACGGCTTGCCCTGCTCCATGGTGAGCGTGGTGGCCAGCGTGTTCTGCTGGTCCCTGACGTGCTGCGCGGCCTTGAACAGTATTTTGCCCCGGTCGCGTGCTGACACTGTGGACCATTTTTTAAGTGCCGAATGCGCTGAGTCCGCCGCACGCTTTACGTCCTCCGCGTTGCCGAGGGGCGCAGTGTCCAGGAGCTTGCCGTCCGCCGGGTTGTGCACCTCGTACGTTTCGCCGGATGCCGCGTCCGTCCATTCGCCGTCGATGAGCATCTTCATTGTAACCATATCTAAAAAGGCATGGAGGGTTAAGATACTTGTCATTATGGATAAGTTAAAAGCTATAAAAAAGTAAAGAGGACCGCCCCTATGTAGAAGGCTTTGCGGCGGCCTCGGACTTAGTATCGCTCACCGTCATAGGCGTGCTACTCATCACGGAAGCCTCATAGTCCGCCAGCTTCAGCGGCGCGGCGTCAGCCGGGAACGTGGCACCACCCTTTAGCGCATCGCCCAGGGCCTTAGTAAAGCCAGGATAGGCGTCCCAGACCACGGTCTTACGCTCCTTAGACTTGATCACTTTTACAGGCTTCTCCAGATCGTATGACCTGACTGTGCCGTCGGGCAGGTATACGGACATCTTCCCGAAACTAGCGATCGTGTAGTCCCTGCCCTTGTATTCAACCCGGATATCGCTCAGGCCGAGGACGGCGGACGCTCCCGAGACGGGCAACGTGGAGTTGCTCGCGTTATCCACGCGGATGTTCATGCCTCCCATGCCCATCTGGTCCATGGCCATATCGCCCATGGAAACATAGGCCATGTCGCTCGTCATGTTATATTTCCCGGTCAGCGGCTTGTCAAGGGTGATGACCATGACTTTACCCTTTCTGCCTTCGACGGCCATGCCCTGCATGGTGAACGTAGTGGAGCTATCCGAAGTTCCCGTAACGGTGATCGGTATATCGACCCGCTTGATCATCTTGCCCATGTACTTATGGTGCCATCCGCCCCGGCCCGAGTCCTTCCAGTGGTGGTCAGAATATGCGGCGGGCGCCATTGCGGCCAGGAACATGGCCAGCACGGCTACGACTAGAAGCGTTTTCAATGTAGTTTTCGCGTACGTTTTTATCCCCCGGTAAAGATTCCGGGGTAACTCTAAAAAAAGTATGGCAACTTTTACGCGTACAGCTTACTTCACCTGGGTGGCATTCGAGGCCATAATTGTGAAATCGCGCCGCGTATCGTTCTTCAGGACAAATATCTCATCGAGAAGCTTTGTGTTCAGGCCAACGGACAGCTTATCAACATACGTGTATCCGAGCGTCACCCTGAAGGGCACGTTCGCCTTGACCTCGAGGGAGTACGCCCCGCCATCGTCATACGTATCATACCGTACCGTCGGGTACTCGTCCCAGTAGTTCTTGTCCATGTAGCTGACCTTGATCGTGCCGTAGACGTGCTCCCCCCCGATGACGGTCACGTTCCCGAAAAGCTTTACCATCTCCCCGTTCCAGGTCGTCGACGAAGGTGTGGGCGTCACGGTAGCGACAGGCGTGGGAGTGGGCGAGGGAGGCACATAGGGCGCCGTCACGGTCACCGACGGGGCGGGCACGAGCGGGTTCGTGCATCCCGAGGAGGCCATCGCTAATGCTACAAAAGCAGACAGCAGGATACTCAGGAGGATGGCGCGCCTATTCATAGGTAAATCAAATATCGGCGAACAGATATAACGATGACGTTCGAAACGTCATAGGACGTTCAAGTCGTCAGCTCGCAGCCGTCCTCGGTGATGATCATCGTATGCTCCGCCTGGGAGACCAGGCCGTGCTGGTGCTCCACGAGCACCGGGTAGCCGTGGACGATGCCCTGCCTCATCAGCGACGTCAGCGACCTGTCGACGAACTTACCGGTGAGCCAGCGCCGTGCGAATGGCAGGCCGTTGTACTCCAGTATCTGCTTGAGCAGCTCCCTTTCATGAGGCATGCGCACCGGCTTCACCTTCAGGAGGCTGAAGATCTCGATGAACGGGCCCTCGACCACGATGCCGATGCCGTTCGTGGCGAAAGGCTCGATAGCGATGACCTGGCCGGCCTCCAGCGTCACGCCCTGCCCGATGCGCTTGTTCGGAATGGCCGGCTCCGAGTGCTGGACGTATCGCTCCAGGCCGTGGCCCGTAAGATTGTATACCGGCTTGAAACCGAAGCCCTCGATGGTCTCCTCGATGACGGCCCCGATCTCGCTGGTGTTCACGCCCGGCTTGACGATCTTGATGGCCTGCTCGAGGGCCGACCTGGACGCCTTGACGAGGTCCGGGTTGCCCGAAAGGTCGACGGTGACCGCCGTGTCGGCGATGTAGCCGTCGATGTGGACGCCGATGTCCACCTTGACCATATCGTCGCCGAACTCCCGCACGTCGTCGAGGCCCGGCGTGTCATGCGCGGCCTCCTGGTTGATGGAGATGTTCACGGGAAAGGCCGGCTTGCCGCCCTTCTCCACGATCTCCGCCTCGATGGCGTTCGCCACGTCCAGTAACTTAGCCCCCTTCTTTACCTTCGACACGGCGTTCTCCCTCACTTCTTTCAGGATCACGCCGGCCTTACGGTATTTCTCCAGTATCTCCGGATCCATTCAGACCACCAGCTTCTTGGGCGCCTTTGTCAGGTTGATGTTGCCCTTATCCGTGACCACGACCATGTCCTCGATGCGTACTCCGCCGATGCCCTTGATGTACAGGCCCGGCTCGACGGTGACGACCTGCCCCGGCTTCAGGGGCTCGAGGCCCGCGTCGCCGATGGACGGGTACTCGTGGATGTTGATCCCCACGCCGTGGCCCGTCGAGTGGATGAATCCCTCGGCCGCGCCCGTCCTTGTCGTGCCGTAGCCGAGCTTCTCGAAGTAGTCGCAGACCATGTCGTGGACCTGCTTGCCCGTGACGCCGGCTTTGATCGCGTTCAGCGCCACGTTCTGCGCTCCCAGGACCGCGTCGTACATTTTTTGTACCTCGGGCGAGGGCCTGCCCTTGACGACCGTCCTCGTCATGTCCGCCCAGTAGCGGCCCTTCTTGCCGTACGGGTAAATATCGATGACGATTGGCTCATTCTCTTTTATGGGCCCTGCCCCGGAAAAGTGCGGGTCAGCTGATCCCGGCCCTGCCGCCACGATGCTGTCCGTGGTATCGTAACCGTTCCTGACGAACACGAGGTCGACCTCGCTTTGCAGGAACTCCGAGGTAAGGGGCTTGCCCTCGTAATGTAGCACGCCGTTCACGGGCTTCGAGGCCTCGATGATGCTTATGGCGTGTTCCATGGCCATCTCGTTCACGGCCTGCGCCTTCTTGATCTTCTCGATCTCGTCGGGCGCCTTGACCGAGCGGGCCTCGTCGAACAGCCGGGGCGCCGGGATGACCTCGATGCTCTTAGCCCTCAGCAGGTCGGCCGTCAATAACGGAAAATCGACCGGAACTCTCGCCTTTTTGATCTTTAAGGACGCGAAAATGGCGGCCAGCGTGTCGACCAGCGCCAGTTCGGGGTCACGGAGGGCCCTCAGCCGGCCCATGTAATCGTATTCTTCCATCGAATGAACGTTCTTGACCTTTGCCTCTTTCTTCGCCCTCTCGAACTCCATCTGGCTGACAAAGAGGTATTTCTTATCGTCCTGGCAGAGATAGACGAACCGGTCCGGGGCCAGGAATCCCGATGCATAGTACATATCCGCGCTGTGGTAGCTTTCACTTACGAGCAATATCGGCTCTCCACAGCCGCTTTTAGTTCCACTGCTCATGTTATCCCGTATACAAAGCAGGCCTCATTGCTTAAAAAATTATGCCAGAGCCTCATTCTTTGGGCCCTTCCGCGGGAGGCCTGTTCAAGCGTATTAAATTCTCCTTACCCTTTTTGATCTTGATGATCGTGCCCTTCTCCTTGAGGTCCGAGAGCACCATGCTCAGCTTGGACTTCGAAAAGTCGGTCTTCCTCACGAGGTCCGACTGGAACATCTGGCCGCCCGCCTCTTCAAGGTACCTGACGATGCGCTCCTCGTCGGACAGGAATCGGCCCTCGTCCGGCACCGGAAGCACCTCGGGCTCCGCAGTGCCAGCGTCGGGCATGATCAGATCGGGCACGGGGGGCGCCTCCACGGGCCGGGGCCTGCGATTCATGAAAAGGTATGCGGCCCCGAAGCCGAGGGCGGCCGAAACGGCCATGGCGGGGATCAGCATCCACCACTCGATGGCGAACGCCGCGGATGCCGTCTTTTGCATGATGATGGATGGTTCGCCAGACTGGAATAGCATGACGTCCGACACCGTGTCATTGGTCACGTCCACAGACCATTTGACCTGAGGCTGGTAAGATTTCTTATAATCGTACTGGTCCGGCGAAATGCTGTCGATCTCGTAGCCGGAGGGCAGCGTAAAGGAGATGGAGTCGCCCTCGCTCAATAAGAAGCCGTCGACGAAAGAGTCCCCGACTTCCAGGGAATCGCCGCCGGTCATTGCGAAGCCGGTCCAGGTGAACTCGTAGCGGATGACGCCGTAAGAGCGGGAGGTGTTATCCAGCATGGCGTAGGGCTGATTTTTCTCGACCGACACTTCGACGTCGTTAACGGCCATGGCCCTGCCGATCGTTCCGCTGATCCTCGCCACGTAGTCCTTCATCCGGGCCTCGAACTCGGCAAGGTACTTATCCCTGCCCTGTGCTGCGATCGCGTCCCATTCGATGATGTCTTCCTGCGTATCCAGCGAGAACACTTTCTCGGTCGTCCACCGGGCGTCGCCGTTCGGGAACAGTTCGACCTTGACGACGGTCGACTGCGCCAGCGTGGGTGCCGCTAATGAGAGGGCACAGAGCAGCACGAGCGACATTACGGCCAATTTAATTAAGATGCGGGTCATCCTTATCCTTTACAGATTTATTCGATAACTTAGACACTGTTTATCAATTAATTCATATATCCTTTGCCGTCCGGCCACCATGGAAAAAATTGAATACATCGACGGGCATAAGTTGCAGCGACATGGATAAAGTGAGTGCTGCCTGCCGGGAGCTGGTCTCGCTTATTGTTTCGGGGGACGTATCCACCCAGGCCGAGCTAAATAAGGCCAAGAAGATGGTGAGCATAGCCCATGGCCTGTCCAGCCTGCCTCGCAACTCCGACATACTAAGGGAGGCCGGCGAGGACTATGATGCCGTGCTCGGGATACTCCAGAAGCGCCCTGTGCGGACGATGTCGGGCGTGGCCGTCGTGGCGGTCATGACCTCCCCGCACAAGTGCCCGCACGGCAAGTGCGTACCGTGCCCGGGCGGCGTGGACTCGGTGTTCAACTCGCCCCAGAGCTACACGGGCGCAGAGCCGGCGGCGCTGCGGGCCATCCAGGAGAACTACGACCCGTACCGCCAGGTCACCGCCCGCCTGAGCCAGCTACGGCAAATAGGCCACGAGCTGGACAAGGCCGAGCTGATCGTCATGGGCGGCACCATCACGGCCCGGCCGCTGGACTACCAGCAGTGGTTCGTGAAGCGCTGCCTGGACGCGATGAACGACTTTGGCGTCGACCCTGTTCATACTAAATACCTGGAGGACGCCCAGGCGGCGAACGAGGAAGCTGCGGTCAGGGACGTCGCGATGACGTTCGAGACCCGGCCCGACTGGTGCCGCACGGCGCACATCGACCGCATGCTGGACATGGGCGTGACGAAGGTCGAATTAGGCGTGCAGAGCACGTACGATTTCATCTTAAAGCGCATCGAGCGCGGCCACACGGTGGCCGACAGCGAAGAGGCGAACCGGGCGCTCCGGGACTCGGCCATCAAGGTCGGGTTCCACATGATGCCCGGGCTGCCGGGCTCGGGCTTCGACAGGGACCTGCGCATGTTCGAGGCGGTGTTCAGCGACCCGCGCTTTTGCCCCGATTACCTGAAGATCTACCCCACGCTCGTCACCAGAGGCACGAGGCTATACGACATGTGGGAGCGGGGCGAGTATACGCCCTATTCGAGCGAAGAAGCGGCCCTGCTGCTGGCCAGGATGAAGGAGCGCCTGCCGAAGTGGGTGCGGCTCCAGCGGATCCAGCGGGACATCCCGGTAAAGCACATTGCCGCCGGCGTCGTCAAGAGCAACGTGAGGCAACTCGCCGGGGATATCCTCCGCAGCGAGGGAAAGGAATGCCGCTGCATCCGGTGCCGGGAGATCGGGCACAAGGCCATGAAGGGCCTGAAAGGAGACCCGGGCTCGGTGAGGCTCGACGTGGTAAAATACGAGGCCTGCGGAGGCGCCGAACACTTCATATCATTCGAGGAGCCGAACATCGACGCGCTCGTCGGCTTCACCAGGCTCCGGTTCCCCTCGAGGCCCCATCGCCCGGAGCTTGAGAACGCCGCGCTGGTCAGGGAGTTGCACGTCTACGGCAGGATGGTGCCCATAGGCCAGAGCAACGAAAACTGGCAGCATAGGGGCTATGGCGTTGAGCTATTGAGCAAGGCGACGGACATGGCGAGAGATGCGGGCTACGGGAAGCTGGCGGTCATGAGCGGCATCGGCGCCAGGCCGTATTATAAGAAGCTCGGGTTCGAGAGGGACGGCCCCTTTATGTCCATACGTATACGGGCCTGACGTTCAATAAATCATAATTTATATGGCAAATATTAAATATATTTAATATTATTTATTTATGTGTGAAGCTTCTACCGGCCGCCCTCATTCGCCCTAACGGGCAGGTATCTAAGGCTCAGGCGCCGAAAAAGGCGGAGCCTGAAATAAGCACGGCCGCGGCGGCCGCGCTAGCGCTGCTGGCGGTCGCCGGCGTGTTCATCGTCGGCGAAGCCTACCTGTCACGCATCATCCTGACCGCGGACGAGAGGGGCGCCCTTCTCAATACGCTGCTGCTCTGCGACGTGGTCGTCCTCGGCTTTGCGCTGCTCACCACGGCCCTTCTCGGGTACTTTTACTCTGCCCGCTATGGCAAGCACCGAGGCCTCCTGAGCCCGGGCAGGTCTGCCCTCTTCGGCGCCATGATGGCACTGCCGATCATTTACATCGCCAGCGATCTCGCGTTCAAGCCAGAATATTTCGCAGGCTTCGAGGCCGAGCTGGCGCTGGGGCTGTCCGCCATGGGCATCGCCGGCCTTGCATTGTGCTGCACCGAGATGCTCGAGCACGCCAGGCCTGACCGCATCCTGTCCCGCTACCTGGAAGAGATACGGGGCCAGTTCATGGAGCGGGAGGGCCCGGCCGGGCCTGCCGCATTGCAGAGGCCGGTATTTAGAGGGAACTCGGGCCTTGGCCTTATGGCGATGATCGACAGGCTTTGCCAGAGGGGCGACGGCGAGGCCGTTGTCCGTGCGCTCGAAGAGATAAAAGCGCCCGCGCTGGAGCCGGCGAAAAGCGCCCGGAGCATTGCCCTTGCCGCGTCCATGGTATCCCTCATCGGCGAGACGGCGGCCGCGGGAGCGAAGCACGGGAGGCACGAGGTCGTCTACCGTGCCCTGGACACGCTGGCGGACGTTGCCGTTTCCTCTCCCCACGACGGCACGGCCTCGCTGGCGTTCAGGTCGCTGGGAGGCGCCTTTAACGCGTGCTGCATAGACCTGGACGAGCGGACGCTGAACCGGCTCGAGACGAAGATGATGGAGACGTATACCTCTGTGTACGACCGCACGGGACGCGGAGAGGCACTTGAGCTGGCCGCGGCGATGGCCGAGAAGGCGTCCGCCACCCGCATGTTCGTCACCGAGGAGTACGACGGCGTGCTCTACATCTCCGGAGGCGTTTATCGCAGGCTCGCCGAGGCCGGCGATTCCGAGGAGTACGCGAATAAGGCCCTCATGGCGCTATTCGAGGCGCTTACGGCCCGGACCGCCGAGGCCAGCCCGCTCGACCACGCCTGTATCAAGGGCGAGATGGGCCGGGCTTACCTGGCGCTGGCGAAAGCGAAGAACCCGGTGAAGGCCTATAAAAGCGCGGCGCAGGCCTTCGAGGACGCGGGCAGGCTCCTCGATGCCAAGATATATCCATGGGACTCGGCCCTGTACCGGGGCAGGGCGGCCGGAGCCTACACCTTCCTGGCGGATGAGTACTGCCGCAGCCGGCGCTATGACGATGCCATCCAGGCGGCCCGCAGCGCCCTGGCGCTATACCCCGACGTCCTGAAGTTCTTCGAAAAGCGCTCCCCGGAGGACTATATGGAGGCTTCCTCGAACATGGGCTTCGCCCACACCATCGTCAGCGAGGTCTACCTCAAGTCCCGGATGTTCGACCTGTCCCTGCAGCACGCCGCGAGTGCCCTTAACGCGTACTCCTCGTCCGCAAAAGCCCTCGACCCAAAGGCTATGCCAGAGCGCTACGCGTTCCTGAAGACCTGCATCGGGCAGACCCATGCGAACATGGCGGAGATCCACTTCCGCGAGAAGCGCTACGAGAGCGCCATCAGCGCGTGCGACGGCGCCATCGCCGCCTACAACGAGGCCATCCGCATCTATGACGAGCGTAAGAAAGATAAGCCCGCTTCCGCGGCCAGGAAGCACCTCAAGAAGGCCAATGACCTGTTCAGCACGATGATGCGCATCGGGGTGGCCGATAGTAAGCCGCTGGCGCCGGTGGCCGAGATATGAAAAGGGCCACGGCTCAAAGCATGAGGAACGCCTTCGGCGCCGAGTGCGCTGCGCACATGCGCTATCTGCTTTTTTCTGATCAGGCAGCTTTTGAGAATTTCCCCAACATCGCCCGGCTTTTTCGCGCCCTCGCATTTTCCGAGAAGGTTCACGCATCATCCCACTACCGTCAGACAAAGGAGCTGCTTGGCGAATATTGTGTAAATTTTTCAGCGCCGTTCATTCTGAATCGCACCGTCGATAACCTGACTAAAGCGTTCGAGAGCGAGAAGGAGGAGAGCGAGGAATATTACCAGCCCCTGGCCGCCGGCGCCCGGTCCCAGGGAGAGATGCACGCCGCCCAGAGCTTCGAGTGGTTGGCGCAGGTGGAAAAAGCGCACTCGGACATGGTACGACGAGCGCTCGATGCGCTGGAGCACGCAGCCGAAGACCCGGAGATCGGTGAGCTCTACGTCTGCGACATTTGCGGGCTCGTCATGGAGGAAAAACCGCCCGAGAACTGCCCGGTGTGCAGGGCAAAGCAATTCAGGTTCCGGCTCATAGAATGAGCAAGCGATGAACCATAAATTAAATACTGGTACCGGCCATAGTATCTACAAAAATAGAAGTTGTGTTTACCATGTCCATACTCATAGCGCTGGCCGGGAAGCCGAACTGCGGCAAATCCACCTTCTTCAAGGCCGCTACGCTCGCGGACGTCGAGATAGCGAATTATCCCTTTACGACCATCAAGCCCAACCTGGGCGTCTCTTATGTCAGGGCAAAGTGCCCCTGCAAGGAATTACACCTGACCTGCCCGAAGTGCTCGGACGGCGAGCGCTTCATCGCAGTAGAGCTGCTCGACGTGGCCGGGCTGGTGCCCGAGGCGCACAAGGGTAAGGGCCTCGGCAACGCTTTCCTGGACGATATGCGACAGGCGCAGGCCATCATCCACGTCATCGACGCCAGCGGAGGCACGGACATCGAGGGGAACGTCGTGCCGGTAGGCACGCACGACCCGCTGGACGACATCAAATTCCTCGAGACCGAGATCACCATGTGGATGTTCGGCATCCTCCACAAGAACTGGGTCAAGCTCTCCCGTAAGGCGTCCGCATCGGGCGAGAAGATCGAGGACGTCATCGCCGAGCAGTTCGCCGGGCTGGGCATCGATAACGTAATGGCCAAGCAGGCATTGCTCGAGACGGGCCTTGTGGACAAGCACATCGTGAACTGGACGGAGCCGGAGATGATCGAGCTCTCCGATCTCCTTAGAAAGATCAGCAAACCCCTGGTCATAGCGGCCAACAAGGCCGACATCGCCCCGCCCCAGAACCTTGAGAAGCTCAAAGGCCTGGAGAAGGACGGCTACAGGGTCATCGCGTGCAGCGCCGGCATCGAGCTCGCCTTACGGAACGCTGCAAGCCACGGGTTCATCCAGTACCTCCCGGGCGATAAGGACTTCACCATAAAGAACCCCGAGAAGCTTAACCCCGCGCAGAAGGGGGCCCTGGAGAAAATGAGGGAGTTCCTCAAGAAGAACGACGGCACGGGCATCCAGAAATGCCTCAACGAGGTCGTGTTCGGCCTTCTGGGCTACATCGTGGCCTACCCGGTGGAGGACGAGAGCAAGTTCACCGATAAGAGCGGCAACGTGCTCCCCGACGCTTTCTTAATTAAGAAGGGCTCTACGGCCCGGGACCTGGCCTTCCGGGTGCACACGCAGATCGGCGAGTCGTTCCTGTTCGGCATCAACGCCCGCACAAAGATGAGGCTGGGCGACAAGTACGAGCTCCAGGATAACGATATTATCAAGATAACTTCTACCAAGTAGCCGCTGATAGACCAGCATATATTTATTTAAATATCACAGCATACAGTAGAACAGCATAGCTAAGTGATCCTTATGGATGGAAAAGTGAAGGTAGTATTCATAGCCCTTATCCTTTCGGCGCTCGTTATGGGGTGCACGTCCTCCGAAAAGGTAGTTAAAGCGGGCGATACGGTCTCGGTCGATTACACGCTCAGGGACGTTAACGGCAAAGTGCTCGAGACGACGAACTCGAGCGTCGCGAAGGCAAATAACATATACAATCCTGCTAACCCATACGCTCCGTTCTCCTTCGTTGTCGGCTCAAATACGACAATATCCGGGTTCGACGAGGCCGTAAAGGGCATGAGCCTGAACCAGACAAAAACGAACGTCACGCTTACGCCCGATAAAGCCTACGGAGATTATAACGCCTCGAAGGTCCTGACCACGCAGCTCGAGACGATCGAGGGTAATAATACGAACTTTAGCCAGTTCGTTAACCAGACGATGGTGTTTAACGACGAATACGTTTACGTCGTGGGCCTGGGCCCGGCCAATAATACGGCGCTTGTCGTGCCCCTGAGCAAGATCAACACGGCCGGCCTCTACACGATCACGCCCGACCTGAACAATAAGACGGCGACGCTCGACTATAACCCCCCGATGGCCGGGAAGACGCTGGTCTTCGACATCACCGTGGTCGACATCAAGACTAAAGCTTAATCCTTTATCAGGAACGCTCTGGCGGGGGCACCGTCCCCGTCCTTTATTTTTAGCGGCAGGCATGCCAGCGTGTACTTGCCAGGCTCAACCTTCCTGAGGTCCAGGCCTTCGATGACCGTGACGCCGGCGCCCAGGAGTATCTTATGCACGGCCTCGCCGCCCTCGAATTTGCCGATGGAGAGGTAGTCGATGCCGATGGTCTTTACTTTATGGTCGACGAGCCAGCGCGCCGCGCTCTCGTCCAAATACACGTAGTCCTCGTGGAACTTTCCGCTGTCCCAGAGGGCCGAATTTTTCGTCTTCAATAAAATGATATCCGAGTCCGCGCCCTGCAGGTCCCTCGCGCTGACGGCATCAATGCCGGGCAGGCCGACTACCACAGCAGGGCCGTATAAGTGGTCGAGCGGGATCTTATCCACGGTGTAACCGCCGGCCACGAAATGGATGGGCGGGTCGACATGCGTGCCTATGTGCGTGCCGGTACACATCAGCGACACGTTGAACGAGTCCTGCGGCATGCTCAGCACGCGCTTGATATCGATGGGCGGGTCGCCCGGAAAGGCAGGCATCCCGTTATAGAGGTCGACGGACACGTCAAAGATCTTCATTAAAGGCCCGTATAGCCTCGCTCCGCTAAAAATGTATTGACCTGTTTGCGCGTCGGGTATGTCGACCATCCTACGCCGCCGATCTTCAGCGCCGCCGTGGCGCTGCCGACGATGGCGCACTCGTTCAGTGGCTTGCCGCTGATGTAGGAGCTGATGAACCCGGCGTTGAAGTTGTCGCCGGCGCCCGTCGTGTCGACCACTTTCACGCTGAAGGCGGGCACGTACTCGATGCTCTCCTTCGTCGCCACCCAGCACCCGTCCTTGCCCATCTTGATGGCTACGACTTTCACGCCCATGTCCAGCAGGATCTCGGCGGCCCTCTCGGGCCCGATCCTCGTGTCCAGCCCCAGGATGCTGCGCGCCTCATCGATGTTAGGCAGGAACACGTCGACCCGGGGCAGTATATCGAAGAGCGGGTCGACCGTCTCTCTCATGAACCCGCGGGGGTCCCATCCAGTGTCGAACGACACCTGCACCTTCGCCGCGTGCAATACGTCAATAAGCTTCGCGTAGTCGTTCCTCAGCCCGTCGAGCAAAAAGTAGGACGGCAGGTGGGCGATGTCCGCCCGTATCTTCGAGACGTCGATGTCGTTCAGGCTATACGTCGCGTTCTCGCCGCGGAACGTGATGAACGACCGCTCGATGCCCTGCACCATGGCCACGGTGACGCCCGTCTTATTGTCGGTGAGCATGACGTTCTTCGTGTCGACGTGGTTGTCCTCCAGCTCCACCAGCACGTAAGTGCCGAACACGTCGTCCCCGACCTTGCCGAAGAGCTGTGTCTCCATCCCCAGCCGGGCGCAGGAGAGCGAAAAATTAGCAGAACAGCCTCCCCCATGCGTCTGGAAGTCCCTGGTTATGACCTGCTTGCCCAGCTCGGGCATGCGGTCTATTCTCGCTATAAGGTCTACGTTGACGTCCCCTATGGTGGCTATTTTCGGCATCGCAGTGTTCCTTTAAATATATCGATTCGATAAATATATTTACTTGTCCGGCTTTAGCGGCGGGCAGCACTGCAATAAAGCGATGCTGCGGCCGGTCAGTCTCCTTGCGGCCTGAGGCATATAGGCATTTTTGCTTTTCCCTTTCGGGAATACCTGTGCAGGGCGGTCTCGAGCTCCACGATGTCGAGGCCGTGCTCCACCGCGTAAGCCCTGGCATCCCGGATGCCCAGCGCATCTGCCGCTTTCTTGACCCGGGGAGTAAGCGCGGGCCTGGCTTTAGGCCACACGCGCTGCATGTCCCGCAAAAAGACAGAGACTGTGACCGGACCGATGCCCTTGCCGAGCCCCATGATGCGCCGCCCCAGGTCATCGCTGTCCTTCGATGCATCGTAAAGGCGCCGGAGGCTGCCACCGTATTCGCTCTGGAGCCTGCCGAAAATATCCAGGAGCCGGTCGGCAGTGCTGTAGTCATAGCGCGCGTAGCCACCTTTATCCAGCACTTCGACAAGCCTGTCCCACCCGGCGCCCGCTATTGACTTCGCGTCCACGAGCCCCGCCGACTCGAACGCCTTGTAGGTCTTCGTTGCCGATTCCTCGCGGATGGGCTTCGCGTAGAGGATGGACGCTAACAGCCACTTCACGTAGGCAGGGTCACCCCCTTTCAGGTCGATGCCGAGCATCTTCGAATAGGGCTCGCCGCAGTCCTCGATTAGCGTAACCACGTCCATCGCGGCACATCCGCACCATTAATTGTGGAAAACATATTCATTATTCTTTGTGAATATTTGCTCGTGGTATGGATGGATAAAAAAGGGCTTTTTCACATCGTAATGGGCCTGCTCAGGGGAAGCCTGGGGCTGAGCCTGATCGTCGCCGTTCTGGAGATGTTCGCCCGCGGGCCCCAGAGGAGGCTGAGGAGTAAAGGCATGCTCGGCATCCTGGCGGCCATGGCGCTGTCATTTTTGCTGCCTTACGCCGCGAAGACGATCTACCGGGCGGTGGCACGGCCCCACAGGGCCTGATCGTTGCATGACATAGAAAAACCTAAATACTTTTATTACAGTGAGCGCTAAAAGCTCTATGAGGGTTAGGTATGAAACTGGATAAATTCTTACTCATAACCGTGGGAGCGCTGCTGGTCATCGTCCTGATCCTGCTCGCTTTCGGCGGGGCGGCATTCCTCTGCCTGTTCGTTACACAGGGACCGGTCACGAACGAGGGCCCCATACTACAAAAGTCGTACGACTATAACGGCTCGCTGTCGGGCTTCGACCGCGTCAACATCGAGGTCGCCAATATCAACGGCTTCGTCGACGTCCGGGAAGGCGACAGCGACGCTTACGCCATCAATGTTAACGCGCGCGGCACCGAGAAGGACTTCGAGCGCTACAGGGTCGAGTTCACCCAGAAGGACGAGAACGGCGTCAAGACCCTGAAGGTCCAGATCAAGGACACGAAGGAGCCCAGGATGGCCAGCTCGAAGTATGGCTCGGACATAACGATCACATTGCCGAAAAGCAAGATGTACGACGCGAGCCTCGTAACTGTTAATGGGGAGGTCCGCCTGGGCGAGCTGGACTGTAGCAAGGTTAACATGGCCACCGTGAACGGCGTGATAAGCTCGAAGGCGAACGCCACGAATGCCACCATGGTCACGGTCAACGGCGATATCGACGTCCGGACGTCGGTCCTGAAGGGGGACATGTTCCTGAACAGCGTCAACAGCGCCGTCACCGTCACGGTCCCGAAGGACGCGCCCCTGTCGCTGAACGCTCACCTGGTGAACGGCGGCATCAGCACGGACCTGCCGCTGGTCATTACGGAGAAGAGCCGTGTGGCGCTGGTCGGCAAGACGGCCAACTACACCGAGGGCATCTATATCGAGACCTCCATCGTTAACGGTGACATCGATATCAGGGGCCGCTAGCCGGCTCTGCTTTTCCTTTTTTTATTTGTAGTTCTTGCGAGTTTTTGATTGAAAATTGTTTTAGTTGATACTGATCCTCGCCTTTATACATTAAGCCGTCTCGGAGTGGTCCAACCACAGGGGCACGGAGAGCGCAGAGTTCACAGAGTTTTCTTATAGATGGAGGCTCAGAGGGCACAGGGGACGGGTTTATAACTAACCTGAGGCACGGAGTGCTTAGAGGCACTGGCGAGGATAAACCTGCTAAATTGTTTATTGGTCAACCGTGCCTCGATTAACTCTGTGTCCCGGGTAAGCCAATAAACCGGGCTCTGAGTTCTCTGTGGCTCAAATTATAAAAGAAAAACTCTGTGAAACTCGGTGCGCTCTGCGTCCCTGTGGTTAGGAACACTCCACGACGGCATAACGTGTAAAGGATTGAACAAAGAATTATCTGAAAACAATAGAAGTGTTTTTTTTATTATCGCTTTTTGATCGGCAGCCGGTCCGACTTCACGCTGTACAGCCCGAGCAGCAATCCTACGACCAGGCACAGCAGGCTGATGAACACGTCGGACAGCAAAAAGTACCCGCACCCGAACCCAAAAGCGACCGCCGTGATGGCCGTGGCCTTACCCAGCCGATAGATATAGACCACGCTCACGATGAGCACAATGGCGGGCAGGAGCTGCAAAATTAATAATAAAAAGCCGGAAAAGCCCGGGGCCAGGGCGGCGATAAGGGCGGAAACGCTCGAGGTGACCTCGTTGAAGAAGGCGTTAACGGGATTAAATTTTAAAGAATAAAGGAAGCCGTTCACCACGCCGAGAATAACGATGAACTCCACGATCTGCGTATCTTTTTTTGCGCCCATCCTCGATACCGTAAGCATACATCGGAATGCTGGTATATAAGCAGGTCGGTCGACCTCCGCCATAGAAAGGGTTATTTGGGAGGCCGTGTAATTGAGGCGGGGTAAATATGGCGAAATATTCAGTAGGAGATTTCGTTTCGGAAACGGCTCAGAAGGACAGGGGCGAAGGCCTCTTCGAGCTGGAGAACGATTATACGCTGGAAGTTAACCTGAACGGCATGGTCTGGTCCAAGCTGGGCTCGATGGTCGCCTACCGCGGCGGCATCAAGTTCGAGCGGGAGGGCATGATGGAGCACGGCCTGGGGACGTTCCTCAAAAAGGCCGTGACGGGCGAGGGCGCCCACCTGATGAAGGCCGTGGGCAACGGCAAGCTCTACCTGTCGGACGAGGGCAAGCGCATCTCGATACTTAATTTACAGAACCAGTCGATCTACGTGAACGGCAATGACATACTGGCGTTCGAGCAAGGCCTTGGCTACGAGATCAAGCTCATGCGCCGCATGACGAGCATGATGGCCGGAGGCCTGTTCAACATCAAGCTGGAAGGCACGGGCATGGCAGCCATCACTACGTATTACAAGCCCCTCACGCTCATGGTCACGCCGGACAGCCCGGTGTACACCGACCCCAATGCGACCGTTGCCTGGTCGGGCTCGCTCTATCCCGAGCTGAAGACGGACATCACCTTCAAGACGCTCATGGGCCGGAGCAGCGGCGAGACTTTCCAGATGGAGTTCAAGGGCACGGGCTTTGTGGTCGTGCAGCCGTACGAGGAAGTCTATTACCAGATGGCCTCGAGTACGCATTAAATAAAAGGATGAAGGAGGCGATCAGGTCTCCTTCTTATTTTAATTTTGTATTATTTTATTGATCAGGCTGATGGTGCTAATTGGCCTCAGAGTAGTTGATATGAAGCCCGTATGCGCTCGGCCAGCCAGGAATATATCCCTCGTTATAGCCGATGTAAATGGTCAGCTGGTAATTGTCGCCGCCCGTTACGTATTCGGACGGTATCGATACCTTAACGAGGCCATCTTTTTGCCCTGCGATGAACGAGGGCGAAGTGACCATTACGTCGCTAATTCCCCCATTCCAATATAGGTATGGGGTTAAAGTACCTTTATCTGTTTCCCGGATGATCGGTATGAACACATCGACGTAACTATCGTTTTCAGCGATGTGGTCGATATCACCGCTAAAATCAATGCCTGATTCTTCACGGTTGAGGTATCCGTCACTGGCAATCGTCGTGGAGTTCCCGAACCAGATCTCGGGCAAAGCTTCGAGCGATAGGTTAAATTCCTTCTGCGAGCCGATGCCATAGTTGCCTTCCACCACGTCAGTTATGGTCAGCTTGACCCAACCCGGCGTAGGCATATACGGCATGGCGTCCACGCTGTCGTACCAGTATTGGTGATAGATGTGCAAGAAAAGGTCCTGATGACTCACTCCGGGGCCCAGCGTTAGCAGATAATCGCCGTTCTCGTCGGGGCCGGTCATGTTCTCCGTGTCTAAAGTGTACATGGAGAAGGTATACTCGGGGATGGAATTCAGGTTGGTTTGGAAGCCTACGTTATCGCTCATGCTCGCGTGTATCTTGACCACGACCGTCTGGTTTATGTCGCCGCCCTGGCGGTATACGGCGGTATCGCCATCTTTCCTCATGGCCGCAGGCTGGATGTTGATCGGGTACACGGCCGATGTCGGGTTGAAGAACACGATGTTGTCCTGCGAGGAATCTGACGGCAGAGACTTATACTCGGACCAGTTCTGCGGGCCCAGCGGCGGATACGTTATCCAGTAGCCGAACTCAGTCTGCTTCACACCGCTCTCCGGCGTCGGAGTAGGCGTTACGGACGGCACAGGCGTCGCAGTAGCAGTAGCGGTCACAGTCGGCTCAACACTCGGCGTCACTGATACAGACGGAACGGGCGTAACAGTCGGCGTAACGGTAACGGGCAATACGGTCGGCGTGGCCGAAGGCTGAGGGCTCGAGCCGCTCAGCGCATAGGCGCCCACCAACAAAAGCAATATAACGATAATTGCTCCCACAAGTATCTTAGTCTCATTCTTCATTATGCTCCCCCAATAAGAGCTTATTTGGTAAAAGCATGGGACTGCGGCCTAATATACTTATTCTATGCCGACAAATATTTCCTGTCCGTGGGCGGTGCTCAACATTTTTATTTCCAATGCCCGCTATCTACTCATTACATGAAAGGCAAGACGCGTCAGATAGCGATCCTGGTATTCGGCATGTTCTTCCTCACGCTGGGCTTCAGCATCATCATGCCCATCCTGCCCTACTATACGCAAAAGATGGGCGCGTCGGCCCTGGAGCTGGGCTTGCTGATGGCGTCGTACTCGGTCATGCAGCTCATCGTCACGCCTTTCTGGGGGGAGATGTCGGACCGCATCGGGCGCAAGCCCATATTTTTAATAGGCCTTTTCGGCTATGGCATATCTTTTATCATTTATGGCTTTGCCACGCAGCTCTGGATGCTGTTCGCCGCCCGCATGCTGGGAGGAGCGCTGGCCGGGGGCATGTACCCGGCTTCGCTGGCGTACATCGCCGACGTCACGGAGCATAGCGAGAGGGGCAAGGTCATGGGGCTCCTGGGCGCCGCATCCGGCCTGGGGATGATCTTCGGGCCGTCCATCTCGGGCATCCTCTCCGTCTGGGGCCTCACCGTGCCGTTCTTTGTGACGGCCGTCGCCGCCTTCATCTTCGGCATCATCGGCTACTTCGCCCTGGAGGAGTCCCGGGCCGTGGACGTACACCACCCCGTAAGGTGGGAAAAGGTCTCGCTGCTGGCGCCGCTACGCTCAAGTACGGGGATCCTGTTCGTCATGATGCTCCTGGTGGCCTTCCTGATGTCGGGCTTCCAGACCATTTTCGCCTACTACATGGGCGGGCGCTTCAGCCTCTATGACGCCCCGTCGCAGATGCCCCTTCTGAACGGGAGCATCACGCTTACCGGGCCTACGGCCATGGCCGTGCTGTTCACGGTGATGGGCGTCGTGGGCGTGCTGTGCCAGGGCGTGCTTGTTGGCGTATTGATCGCGCGCATAGGCGAAGCCAGGACGGTGCTGGCCGGCATGGCCGTCTCGGCGGCCGGTTTCCTGCTCATCAACGTGTCCTGGGAGCTGCTGACCATCATGCTCTCGTCCAGCCTGATCGCCATCGGCGTGGGCCTGGCCACCCCCTGCCTGAACTCGCTCGCCTCGAAGGCGACGGACGAGGAACACCAGGGGGCCGTGCTCGGTGTGCTGGGCTCCTATGGGGCCATGGGGCGGATCGTGGGGCCGCCGCTCAGCGGCTTTGGCTTCGACATCAACGTGGACCTGCCCTATTTTACCTCGGCCCTGCTTTCGGCTGCCGGGGCCCTCGTCCTGTACGTTGCCATTAAGAGGAAAGGTATAAGGCGAAAGGTCTGATGCGATGTTCAAGATAAGATATTTAAATCGATAGCTAAATTAATGATTATGGGCCAGGCGCCCGGAGAGGTGAGAATAGATGGCCGAGAAAAAGAATCCGGATAAGGGTAGCAAGCCAAAGCCCAGGGCGGCATAACGTCTTTTATAAAAATTATTTTTATTATTTATCATCCAATCATATGCCGTTCTTCCGCTCAAAGAGCGAGTAAAATAATATATTAACACCCTTTACCCAATATTAAATATATAAATTAAAACTCCCAGACCGGGGATATCAAAATTTTAATCGCCCCCGGAGGCGGCACCGATGAGCAGATTATGCATAGGATTTGAAGTCCACCAGCCCTTCCGGCTCAACCCGGATTTTAGCAGCAGCAATGGTACCGATAGCCTGGAAAGCGCATATTTCAGCCCGCTGAACCGGGAGATACTGGAGAGAGTGGCGGATAAGTGCTATATCCCGGCCACGAGCGCCATCCTCGAGAACCTCGATAAGGGGTTCAAGTGCGCCTTCAGCATATCGGGGACGCTGGCCGAGCAGCTCGAGAAGTGGAGGCCCGACGCGCTGGACCTCTTCAGGCAGGCGGCGGCGCATAAAAATGCCGAGATGATCGCCCAGACATATTTCCATAGCGTCGCAAGCCTTTTCGACCTGGGCGAGTTCGAGGAGCAGGTCAGGCTCCATAAGAAGATGCTAAAGTCGACGTTCGGCGCCACGCCGAAGGTCATGGAGAACACCGAGTTCATATTTAACGATCACATCGCCCGGTCGGCGAAAAAGCTGGGCTTCAAGGCCATCTATACTGAGGGCGTGGAGCGTGTCCTGGGGTGGCGGAGCCCGGACTACGTGTACTCGTGCAACGGGATCAAGCTCCTCATGCGGAACTACCAGCTATCCGACGACGTGGCGTTCCGTTTTAATAATAGGGAGTGGGACCAGTACCCGCTTATGGCCGATAAGTTCGCCTCCTGGGCTGCGGCGTCGCCCGGCGATTATGTCAACGTCTTCGTGGACTACGAGACCTTCGGCGAGCACCACTGGTCGGACTCGGGCATCTTAGAATTCTTACGCTGGCTGCCGAAGGAGTGCATGGACCGGGGCATCGAGTTCATCACGCCCTCGCAGGCTGCGGAGATACCGGCCAGGGACGAGCTGAGCGTAGAGGAGACCATCTCCTGGGCGGACGTGGAGAAGGACGCCTCTGCCTGGCTGGGCAACACCATCCAGCACACGGCCCTCAAGGCCATCCAGAGGGCCCGCGCCTACGCGAAGGACAAGAAAATGTGGCGCTACCTGCAGACGAGCGATCATTTCTACTACATGGCCTCGAAGTTCGGCTCCTGTGCCGACGTGCACAACTACTTCAGCCCGGATGCCTGCAAGCCCTACGATTCTTTCGCCAACTACATGCGGATCGTGTCCGACTACGAGCGCCTTGCGGCGCAAAAGATGAAAAAGAAGGCTGCTGCGATGGAGCTGCGGACCGTGCCGCCGGAGGAGGCGTTCCAGTTTTACACGTCGAGCGCTTACACTGGGTTCACGGCCTATAGCCTGGACGACCTGTGTGACCTGCTGAATTACGTGCCTAAAGACTCCGTGGAGCACCACCTGAGGAATAAGGACCTATCGAGGTGGGTGCAGGATGTGCTGGGAGACGAGGCTCTGGCCGGCCAGATGGATGCCTGTAAGAACAGGCTGGAGCTGGCCGAAGTCGCCGCGAAGAAGAGGGATGCGCTGTGGAAAAGCTTAAGATAGCGTTCTTTTGCTGGGAGTCCATTTACTCCGAGAAGATCGGCGGCCTGTCGCCTGGTGCGACCTACCTTGCGGAGACGCTTGCTAAAGAGCACGAGGTGCATTTCTTCACCCGGGGGCGCATCGAGGAGAAGGAGATCAAGGGCGTAAATTATCACTATTGTTGGCCTTCGGCGAATAACATCGTGGATTATTGTAAGAACATGAGCGACCGGATGGTGGAACGCTTCCGCGAGTATGACTCGCCGCCGTTCGACATTTTACACTTCCACGACTGGCACGTCGTGGAGGCGATGCACCAGCTCAAGGACAGGAACACCGTGTTCACGTACCACTCGACGGAGTTCGGGCGCATAGGCGGCCGCTTCGGCGACTGGTGGGAGTCCAGGGAGATCGCCGGAAAGGAGTGGTACGGGGGACTCATAGCGAAGCGCTGCACGGCCGTATCGCAAACGCTCAAGAACGAGGTCATGTGGCTCTACAAGGTGCCCGGCGATAAGATCGGCGTGGTGAATAACGGCATATTCCCGGAGGTCTACGACGCCATGATCGACGCGGGCGAGGTCAAGAAGTCCTACGGCATCCACCCGCTGGCGCCGCTGGTCTTTTTCATCGGGCGGATGGAGTACCAGAAGGGCCCTGACATGCTCGTCGACGCCATGCCCATGGTGGTCGCCAATAAGTGGGGCGCCCAGTTCATCATGGCCGGGGAGGGCAGCATGAAGCACCAGCTCGAGGAGCAGGCCCGGCGCATGGGCCTGCCGGTAAGGTTTTTAGGCTACATACCTGATTCCGAGTACGTGAGGCTCCTCCACGCGAGCGACGTGATCGTCATACCCAGCAGGAACGAGCCCTTCGGCTTAGTTTTACTGGAGGCGTGGAGCGCGAAGCGCCCGGTGGTGGCCTGCGACGTCGGAGGGCTGGCCGAGAACATCGATAATTTCGTTAACGGCGTAAAGGTACACCAGAACCCGGAGTCGATCGCCTGGGGCATTAATTATATATTGAACGGGGGCAACGGAGTGGCCGGCTACGGATGGAACGGCTGGAAGAAGATCGACCGCATGTTCAGGTGGGATGTGAGCGCCCGGAAAATGCTCGACATATATAAAAAGGTGTTACAGTGAAGCTTGCATATTTTGTTGATGAGTTCCCGCCCTTTTTCAGGGGCGGGCTTGGCACGTACGCGATGGAGATCACGAAGGAGTACATGAGGACCGGGAACGAGGTCACCGTGTTCTCGAGAAATACGGGCAACGACCCCACCCATGACGAGTGGAACGGCGTGAAGGTGCACCGCCCGAAGCTGATGAACCTGTCAGACGTGCTCTCAGTGGTCAGCCCCGGCGACGTGCAGCGCTGGGACGCCGGCGGCCAGCGGTTCTTCACGGAAACGCTGCTTTATAACATGCTGTCGGCCTCCAAGCTGGTGAACAGCCTGGTGGCGGTCGAAAAGCAGAGCTTCGATATCCTGGTGTCCCACGACTGGCTGGCCTTTATCGCGGGCATCGTCTCAAAAAGCAACCTTGGCCTGCCTCTTGTCGTCCACTACCACTCGACCGAGCAGGGCCGTACAGGCAGCGGCTCGGCCGCCGTCAAGGATATCGAGCGCCTGGCCGCGCAGAAGGCCGACCTCATCATCACGGTAAGCTATGCCATGCGTGACGAGCTGGTCAAGCTCGGCTATCCTGAGCAGAAGATACGGGTCGTATACAATGGCGTGGACGCTAACAAGTACCGCCCGGACCTGTATTCCCCGAAGGAGCTCAAGGCGTTCCGGGAGAAGATCGGCGTCGGCGACTCGCCCATGATATTCTTCGTCGGCAGGCTCACCTGGGTGAAGGGGGCGGACACGCTCACAATGGCCATGAAGGAGATCGTCAAGGCCGTGCCCGATGCTAAGCTGGTCATCGTTGGCAAGGGCGAGCAGGAAGATATGCTCAAGCAGATCGTCACCTCGAATAACCTAGAAAAGAACGTCCTGTTCAACTTTAGCTATGTCCCCGAAGAGGAACGCCTCAAGTATTATGCCGCATGCGATGTCGCCATATTCCCCTCGAAGTACGAGCCCTTCGGCATCGTGAGCCTGGAGGCCATGTCCATGGGCAAGCCGGTCATCGTGGGCGCGGCCGGTACGTCCGGTTTCAGGGAGCAGGTCATACCGTTCGGCCCCAACATCTGCGGCTTCCACATCAACCCTCATGATCCGGGAGACGTGGCGAAGTTCACCATCATGCTGCTAAAGGACCCCGAGCTGAGGAAGAGCATGGGCATTAACGCCCGGCGGCGGGTCCTCGAGAGCTTTACCTGGGACACGGCGGCGAGCAGCACGCTGCGCGTCTATGAGGAGGCCATCGAGCTGTTTAAAAAGAAGCAGCAGGCGCTCTACGATAGCGTCTGTAAGGTGCCGCCCCCGTCATGATCACTTTCGGCGCCGACCTGCACGATCATGCGTTCGCCCGGCGCAAGGAGTTTCTTTTAACCGCCGGGGACGCCTACTGCTCGTCGTCGCTCGCAGGCAATACCCGTAAGTACCATGGTCTCTTTGTGGCCGGGCGGCGAGTGTATATATCCTGCCTTGAAGAAGAGGCAAATGGCGAGCGATTTTCCGTTCACCGGTACTCAGGTGCCCTTCAGGACGAGGGGCTTAGTTCCTTATATGGTTTCGAGCTTTACCCGCCAATATTCTATTACATGGTCGACGGGGCCTCGATAAAAAAGACCATCGAGTTCGATGGAGAGCTTACGATACGCTACGATGTCGAAGGAGAAACGAACCTGCACATCAGGCCGCTCATCACTGACCGTGGCTATCACGAAACGAAGCGGAATGTCGAGCTAAATGCGGCTTGCACGGTGAACGGCTTCAGCTCGGGGAAGCTTTCAATACGCTCCGGCCTGCGGTTCAAAGAGGACCCGCAGACTTATTATAACGTTTTCTATGAGCGTGACTCGGAGAGGGGATATGACCACGTCGAGGACCTCTGGTCGCCAGGGTACTTCGAAGGCCGGGTGAAAGATGCCTCGGTTTCCATATGTGCTGCTGTCGATGGCGTCCGGAAGGCGCCGATAAACAGGATGACGCCTATCGATCCTGCCGACGCCCTTGAGCTCGCGGCGGACAGCTTCCTGGTCGACGATACGATATACGCCGGGTACCACTGGTTCGCCGAGCCGTGGGGCCGGGACACATTCGTCAGCGTGCCCGGGCTGCTGCTCGAAAGGGGCAGGTTCGAGGAGGCGAAGCGCGTCTTCCGGCATTTTGCGAGGCACATCAAGAACGGCCTGATACCGAACAGGATACCGGGTGGCTATAATTCAAGCGATGCACCCCTGTGGTTCATCTATGCGCTGGGCAAATATTTCGAGAAGCGAAATGACACGGCCTTTTATCGTGAAGCAAATGGCTATGTCGAGAGTATAATGAACGGATACCCTGAGAGCGAAGCGGCTACGCTGGATGGCTCATTGATCTCGACCGCCCCCGAGACGACGTGGATGGACACCCGGTACACGGGCAGAAAAGGCAAGGCCGTAGAGGTGAACGCCCTCTGGGTCAACGCCCTTGAGATCGCTGAAGGTATGGGACTTATGGCGCCCGTTAAGCCAGTTGCAGCACGGCGTGAGATGGACAGGTTCTGGAACGAGAAAAAGGGGTGCCTCTATGATGTTATAGACCCGTACGACGATTCGGTCAGGCCGAACCAGGCCATCGCCATCGCCCTTGGCGCCATTGATGGGGAAAAAGCAAAACGGGCGATGAGAGTAATTAGAAAAGAGCTGCTCACACCTTATGGATTGAGAACGTTGTCGCCCATGGATAGCCGTTACATTGGCCGATATTCTGGCGACCCGTCATACCATAACGGATGTGTATGGCCATGGCTCATGGGCTTCTACATCGAAGGGGCCCTGAAGGTGAGCGAACCCAAAGAAAAGCTAAGGCCTCTGCTGGAGCCTTTACTGCTGCATACGCACGACGCGGGCCTGGGAACGATATCGGAAATATTCGATGGCGACGCGCCACACGAGCCCAACGGGTGCATTTCCCAGGCGTGGAGCGTAGCCGAAGTGATCAGGGCACGACAATTGTTGAAACATGCGCCGTAGCAAGGTTTATCAATTCACTGGCTATTAATTATTTATTCTACAAGCCTCTGGCGGGGGTAGCATGGTCACGAGGGATAATAAATTACGGGTGTTCTGGCGTAGCCGGGTTAAGCCTTTCTGGAGAGAATTTGAGATCCCCGTGATGATCGCCATCGGTGTTGCCGCATTCGCCATGGGCGTGATAGGCTTTGGCGATTATTATAACACGATAAACCAGCCCCGGCCATTCCTGGACTGGGTCTTTCTCACTATTGTGATGTTCCGTGGCATCTTTCTCCAGGCCGGGCCCCTGCCGCTCGAGCTGGAGATCGCCCGGTGGGCGGCCATATTCATCGTGCTCTATGCGGCCATCCGGGTCCTGACGGCCTTATTTTATGAGCAGGCGCACATCCTGATCCTCAGGTGGCTAACCTCGGACCACGTGATCATCTGTGGCCTCGGGGAAAGAAGCGGTGGCCTCATCAGCGAGTTTTACAGGATGGGGTACAGTGTCGCGGTCATCGATAAGAACCTGAGCAGGGAGATGGCCCAGAAATGTAAAGATAAGGGTGCTGTCATCCTGAATGGCGATCCATCCGATGAGGAGCTCATCCGCCGGGCCCGCATAGATCGCGCTAAGTATATCATTGCTGCCATGGACGATGACAGCGCGAACGCGGCAGTAGCGCTGGCCGCCCGGGAGCTCGTTAAAGGAAAAGAGGGCCGGCCCCTCACCGGTTATGTCCACATCGTGGATAGGGCGCTGTGTAATCTCCTCAAGGCCGATTACGAGTTCAACCGCAAGGCAAGCGACCGGCTCCGCCTCGAATTTTTCAATTCATACGACGATGGGGCGCGGGCACTGGTCAGGGAGTACCGGCCCTTCGGCGAAGGCTGCACAAGCATAGCCATCGTCGGCCTGGGAAAGTTCGGCGAAAGCCTGGCGATCAGAGTCGCCTCCGAGTGGCTTCTTTACGAAGGCCGTAATGGAAGGCGATTAAGCGTTATAGTGGTGGACTCCAGGGCCACGAAGACGATATCGAACCTATTAATGCATTATCCGTTCCTTGATAGCGCCTGCGATTTTATGGCCTACGACATGGAGCCTGTTCACTCGGGAGTGCTTTCCCAAAGAAACCCGGGCATCGTATACGTTTGTCAGGACAATGACAGTGAAACGCTCTCGACTGCCATAGCCCTGCGAAAGGCGCTGTCCGGCACGACGGTGATCGCCTGCCTCAACCGTAGTTCAGGCCTGGCCAGGCTCGTGGACCGCATCGGAAAGGAACAGGGCCTCCAGGGCCTGGGATTTTTCAGCCAGCTGGAGGCGGCCTCCCGGCCGGAGATCCTGATGGGAGGCACTCGCGAGGCCATCGCGACGGCCATCCACGAGGAGTACGTACGGTCTCAGGCGAGCCAGGGCTTCACGCCCGAGAAGAACCCCTCGATGGTCCCATGGGAAAAGCTTCCCGAGACCCTCAGGGAATCGAACCGGCACAACGCGGACCACGTGCTCGTAAAGCTCGCCGCCATGGGCTGCGGCATCGAGCTACTGACCGATCCGGCAGCGCTCGACTTCAGGTTCTCCGGCGAGGAAATTGAAAAGATGGCAGTCATCGAGCATGACCGCTGGTGCGACGAGCGCCTGGGGCAGGGGTGGAAATATGCGCCCGGGCCCAAGGACATCGAAAAGAAGACGAGCCCCTACCTAGTGCACTGGGATAAGCTGAGCGAGGAGATCCGGGAGTATGACCGGAATGTCATCCGGGGGTTGCCTGTGGCCCTCGCCCGGGCGGGGTTCCAGATCTACCGGATCCGTAAGCCGGCAATCACTGACCCCATTAGAGCTATTTAGCCCCCTTTTTCGCGCCGGAGAGCTCAAGCTCTTTGACCGGGGCTTTACGGTCTTCGAGGGCATGAAGGACGCCGCTCATTTGTTCCAGGCACCGTATAAGATCGGGCTTCAGGGCCATATCCTTACAATAGGCCCGTTGCTCCTTCAGCGCCGTGAGCGCCCCCTCGAAGTCGCCCTTCGCGGATAACGCCATAGCTTTCTCGCCCAGGCACTCCTGCAGGCCGTACTTATAGCCGATCTCCCGGAACGCCTTCTCTGCCTCGCCATGCAGCGCAAGGGCATCGTCAACGGCGCCCCCCATACGTAAAATAATGGCCTGGTTATTCAGGGACACGGCAAGGTCACGCTTATGGCCGATCTCCCGGCAGATACGCTCCTGCTCCCGGTGGACTGCCAGAGCGCCGTCCAGGTCTCCCCGGAGGCGAAGTATGGCGGCCTGCTGGCCCATGCAAAACTGGATGCCAAAAGGATTGTCGATATCACGGCATATCTGCATAGCTTCCCCGACGATACGCCCGGCTGCATCGAGGTCGCCCTTTTGGCGTAAACATAATGACTGCTCATAGAGAACGTCCCACAGGTACCATTTATAATTCAGCTCCCTGCACAACATCTCGGCCTTTTTAAGCGCTTCAAGTGCCCTGTCGTACTCTCCACGCCATATGTCTATCGTCGATATGCCTATCATCGATTCACATAAAAGCTTCTTATCGTTCGTTTTTCTGGACAGGGCCTCAACCTCTTTAAAGAGCTTGACTGCGGCATCCAGTTCGCCTAAGGCTTTCATGACAATGCCCTGATTCGACAGGGATTCCTTAACCCCGTCGATGTTACCGATACTCCGGCAGATGCCCTCCTGCTCCTTCAGCAGGGCCATGCCTGCGCCGACGTTGCCCTTCACGCGCTGGATCGTGCTCTGCTCGTTCAGGCAGGCGCAGAGGCCCTCGTAATTGTCCGTCTCCCGGCAGATACGCTCCTGCTCCCGGAGTATCGACAGGGCCTCGTCGAACTCGTTGCGCGTCCAGAGGTATTCCGCCCGGGACTGCAGGGCTTGCTGCAGGCAGCCCAGGTCACCGCTTTCACGGCACTTACGCTCCAGCTCTTCCAGCAGGGGGACCGCGCGCTCATGGTCGGACATCGTCACGAGGAGCGATACCTGCTTACTAAGGACCTCCCTTAGCTCGTCGTGCCTGCCGGCACTGCGATACCGGTCGGCCAGGTGCTCGTAAATCCTGCAGGATTCCGCGACCCTGAACGAGCTCATCAGCATACTCGCCGCGACCTCAAGGCGCCTTTCATCATAGCCCGGCGGGTTCTCGATCATCCCCTTTAACATATCGGTCATGTACAGGCCATCGTGCTCTTCGGCGACGGCCCACCACCGCATGACGTTGAACCTGTCCAGCGACCATTCGCGGCTGACGAAATCCATGTTCCTCAGGACTTCTTCGGCCTCATAGGCCATATCGGCCAGGCACAGGTGCATGGGCAGATATTTCATCATCGGGCGGTTCCAGGCAGGCTTCCCTTTTTTGTAATGCTCCAGCAAATATGTCCCCAGTATCCTGTGGCCCTCGCCGGCACTCACAAAATACCGGTCGTCCTTCTTTTCGTCCGTGAGCCATTCCATGACCGAGGCATGGAACGGCCGGACGCCGTCACTGTTCGCGATAAAGAGCGATCCCAGGGATAGCTTGAGCTCGCGCTCTTCGTGCACGTTCCACTTGAATATTGCCGCGATCGATCGCAGGCTCAGGGGCTCGAACGAGGCGGCCATGATCTCGAGCACGGGCCGGATGCGGGCTTCCCACGCCCTGATGTCGGGGAACTGGCGCTCGAAGAACCGAAGGTAAATTCCCCCGAGCCCCTTCGGGAAGTCGTCGATATTATCAAGCGATAGCCGCCCGTATTTTATTTCTTTTACGACCCATTCGGCATAGATAAAAAGCCCGTTACACTTAGCTGCGACCTTTTTTATGGTATCGGCCGGCACGCCCTCGCCCAACTCCCGTGCAAGAAACTCTTCTACGTCATCCTCGTTCCGGACATCGCCCGTTTCGATGGCGAACTGCCTGTACGCCTGCAGCGCCCCCGCGACTTCCGGCTCCGGCCGGCTCGTGACGATGAGCCGGAGCCATTGCGGCGTGCGCTCCAGCTCTGACGCGATAAATCCGGCGAGGTCGTTCTTCCCGTCGACCGTCGCCTCGTCGAGCGCGTCGATCACGATGACCATAGCCTGCCGTGGCCGGGGGAAGTCACGGGACAGGGGCTGCACGATGAGCTTATCGAAGAGCGCGCGGGCGTTCAATCCGGAGAGGTCCTCCAGGCTCATCCTCGCAAGGCGCCGCTCATATTCGGGAAGCTGTGTGCTGAGCTGGTACGCGAGCGACATGATGCACCTTCGTGGATCGATCTTCTGCACGTTATCGTGGCGGCAGAAGTGGAACGCTGCGACCTCCCGCCAGTTGGCGCAAAGCCACGCTGATATAGAGGTCTTGCCCACGCCGGGGCGTCCGGTGATCCAGAACACGCGCTGGGCATCACTATCGTTAAGCCATTCTTCGATGGCTTCCGTGACCCAGGTGCGCCCGATGAAACGATGAAGGTTGTATTTGATCTCCGAATCGAAGGACAGCGGCTTCAGGGCGCCGGCCAGCCTTGCCTGGGCGCCTGCGACGCTCTCCGTCCCGTGCTCGATCACCTCCAGAAGAGCCTTTAGCTTCTCCTCGTACGGCCCGGGGCTCCGGTCGACAGGGAGGCAGTCCTGCATGTCGAGCCACTGGATCCGGCAGATGCTCAGCGGAGGCTCGCACCAGGACAGCATGACCGGTATGACCTTCATGTTCAGCTGGATGGCCCTCGCCAGCTCGTTAAGGCAAAAGCCGTCCGGGCGGCGGACGGAGTGGGGCGTCATTAGAAGTATGAGCTGCCCATCCGGGGACTCGGAGGCCCACGCCAGCCCGTCCTCGATATACTGTTCCCAGTCCGCGCCGGGCTTGATGCGGTCGGCGTCGAACCATACGTCGTACCTCCGGGCGATAAGGTCGTTTTTCAGGCGGAGGGCGAAAGATACGTGCTCGTCACGGCCGTAGCTCAGGAAGATGCGTTTTTTCGGGGATATGCCCTTGATCCGTTCCTCCGTCATATGGATAATGAACAATTGGCGATTCGGGGCTTAAACTCATCGTTCATAAAAAACTACTCCGGAGTCCTTACGACGAACCTCTGGCCTCCGACGGTCTGATATGACCCGGAAACAAGTTCCTTCTGGACAATATCGAACGTTAATACACTATGGCGTAAATCCTGGCCCGGCTGGGGAGTAAATGTGAACGATATCGTATAGTACATTGCGAGATCGACCGGAAGCTCGATCCATGCGCCGGAATGCAGTATGGTAAATTTGCCGTCGTCGACGATAGTTAGGCCGTCGCTTTTACCGTCATGATCCTTCCAGTTCTGGAAGATTTCCTTATCGATGTCAAGGCCCACGGTGCCCCATTTAAAGATGGATGCGGGAAAGAGCCCGGATAATGCGATCTGCTCGTTGACCGGCGCTATGAAAAATAGCTTGATGGACTCCGGAGGCTTCTTTTTAAATATTATTTTCTCCGGTTTTTTGTGTATCTTTGGCAAGTGTTTTTTAAATACCTTGTTAATGGTCACATGCCCGTGCCATATGCCATTGACTTTTTCGGCGATCGTGATATTCCGCATTGCGATGTTATTGTTGTTCCTCAGATTATCCCAGAGGCTCGAGCCTTCGGGCGTCGTCATGCCGTACGGGTGAACTGTTTCCGTCTCGATGCGCGCGAGCAGGCAGAAATGGGTCCGGTCTGCGCCCATGGCACTGTAATCCTGCGGGTTCGGAGGATACCAGTTAAAAGGTATGATAATGGAATGGCCCGGTTCTATAACGCCGATAGGCTTCCCGTCCACGGGCTCGATCCTGCCGCCCATCAAGGGCGAGGTGACCGATCCGTCCCACGGGGCAGGCCAGCCCAGTCCCGTCGATGCCTTAGCCCAGTAAAGCTTGACAACGCCCCCCTTCGTCGGCATACAGCCGCGGTTTCGAACGCGGACGTACACGATATTCAACTGCCCATGCACGGGGTTTTCATGGTCCAGGACCATCGGGCGGCCGTCGTCGGCAAAATATTCTCCGGCGTTGACCCAGATATCCTCGCTCACGTGCAGGAGCTTTGACCTTGAATCCGGCTCATCCCCGATGTCATCCGGTGAATGGCTTATGCTGGGGTCCGCGACAGGGCCTGCGCCGGGCGGAGGATATGCGCCGAGCGAGTCCAGGATGGTACCCCTCGTACCTCGCAGCGTCGCCTCCATTGCCTTAGCCTGGCCGGCGGTGAACATTACGGCACAGCAGTCCTGTGTGGAGTCCATGTAGTTCATGAACATGTCCCCGGTCTCCGGGCTCCCCCCGGGGCAGGACCGGTAGGGATATGCGCTGCAGGCCCCGTTCGCCGACTCGGTACACGAGACCCAGTATTCAGGGTCCCGGTATTTCAGGCTGATGGGGCATCGATAGTCGCCAGCATTAAGGTCACAATTGATACTCGTGAAAAATCTGCACTTCCCATTGATGGACTGGCCGTTGCAGCTTGTGGCCGGGTCGAAGCCGTTAAAAGGGCAATAGCTATTCTGGTATTTTTGATTGGGCGTATCGTCCACAAAACTTTCCGCGGCATCGGAATCCTTACAGGGGTCATCATTGTCCAGGAGGTCGCCCGCGACATGGTACAGGTTGAGCCAGTGGCCGACCTCGTGCACCAGCCTCCGGCCGCCATTGGTCCGGGGCCGGACCGTGCCGGGCTTGTTACCAAAACTACGGTAATCCATCACGATGCCATCGCATTCCCGGGGCCACCCGGGAAATGAGCCATAGCCGTAGATCTCAAACCACACGGTCCGGCCGTCGTCCGTATACGGGTAGGGATTCAGCTTACATACCCATATGTTCAGGTAACTCTCGGGCGGCCATGGGTCATGGCCGCCTGTGGCCGCGTGCTTAACGGTATCCGTATGAGGGTCGAACTGAGGGTGGTGCGGGTCGTGCGACCAGAAATCGGGAGGCGTGAATCCATCGACGGACGTCTCCGTTCTCGTGACGCCCGTGAGGCCGGACTTCGACGACCGGCATTCCGGGTCTCTTTCCGCCAGCCGGAACTCGATGAGAGTATTTGCTGCCAGGTTAAAATAGTCGGGCACGAGGTTCCTCACGTACTGCAGGTCCGCGTTCAGCTTGTGGAAATCCCGGTTCAAGATCTCGATCTGCTTCCGGATCTGGTCATCCGAAATGTACTGTTCTTCATGGCCTTTTTGATATACCACGTGGACGACGACGGGTATTTTCATAGTCGTGATGTTCTGGTAACTGGAAAGCTTGGCATAGCTCTTCGCGAAAATATTAATGAGCTGCCTGTTTATCACGTAGGGCTTATAGATATCCAAAAGCTGCTTATGCATTTTACACGTTATACAGGATGCAAAGTCAAGTCCGGCCATGCGTATACCCCCTTAACGGCTGGTAATCGGAATATTAAATAATTGCTTATAAAGTAATTAAATGTATTTATGACAGATAAAATTAGTTTAATTTTGAAAAAATAATCTTATAGGGAATATTTATTAATTTCAAGCGCTTATTGTCCATTAATTATCTTCGAGTCGTGTATAGAAATCCTGCCATGAACCTGAGATAAGATAAAAGGATTGGTGAAATTGTATGAGTATAACTTGCCCACCGATGGATGGTGCCGCATTAGGCTTGCCTAAAGATGTTGCGGTTGGTATCTTTGACTTTTTAGTAGATAACGATAAGTCGCTGGATGAGGTTATAGAGGCATTGGCCCTATGCCGAAAGGTGAAAGAGCTTGAGACGTCTGAGCCGCTGGTATATAATGCGCTGATGGATATGCTGAATAAATATTTAGGGTATGTCTCGCTGGCTGTTTCGCCGGCCTCTAAGAAAGGTAGCATTGTAGGTCCAGCCGCGAAGACTAAAATTAATAAAAAGGTAAGCCGGGCAAAGAAATCTAAATAGACGGACGGGGAGCATTGCGTCACATAAAAAAGAAGTCGACTGCAATAAGCCGTTAGTCTATCCTTTTGTTACGATCCGGCCGGAGGGCACTGGAGCCCTCCTTTTTAACTCTTTTTCGGGCATTGAGATCGAGCTAAGTCAGGATGAAACGTTAATCGCTTCATTATGTGACGGCCGTCATACGATAGATCAAATAACCAGGGCCGTGATCAAGCATTCCGGGAAGGACGAGGATGACTCCAGAGCCTGTGTCCAGGAGACAATGGATAAGCTTTCCCGGGCGCTGGCCATTTCGCCTCCCGGCCATAAGCTTCTATCCTATATCCTGGCCAGGCAGAACCGGGAATTTAATAAAATGGTACCGGCCCTTTCGGCGCCGAGGCAGGTCTTCTGGGAAGTGACCCATGCCTGCAACCTCCGCTGCCTCCACTGTGTAACATCGTCCGGCAGTAAGGATAATGACGAGCTGGATTCGCAGGAGGCTTTTGCGCTCATCGACAGGCTGGCAGACATGAAGGTCTTTTATCTAATAATAACGGGCGGCGAGCCGTTCCTTCGCCCGGATATCCTCGAATTGCTCCGCCATATCTCGACGAAGAACATGATGGTAAAAGTCGATACGAACGGCACGCTGATCGACGATGATGCCGTCGATGAATTATTGTCGTTGAGATTATCCAGCATACAGGTGAGCATCGACGGTATAGGCGGATCTCATGACCGCTTCAGGGGTAAAAAAGGCACGTATAAAGCAGCCTGCGGCACGATAGAACGTCTCATAAAAAAAGGTATACCTACTAATATCACGACGACGGTTACGCGCCAGAATTTGAGCGGCCTGAACGCCGTCATCGACCTCGCGGTGAGGCTCCATTGCAATGGTATTACCATAAATCCCTTCGTGCCGGTCGGAAGGGGGCTTGATAATCAGGGGCTAAAGCTCGATGGCGAGGATTATTATCGCCTGTATCAAACGATACATACGCGGGCCCGGGAGCTTGCCGGTATAATAACTATATCCACCGACATCGGATTTACTTTCCTTTTTGAGCCCTCATTGCCGGAGATGAGGCCGGCAAAATATATGGGATGCGGCGTGGGCTATGACACGCTGAGCATTGGGGCCGGAGGCACGGTATATCCATGCCCTTTTTTACATGAGTATCCGCTGGGGAATATCAGGGATGTGTCTTTAGAGGAAATATGGGACGACGCCAGCTTCCTTAAGTCTCTGCGGCCATTACATAAAAGAGATATGGGCGGGGAGTGCAAAAACTGTAAACATGCATTAAGAAAGTGCACGGGCGGGTGCAGGGCTCGGGCTTACCACGAATATGGCGATCTAAAAGCGCCTGACCCGGCATGCATTTTTTCAAAAATAAAAAGCGGGGACCAACGTTAGATCTTGAACTCCCCGGTATCGACCCACTTCGAGTCGATGAGCGTCCACCAGTCCTGGGCCAGACCCTTGAGCACGTACTCGTATGGCAGCCACCCATAGCCTTTATCGCCCCACCCGGTGCCCCAGGAGTTCCGTATCAGGAAGGCGCCGGTCGTCTGCTTGCCGTCGGCCTCGTTCTTAATTTTCATGCGGTCATCGTGGCCGACCGCCATGATGGCGTGACCGCCCTCGATCCTCTCGCCCTTCGACGGGTACGGGATCTTGCCGTCCTTATCGGCCTGCGAGATGGAGCTGTACACGGTAAAGCCGAACATTGCCGGAAGGCTCGCCGCCAGGCTGGCCTTGATCTGCGAGAGCACGTCCTTTGCCGCCTTGTTGGCCGGGTCCAGGCGGACGTACTTGAGTGACTGGTAGTTCTGGGCGAACGCATAACAGAACGTAGGCGGCTCGTCGTCGAACTTCTTCACATCATAGGGCCAGTACTCTTCCGGAGGGGCCCCGAAAAGCGCCAGCGCGCCCATGGTGGTGCGTAAATACGCTCCGGTATCGCCCGACTCATGCATGAGCGTACGAGTCGCCTTATACAGGAACAGCCGGGAGGCATCGATGTGCTTCCCGAACGCCTTGCGCTCGAAGTATTCGACCATGCCCACGCCGGCGTTCGCCGTGCACGAGCCCAGTTGGCCCTGGTCCTCGATGGGCGGGCACCATTTTCTCAGGTCTACTGCATCTGGCAGCGTGCTTTCTTCAGCCTTAAGGACGCCCGCCTTGCTATAGATCGGCTTTACCTTGTCGGTGGTCAGGGTATAATCCCTGAAGTCAGGATAGTCCGGACGCCACCCCGTCCAGTATTTACCGTTGATCGGCCTCATCGTATACCTCCCAAAAGTCGCCGGATGAGCGATGCCCCCGTATGCCCATCCACTGTAAGCTATTATATTTTATTAATTACAATACAAAAAACTTTTTCCTCTACATGCGTTTTTACAGCGCGCTCATCGGTCTCCCTCGCACGCCGCTCATTCCATATACGTCCAACCTGTTGCCCATCATTACGAAGCTGTACATTCAGCTTGAGGCGGTATTTATGGGTCGAGGTCCTTGTATATGCCCTACGCCCCCCAAACTTTAGGAGGAGTGCCGATAATCGTTATTTGAAGGTCTTGATGCCCATCGAGGTGAGGGCTTCCGCCGCTCTCCACCTGACGTTGAAGTCCGGGTCTTTCAGGGCCTTCTCGAGCGCCGGAGCGGAGCCGGGGTCCTTGATCTTACCGAGTGCGCAGGCGGCGCACTTCCTGACGTCCGGGCAGCAGTCCTCCAGCGCGCCGGCCAGAAATGCGGCGGCCCGCGGGTCGTTGAGCATGCCGAGCGCCTCTGCGGCACTCGCCCTTACTTCCTCATCGCCAGTGCGGAGATGCCCGGCGAGGGGTTCGATCACGTTCACATCGCCCGTAAGCCCCAGCATTTCGATGGCGACGAGCTTCAATTCCTTGTTCTCATTGTTCGAGTCTTCAAGCCAGTCATTCATATCCATTTCCTTAACCTCCTTTTGCAGGCGATCCTTCTTATTAAGCACTCTCCTGCAATTATACATTAAGGGCCATTTATACATATAATTTGCGGTTGTTTGTCCACAAATTTTAATTTTTTATCCTATAAGGGTTAATTAAGTGTACATTCGTATTATTCAATTATTTGTAAGATAGCTATTAGCCAGGCAGAATTATAATTCAGGGGAGTATAAGGAATAATTTATAAAATATCGAGTTATATGTGGCTGAAAAGGGAAATAAAGGTTTATTATACGATAATATAAAATTATTAAAAAATGGCCTGATAAAAAAAGTTACTTCTTACGCCCTGCCCAGTACGCGTCCGCCTCTTCTTCCATCTTTTCGAGGCGGGTATAATAGTCGGGGAACTCGTTGAGGTGGGCGAGGGCGATCTTGCCTGTGGTCAGCGGGTCGTCGTCAGTGACGTTCGTATGGGGGTCGCGTTTGCCGTGCTCGAGCTCCACGTCCATACCCATGCGGAACTGCTCGACGTCGTACTTATCCCACTTGATGCCCAGCTTCTCGCCGATCTTTTTCGCCTGCTCCGTTGTGAACACTCGCTTTTCAGACATAATTAAAAATAGGCGATTACCGGTAGAAGAACCCTTCGACTTTCCACACGTCGGTCTTATTCATGGTCAGCTGCACGTTCAGCTTTGTCTTCTCGAACTGGCACTGGTACACGAACACGTTATAATCGCCTACCACTGACGCCTGAGGCGTGGGCGACCGGGATATGTACCGCCCATACTGGCCGGACATCTGGCCGATCATCTTGTTGAAGTAGCTCTCGTTCATGGCCGCCTTCATGGAGGGGCTGAAGTTCTGCGTGAACACGATATATTCGCCGCTGTTGAGCGCCGGGAACATCTTGTCGGCCGTCGCGTTGGCAGCGTCCATGGCGTCCTGGGGGGGCTGCACGGTTTGCGAGATGCAGCCTGCCCCGGCCGCTACGAGCATTACGATGAGGAGTAAGGCAAAAACATTATAGCGCATGCCTGTATTGTATGGCCGCCGGCATATTAAATGTTGCCGGAAAATATTTGCCATATGCACGTTAATGGCTTTTGGTGGCAACGCTCATGGTATCCTGGACGAAGGCGCTCTCGATCGTTACGATCGTGATCATGTCGGCCGGCTGTATCAACCCTGGCAACCTCACTTCGGGTTCGCCGACCGTCGTTGCCGTTACGGTCGCCCCGACCGCGCCGTCAGTAACGCCAGGGACTTTGTCGTCGGGCACGATAGCTGCGTCCGGGCCAGTCCCGGAGAGCGAGGAGTGGCTCCAGAGGCACTATACCTGGGAGTACAAGGACGTCGAATGGAGGCTCGGCGCGAACATCTCGAAGACCATTTACGAGTTTTACCAGAACAAGCCCCGCGGCACGAGCCAGAACTACGCCGATTATGCGCTGACCGGCGAGGATAGGCCCTTCCTGGACGACATCACAGCACAGATAAAAAATAACGGCCAGGCGAACGGCTATACAGGGCTGGATGACGTGCAGAACGTGCTCAAGTTCGTACAATCGATCGATTACGTGGAAGACACTGGCAGCGATTATACTCGCTATCCCCTCGAAACGCTTGTCGATGAAAAGGGCGACTGTAAAGATAAGGCCATTCTGGGGGCTGCCATGCTCCACGAGATGGGCTACGACGTAGTGCTCCTGAAGTTCCCGTCCCACATGGCCCTGGGCATTAAAGGCGGCGGAGGCCTTGAGGGCGCATACTATGAGTACGGCGGCACGAAGTACTATTATGCGGAGACCTCGGGCCCGAACTGGGATATAGGCGACATCCCGGGTGACCTGGAGGGCCAGACGCCCGTTATCCTTCCCATGTCGAAGAGCCCCGCCCTGGAGGCTGCGATGGACGTTATACCGGCCGGCGCCTCGGGCTACGATTCGAACTACCTGGTCTCCCTGAGGCTGAAAAATAGCGGCCCCGGCACGGCCTCTAACCTGTCCGCCCACTTCTATGCTTTAGCGCTGGACAGGGGCCAGGGCAGGATATGGGCGCATGATAAGGTCATTTCCATCGGCGAGTACGGCGCTGGCCATTCGGGCACCGTCAATGCGACGCTTACTGTGTACTCGGGCGAGAGGACGCAGATCTACTGTGTCATCACCGGCGATAACGTGGATACGTACGAGCGTAAGAGTTCGGTCTTTTACGGATGATATATAAGCGTTAATTGTTCCGCTTGAGGCACTAAGCTAACAGAGTCACTATTTTCACCACAATGGCACGGAGTTCACGAAGGCTCACAAAGATTTTTTTAAATGTAAGGGACAGAGGCCACAAAGACCGGTTCATTGGCGATAGGGCACAAAGGATACAATGGCACAATGAAATGAACAACTCACTTTTTGCCATCGTGGGCAGTGTCCCGTATTTTCTGTAATTTTGGTTTTAGCCCTTGTATTCGTTATTCTAGTCATTGCGTTCCAGGTCTATATGTTTTTTGTCTACTGCATATTCCTCGTTCACGTCCATCAGGATGTTTACGATGACTCGTAACGCGGATTGGTTGCTTGGAAATGCTCCGATGGGCCTGGTTCTTCGTTTTATGAGACTGTTCACGTTCTCCAGGGTGTTGGTCGTTCGTAGTTTTATCCATTGGTGTGGGGGAAATGCCAGGTAGTTATAGAGGCAAGGCAGGTTTTTATCGATCAGGCTGCTGGCCTTGTCAAAACCACGGGCTTCGAGATCTTCGGCCAGGTTGGCCAAAAGGTTAGGAGATTCCATGTGATCTTTCAGTAATTGGTTGATCTCGCCTCTCTGTTTCGCTGGTACGGTCTTTATCACGCTTCTTCTGAAGTGTACGTGACACAACTGCCAGCTGGCACCCAGAAAACACTGCTCAACAGCCTTTTTAATCCCCTTATGCCCGTCGCTGATAACCATTTTTATGCCTGTGAGCCCCCGTTTCTTGAGATCATCAAAGAACACGGTCCACCAGTCCTCATCCTCCCGGTCCATGATCCTCGAGTCAAGTATCTCCTTGTACCCATCCTGATTGACGCCCATGGCGATGAACACGGGCTTCGAGACGTACATCCCATTATCTCTCACCTTGATGTAGGTGGCATCAACGAACAAGTACGGAGTACCTCCAAGAGGCCTCGCGAGGAAATGTCTCACATCATCATCCAATTCCTCACTTATTCTGCTTACACTGCTTTTACTCACCTCAACACCAAGAGTCTGTAATACCTTCCTCATTTTCCGCGTGCTGACGCCCTGAAGATAGGATTCGCTAATGACATTCACCACCGCCTTTTCAGCCCTGCTGTACCGGTCGAACAGACAGGTCTCAAAAGGCACCTCACGAAGCTGAGGCTTCTCCAACTCCACCTTACCATAACGAGTCACCAATCCACGAGACTTATACCCATTACGACGAGCCCTCCTTCCCTCCGCCCGCTCATAATGCATAGCCCCGGCCTGCTCACACGCCTCTTCCTCAAGAATACTATTAAGAAGATCCCTGATAAGATTCTTCATAGCATCCGAGTCTGCCCTAATATATTTCAACGCGTACTTCGTATCACTGTATGGCCTTGTATTCCTCATATTTTGTTCTCCAAACAATAAATTGAGAATACAGGGCTAAAAATATTAACCAAATAAAAACAAATTACAGCAAAATAGGGACAGAGCCATCGTGTCATTGTACCCTTTGTGCCTCTTGACCCAAAAAGCATCCTCTGTGGCCTTTGTGACCTCCATCTAAAAATAACTCTGTGGTACTCAGTGCACTTCGTGCCATTGTGGTGAAAATAGTGCCTCTGTACACTTAGTGACTTAGAAACCAGGCAGTTAAGCATAATAGCAATAACTCATTTTTTTCGAGAGCCAAGCATTGCATCCAGGTCGTTGATGAAGTCCATGATGCAGGCGGCAGGTATGCGCCCGCCCGCGGCCATGGGATGGCCGCCGCCGGTCCCGCCGCAGCGCCGGGCGGCCATATCGACGAGCACGTTGAGGTTGCAGTCCCCCTTTGCCCGGATGCTGACGTCATAAACGTCCTTGCTCTTCAGGTATTCGGCGGCCACGCCCACGCACGTGCCGCCATAAATGTGAGCGTAGATGGCCGCCTTGGAGATGAAGCCATCCATGTCGATGACGTACGAGACGCTATTCAGCCTCACAACGCTTTTCTCAATGCGCAGCCGAAGCTCCTCCTCCATAAGGGAGGCCTTGATCGCGTTCTTTGCCAGTGACGGTATCTGGGAAGGGAGCACGTTCTTCGAGAGTAGCTGAACGATATCCCGCTTGTGGTCGTAGTCCTTGCGGCCTATGGCGATGCCCTGGGCGATCGTGCCCGCCTCATAGTACAGGCTCCGGCTGTCCCAGGTCTTCAGCAATTCCATGGCGAGCGGGGTCTGGTCCTTGTAGTCGCCGATGGCGCCGTAGATGGCCACCCGGCTCATGTCCGGGTCGAGCGACTTCCGGAAACGCTCATACGTAAGCTGAGCCGCACACGAGTTCGTGTCATGGACCAGCCAGCTCACGTTAAACCGGGGAGGCTTAGGATGGTGATCTATATAGATCACTTCCGCCTTTTTTGAGAGCTTTGTGACCTTGTTTTTAATATCCCGCGCGCGGGGCAGGTTGATGGCGATGTCACATACGACAATGCGGTCGGCGTCTTTCGCCTCGTCCAGGTCGTCGAGTATCGAGACCGGGTTCGAAAAGAATACGGGCGCGCCCTCGTGGGCGGCCAGGGCCAGGGCTCCGCTGCAGATGCCGTCGCAATCGCCGTGCGTAAAGATGACTGTCTCAGCCGGCATATAAAAAATAATTTATTTTTTATATTATTTAAGATAGTGTGCCGGATATCAGCTAAAGCGCTCGAAGCGCTCCTTTCCTACGTTGCAGATGGGGCACTTATCAGGGGGCGAATCCCTTGCACATAGATAACCGCATACCTTACACCGCCATACCGGGTACGAGTTGCCGCCAAAGACAGCAGCGCCGCCGCCATCTGCCTTAACGCGCAGCTCGGCGGGAACCCGGCTCTCGGGTATGGAACTCAGCGCCTGCTCTCCCTTATAGACCTTTTCAGATACATACAATCCACAATAGCAGGCGCCATAATTGTTAATGTCCGAATCCCGGTAGTCGCAGGGACAGATGATGTCCAGGTCGGCATCTTTTTTTCCAGCAGCAAGGCGGCAAGGGCACGACTCGTACCCGTATCTCGCAGCGTTAGCGACAAGCCCCTCGATCAGGGCCTTCACGAAGGCCTCATCCGGGTTCAGCCGGTAGCCCCGGCGCTCCGCATCATGTCTAAGCTTCTCATAAAGCGAGTCCACGTCACTCATTTAAGGGCCTCACGGATCTTCGCTTCCTGGTAGCCCACGATGCACTGCCCGTTCACGACGAGCGTCGGGAAAGAGCAGGACGGGTTAACCTTCTTGATCTCCGCTATGGCCTCTTCCTGCTCGGCGCCCTGGAGCAGGTCGACGAACATATAATCGAAGGCCACGCCCAGCCCGGTGATCAGCTTCTTGGTCATCTTGCACCAGACGCAGGTGCTCAGCGCATAAAGCATAACGGTCCCGTTATTCTTTCCATCGACATGTTCCACGTGCATTAGAATGTTCCTCGGATACTAACAGCTTATCCTTATACCTATATCAACTTTATAGAATCGGGGAAAACATTATATACAAAATATGAATAACAGTACATGTCTACTCTTAGCTGATTTTAGTGCTATTCTTAAAGAGGTATTTAGATGGACGATAAACAGTATAAAGGCACTACCACAGTCGGTATAATTTGCAATAACGGGCTCGTCCTGGCCACCGAGAGAAGGGCCACGATGGGCAACCTCATCGCAAGCCGCGATGCCCAGAAGATATACCAGCTGACGGACAACATCGCGATGACCATCGCGGGGTCGGTCGGCGACGGGCAGAGGCTCGCGAGGATGCTCCAGGCGGAGTCCAAGCTCTTTGAGCTTCGGCGCCACGGGCCCATGTCGATCAACGCGCTTTCAATGCTTCTATCCAACCTGCTCTGGGAGTACCGGATATTCTATATCCAGGTCCTCGTAGGCGGAGTGGACAAGAGCGGGCCGAAGCTTTTCTCGCTCGACCCGGCCGGCGGGAGGATCACTGAGGTCAAGTTCTCGTCGACGGGCTCCGGCTCTCCGCTTGCCTATGGTGTCCTGGAGGACCGCTATAAGCAGGACATGAGCGTGGAGCAGGGCGTCGAGCTCGCCGCCAAGGCGCTCGAGTCCGCGATGAAGAGGGACTCGGCCTCGGGCAACGGAATGCAGTTCTGCGTTATCACGCCCGGGAAAGTTGAGATATTCGAGCGTGAAGTGGGCAAGCAAGTCTGTAACTCTTAAGCTTCCTCACTTTTACTTTCTCCACAGAGGAGAAAAACGATGGGAATCGAAGACGTTTTATCTGACCTGAAGAAAAAAATTCAGGATAAGCTGCCTAAAGGCATCACGATATCGGACCTCGAGTTCGAGGGGCCCGAGCTGGTCATATACACGGTGGACCCGAAGGCGTTCGCCGACAACGGGGACATCATAAGGTCGCTCGCGAAGGACCTTCGCATGCGCCTTGTCGTCCGGCCTGACCCCAGGATGCTCGCGGAGCCCGAGCTCGCGATAAAGAAGATCGCCGAGATCGTGCCCGCCGAATCGGGCGTTACGAACCACTACTTTGACACGGAGACCGGAGAGGTCATCATCGAGGCGGAGAAGCCGGGGCTGGTCATCGGCCGCCATGGCTCAACGCTGCGCGAAATAACCAAGCACATCGGCTGGACGCCGAAGGTCGTGCGCACCCCGCCAATCGAGTCGACCACTGTCCGGGACATCCGGCGCTACTTACGCAACGTAAAGGATGAGAGAAAGGCTATTTTACAGGTCATTGGGAAGAAGATCCACAGGCCCATAACAAGCAAGGAGCAGTGGATCCGCATCACTACCCTGGGCGGCTGCAAAGAAGTAGGTAGGAGCTCGTTTTTGCTGAGCACGCCAGAAACTCGTATACTGATCGACTGCGGCGTCAGCACTGGCGCCGAGGCGAATGGCACGCCATACTTATACGTGCCCGAGGTCAGCCCGCTGAGCAACATCGACGCGGTCGTGCTCACGCACGCGCACCTGGACCACTGCGGCATGATACCCCTGCTCTACAAGTACGGGTATGAGGGGCCGGTCTACATGACCCCGCCCACCAGGGACCTGATGGCGTTATTGCAGCTGGACTACATCGAGGTGGCCAACCGTGAAGGTAAGAGGCCGCCCTATGAGTCCGCGATGATCCGTGAGACGCTGAAGCACACGATCACCCTGAACTACGGGGACGTGACGGATATCGCCCCGGACATACGGCTGACGTTCTACAACTCGGGCCACATCCTGGGAAGCGCTATCGCGCACTTCCACGTGGGCGAAGGGTTATATAACGTCGCGTTCTCGGGCGACTTCAAGTACGAGAAGACCCGCCTGTTCGACCCGGCCGTGAACCAGTTCCCCCGGATCGAGACCATGGTCATGGAGTCCACTTACGGAGGCATGCACGACATGCAGCCGTCCCGGCGGGAGGCGGAGATCGACCTGCAGAACATCATCCGCAGGACCCTGCAGCGGGGCGGGAAGGCGCTTGTCCCCACGTTCGCTGTCGGGCGTTCCCAGGAGGTCATGATCGTCCTGGAGGAGGCCATAAGGAAGGGTATCATCGACAACGTGCCCGTGTATCTTGACGGCATGATCTGGGAGGCCACGGCCATCCACACCACGTATCCGGAGTACCTGAACGTGGAGCTGCAGGACATGATCTTCCACAAGGGCCAGAACCCGTTCCTGTCGTCTTCGTTCGTGCAGGTGGACTCGCAGCAGAAGAGGCAGTCCATACTGGCGGACCCGTCGCCGTGCATCGTCCTGGCGACGTCGGGCATGATGAACGGCGGCCCCGTGATGGAGTACTTCAAGCAGTACGGCGCCGATAAGCGGAACACGCTCATCTTCGTCGGCTACCAGGCCGAGGGCACCATGGGCCGGCGCATCCAGAAGGGCTGGACGGAGATCCCCATGTCCACCGAAGGCAGGACCGACGTCATGAGAGTGGAGATGGAAGTCGCCACTGTCGATGGCTTCTCGGGTCACTCGGACCGCCGCCAGCTTATGGAGTGGGTGAAGCGGATGGATCCGCGGCCGGAGCGCATTATCACGAACCATGGCGACGAGAATAAGTGCCTGGATCTTGCTAGCTCGATCTACAAGAAGTATAAGCACGAGACCAAGTCGCCAATGAACTTGGAGACTATACGTCTTATTTAAATATGAGGGCTATATTGCCCTCTTTTTTCTTATTTTGATAGCAATTGGCTTTATTGAATTAGATACACGATCAAATTCCGGTTATACCGTCTTGGCGTGTCCTTAACCACCGTCTTGGCGTGTCCTTAACCACAGAGACGCAGAGCGCACTGAGTTTCACAGAGTTTTTATTAATAATTTGAGGCACGGAGTACACAATGTACGGTTTATTGGCTTACCTGAGGCACAGAGATTGTTGAGGCACGGTTGACCAATAAACAATATAGCAGGTTTATCCTCGCCAGTGCCTCTAATGACTCCGTGCCTCAGGATAGTAATAAACCCGTCTCTGTGGCCTCTGAGTCCCCATATTTAAAAAATCTCTGTGCGTCTCCCATGTCTCGGTGCCTCTGTGGTTGGACCACGCCGTGACGGCATAACAGTAAATCGCCCTAATACGGAGCTATTTTCTTAAATAAATTAGTGCAGCCGCCGCTATGATCAATATGGCGATCATCGCTATAACAAGCCATATATAAAGATTAGATAGCAATCCATGAACCGGAGTAGGTGTAGGCGTAGGCGTAGGCGCAATAGTTGGCGTGGGAGTGGGCGTGGACGAAGGCCTTGGCACGGGCGTCACGGTGAACTCGGGAGCCATCGGTATGAACGATGAGCTTTCATTTCTTATGACCATGCCTCCGGGATCATGAGAGGGCGTCGGGGTGACAGTGGGAGTGGGAGTGGGTGTCGGCGTAGGCGTAGCCGTGGAGATATCGATGTCTATCCGGACTTCGGCGCCGTTCACGACATATGTGCGAGAGGCCGAATGGCCGCTGTAGGCGGCCGTCACGATGTAGTTGCCCGGGGTGACAACGAACTCGTAATACCCGTTCTCGGCAGTTGTCGCCTGCCCGGAATCGGGGCCTGCCAGCGTCACGGTGGCGCCGCCCGCGGGCACGCCGCCATAGCTCACATAGCCATAGATCTTACACGTAGCCTGGGCGGTCGAGCCGGCCGAAGTCAATAATAGGACTGCGATCATACAAACAGTAAAGAACCACTTGCCCGGCCTCATGACGCATCCCATCCAAATAAACAATATCTAACCCTTCAAGTTAGATAAAATTAATCGTTTAAACTCCTTAGATAAATAATTATAAAATAAGGCCCAAATATATTGACGCAAAAGAGGGCCATGATGCCAGGAACACGATTTTTACCGGAGCTCAACACAGAGGAAATGCACAGGCTTCTCGACGACGTACGGGTAGGCCGGCTCGGGCTCAACGACGAGCCCCAGCCATATATCGTCCCGACCGATTTTGGGTTCAAGGACGGCTTAATTTACATCCATTCGCCCGCAGAAGGGAAGAAGACGGCGCTGGCCCGTAAAGACCCCCACGTCTGCTTTGAAGTAGACAGGTATAACGACGATGTTACCGAGTACCAGAGCATCATTATCAGGGGCGATATCGAGGAAGTCCTCGACGTGGCCGAGAAGCGGGAGGCCATGCGCCTGATGGCTAAAAAGGCAGTGCGCTCGGGCGGGTGGAAGGCCCACGCGAACGGGGGCACCGGCATGGGCTCCATAACGGTCTTCAAGATCCACATAAAAGAGATGACCGGGATCAAGTCGCCTAACGGCGGCCATCCCTAGTGGCAGGCGTCCTTACAGCCGCAGCCCGTCTTTTCGGGGATCGATGGTAAGCATCGAATGACGAAGCCCTGGATCGTCTTACGCAGTTTTTCCATCTCCTCGAGGACTTCCTCGTGGGACACGGGCTCGTCGCTGATGCCGGCAGCGTAGTTCGTGACCACGGCGATACAGGCATAGCAAATGCCCAGCTCCCGGGCCAGGACACACTCGGGCACGCCGGTCATCCCCACGACATCCCCGCCCAGGGCGGCGAACATGCGTATCTCGGCCGCCGTCTCGAACCGGGGGCCCTCCGCACAGACATATGTGCCCTTCTTATGCAGCCTGTGCTTGAGCGGCATCGCTTCGGCAATGCATTCCCGCATCTCGGCACAGTAGGGCTCGGTGACGTTCGTGTGGACGACGTGGCCCTCCTCGTCGAAAAAGGTCGAGGGCCTCGACTTCGTGAAGTCAAGGAACTGGTCGACGAGCACGAAGTCGCCTGGCTTGATGTGCTTCCGGAGGCTGCCCACCGAGCAGACTCCGATGATGCGCTCCACGCCCAATTGCTTTAGAGCCATTATGTTAGCCCGGTAATTCACCGTGTGCGGTGCGCGCGTATGGCCTTCGCTGTGCCTCGGTAGGAAAGCGAACTCCTCGCCGCCAGCCTGATAAATCGAAACGATCACACGGCCGTACTTCGTGTCGACGGCCTTCTTTTCCTTAAGCGCGGCCTGCGCCATATCGTAAAATCCAGTGCCGCCGATGACGGCCGTCCGAGGCATATGGGCGTCATTGATACGGCTTCCATAAATAATTATGCATTCTTGCGGCAAATGAACAAGCCGTAACCGAACTCGCCCATGAACTGCCCCATCTTATTGCCCTCGTCGATGATTCTTTTTGCATCCGGGTTGGTCATGTAGAGCCACATGGACTTGATGGCGGCGGCGAACGTCTTAAAGCCGTCCTCCCGCCGGGTCTCCATCTCGGTGTTCATGTCCATGAGGTAGTGGCTGGCCTTCACGCCGCCGAACTGGCTTTCATAGATCTCTTTCCAGTCCTCGAAAGTGAGCATGCCTTTACTGGTCGTGGAGCCGAACGCCGTGAAGACCGACTTGAGATCATCCACCCGGTCGCCCATCTTTTCTAGCGCCTCACGGGTCACGCATACCTCGTTATCGCACACGATCCCGCCGGGCTTTACGACGCGATAATAGCCCTTGATCGCCCGCTCCACGTCGTCCATGAAGACGGTCACCGACTCCACCACGACGGCATCGAAGGTCTCCGGCTCGAACGGCAGCGACCGGGCATCGCATTCCACAAAAGTCGTTTTATCGGATACGCCCGTCTGCCAGGCACGGGCCTTCGATTCCTTTATCATCCTCGGCATGATGTCCACGCCCACGACCCGGCATCCCATGCCGGCCAGCATACACGACGTCTTGCCCATGCCGCAGCCCACGTCCAGCACGTACGACCCCGGCTTTATGCCCGCCTCGCCGATCAGCTTCTCCGTGGCCCCCCGCCCGCCGATGTGCTTGGCCGAGCCCAGGGAGGCCAAAAGGTCGAGATATGAAAACTTTTCATTATCCTGCTTTTGACTGGCATTGCTCATCCTGCCACATCCTATTGTATAAATATAAAAGACAATTATATAATATTAATCGAGGATAAGGCTCAAAGACGGGGCGATAAAAAAAAATAGACGTTTTCTTTTAATAGACCAGTAAGCGCTTGATCTGGTTCAGGATGACCCTGCCGTCTCCGCCGAGCGCTTTGAGGGCCTTGAGCTTAGCAACGTCGGTCTCGCCATTGATGTTGATGACGAACACCGCGCCCCGCTCGGTAGAGTAGATGTCCTTGAAGTCGTAGATCGCGCCGACGATCATGAGCTTGCCCGAGAAGACGAGCTCCCGGATCTTATCGTCGCCGAGGGCGGTCTCGATCTGCCTATCGACGTTCGCCTCGGTCACCAGCGTCTCGAAGTACGCCTCTTCGCTGATCGGCTTCACGGTGGGCGGATGCTCGGCCATGTAGGACGCGATGCCGCCTTTCCTGATGAGCAGCTTCTGCACCTCGCCGACGGTAGGCTTGATGAATTCCAGCGAGCGGATGATACGGTAATGCTCGCCACTCATGTCCTTCGTGGACGCGTGCACCGCGCCGCAGCCGGTGTGCCCCAGGATCATGAGGATGGGCGTGTGCAGGTGGCCGACGCCGTACTCGATGCTCCCCAGGTTGGGCTCCACGCGGTTCCCGATGTTCTTGATCGAGAAGACCTTGCCGATCTCGTCGTCCAGGGACCTCTCGAGCACCCTGGAGTCCGAGCAGGAGACGATCGTGACGTCCGGGTGCTGGCCTTCCTGGATGCTGTCGTACTTGCCGGCCTTCGTGGCCTTTTCCGCGTACGTCTTGTTATAGCTCAGCTTATCCTGAAGCGTGGCGATACTCTTCTCTACCGATAGATGCTCTGTATGTTCCATTATATTGACCTCGGATGAAAAAGAAAAAAATGGGAGATCCTTAACGGATCTCCGCGCCCAGCCTCTTGGAGATCTCGTGGTGCAGCCTCGAGACCGGTATTTCCATCGGGCAGACGTCCTCACAGTTACCGCAGTTGATGCAGTCCGTGCCGAGCGCCGCGGCCCTCGCGAAGTGGTATGCCATCGCGGGCGGCAGCAGGCCGGTGCCTTCGTAGGGCATGATCTTCTGGTCCAGGTCGAAGATGACCGGACAGTGGACCGTGCAGCCTCTGCACTTGATGCACTTGCTATACTGCTTCGCCCAGTAGGAGGAGTCCATCGCGGCCTGCGTGAACTGCTTCTTCTGGTGCTTCGCGGCCAGCTTCACCATGGCGCCGTCCGTCTTCTCACGGATCTCAAGGCCCTTCGGGTCCGGTGCCTGGGTGTTGAGCACTTTGGCGTTGATGACGCCGTCCATGAGCTTCGCGCCCTTCTCGCTGCAGACCTCCACGAAGGTGGCCTTGCCGGCGAGCGGGCCGATGACGCCCCAGTTACCGCATGCCAGGTCCGCCATGCGCGGGATCTTGATGTCGCAGCGCTGGCAGTTCATGCGCCTTCCGACGCCCTGGTCCTCGAGCTCGTCGATCTTGATCTCCTTGTGCTCGTGGTTCTTGTTGACCACGATGAACTTGCCGGCGGCGATCTCTTCCTTGATGACCTCGTCCGGGTTCATGCCGTAGAACTTGGAGATCATCTCGCGGGCCGCCACGGGCCTCATCGTGCCGCCGCAGTTCAGGCCGATCATGAGGATGTTATCCCTGTTGACCTTGCCCCTCTTCGCGGCCGCCAGGATGGAGCGGGCGTCGCACTGCTTGACCGGGACGGCGATCTTCATGTTCTTCGCGCCCTCCAGGTACTGCACCAGGAACTTGCCGATGTTGGTCGGGGCGCAGTGTAGCGAGCCGGCGGACTTGATGATGTCCTCGGGCTTCGTGATCAGCGTGGGAACGCCGTCATAGAGGTCGGCTCCGCGCACGATCGCTAATACTGCATCGACAGTCTTGCTCTCGAGGGCGTACTTCAGCAGGGTAGTGACGGCGCCGCCGCACTCGCCCTTCGCCTTAATGTCCTCGTTATTCGCCCACGCGTAGAATGTATCCTTGACTTTGACCATGTTAGTACCCCCTCGCCTTGACAGCGGCCTTTATCGGCGCCGCCGGTGCTGCTCCCGCAGGCTTCTTCTCGACCGGCACGACCTCGACCTTGCACGAGCATACCTTCAGCTCGGGCATCTTCGCGAACGGGTCCAGCGCGTCGATCGTCAGCTTGTTCGCCGAGCATTCCCAGAAGTGGAACGGCACGAAGACGTGGTTCTTGATGATGTTCGGGGTTACCTTGGCGTTGATCTCGATCTCGCCACGCCTGGTCTTGACCTTCACCTTGGCGCCATCCTTGACGCCGAGCTTTGCAGCGTCCTCCGGGTTGATCTCGAGGAACCCGGTGGGCACCTCGGCATCGAGGGTATGCGAACGCCTGCTCATGCTGCCCGTATGGTAGTGGTACAGCAACCTGCCCGTGGTAAGCACCAGCGGGTACTCTGCGTCCGGGACTTCCGCGGGCGGCTTGAACGGCACGCCGAAAAGGATACCAAGCCCGTCCGGGTGGCTGAACTTGGGCACGTGCAGGATCGGGGTTCCGGCGTGATCTGCCGCCGGGCACGGCCAGTGGAGCGCCTCGGGCTTCTCGAGCCGCTCGTATGACATTCCAGCGTACTGCGGGGTGACCTTTGCGACTTCCTGGAATATTTCCTTTGCTGAGTTGAAGTCGAAGCCCTTTACGCCCATCTTCTTAGCGATGGAGCAGATGATCTCCCAGTCGGCCTTCGCCTGTCCGGGCGGCTTTACGGCCGGCCTGAGGAGCTGCACGCGGCGCTCGGTCGACGTGTAGGTGCCCTGCTTCTCGGGCCCTGCCGCGGCCGGCAGCACGACGCTGGCCAGCTCTGCGGTCTCCGTCAGGAATATATCCTGTACGACCAGGAACTCGAGCTTCTCGAGGGCGTGCTTGACGTGGTTCACGTTCGGGTCCGATACCATCGGGTTCTCGCCCATGATGTAGAGGCCCTTGACCTTGCCCTCATCGGCGGCGTTCATCGTCTCGACGATGGTCAGGCCCACCTTGTTGGGCAGGTCGGCGACATTCCATAAGCCGGCGTACTTCTTGCGCAGCTCATCGTTAATGACAGCCTGGTAGCCCGATACGACGTTGGGCAGGCAGCCCATGTCGCAGGCGCCCTGCACGTTGTTCTGGCCCCTGAGCGGGTTGATGCCCACGCCCGGCCTTCCGATCATGCCGCAGATCAGCGCAAGGTTCGATACCGATACGACGTTGTCCGTGCCGGTCGCGTGCTGCGTGATGCCCATCGCGAACAGGATCGAGGACGCGCCGCTCGTGGCGTACATCCTGGCGATCTTGCGTATGGTGTCCGCGGGCACTCCGGTGATAGGCTCGGCCCATTCGGGCGGGCACTTCATGACCTCTTCCTTGAGAGCGTCAAAGCCCTTTGTCCTGTTCTTGATGAATTCCTTGTTCTCGAGGCCTTCCGACAGGATGGTGTACATCATGGCATTGAACAGCGCCACGTCCGTGCCGCTCTTGAAGGGCACGTAGATGTCCGCCTGCTTCGCGGTCATGTTAAACCTCGGGTCGCAGACGATGATCTTTGCGCCGCTCTCCTTTGCCCTGATGACGCTGCGGCCCACCAGCGGGTGGTCCTCGAGCGTGTTAGAGCCAATGATGAAAACGAGCTTAGAGTCCTTGATGTCCGTGATGGTGTTGGTCATCGCGCCGCTGCCCAGCGTCTTGGCCAGTCCCGCGACGGACGTGCCGTGGCACAGCCTGGCGCAGTGGTCGATGTTCGGGGTGCCGATCGCGACACGGGCGAACTTTTGCATCACGAAGTTCTCTTCGTTCGTGGATCTCGCCGAGGCGAAGCACGCCATCGTCTCGGGGCCGTACTTGGCCTTCATTTCCGTGAACTTCGATGCGATGAGCGATATTGCTTCGTCCCAGGTAGCGGGGACGAACTTTCCGTCCTTTTTGATGAGCGGCGTGGTTAACCGGTCATCACGGTGGATGAACTCATGTGAGAAGTTACCCTTGGGGCAAAGCTTGCCCTCGTTAAGGGGGTGTCTCTTCCATGGTTCGACTCCAACGATCTTTTCATCTTTAACGACGTAATTCAGCCCGCAGCCACAACCACAATACGGGCAAATCGTCGGTACTAGTTTTATGTCCATTGTATCCGCACCTTAAAAACTTATTAAATAAGTTAAGGGGGCTAAAAAAGTAAACCCCCTGTTGATTGTATATTAATTGCTTAATATATGTTCGTTTACTTCGATGCCGGAGCAGCCTTCGCGGGTTCGCCGACCTTGACCTTGACGAGCGGGCTCCTGAGGTAGACCCACCAGTAGATCAGGCTTACGAATATTGCGCCGCCCACGATGTTGCCCAGCGTGACCGGTACCAGGTTGCCGATGAGGAAGTTCATCCAGCCCTGGGTTCCCATGAGGTTGCTGGTCATAGCAGGCGTAAGGCCGGCCTTCGCGACGATGGTCGGGTCGTTGGCGACGAATAAGCCCAGCGGGATGAAGAACATGTTAGCAACGCTGTGCTCGAAGCCGATGGTAACGAAAGCCATGATCGGGAACCAGCACGAGAAGATCTTGCCGATTACATCGTCCGCGCTCAGCGCCAGCCAGACGGCAAGGCAAACGAGCCAGTTACAACCGATGCCTCGCAGGAACGCTGTCACGAAGTCCAGGCCGCATTTCGCGTTGGCGATGTTAGAGGTCGCCCATACTGCCCACGGTGCAGTGTTAAAGAGCCCGGTCTTGTATGCCAAGAAATAAGCGACAAAAATACTTCCGATAAAGTTACCGATATATACAACGATCCAGTTGATCGCGAGCCCTGTCCACGATCCTTCTTTATTCAATATTCCTATAGGTAAGAACATGCAGTTCCCGGTGAAGAGTTCCGAGCCTGCGATGACGACTAGCATCAGGCCCACAGGGAACACCGCACCAGCAGCGAACTTCACGAGACCGCCCGGCAGGGCGAGCTTCGATATGGAACCGTCAGCCAATGTGATGGTACCATTCGAGAGACCTCCTGCGACGACCTCAGCTAATAGAGCTCCGAAGGCGATGTATGCGCCCGCCAGGAAGCCTAAGAGCAATAGCTTGTCTACCCATATACTACATTTTGTACATCCGGCCGTTGAAGCCGCCTTACAAATGTCTAAGGGTGCTTTTAATGCCATATTCAATCCTCCATTCAAATGTCAGGCCGGCGCCGCACGCCACATTATGCCACATGCGTTGCGGTGTTCCCGGAACTGACCTTAAAAAAAGATTATATTTTTCTGTTGTTCATCCTATATTAAGATTGCCCATGAGCGATACTAAATTTTAAAAAAAGCGATTTTTAGGCCCTTTTAGCCTATTTTCCGCCCCGGCTAACAAAATATGCCGTATATTGCGTGTTATAAAGGGTTTTACGGCTATTTATATGTTACCGGTATCAGTGGTAATAAAGAGTAATCTTTTGATTAAATATAAAAAGGTTACTGGAATATCAGCTTTAAAGTAAAATAAGTTAATTATTATTGATGATATTTTTGCACTTTTTTAATTGACATGGGTTGCATCTACGATTCCTGGATCTCATGAATAATTTATGCGCATGCGCAACCAAATAAATTAAACGATTGATAAAAAAGCGATATTAAAGCTTTAAAACCGTTAAAATTATAAAATATAATTATTGATGTATATAATATAATTAATATATTAGTACAGATTTTAGAAATCAGCCAGAAACGTTATATATTGTCGCATCTGAAAAAGATAGCTAGAGGCGGTATATTTGAGTCAAGTAGTAGTATCACCGACAACTCGACATGAAGGACACTCAAAACTCGTCCTTGAAGTTGATGACAGCGGGATCGTGACCCAGGGTAACTACCTGAGCATAACGCCCGTCAGAGGATTTGAAAAGTTTATTACGGGAAAGCCAATGGAGTTCGCCCCCGTCGCGTCGTCCAGGTTCTGCGGCATCTGCCCCATAACCCACTCGACCGCGTCCGTGGAGTGCATTGAGAGAGCTCTCGGCATCATCCCGCCAAAGGACGGCCTTGTCATAAGGCAATTAGCGAACATGGGCAACAAGCTGCACAGCCACCCGCTCCACCAGCTGCTCATCCTGCCGGACTTCGTCAAGGACCCGAACGCGTCGCTCGCGGCGACCGTCCGCATCCAGAAGATGAGGAAGATCGGCCAGGGCATCGTCGACATCACCGGAGGAGAGGCAATCCACGCCCCGAACTTCCGGATCGGCGGCATGCAGAAGAACATGTCTGAAGCGGCAAAGCGCAAGATCATCGAGATGCTGAACCAGTACGAGCCCATCATGAAGGAGCACGTCGACTTCATGGTAAACACGCTCAAGGGTAACACCGAAGTGCCTAAGAAGCTGGGCGTCCACGACCGTGAGCTCATGGCCACGGACCTCAACTATGGTAACTCCGATCTCTTCGAGACCGAGTACTTCTACAGGTTCAGCGAGATCACCCCCAAGTCCTACTACCCCGGAGATATCGGCATGGAGGCATGTACCAGCGTGCCGATGATCGGCGGCAGGACCGTCGAAGGCGGCCCGAGGGCCCGCATGATGCGGTTCAAGAGCTTCGGCGCAAAGGACTGCGGCGACTTCGACCCCAGAGGCGCGATGGCGATCAACATCGCCAGGGCGATGGAGATCCCAATAGCGCTCGCGAGGGCACGTGAACTGATCCAGCAGCTGGACACCACCAAGGAGACCTTAAAGAAGCCACCCGAGTCGGGCGGCGACGGCAAGACGCTGGGCGTCGGCGCCAACGAGGCACCGAGAGGAGTGAACGTCCACACCGCGAAGGTCAAGGATGGCAAGATCACTTACTACAATTGCCTGGTCGCAACGACCTGGAACATCCCGACCATCGGAAAAGCCACTGAAGGACAGCACTACAAGTGGGCAGAGTACGTCGTCAGGGCATACGACCCGTGCGTCTCGTGCGCTACCCACATGATCGTCGTCGACGAGGAGGGCAAGCTCGTAGACGAGGCCATGATATGATCCTTGAGGCGGAAACCCTCGTAGTTGGCTGTGGAAACGTACTATTCCAGGACGACGGCTTCGGGCCGCGAGTAGCCCAGGAAATGTCAAAGTTAGAATTACCGCCTGGCATAAGGGTAATAGATGGAGGCACGGGAGCACCCCACCTCATCTTTACCCTGCTCGACGAGACCTGCAAGAAGCTGATCATACTGGACTGTATTAGCTGGGGAGCGAAACCCGGAACGCTCAGAAAGTTTTCCGTGGACGAGCTGCCCAAGGGAAAATTCATCGATGCCCACAACTGGACCCTTAGCGAGCCGTTACATGCTCTGAAGGATAAGGTCAGCATCGTGGTCATCGGCTGCCAGCCGGCGAAGGTTTCTGAACCGGACATCGTATGGGAGCTCACCCCAGAGGTGGAGCGCGCGGTGCCGGAAGCCATTAAGATGGTACTAACAGAACTAGGGATCGATTATGGGAATAATGGACAGTCTGAGGAGCATGTTCGGGGGAAAGCCGAAGGCGGCGCCTGAGGTAAAGCCTGAGGCAAAGCCCGTGCCGAAAGCTCCGGAAGTAAAAGCTCCAGAAGTGAAGAAGGAAGTTGCACCAAAGAAGGAGGAAGTAAAAGTGACTAAGCCAAAAGTTGCATACGTTCATTTAAGCGGCTGCACGGGATGTCTGGTATCTCTCGCGGACACCTATGAAAAGCTGCTTGATATCCTGGGCGCGGTGGACATGGTCTACAACCTGACCCTTGCCGACGCCAGGACCTTGCCCGAGGGTAAGGTCGACATAGCGATCGTCGAAGGAGGCGTCTGTCTCCAGGACGAGGAAAGCGTACACCTGATCAAGGAGACCAGGGAGAAGGCCGGACTAGTTGTCGCGTACGGCGGCTGCTCCGCGACCGGCAACGTGCTGAACTTCAGCCGTGGCGGCCAGTGGAACCAGCCCCAGCACGAGTCGTTCGTGCCCATCAACCGGCTCATCAAGGTCGACGCGTACATACCCGGCTGCCCGCCTGCTCCGGAAGTTATTTATAACTTCTGCATAGCGGCAGTGACCGGCGACACCGAATACCTCAAGCCGTTCATGGCCAACGAGGCCGGCGGCTACCACTGCGGCTGCGACCTGAACACCCGGGTCATCGAGAACTCGCTGTGCATGGGCTGTGGCACCTGCGCCGCCTCGTGCCCGACCAGGGCTATCGAGATGGTCTACGGAAGGCCGAGCTTCAACAACATCCGCTGCATCAAGTGCGGCGCCTGCTCGTTCGCCTGCCCGAGGACTTTCCTGCCGGTGAACAAGATCAAGACCCTGCTGGTGTGAGGAGGTAACAACAATGTCATTCGGAACTTACAAGGAAGTCATGGCCCTCAAGGCCAAGGACGGAAAGATCGGCGGCGTCGCCCAGGATGGCGGCGTCGTGACCACGCTGCTCTGCTACGCGCTCGAGAAGGGCGTCATCGACGGCGCCCTCGTCGCCGGCAAGAGCGAGACCCCCTGGATGCCTAAGCCCACCATCGCGACGACCAAGGAAGAGATCATCGCGGCGGCAGGCACCAAGTACACCATCAGCCCGGTCGTGTCCACCATCAAGGACGCAGCCCGCGAGTACGGCCTCGAGAAGATCGCGGTCGTCGGCACCCCGTGCCAGATCTACGCGGTCCAGAAGATGAGGCTGTACGGCGTCGGCGCGAGACACATCCCCGACAAGGTAGCCATGACCGTAGGCATCTTCTGTACGGAGAACTTCTCTTATGCCGGCCTCAGGACCGTTATCGAGGACCACTGCAAAGTGCCCATCGAATCGGTCACCAAGATGGAGATCGGCAAGGGCAAGTTCTGGGTCAAGGGAGCCAAGGACGTGTCCATTCCCATCAAGGAGACCCACAAGTACGAGCAGGACGGCTGCCACGTTTGCTCCGACCTGACCGCCGAGTTCGCGGACATCTCCACGGGCTCTATCGGCACTCCCGACGGCTGGTCCACCACCTTCGCCCGCTCGACCAGGGGTAAGGACCTCCTGAGCAAGGCCATCGCAGACGGCCTGTTCGAGAAGAAGTCCATGGACGAGTTCAAGTCCGCTCCGGACGCCAAGATCAAGAGCGGCCTCGACCTCCTGGGCAACCTGGAAAAGGGCAAGAAGGACAAGGCAAAGAAGCATTTCGACGAGCGCAAGGCTCTCGGCCTCTTCGTAACCCCGGAAATCCTGTACTAAGCGTCAGAAGCAAGCCTCCGGGCTTGCCTCTTAATTTTTTTTTGTAAAAATGTTTTTTTCAAATTATCATAAGATAAATGAAAAGATTTATGCTATGTTACTCAGTGACATATTGTTGTCGTTTAATTAGACCTGACACCCCGGCCGGCGGTTTAGTAGTAGCGCCGCAGGCCAGAAGAGACGACATGACTTGAAGATCATATACTTATCCGACCCAAGTATATCGCCTCTAAGGGTAACCGGATGGGACATATGATGTGTGGCAGGATGCCTGAGGGGGGCCGATGATGGCATCCTATTCAACTTATTCTTCTAAGGTGCGTACCTCGGTCAGCATTCCCGCCTTGTAATCCTCGAATGTCTGCTCCAGGTCGCCTATTGCGCCCCGGTATATGCGTAATCCGGCATCCAGGAGCTCCTTGATCATGTGGGGCCCGATGCCGCCGGCCAGCACTATGTTCACGCCCTGCTCTGCAAGAAGAGCGGCGGGAGTCTTATGCGCCTTCAATTCCGGGCTGTCGGAGACGAACTCCATCTTCACGATATTGTCGCCTTCTACGTCCAGTATCGCGAAGTGCTCGCTCATGCCGAAGTGATCGTTCACTTCTGATGCCATGCCGTTGGGCGATATGACGGGGATGCCGAATCTCATGCTAACAGCACTCGCAGGACCCGTCCTTCTTGCAGTCGGAGCTTTCCGTCAGCCTGCCGTCGCTGTACTGCCCTATGGCATCCCTGACGGTGCCCGATGCCCCGAGGAAGATCCGGATGTTGTTGCCGACGAGCGCCAGCCGCTCCTTCTCCGGTATCTTGTGGACGATGGCGGCCTGTACGCCCCTGCCGGCCAGCACGAAGGCGATGGCGCCCTTAACGCCCCTGGCCTCGTCGGGCACAGCGTTGGGCATGGCCTCGAGATGCGTTATCTTATTACCATCAGCTTCCGCTAGCAGGAAGAACTTACATTTCGAATAATTTTCCGCGACCTGTGAGTTGAGCCCTTTTTCATCATTGGTGGGGATGGCGACCTTCATATGTATCGATATGGCTTGCTTCGGATAAAAGCTTTCAGCATCATAAATTATATGTGTGGGTTGGGACATTCTCGCTTTGTGGCCTATAACATCGTCATCACGAAGCCCTGCACCGATGCCCCGGGGCGTTTCATCGCCGAGTCCTCGTTCGGGCGCCGGTTCGACATGGCCAGGCTTTGCGCTTTTGTTAAGTCCGCCGAGGGAGGCAAGTGCTCAGAGAGCCTGGGAGTCGCCAGGTTCGACTTTAAGGACAGGACCCTTATCTTATACAGGAGCGGCCGCATCGACCTGAGGAAGATCGTTGACGAGGGCGACGCCCGGGTTGCCATGGCCGAGCTGGAATCGGTGCTCTCCGGCGCCTTCGAGCAATAGCCATAGCAAATTATTTGACAGTTCAGCGCACTGGAGGTTATGATTTTCATGAGGATCAGCATCATTGGGACCGGCTACGTAGGCACGGTCACCGGCGCGTGTTTCGCCAGCCTGGGCAACGACGTCATCTGTGTGGACGTCGACGCCAGGCGTGTCGAGTCCATGAACGCGGGCGTTCCGCCCATCTACGAAGAGGGCCTGGAAGAGCTGTTAAAGGCCCATGCCGGTAAAAACCTGAGGGCGACCCTGGACTACGACGATGCCATCGCCCACTCCGATATTTCTTTCATCTGCGTCCCTACGCCGACCGACGAGGGCGGTAAGATCGACCTGCGCTTCGTCAGGGAGGCAAGCAGGAGCATCGGGCAGCGCCTGAAGAATAAGTCTTCTTATCATGTGGTCGTCGTAAAGAGCACCGTTGTGCCGCAGACCACCCAGTCCGTCGCCACTCCCATCCTGGAGGAAGCATCGGGAAAGAAGGCCGGCGTCGATTTCGGCGTGGGCATGAATCCCGAATTCTTAAGGGAAGGCAAAGCCGTTCATGACTTCATGCACCCGGACCGCATCGTCATCGGGGGCGACGACCCGAAGGCGCAGGCCGTCATAAAAAGCCTGTATAAAGGCTATAAGTGCCCGATCCTGGAGGTCGACACGAAGACGGCCGAGATGATCAAGTACGTGTCGAACGCTTTTCTCGCAACGAAGATCTCGTTCTCCAACGAGGTCGGCAACATCTGTAAGCGCCTCGGGATCGATACCTACAAGGTGATGGAGGGCGTTGGCCTGGATGCCCGCATATCGCCCTTCTTCCTCAACTCGGGCCTTGGGTTCGGCGGGAGCTGCTTCCCCAAGGATGTAAAGGCGCTCATCGGTAAAGCTGCGGATGTGGACTATGAGCCTCAATTGTTAAAGACCGTACTCCTGGTGAACGACCATCAGCCTCAGATGCTCCTGAAGCTGTTAAAGATACACGTACCCGACTTGAAGGATAAGCGTATTGCCGTGCTAGGCCTGGCGTTCAAGAACGATACGGACGACATCCGGGAATCCCGCGCCATACCTGTCATCGGGTCTCTGCTCGCTGAGGGCGCACAGGTGGTCGCATACGACCCCATGGCATCGAGGCATATGAAGAAGGTATACCCTAACATCGAGTACGTTAAAACGGCCGACGAGGCCCTTATGGATGCGGATGCATGCATCGTCGCCACAGAGTGGGCCGAGTTCAAGAAGCTCGACAGCTTCGGGAACATGAGGAGACCTGTTGTGATCGACGGCCGCAAGATGATCGACCCGAAGGGCAAGAACATCATCTACGAGGGCATCTGCTGGTAGTCCCCTATTCTTTTTCTACAACGATATCGTTCTCGGGCGGCCCGGGATACGTGACCTTAGTACCGTCTACCTTCGCCCACGGCGTAAGCCGGTGAGGTTTACTGGACCTCTCGCTCAGGATATCTTCCACGTTAACATTCCGAGCCAGCAGGGCATCGCCTATCAAAGACCTGTGGCATCGCCATGGCACGGCTTCCGCGCACATGATGGCTACCCGTTTTTCCTTTCCAGTATCGATCAGCCGGTCTATCGCCCGGGCGAACCCGGGGGTCTGCATGTGATCGGCATAGCCGCGAAATGACGCGTTCTTCCACGCAGTGTTGACGGAGGTTTTCGTCGTATGCCGCAGCCCGCCAAGCTCTTTCATCCAGGCATATCCGATGCCATGCCTGCTTAACTCTACCCGTAGAGCTTCTTCGTTGAACTGGGGGTTATGGCGAGACCCCGGGATCGTGCGTATATCGACGACCTCCTCGATCCCGTACGCCTTAAGCATTCGGATGAATTCTTCGATCGGATAGGCCGAATGGCCTATCGTGTAAATCGTTTCCGTCATATGATACCGTTCAATTGTAATTTATTAAGCAATAAATGGAAGTATACGAGCCCTTCATATGGATGCCATCGCGAGGTTAATTCTTTGATCTCTCCATAGCCGGGCTTATGGTCCAGGTGAAACAGCCTCTGGAGATTATTCCGGGCACCAATGTCATCGGCTGGAAATGAGTCGAGCCTTCCCAGGCCACGCAAGAGCACGTATTCAGCTGACCAGCGCCCGATCCCCCGGAGTGTTGATAGATATTTTATTGCTTCCTGATCGGACATCCGGTAAACCCTTTCAAGGCTTGCATTGCCGCTTGCGATGGCCGCAGCCAGCTCTTTAATGGCTCTAGCCTTCTGGTAGCTGAAACCAAGCTTTTTTATTTCTTCTACCGGGATACTTGCCAGGCCTTCCGGCGCCGGGAACGCAGCCTCGTCATCGAACGCCCGGCCATATCTCTCCGCCAGCCGGTCAAGCAGGATGATACCGACGTCCAGGCTCACTTGCTGGCAGGCGATCGCGTTAAGTAGCGCCTCGAAGATGGTGGGAAAACGGGGCGGCTTAACACCGCAGAACTGCCGGACCAGCCCGCCGATGACAACGTCGTTCTTCGTAAGCGCATAAAATGGGCGCAGGTCTAAGTCAAGCCCCAGCATCTCTTTTACGAGTCGGATCATAGGCTCCCTTGCCCGATCAGCGCTCTCCTTGTCACCCTCTAAGGACATGCTCAGTTCGGGAGCCTTCTCGGGACTATCCTGGACGATGGATATCCTGACAGGGGCGTTTTTAAAGAGTAAGATGCGCGTGTATCGACGACCATCCCACCGGTCGATAATATTGCTCTTCCTCCTGCGGAGCGCCCAAACGGTCAAATCCAGTCGGAACGGGAAAGCGGCGGGGAGCGGAATATTCAGGCGGGCCATATTTCCATCTCGTGCAAGTAAAAACATGCTCTTTCACTTGTTAAATCGTCGTGACTAAAAATTCGGAAGCCGGGCCTAGCATAAATTATTTCTTATCGGCGGCTTTGTGAGGTACGATGTTCGACGTGTACCACCTGGCCTCCGGCATTCTCATCGGGCTCTCGCTGGCCGTGCCCCCGGGCCCGGTCAATGCGGTCATCGCCGCGGAGTCCGTTAAGAAGTCCTACGTCAACGGCATCAAGGTGGGGCTGGGCGCGCTGACGGCGGACGCCACGTTCCTGGTCATAGCGCTCATCGGCGTGGCCGTCCTGTTCGACAACGATGCCGTGAAGATGGTCGTATCGCTGGTCGGAGGGCTGATCCTCGCCTACATGGCGCTCGGGATACTGAAAGACTTCAGGAGCCCCCTCAAAGAGAGCGGAAAGAAGGACATCAAGAATTATTATTTGACGGGCGTGGCCATAGGCTTCACGAACCCGGCGGCCATCCTGTGGTGGATCACTGCCGGCGCGGTCCTGATCGCCAGCACGGACATCGCCGGCATCGCGGGCTTCTTCATCGGCGTGATCCTCTGGGTCACCTCGTTCTCGATGGCGCTGCATTATGCAAAGTCTAAGGCCCGGTGGATCTATCCCGCGGTCACCCTCGGGAGCGGGCTAGTGCTGCTGTTCTTCGGCGTGATGCTGGTCTATAACGGCCTGCAGCTCATAATATAATAAGGGGCTACTTTCGGATCGCGTCGGCGATGACCGGGGCCACGCTCACCTTGCTGATGGCCTTTTCGAGCGTATCGGTCGCCAGGATGTCCCGGACGCCGGCATCGTGCAATTTTAAGTAAGCGTTCTGTACGAAGACCCCGTGAACGCAGGCCACGTACACGTCCCGGACACCCTGTGCCTTCAGGAGCTTGATGGCCTCGGCGATAGTGCCGCCGGTGCTGATGATGTCGTCCATGATCACGACATCCCTGCCCGTGATGTCCAGGTTCTTGGCGGCGATCCTTACCTCTTCGCCCGAGAGCCGGGTCTTCTCGAGGTAATCGTAGTGCAGGCCCCTGGGCTCCGCCGCGGACCTGACCAGGTGAAGGGCGCCGTCGTCGGGAGCGAGAATGGTCGTGTCCTTTAGCTCCATGCCGTCGATATAGTTGCCCAATTCGGGGGCGGCGTTAAGGTCTACCGCCGGGCATGGGAAATATTTCAAAACGGAGCGGTCGTGGATGTTTATCGTAAATACACGGTCGGCCTTGACGCATTTGGCCAGCGCCCTGGCCGTGATGGGCTCGCCGGGCTTGAAGCGCTTGTCCTGCCTCGCATACCCGAAGTACGGCGTGACCACGGTAACGCTTTTCGCCTCATCGCATGCGTCGATCAGCTCTAAAAGATAGATCAGGTCAGAGGCATGGTAGGTGCTCTGGATGATGACGATGTCCTGGCCCTTGATATCGCCCGTCGCCCGACAATACACTTCCCCGTCCGGGAACAGCTTATATTCCGTCAGGTCGACCGGAACTTTCAGGAGCGATGCCACCCGCGTCGCCAGAAGCTGGGACGCCGGCCCCGCCACGATCCTAATACCCATGATAAGTCCTCTGTTCTGCCTTAATCGCTTTTACGGCGCTGATGCATTATAAATGTATGGTGGACAATGTTACCATGCGAATATTCTTTGCAGATGCCTTGGAATCGCCTTATGTGAAAAGCTTTAGTTTTAAGTCACTGAGCTTACAGAGCCACTATTTCCACCACAATGGCACGGAGTTCACGAAGGCTCACAAAGCTTTTTTTATAATTTGAGGCACAGAGGTCACAAAGCCCGGTTCATTGGCGATAGGGCACAAAGGATACAATGGCACAACGAATGAACATGCGAACACTTTTTGCCATCGTGTCATTGTCCCCTTCGTGCCTCTTAACCCAAAAAGCCTGCTCTGTGGCCTTAGTGACCCGCATATAAAAAAGACTTTGTGAAACTCCGTGCGCTTCGTGCCATTGTGGTGAAAATAGTGCCTCTGTACGCTTAGTGCCTCGAGCGGTAATATGCGATTGTGATAATGATACGAAACCATTAACAGAAGATTTAATGAGTATCCGCGCTATATTTTAAGCCGATATGAAGGTCATTTCCATCGTCGGCTACCATAAGTCGGGTAAGACTACGCTTGTTGAGCGCCTTGTGGGAGAGCTCGCTAAGCAGGGGGCGGTCGGGACAGTCAAGCACACCCGGGAGGAGATATTACCGCTCTCGGGAGATACGGAGCGCCACCTGAACGCCGGCGCATCGGTCACCATCGGCGTCACGGCGACGAGGAGCGTTGAGATCGTCCGGCAGGTCGACGTGGAAAAAGCTGTTGAAAGGCTTGCGGACCAGGGCATGGACTTTGCCGTGGTAGAGGGGTTCAAGCAGAGCGCTCTGCCCAAGATAGCCGTCGGCGATGTAGAGGCTAAAAACGTGGTGGCACGGGTGGACATCAACGTCCCGGCCAAAGAGCTGGTAAAGATCGTAATGGAACAGCCCGAGTACGTGACGCTGGACAGCCTTATAGCAAAGATCAAGCGAAGCCCCGGGTACAGGGAGGCAGGCGCCATCGGCACATTCACGGGCGTCGTCCGCGAGATGGCCGATAATGAGAGGACGGAAGCCCTGGAATTCGAAAGCTTCGATGCCGTCGCACAAGAGCGCATAAAGGCCATCGAGGACGATCTAAAAAAGAGAGAGGGCATTTTAGACGTCATCATATATCATAAGACCGGCCGCATCGAGGCAGGCCAGGACATCGTTTTTATCGTGATATTATCGGGACACAGGCAGGAACTATTCCCCGCCCTAAAAGATGCAATAGAGCGGGTCAAGGCGGAAGTGCCCATATGGAAGAAAGAAAAGACCGTATCCGGCGATTACTGGGTACACGATATTCACTGAGGTAGTGTTATGGGATTATTCGGGACGAATGGCGTTAGAGGCATAGCGAATGTGGAATTGACGACCGAGATGGCGATGAACTTAGCGAAGGGTTTCGGCACGTTCAGGCCGGGCACCATTGCCGTGGGGCGGGATACGAGGGAGTCGGGAGAGATGATCAAAGCCTCGGTCATCGCCGGGCTCTTATCGACGGGCTGTAAGGTCGTAGACCTTGGCATCGCCCCCATCCCGGCGGTCCAGAACTACGTGAAGCAGTGTAAGCTGGACGGCGGCATCATGGTCACGGCCTCGCATAACCCTCCCGAGTATAACGGCATCAAGGGCATCGCGAAGGACGGCACCGAATATTCCCACGAGGACGAGGCCGTCGTCGAGAAGCTTTATTATTCTCACGCGTTCGCCAGGGCGCAGTGGAGCCAGACCGGGGGCCTGAGCTACGCCGACCCGAAGCCCCTCTACATCGACGGGATCGTCTCTACAGTGGACGCGGAAGCCATCGGGAATAAGAAGTTCAAGGTAGTTGCGGACCCCGGCAGTGGCGCTGCCAGCCTGACCACGCCCTTCCTCCTGAGAAAGCTGGGCTGTAAGGTCGTCACCCTCAACGCCCAGGTGGACGGAACGTTCCCGGGCAGGAACCCGGAGCCCACGGGCAACGAGATCAACGACCTGAAGGCGGCCGTCGTCTCGGCCGGCGCAGACCTGGGAGTGGCCCACGACTGCGACGCCGACAGGGCCGTATTTGTGGATGAGAAGGGCAGGTTCGTCAACGAGGACGTCCTGCTCGCCATCATGACGGAGCACATCCTGAAAAAGAGCCCCGGCGCCACCATCGTCACGCCGGTCAGCTCTTCCTCGCTTATCCAGGACATCGCCGATAAGTACGACGCGAAGGTCATCTGGACCCAGGTGGGCAGCATCTACGTGGCCCGGACCATGATGGCCACCGGCGCCGTGTTCGGGGGAGAAGGCAACGGAGGGCTCATTTTCCCGAAATTCCAGTACTGCCGGGACGGCGGCATGTCCGCTGCGTCGATGCTCGAGATGCTGGCGCACACGGGCAAGAAATTATCGGAGATCATCGACTCGATGCCCGCCTACCACAGCGTCAAGGACAAGATCAAGTGCAAGGACAAGGAGGCCGTCATCCAGGCGATCGAGGCCTACACGAAGGGCGAGAACGTCGATAATACCGATGGCCTTAAAATTTATAGGCCGGAAGGCTGGGTACTCATCCGGATGTCCGGCACGGAGCCGATCATCAGGGTTTTCGCCGAGTCGAGGAGCGCGGAAGGGGCCAAAAAGCTTGCCGACTATGGCGTGGGCCTGGTAAATCAATTCAACAAATAAAAAGTTAAAGCCGGGGCATAACGCCCCATCCGTTTTCAGGTGATAAACAGTTTTAAGAGGATTACAAAAACCCTTTACGTTCCAGCCAGTTAACCTGCGGGCCGGTATACCGCCAGACCACGTCGGCCTTCTCGTCCTGGAACTCCCAGGGGATGACGATGACCACGTCGTTCTCGCGGATCCAGATGCGCTTCTTCATCTTCCCCGGGATCCGGCACATTCTCGTCACGCCGTCGACGCACCTGACAACAACGCGGTTGGCGCCGAGCATACTGGTCACGGTGCCTAACATCTCTCTTTCCTTTTTATTGGGTACTCGTACCCTGGTGACCATCTCGCCCTCTTCTCCAGGGCGGCCACCCCTGTTATCCGGGATACTCAGTCTATCACCTTCAATGCATACGCAGACGGATGATATTATACTTTCTTTCTTACAGGCTCTAAGATCATATTCATATACTTAGCGGCCGCCTTTTTCAGGTCCATCGGGTGGACCTTCTTCTCGGCGAACGCGCTCTTCAGGGCCTCGAAGCTGGAGAAATCCATGTTCCCGCCGTGCTTCTCGGGCCGCTCGATCGTTATGGCCGGATACCTCATGAAGATGTGGTACTTGAACAGGTCCAGCACCGGGTTATTCTCGACGACGCCGATGGGGCAGAATGCCTTATCGATCTTCTTAGTGACGCTCTCGGCGGGCTCGTCGACGCTGATATTGTTCCCCTTGCTGGAGGACATCTTAGTCCCGTCCAGCCCCAGCAGTATGGGCGTATGCAGACACACGGGGCTCTTAAAGCCCATGGTGGGGAGCTGCTCCCGGGCGATCATGTGGATCTTCCTCTGGTCGATGCCGCCCGCGGCCACGTCTACGTCCAGCGTAGCGATGTCCATCGACTGCATCAGCGGGTAGATCATCTGCGAGACGTGCGGGTCCTCGGCGTCCCTCGACACCTCGTCCATGCTGCGCTTCGCTCGGTTCAGCGTCGTGTCGCAGGCCATGCGGAGCACGTTCATCTCGTACTCCGGGGATAGCTGGTACGATGAGCCCAGGACGAACCGGGTGTTCTCCTCGCTCAGCCCCAGCGCAATGAAGCACCGCTTGTTATATTCGGCGATCTTCTCGATCTCCGCCATCGTGCCCTTGCGGTTAAGATAAGCATGAAGGTCGGCTAACAGCACGGTCACTTTAAAACCGGCGTTCTGGCAGTCGATCAGCTTGTTGACCGTGATCATGTGGCCGAGATGAACGTTGCCGCTTGGCTCGTAGCCCACATAGACCGACGGGTGCGCCTTCTCCTCTAGAAGCTTCTTCAGCTCATCCATGGTCACTACCTCTTCGACGTTTCTCGTGACCAGCTCTAACCTATCCATTTTGAGACACCACTGCCCTAATAGATGCCCGGTTGTATATATTATTTCTGTTTTCCGGCAGGCGGGACAACATCTACTTTATTAATGGCCGGCACATTCTTTACATGAGGTCCGTCCGATGATAAATGAAGAGAAACCCGGCTTAATGAACATGCTCTGGAAGTATAAGTTCATAATTGCGCTCGCAGCGACAGCGGCCATACTGGCGGCGACGACGTATTATTACTACGACCAGTCGAACGACCGGGCTGCTGACCTGAGCCTTAAGAACACGGAGCTGGACGGCCTCGGCGCTAAATATCTGAACCTTTCTAACGAGCACACGGCGCTCATCATAAGCAACAACAACCTCACGGAGCGGTACAATAACCTGAGCGACATGTACAATGGCCTTTCCTCGAACGAGTCGTCCCTGAGGTCGGATTATAACAGCCTTAGATCCAGCGTCGACGGCTTCCAGGAAAACGGCCCCCGGATAGCCCTCTCCTATAACACGTACCTTTCGGGAAGCGGCGACGGCCAGAAGCGCTACCTCGTGACCAACGCCTATAACGTCGGTGACAACAAGGCGTCCCGGGTCACCATCAAGTGCCGCATAATCTTCGACGGCCAGCCGAACCTCAACGAGCAGACCTTTACGAACGTGGCGCCGCTGGACAAGAGGAACTACACGTGGGAGCTCTCCCCGCTGGCGCAGATAGAATCGGTGTGGGTCGAGTACAACTAAAGTCGGTACTCCTGAAGTTCACGGATCGTGAGAGAAGCTTTATTTTAGCCCCCGCCAGACTACGCTAATTAAGGCACATGGAGGCGAAGTGATGGCGGGTAAAGGTAACATAAAATTACCATAAAAGGCGAGATCGTGAACGCCGACAACACGACGAGCGTCAGCGAGCAGACCTTCACCGACGTGGAAGCCCTCGACAAGAGGCACGTGAAATGGGAGTATTCGACGTCCGTGCGGCTCAACAACGTCTGGTATGAGACCTAGAACGGATAAGCACTAACCTTTTATATTATATGCCGATAATAATCATGTACTAAAGGGGATGGTTGTTTGAGTAATGGAAGGTCACTTGGTAGTGGCGGCTTTAAACCTAACGGCTCATTGTCGAACATTATTGTCGTTGTCCTGGTCGTCGTAGTGCTGATATTATGTGCGGGCGTTTTCCTGATGTATAACAACGAGAAGGGCGCCAACAACGACGCAGCGGCCGCAAAGCAGGCGTTCGGCGCCTTGAACGATTCGTATAACGACCTTTCGGGCAAGTACACGGCCCTCGTCGCCAACAACGCGGACCTGAAAGAGCGGTTTGATCAGCTCGAGACGAAGTACGATAACGTCTCGACGGATTACGCTTCCCTGAAGAACCAGAGCGACACGATGACCGTCAAGGTCGGGGAGTTCCTCGAGAGCGAGCCGACGGTGGCGTATAACTACCGCATAACATCGAGCCTGGGCGCGAACAATACCTCGGACATGAAATTGACCGTGAACGTCTTTAACGTGGGCAATTCTGACGTGAGCAGCGTCCTGGTGAAGGTCACGATCCAGTCGCTGGCGGATAATTCCACGGGCGAGCTCGTCAGGACCATCTCGTCGATACCGTCGCTGTCCAGCCGCAGCATCGACTTTACGCTGGATAACTCCACGAGAGTCCAGAGCGTGTGGGTGAACATCAACTAAGATCCTTCACCCGCTTTTCTTTTACGGCATTATTTTAGTGAAAATCTATAAGCGCGAGAGTAGAGCCTTTTTCATGTACCAGATCGTCGGCCATCGCGGAGCCCCGCGGCAGGCGCCCGAGAACACCATGCTGTCATTCAAGCGTGCCATCGACATCGGCGTGGACTGGATCGAGTTCGACCTCCGCAAGACGAAGGACGGCGTGCTCGTGGTCATCCATGATGAAAAAGTGGACCGGACGACGAACGGCGAAGGGATGATCCGGGACATGACCTTAGAGGGGCTTCAGGGCCTGGACGCTGGCGACGGGCAGCGGATCCCATCATTAGCTGAGGTAATCGCGCTGGCGAAAGGCCGCGTCGGCATGGACATGGAGATCAAGGAGGCGGGCACCGAGGAGGACGTGGTCGATGCCATCCTGAGAAGCGATATCAAGTCTAGCTGCATGGTCTCGTCGTTTATTCTTGATTCCGTCAAGCTCGTAAAGGAAATGGACTCTGGGATTACGACGGCCGCCATCATGGATAAGATGCCCGACGACCCCCGGCACTGCCTGGATATGCTTTCCGGCATGCGGGCGGACGCCGTCATGCTCAGTAAGAAGATCGCGACGCCCCCATTCGTGGGACAGATACGCCGCCAGGGCCTGAAGGTCGGCATATGGAACGCCGACACGCTGGATGAGATCGAGAAGTTTGCCGCTATGGACCCTTATTATTTATGCAGCAATTACCCTGAGAGACTTGTCGAGTTCCGGCAGGTACACGCCGTCATATGACGTGAAAGGGATATTATTTTAAAGGCGACATCTATAGGTATTTCGAGGCTAATTCGTATACGATTAATGGACTGATACGCGATGGCGATACATCCCATAGAGTTCCGGTACGGCACGCCCGAGATGAAGGCCGTGTGGACCGAGGAATCGAAATTACTGAAGCTGCTCATGGTGGAGGCGGCGCTGGCGAAGGCGGAGGCCGAGGTGGGCCTTGTCTCGAGGAGCGATGCGGAGACCATCGCCTCGTGCATGAATAAGGTCAATGTAGAGAGGGTCAGGCAGATCGAGGACGAGATAAGCCACGATATGATGGCGGTTGTGCTCGCCTACGCGGAGCAGTGCGGCGAGGCCGGCAAGTGGATCCACTACGGGGCCACTTCAAACGATATTCTGGATACCGGGCTGGCGCTGCAGCTTAAGGACGCCATGGAGATCATCGACGATAAGCTGGAGAAGCTTAAGCAGGCGCTTTTAAAGAAGGCGGACGAGACGAAGACGCTGGTAACGGCGGGTCGTACGCATGGCCAGCTTGCTGTGCCCACGACCTACGGGCTGAGGTTTGCCATATGGGCCATGGAGGTCGCAAGGCACCAGGAACGCCTGAGACAGATGAAGCCCCGCGTGGCCGTAGGCCAGATGAGCGGCGCCGTGGGGACGCAGGCGGCCTTCGGAAAGGACGGCATCCGCATCAAGGAGCTTACGATGAGGGAGCTCGGCATACCCGCCGTCACAGTATCGAGCCAAATCATCCAGAGGGACAGGCATGCTGAATACATGGAGTTCCTGGCGCTGGTGGCCAGCACTCTGGATAAGATCTGCCTGGAGATCAGGCTCATGCAGCGGAGCGAGATCGGCGAGCTCGCGGAGGGCTTCGGCAAGAAGCAGGTCGGCTCGTCGACGATGCCCCATAAAAGGAATCCCATCAATTCGGAGCAGGTATGCGGACTGGCACGGGTCGTTCGGGCCTACGTGGAGCCAGCCCTGGAGAATAACGCCCTGTGGGACGAGAGGGACCTCACGAACTCGTCCTGTGAGCGTGTCATAATCCCCGAGGCGTCCATTTTGCTGGACCACATCCTGAGGAAGACCATCAACGTGATCAGCGGCCTGACGTTCTACCCGGAGAACATCAAGCGCAACCTCAACGTGCTCAAGGGCGTGCAGATGAGCGAGGCCGTCATGATAGCGCTGGCGAACCGCGGGTTCGGGCGCCAGAAGGCCCACGAGATCGTCCGGAGCGCGTCCATGAAGGCGTTCGAGCACAATATGCCCTTCAGGCAGGCCCTCATGGAAGACACTGAGATCTCCGGCAAGCTGACGCCCGCCGAGATCGACGAGATCACCGACCCGGCGAAGTACATCGGAACGGCCATGGAGCAGGTCGAGGAAGTTTTAAGGAAAGAAGGCTACGTACATTAATAAGCTGTACTATGAGCGATTTCCTGCTGATGCTCCCCACGCTGAACGAGGAAGAGGCGCTGGGAGCGCTCGCCCCCGAGATCCCGAAGTGGATGGACGTTCTGGTAGTGGACGGCGGCTCCACCGATAAGACAAAAGAGGTCGCCGAAAGTCTCGGCTACGGCTTTTTACCCCAGAAGTTCGGCAAGGGGAAAGGCTGCGGCGTCAGGTCTGCCATGGAGTACTTCCTGGGTAAGGAGTACTTGTATATGGGCATGATCGACGCCGACTATACGAATCCGCCGTCGGAGATCAGCCGCATGTTCGACGCGATGAAGGCCGGCGGCCACGATATGGTGCTGGGCGCCAGGGACCGTAAGGTGCAGCATGACATGCTTGGGTGGTTCTCACTTTTTATTAATTCGTCCACGTCCGGCCTGACTTCCTTCGCTTACCGGATGGACCTGCCCGACATCCAGACCAGCTACTGGCTGTTTAGCCGTAAGTCCGTCGAGACCCTCTATCCTTACCTGGTCGCCCGGGGCTTTGAGATCGAGTACGACATGGTCTATAATGCCTGGAAGGCGGGCCTCCGCATCGGGACCGTCCCCGTGACGATCCGGGGGCGGCTCGGGGAGACGAAGTTCACGAACTACCTGCGGCTGAAGCAGATCTACCACGGGCTGCGTTATGTGGGTAAGAGCCTGTATGTGATAGCGACCGGTCAGAGATCGAATGGCCGCCGCCCGTAGCTTATTCTTATCATTTAAACGCTGTTTTGTTTGGTCGGTATCACGAACCTCTCCAAAGGAATTAAAGCACGAATTTTTCTTTAAGATTTTTCTCACGAAGCCTCGAATGCTCTAGCTCACCGTCAACGCACGAACTCTCTAATCCACAGGGCAGTGCTCTAAGCCTCTAACGCGCTAACCCGAAAAGAATGCTCTAAGGCTCTAAAACACGTTTGAAACGCTAAAAGGTGGAGCACGAACACACGAAGGCACGGCTAAACCGCCAATGCCACAAAACACCCAAAATGCGGGGGAACGACCGGGCTCTTAGAGTGTTCGTGCTCCACTGTTTAGCGTTTCAAACGTGTATTCGAGCTTTAGAGACTTCTTTTCGGGTTTGGGGCTTCGGGCGTTCGTGCAATGCCCAGAGTATTAGAGAGTTCGGGCGTTGACGGTGTTTTAGAGATTTAAGTTTTAGTGAGTAAAATCTTAAAGAAAGATTTGTGGTTTAATTCCTTTGGAGAGGTTCGTGATACCGACCAAACAAATCAACATCACGGGCAACATGGCATATGCCAGTTTCAGAGAACGAATGCGACTGTAAGCACTATGGTCGCCAGAATATACGAGTCGCTCGCCGACTTCATGTACGGCACCAGCGATCGAGGCCGGTCGAAATACTTGAGCAGCCCCTGGCAGGCAAAAGCGCTCAGCGGCAGGGCGACGAAGGCGATAGCGGCAAAGTACGGGAGCATGCCCGACAGGATACCCGCGAAAAACGCCAGGTAGGCAAGAGCGCTCAATAATATGAACACGTAGACGGCATTTTTTCGTCCCAGCCGCACGACCAGGTTCTTCTTCCCGACGGCCGAGTCCGCCTCATAGTCGGGGAACTGGAAGATGTACATGGCGGCCGTGTTAAGGAAAGCCACGGGCAGCGACGATACGAACACGACCGCGAGGGGCACGAGAAAGTCGTTAAAGTTCGCAGGGGACAGGGGCACCTGCACCACGAAGGCGCCAAGCACCATCAGAGGGGTGGCGATGAGCCGGGCAGTCTCGCCCAGGCCTCGGTAGGCCAGCTTAAAGGGCGGGGCCGTGTAGAAGAAGCCGATGACGGCGCCGATGAAGCCGACGGCGAGCACGGCCGGGCTCCGGGTAATGACAATGAAAATGCCGAGCACGGCGCTGAGCCCGAAGCTCAGGAGGCCCGCGATAAGCACGCTCATGGGGCTCAGCTTTCCCTCGGGCAGGAGCCCGCTGCCGCCGCTGTATGGGGTGCGCTCCTTGTTCAGTACGTCGGTGCCGCTTTTGAAGTCAAAATAGTCGTTCACGATGACGGTACCCGCGTGAAGCGCCATCATGGCCACGACCGCGAGCACGCCGTAGAGAAGGCTAAATGACTCTGGCACATATGCGTAAGCAACGGCCGAGCCCATTACGACGGGCAGCGCCACGAAGATCAGGAAAAGCACGCGAAATTCCTTAAGCCAGGCCTGTATGTTCATGGGCACGACCTTTACTGTATGGACATAGTGTAGATGGCCGAATAGCCGTCCCTGTTGTCCAGATAGGCAATGCGGCTGCCGTATAGTACCGGCGCCCTCTGGTCGTTCGGCTCGTTCGTGATGCGGCGCTCAACGTGGGTGTTCAGGTCGTAGGCGTAAATATCCCAGTTGCCGTTACGGTTGTCGTCGTAGACCAGGGTGTTGTCATAAATATCGGCGTTCCACTGCTGGCCCTCGTGCGTCGGGCAGTTGGTAGTCCCGGTGTTTATGTCGTAGATGTAGATGTGGTCCTTGCCTTCCATGTCCGAGTGGTAGACGACAGTGTGGTCGTATATGCGGGCGTGGTTGTTGTTGCCCGTGCCCGAGGATATCTTCCGGGCCGCCGGGGTCTTCCACGACAGGTCGAGCAGGTAGATGTCGCTCCCCGTGCCGCTCACGACCGTGTAAACCAGCTTATCGCCGTAGATCCGTATGTCCAGCGGCTTGGGAAGGTCGGACATGACGTCGGAGGCACAACCCTGTATCATGTCGAAGACGTAGATATGGTAGCTGGGCACCCAGTTGCCTTCAGAGTTATAGTGGCCCACGTCCTGGTAGTATGCCAGCCTGTCGCCGAACATGGTGATGCTGTTGCGGTTGCTGTTGTCGTCCGTACAGGTGAGGAGCGATTCCCTCGTCTTGATATCATATAAGTAGATCTTGTTACCGCTGTTAGGGTAGAACAGCATGACCTTACCCATGCTTATCGTGCCGAACGAGAATACCGTACCGTCGGCGATCTGGGTCCGGTCGCCTGTGCTGGTATCGTAAAGGAACGTATAGTTCTTCGTCCCGTCGAACATGTCGTACACGATGTAGCGCTCCCAGATGCCGGGATAGGAGAACTCGAAGTTGCCGACGGTGATTTTCGTGTCCTGCTGGTAGACCCCCGTATCTATCGTGGGCGTGGGCCCCGTGCTGGCCTGAGGGGTAGGCGTCGCCGTGGGCCGGGGCGTCGATGTGGGCGTCGGAGTAGGCGTTGGCGTAGGCACCGGCGTGGGAGTGGCGTCAGGCGTAACGTAATCATATATGTAAAAGGCACTGGCTCCCAGGATGATAATGAGAACTGATAAAGCGCCGAGAAATATGAGCTCGGACGTGAGGCTTCGTTTTGGCGGCTGAGGGGTCATAAGATGGGCTCTTTAGCACTTTAGCGACTTCAATCGGATAATGACAACAAGTATTAAGTCTTTTTCGGTTACTGAGCGGGGGTCAACCAGTAAGGATGGGCGTCTTAACATCCATGAGCGCCTCGGGCGGGGAGTCGATCATGCCCAGGGATGCCACAGCGCCGATGATGCCGCGTTCCCCGGTGATCTCGTACGTTCGGACCCGGGACTTCCGGGCGGCAGCCTGCGCCTCATCGATAGTGACAACGCCGTTCCTCGCCCTGCAGGCAAAGCTCAGCAGCTCCGGGCAGGCCTTGAGCCCTATCTTTACGGCCATGCCGGTATCCTTCGAATGGGTCTGCTCCCGGAGGTAATCGGCCGCACGCTGGATGAGCGATTCGACAAGCTCCTTCTTGACCGCCAGCTCGATATAGCTCACGGCGTTCCCGGCGGTCTTGCCGGGCACGTCCGGGTAGAGGAAGCCCACGTTATGGGATATCCTCCGCACGCCCTCGATGGAGGATAAGAGGTCGAGCATGGAGAGCGTGAGGGCGAAGGTGGCGCCCGAGTCGGCGTCGTCCGTGTCGTCCACGCCGATGGCCATGTGGGTCAGCGCCTCCGTCACGACGATGCCCTCGACGTAGTCGCCCTTTTTCGAGTATTTGATGTCCAGCACGCCGTCGGCGCTCTCCATCATCTCGGTGAGCGAGTACGCCGGGCCGCCGAACGTGCGAATATGCTGGTAGACCAGGCCATTGCTCACTGTCACTTTTTCCAGGTCGAGTGATTCGTTGGCCACGCTGGCCACCGGCCCCGTCTTAACCTTCTGGCGCAGTATGAGCCCGTTCTTACGCACCCTGGGGTTCCCGATCGCGTACATGTACTCGCAGAAGGCGATGCATCCCTCGCTCCGGCACTCGTGGAAGATCTCGACGATGTCGCCGTCTACCGTGGTGAAGATACGCCTGCAGGCCGACGCGGGGAGGCTCCTTATCCGGCGCATGGCGTACTTTGCCCGCTTTCGGCCGGAGCGCTCCTCGAGGACGCTGATGCACCCGTCGTCCACGAACCGGTTAACCCAGTCCTGCACGGTGCTCCGGGGCATGCCCGAGGCTCCCGACAGGTCGTAGACGTCAAAAAAGCCCTTATCCCGGGCGATCTTCTCGATGAGGCCTAGCAGCTCCTTGCGCTTTTCGAGGGACTTGAGCATGGTCGATGCACGCTATTTAGTTGCATGTAAGAGATGAAATAGCTTATGTGAGTGTCTTCGCGATCATTTCTACGGAGGATGCCAGTGTGTCAACTTCTTCCTTCGTGTTGTAGCAGCCGAACGAGGCCCTCACTGCGCCCGTTATGCATAGCCTCGCAAGGGCGGTCTGGGCGCATAATGCGCCGCTCCGGACGCAGACCCTCTTCGTCTCGTCAAGTATCATGGCGACGTCGTGGGAGTTGAGGTTCTTCACGTTGAACGAGACCAGGGAGCCCCGGTCCTCCGGGCCGTATATCTCTATGCCCGGTATCTCCGAAAGGCGCTTCGCACAGTACTGTGAAAGCTCCTTCAGGTGGGCCTCGATGTTGCCGACGCCGAGCTCCTCCACGTATTTTACGGCACGACCGAGGCCGATCACGCCCGGGATGTTCGGCGTGCCGTACTCGAACCGGGAGGGGATGTCATCGAAGCTGAAGCTCTTTATGGTCACGGTATTCACGGTACCGCCGCCGACGAAGACCGGCGTCAGCTCTTCCGGATTTTTCACGCACAGGATGCCCGTTCCCTGGGGGCCGAGCAAACCCTTGTGGCCGGGCGCGCATATGAAATCGATGTCGGACGCTTTGAAATCGTACTTCATCTCTCCGAGGGACTGGGCGGCATCGAGCAGGAGCTTAACGCCATGCTTTTTTGCGATCCTCACGATGGCGGGCACATCCTGGACGGCGCCGAAGAAGTTGGAGATGTGGCCGACGGCGATGAGCTTCGTTTTATCGGTGATGGCGGCCTCGATCGACCCGGCGGCGATGACGCCCTTCTCGTCCGTATCGATTGCCGTCATGGTGACGCCCCGGTCGCCAAGCCTCTGCCAGGGCAGTAAGTTACTGTGATGCTCGGAGATCGACGTGATGACGTGGTCGCCCTTCTTCCAGGGCATGCCGTAGGCGACCATGTTGATGCTCTCCGTCGTGTTACGGGTAAAAATGGTGTTGCGAGGGGGCACGCCGAGGAACGACGCTACGGCCTCGCGGGCGTCCTCGTACTTCCCGGTGGTTTCCCGGGAGAGCCGGTGAGCTCCCCTTCCGTAAGGGCCGCAGTACTCGAGGAAGTACTCGTCCATGGCCCGGACTATTTGCACGGGCTTCTGGCTCGTGGCCGCGCTGTCGAGGTAGATGACCTTTTTCAGGACGGGAAAATCCTCCCGGATCTTATGGACGTCGTACATGGCCGCTCCTTCGCTAGCTTATGGCCGGGCAATATATTAAAGCTTGTTTAGCCGCCCGATACGACACGCATAACATCTATATGATCCCCTGATACGCGGGAATCGAAGGCGACGGGCACCCCGCCCCTGAAGACGACCACTGTCTCCGGGTTGACCTTTAAAAATGATAAAAGGTCGAAGTAAGTCGCGCCGTCGGGTAATTCCAGCTCACGGCTGCTTACCTCGCCCACAAATAGCTTAACAGTGACCTTCAAGCCTTAAACGCCCTCTTTGGGCCCGATAATGCGGGACTCGACCTCGCCCTCTTCCACGGGCGCGGTCTCTTTTTCGTATTCCTTGTTCAATTCTTCCATGTCAGTAAGCCCGGTCACGTTCTTACCAAGGAGCTTCCTGTCCTTTTCCTGCTCTTTCTTGGTGCCTTTCCTTTCGATGTTCCGCTTTCTGAACTTGTTAGGCATCAGTATCACTATGATGATATTGGATGCACAAGATATAAATACTCCCGGCATATAAATTGGGGAGCGTGTCGGGCGTCCTGTATGACAGGACGGTTGACGTTTTCCGCGGATGCCGAGGTACTCTAACGGTAAGGGACTGGTCTCGAAAACCAGCGGTCGCAAGGCCTTAGGAGTTCAAGTCTCCTCCTCGGCGCCATTTCGCATTTTCAGGATATTGCCTATTTTAGCAAGCTGCACATATACCATGATCGTATGAACTCCGCGGAAAGCTTACACCGCTTCTACTCCGGCTTCGCCGGCAAATATGACCTATTCATGCCGTGGGATCAGCGCATACGGAGAGAGAGGCGATTTTTCAAGTACGTGCTGGACGCGAACAATGTAAGCTCCGTACTGGACTGCTTTTGCGGAACGGGGTTCCATGTGGACATGCTGTCCGACATGGGGTATGACGTTGAGGGCATCGATATATCGCCCGACATGGTCGGGAAGGCGAAGGAGAACCTGAAGACAAAGGGATACGACTCGAGAGTCCAGCAGGGCGACGTGAAGGCGCTTGAAAATAAAAAGAAGTACGACTGCGTACTCTCCATGGGCAACTCGCTGCCACACGAGTTCGGCGACGATAACATATTGAGGGCGCTGAAAGGCATGTACGGGGCGCTCAACGAGGGCGGGACATGCGTCATACACATGGAGAACTTCGACCGCCTCTACGAGGACCGCGAGCCGTTCATACCGTCGATGCACAGGCGGGACGGGCGCGGCACGGACACGTTCATCTTCGCCATCGAATACTATGAAAAGAAGGTCGTCTTCAACATACTTTCCGTCATCGAAAGAGGGGGCCTGCCGGAATTCGCCGTCGATACCGTAGAATATTATCCCTTAAAGACAGGACGTCTCAGGGAGCTGCTGGCAGAGGCAGGATTCCAGGATATCAGGAGCTACGAGGACTTTAAGATGTCGCCACAGGGAAAGGAAGGGACATACGACATCATCATGGTGGCAAAAAAGCAATAATTATTTTTCTCTAAGCGACCTCCTGTCAGGCCTGCACAAGCAAACAATTATATCTTGTTGCGGAATCTAAAGGATAGATAATATGGAGAGTTCCCTCAAGGACATCGAAGCCCTGATGGAGAAGCGGGCTTCTATTATAGACAGCAGACTGAACGCGCTCGCCTACGCCATAGAGCCGATGTTGCTGTCCGAGGTGGTCAGGTACGCTCTTTCGCTGAAAGGAAAGCGGATACGCACGACGGTACTTACGCTATCGTGCGAGGCCGCGGGCGGCGACATGGAAAGGGCGATGGCTCCGGCCATGGCAGTGGAGATGCTCCACAACACGTCCCTCGTACTGGACGATATCATCGATAAGTCCGACATCCGGCGGGGAAAGGCGACGATCAATAACCGGTGGGGGAACGAGATGGCGCTCATCGCCTGCGACGTGATGCTCTCCCTCGCCATACGCGAGATAACCCGCAGTGACCTGGGGCTCACGAAGCAGATGATCGATTGCGTCGCCGACTCCATGCTGAGGCTGGCCGAGGGCGAAGCGCTCGAGCTTGAGAAGAAGAAGTTCACCATCGACGATTACTATAAGATCGCGGATAAAAAGACGGCGTCCCTCTTTAGCGCTTCCGCGGAATCCGGGGCGCTGGTCGGCAACGCCGACCAGAAGTACGTGAAGGCCCTGCAACAGTACGGCAGGAGCCTGGGCCTGGCGTTCCAGGCGAGGGACGATATCCTGGATTTTACCGGGACAGAGCAGATCGGGAAGACCGCGTTCCTGGACCTGAAGATGAACCGTCCCACGCTGGTCATGATCCTGGCCGCGGACGACGGCTTTTCCAGGGAAGATATGCTCGGGATGGGCAGGGACAGGCTGCTCGGAGAGCTCGAGCCTTACATTGAGAAAGCCGGCTCCATTTCCCGGGAGAAGGCTGAAGAGGCGAAACGCTATCTCGACGTCATCCCCGAAAGCCTCGCGAGGGACAGGCTCGAAATACTCTGCGAGTATGTGGTGTCAAGGAAAAAATAGCCTGCTTTTTTTCTTCAGCATGAAAAATTACTTTTACTGTACCCAAAAGAAAGCTTTTTAAAAAGCGCAGATAATTGCATACGACGATGTGCGGCATTGGCGGGTTTTCGGGAGCTGAAGCGGGGCCTAAGACGGCGGAGATCATGCGGCTCATCCGGCACAGGGGGCCGGATGGAGAGCGCGTATGGGAGCACGGCACCGTATGCATGGGCCACGTCCACCTGAAGGTCACCGGCGACGCCCGTCAGCCCGTTGCTTTAGGGGACAGGGCGTTCACATATAATGGAGAGATCTATAACTTCAGGGAGTTCATAACGGGAGAATCCGATACGATGGCGCTGGCAGGGATCCTGAGGGATGGCATGGAGGGCTTCATGAAGGCGGCACCGGACATCGACGGCGAGTACGCCTTCGCGTATTATGACGGCTCCCGGCTGGCGCTGGCACGGGACCCCGTTGGCATCAAGCCCCTCTACTACGGTAAGAGCGAGCAGGGCTTCGGGTTCGCCTCGGAAAGAAAGGCGCTGGTACATACGGGAATTAAAGACATACGCACTCTTGCGCCCGGCCACATATATTATGACGGCGAGGAGCGCCCGGCCGCTGGCCTGCCCCGGCATTATCCGGTCATAAAGGACGAAGATGAGGCCATTAATGCGCTTGACGGGGCGCTGGCGAAGTCGATAGAACAGCGGCGGCACAGCGACGCTGCGGTCGCGTTCTCGGGCGGGGTCGACTGCGCTCTCGTGGGCGCAATTTCCGGGCTGCCCCTGTGCACCGTGGGCCTGAAGGGCTCATACGATGTCAGGGCGGCAAAAAAGGCCGCTGAGCTAATGGGCGCTGAGAAGAGACACGTCGTCTACGAGTACGACGAGCGGGACGTGGAAGAAGCGCTGCCCCGGGTGGTGTACGCGGTCGAGAGCGCCGACCCTGTGAAGATCTCCATAGCGCTGCCGCTGTTCATACTTGCCGAGAGGGCGAGGCATGATGGGTACAGGGTGCTGCTGTCGGGGCAGGGCGCCGACGAGCTCTTCGGCGGCTACGCCCGCCACGAGGCCGCGGCAAAAAAAGGCCGGCTGGCAGAAGCGCTGGAGCATGACCTGGAGCACATTGCCGAAGTGAACCTCGAAAGGGACGATGCCGCCACGATGGCCCACGGCGTAGAGCTTAGAGTGCCGTACCTGGGCCTGAGCGTCATACGGGCGGCACAGAAAATGGATACGTCACTTAAGGTACATTTCGATGGTAAGGATTATATACGCAAATATGTTCTTAGAAAAATGTCCGAGAAGTATCTTTCCCGGGAAGTCGCATATGCGCCTAAAAAGGCCATACAATACGGCACCGGCACGCAAAAAACGCTAGAGAGGCTGGCGTCGAAAAGAAACTTTAAGGGCATTCGTGATCATCTACAGTCACTATACGGAGAAAAATTATGGCCATAAGCGTGAAAGACGTCCAACATATCGCGAGCCTGGCCTGCGTGGACCTTAACGAGACCGAGCAGGAGCGCTTTGCGAAGCAGTTCAACTCTATTCTGGAATATTTCAAAGAGCTCGACGGCCTCAATACCGAGGGAGTAGAGCCGACGTACCACGTTATCGGCCTTAATAACGTCTTCCGGGAGGACGATGCATACGAGCCGCTCCCGCAGGAAGAGGCGCTGAAGAACGCCCCGAGACATGAGAAAGGCTACTTCAAGGGCCCCAGGATCGTGTAATAATGGCCCTCTACGAAGAGTCTGTCCACAAGGCGTTCGATCGTATTAAGCATAGTAAGCTGAACGCCTACATTACCCTCGATAAGGAGGGCGCGCTCGAGACGGCGGGGAAGGTGGACGATGGAAAGGTCTCCGGCCGCCTGGCCGGCATGACGGTCGCGGTCAAGGACTGTATTACGACGAAAGGCTTGCTGACGACATGCGGCTCGAAGATCCTTTCTGGATATGTGCCTCCTTTTGATGCTGAGGTCGTCGCACGCCTCAGGAAAGAGGGCGCCGTCATTACAGGAAAGACCAACATGGACGAGTTCGCCATGGGCACCTCGACGGAGTCTAGCTATTACGGGCCTACGAAGAACCCCTGGGACCTCACGAGGGTGCCCGGCGGCTCCTCGGGCGGCAGCGGCGCTGCCGTGGCAGGCCTTGAGTGCCGGATGGCATTGGGCACGGACACTGGCGGGTCGGTCAGATGCCCCGCGTCCTTCTGCGGCGTCGTGGGGATCAAGCCCACGTACGGCCTCGTATCCCGGTATGGCGTGATCGCCTATGCAAATTCGCTCGAGCAGGTGGGGCCGATGGCCCGGAACGTGAGCGACGCTGCCCTGCTACTGGACGTCATCGCGGGCCACGACCCGAAGGATTCCACGTCCGTCCCGCATGACGCCTGCTATACCGATCACCTCGTCGAGGACGTCAAAGGCCTGACTATCGGCGTCCCGAAGGAGTACTTTGGAGAAGGCACGGACAAAAAGGTAGATAATGCCGTGTGGAGCGCCATCATGAAGCTGGACAAGCTGGGCGCCGACTATAAAGAGGTCTCTCTGCCCCATACGAAGTACGCGCTATCCGCATACTATATCATCGCGATGTGCGAGGCGTCGTCGAACCTGGCCCGGTTCGACGGGCTGCGCTACGGCCTGCGCATCGGTAAGGACGAGAACTGGCATACGACCTTCTCCCGCATTCGGGCAGAGGGATTCGGCGAAGAGGTCAAGCGCCGCATCATGCTGGGCACCTACGCGCTCTCCGAAGGCTACTATGGTAAATACTACCTTAAAGCGCTCAAGGTAAGGACTCTCATCAAGCAGGACTTCGAAAAGGTCTTCAAGGGCGTGGACGTGCTCGCGGCCCCGACGATGCCCACGACCGCCTTCAAGATCGGCGAGCATGCGGATGACCCGCTGTCCATGTATATGGCCGATATCGATACCGTGCCCGTGAATTTAGCGGGCGTGCCGTCGATCTCGGTGCCCTGCGGGTTCGCAGGAAAGCTCCCCATAGGCATCCAGTTCATCGGAGGCTTCTTCGACGAGCCAAAAATAATAAGGACGGCCCACACTTACGAGCTCAACACCGACTTCCAGAAGCTCCCGGAGGGATTTTAAATGGACGGCGACGGACTTGAAGGCAGCGTCATCATAGGCCTCGAGATACACTGCCAGCTGAATAAGCTGAACAGCAAGCTGTTCTGCGGCTGCTCCACGAAGCAGCAGGGGCTGGAGCCGAACACGATGACATGCCCGGTGTGCCTGGGCCTGCCCGGGGCGCTGCCCGTCATCAACAAAAAGGCCGTGGAATACTCCATCATGGTGGGCCTGGCGCTAAGCTGCGAGATCGCCGAGCACACCCAGTTCTACCGTAAGAATTACTATTACCCGGACCTGCCGAGGGGGTTCCAGATCACCCAGTATGACTGGCCCATCGCCTCGAACGGCATCCTCACGGTCGAGGCTGACGGCGAGGAAAGGACCGTGCGCATTCGCAGGGTCCACATGGAAGAGGACCCGGGCCGTCTCGTCCACCAGGGCTCGATCGAGACGAGCAAGTTCGTGCTCGTTGACTACAACCGGAGCGGCATGCCGCTGCTCGAGGTCGTAACGGAGCCCGACCTCCGGTCGCCCAAAGAAGCACGACGCTTTATCAACAAGCTGCGCAACATTTTAGAGTACCTCGACGTCTTCGACGGCTCGCTGGAAGGGGCGCTGAGGGTCGACGCCAACGTGTCACTGAGGGGCGGCGCACGCGTAGAGATCAAGAACATCTCGTCGTACAAGGGCGTGGAGCGCGCCCTGCTGTTCGAGATATCCAGGCAGCAGAACATGAAGAGGCGGGGCGTCAAGGTTACCCAGGAGACGAGGCACTACGACGACGAGCGGAACTGCACGATCACGCTGCGTACGAAGGAGCAGGCGGAAGAGTACCGCTATTATCCCGAGCCCGACCTGGTCCCGCTGTCAGTGAAAAGCTGGGAGCCCCGGCTGAAGGCGACGCTTCCCGAGCTTCCGGACGCCAGGCGCGAGCGCTTCAAAAAACAATATAGCATCTCGGACGACCACGCGAAAGTGATCACGTCCGAAATCAGGGTCGCGAACTATTACGAGTGCGTGGCCGGAAAGTGCGAGCCCCGGCTGGCGGCGACGTGGGTGGCCGACTACCTGAAGGGCGAGCTCAACTACCGGGACCGGGATATCAAGGATGCCTTCGAGCCGGAAAAGATGATCTACATCCTGGAGCAGCTCAAGACGGGCATCATCACGGATAAGGGCGCCGTCGAGGTAATGCGAGCCCTGCTCGACGAGGGCGGCGACCCGAAGGATATTATACTTTCGAGAAACCTTGCTAAGGTCGAGACGGACATTACTAAGGCCGCCGTCAAAGACGTCATCAAGGAAAACCTGGAGGCCATCCGGGACTATAAGGATGGGAAGCCCCAGGCTTTGAACTATCTTGTGGGGAAAGTCATGAAGAAGACGAACGGGCGGGCCGACCCGGCCGAAGTGAACCTGTTGTTGAGGGAGTTACTCGAATGCACCTGATCGTGACGGAGAAGAACATCACCGCCCGGAAGATCGCGCAGCTGCTACTCGGCAGCGCGAAGGAGAGAAAGGTCGACGGCGTCAGCGTCTACGAAGGCGATGACACGGCCGTCGTGGGCCTGTCCGGGCATATAGTGAATATCGACTTCCCCGACGAATATAATAACTGGCAGAGCACTGCGCCAAAAGACCTGATCTGGGCAAATACCGAGATGAGGTACACCCAGAAAAAGATAGCTACGGCCTTAAAAAAGCTTGCGAAGGAAGCGACCCATGTCACTATCGCGACCGACTTTGACCGTGAGGGAGAGCTCATCGGCGTCGAGGCGTATCATATCATCAAGGACGCTGCGCCGGCCGCGAAGTTCGACAGGGCCCGCTATAGCGCCATCACCAGGCAGGAGATCGAGCACGCCTTCGCGAACACCGTGCCCATCGACTTCGACCTTGCGGCCGCCGGCGAGGCCAGGCAGAAGATCGACCTCGTCTGGGGCGCCGCCCTGACCAGATATATCTCGCTTACATGCGGCCGTTTAGGGAATAGCTTCCTGTCCGTGGGCAGGGTCCAGACGCCGCTACTGGCGCTCATCGTGGACCGGGAGAAGGATATCAAGGCCTTCACCCCCACGCCTTACTGGGAGATCTACGCCACGTTCACTAACGGCGAGGAGTTCGTCGCCGGCCACACCGGCAACCGGTTCACGGAAAAAGCGAAGGCTGAGGGCATCATGGCCCGCCTTGGCAGGACCGGAAAGGTCGCCGACTATAAGAAGGAGCCCCGGGTCGAATACCCGCCCATACCGTTCTCCACAACAGAGTTCATACGGGCCGCAGCGAGCATAGGCTTCAGCGCCGCCAACGCCATGCGCATCGCCGAGAACCTGTACGTCAACGGCTGGATCTCGTACCCGCGTACAGATAATACCGTTTATCCCGCGAGCCTGAACCTGAAAGAGATCGTCGCCCAGTTCGCTGGCGGCGAGTTCGGCAAATACGCACAAAGATTACTGGAGCAGAGCAGTTTCAAGCCCACCAGGGGCAAAAAAGAGACCACTGACCACCCGCCCATATACCCGGTCGCCAGCGCCCGCAAGTCGGAGATAAAGGCGGACGAGTGGCGCGTTTATGAGCTGGTCGTGAGCCGGTTCTTCGCCACGCTCGCGCCCCCGGCCGAGTACGAGGTCCGCAACGTCTGCGTGGACGTGAACGGCGAGCGTTTCAAAGCCACCGGCTCCATGCTGTCGACTCCGGGATACAGGCTATACTATCCTTATGGTATGGCAAAGGAAGAGCTGCTCCCCGAGCTGTCCGTCGGCCAGGAACTGGCCGTTAAGAATGCTGCGATGGACGAAAAGCTCACGAAGCCGCCCGTACGCTACGGCCAGGGCAAGCTCGTCAAGATGATGGAAGACCTGGGACTGGGCACGAAATCCACCAGGCACGAGGCCATCCAGAAGCTATATGCCAGGAACTACGTCCACGGCAACCCGCCCGTGCCCACGAACACGGCGTTCGCCGTCGTGGGCGCCCTGGAGAAGTACGCGGACCTCATCACCAAGCCGGACATGACCAGCCGGCTCGAGTCGGACATGGACAGTATCGCGGAAGGCAAGATAAAAGAGGAGGCCGTCGTGCAGGAATCCCAGGGCATGCTCGAGACCATCTTCGACGACCTTGACAAGAACCATAACGATATCAGGGAGGTCCTTTACGAGGGCCTGCGCGAGGACAGGCGCATCGGCAAATGCCCGAGCTGCGGCAAGGACCTTTACGTGAGGAAGAGCAAGAAGGGAGGCCGGTTCATCGGCTGTGAAGGCTATCCGGAATGTAATTTCATACTGCCCCTGCCCCGCATGGGCACTATAATAGTGACCGAGAAGAACTGCGATAAGCACGGCATCAGCCACATCCGTATCGTCAACGGAGGCTCGAAGCCGTGGGACCTGGGGTGCCCGCAGTGCAACTACGAGGAGTGGCAGAAGAAGAACGCCGCCGAGAAGGTCACGCCCGTCCGGAAGTCATCCGAGCCGGCGAAGAAGCCCGCCCGTAAGACCACTAAAAAGAAGGCCGCCGACGATAAGGGCGCCCCGTTAGTTAAAAGTTAAAAAATTTTTTTTAAATGTTTATACGCCGAAGGCGTTCTTGAGCGGTGTCGGTGCTGCGATAGTAGCCGACCCGTGCTCCAGGCGCTCCTCGGCCCACGCGTAAGCCAGCGTGTAGAACGACGTGCGCACGAACATGTTCAGCGTGTTCACGAAGGAGATGGCCATGAAGGCGAACACGACTGCGACTGCGACGCCGAGCATCCAGCTCAGCCCGCCGAGCAGCGCATAGAGGCCGATGGCGATGAGTATGGAGAATACGACCCCGAAGAAGCCGAACAGGCCTGTCAGGATGCGGATGCCCGCCTCGCCCGCGCCTATGAGCACCAGGTTGTTCCTGGCGATGTCGAACGCCTTCTTGAACGTGTCCACGAAGCCCAGGCTGCCGATGACCGCCACGGGTATGAGGAGCGCGCTGGCGATCTTCCAGCCCTCCTCAAGGGCGACCGTTAAAATTGGCGCGAGGAGCCCGTATATGGCGCCGCGCCTCTGCCTCCGGGAGTTCTTCATCGAGCCGACCAGCATCGAGACGACGACGGCGACGACCGCCAGGCCCAGGATGACGTGCCACCGGGACAGCGCCCTGCCGAAGGCCTTACGCAGCGAAGAGCGGCCGAACTTCACGTGCTCGTATATGGCGAACGATGACACGGCCATGAAGAGATAGTTCACCATGAAGCTGAGCAGCAGCGCCCCGAATAGGACGACGATGAATAACGGCCCCAGGCCGCTATTCGTGAAGACGTTAGAGAGCACTGCCGCGATAAAGACCGCTATACCGATGAAGGCTCCAAGCACTACGGAACAGAACGAGGGGAGCAGAAGCCCCGGCTCCTCCGTCACCATCCGAAAACACTCGACGATGTACTTGAAAGCCTGTTCGATCGATTCGAAGACCATTTAAACCTCTCCTTTAATAATCGGTTTTCCATCATAGATACGCCACGCATATATAAAACTATGCGAGCGGCGCCGAAGGCAAAGTTTATTTCTCAATAGGGCAATTGAGTATTCACAGAGGCATCAGGGCTCGTTGAAGGTCGAAAATATGCAGGCCAGGGAACAGATCTCGGAGATCAGGCAGTGCCCAAGGCACGGTTATTTCCGCGGCAGCCAGTGTAATTGCGGCAGCCCGGGCAGGTTCATTTTATCCGGCTTTAAGGCAGAAAAGCTTGGCAGGATCATATCCGGCGCATTGAGGCATTTCCCGGCGGAGCTCGGGCTAAAGCTCGATGAGCACGGATGGGCGAACATTGACGACCTGGAGAGGGCGATCGCCGCTAAATACTCGTGGGCAAGGCGGGAGCACATCGAGGCCATGCTCGATACGGACGAGAAAGGCCGGTATGAGCATGACGGCGAAAGGGTCCGGGCCAGATACGGCCACTCCATTAAAGTGGACCTCGACTACCCGGAGGCGGACTATGACCTGCTCTATTACGGCACGAGCGAGGAAGAGGCCGACCGCATACTGGAGATCGGGCTGAAGCCGGTGAACCAGCACCACGTACACCTGAGCAAATCCATCGAGGAGGCAGTTAAGGTCGCCTGCATACGGACCGAGAATCCGGTCATAATATCGATTGATGCTCGAAAGGCAAAAGAGAACGGCATCAGGATCTTAGACGCGGGGCCTGTGTGCCTGTCAGGGCCTATTCCGCCCGAGTACCTGAAGATCGAATGAGCGTCTTCTCGTCTATCCTTTTTATCTCGAATTTTCTGCCGGTCATCTGCTCTACCACTCGTATGCCAGCAGCGGTATGGTCTGTAAGCCGGCTGGCCGATATGCTGGACTCGCCTTCCGACAGCGCCATATAAATAATAAGCTGGTCCGCCAGGTGGGCGTCCACTGCCGCTCCCGACTTCAGCGCGCCGGCCAGCTGCGATGCCGCCTCGCGCCCGACTTTTTCAGCGGGCTTTCCTCGTTCGCCCAGGGCGATTCCCCCTGCCAGCCCTTTATAAAGCGTGATGCTGGAGCCCAGAGAGGTATCGTTCCGTATATCGAGCTGTATATCGCCGACATCATATCCCTGGGACCGAAGGTATTCGACAGCAGCTTTTGCCTGCCGCTCGCAGACGTGGGACGGCAGGTGGGATGAGGCGGATACGCCCTCCACCGCTATCCCGCAGGGCTCCGTCAGGTCGATGCCCTGTAACGCCGAAGGCGATGTACGCACGATGACATGGCCGTTACCGGCGGGGAAAAAGCCCCTGGCAAGGAGCGAAGACTCAATATGAAAGCCGAAACGGGCAAGGGCGGGCATGGTGACGCTATGGAAATAATCGTATGGAGGGGCCCATTTTACGTCCGTCCCGCCAGTCATATCAAGCGTGACGGGCCCGGGCGCATACGCGGCGATGGGCAGGATGCTTTGCAATGCGAGAGTAATGCTTCCTGCAGTCCCCATGTTAATGGTATAATTTCCCGGCTTGATGGGGCCGGGGTGGAAAGTAACCTCGGTAGAACCGTGTCTCAGGCCTTCCACGGAGGCGTCCGTCATATCGCGGGCGATCTCGATAGATTTTACGTGCTGTATGCCCAGCCCTGGCCTGGGGCGGCTTTTGCGTATGTTGACGATGCGGACGGCCTTCTGCATGATGGCGGAAAGGGCGATGGCGGTGCGCAATATCTGGCCTCCCCCTTCGCCTACCGAGCCGTCTACAGTCAAGAGCATAAAAAAGAATGGGGCGCTTTAATAATAATTGTTAGCCTCTACCCGAATATGTTAGCGATATACGTGAGCATGCTGTTTATCAGGTAACCGATGTACGTCAGGCTGAGCCCGGGAATTGCGACTAGCTCTACCGGGACTTCCAGGTGGCCGCCCGGGATGACCTCTATGCTGGCCGTGACGTTCCTATAGCCGTCCCTTGAGACCGTATATGAGTAAACGCCATACTGGATCCTGGTCAGATTCGTCGAGCCCGTCCCTACCAGCTCGCCGTTCAGGTATATGGAAGCGTCGGAGGGGTTGACCTTAAAATAAACATCTCCTGTACTCGGCTTCAGTATCTTAGTGATCCGGGAAGTGCCATCCGAGTGCACGGTGACCGTAACATTCTCGGGAAGGTATCCGTCCATCTGCAGGCTGCACGAATGCTCGCCGGCCCTTACGCCGGTGATGTTGAAGGGCGTCGTGCGGCCAGTGTACGCGCCGTCGAGCCATATGTTGGCACCCGCCGGGTCTGAAATGACTTCGATAGAGCCCGAGTCGATGAAGTCGACGGTGACGGGAACGCTATAGTCGTGCGATACATTCATCATGTTATGATAGTAGACCGAGAATGCGTTGGATACCGTGGTCGTATCGTTACCCATGAAATTATAGGTGACCCTGACCGCGAAGTTTTCCATCGGGGAGCTTATGGTAACGCGCTTGAACTCGTAGTTGCCCTCGGCGTTCGTCGTCGTGGACATGACCGGGCAGAAGGCGATGCCGTCGACCCTGCAAAGCTCGACGACCGCCCCGTAGAGAGGCACGCCATTCTTCTGCTTCACATAGCCATGCACGATATTAACGCCTTCGGCAGGCGCTGCGTGATAAGTACTGCCGTTACCGGCCAGCGATATGGATAGTACGGCAGTGAACGTGTCGTCGCTCCTGACATGAACGCTGGTCTTGCCGGTGGAATATGTCCTGCCGTTCTCGTTGTGCTCGGCCCAGACCTGGTAATCTCCGGCGGGCAGGTAGAACTGCCAGTTATCTCCAGGCTCGGATGAGACAAAGTCGTACATACCGTTACTCAGGTAAACGGTGGACGATACATACTCTTTATAATCATTTACGTTGACCACCTTGCCGGTGAGCCAGCCATAGTTGGACGGCGGATAATAATAGATCTGCACGTCGTGAGTTATGATCTGGTTCTTGTAGATCCAGAAGAACTCTGTCTTATCTTTATAAGATTTACCGCTACTGTTGTAGGTGGCGACAAGGCGGAAATTGTTCCGGCCATCGAAGCCATATATGGGGATCTTATCAATGGTGAAACTGCCATCGGCTGCAGAGACCGTAGAGCTGAAAACTTCGCTCAGGTTGTTCTGTATCTCAACAATGGCATTAGCGATCGGCACGTTGTCTCTTCCGATCACTTTACCGGTTACCACGCCACATCCATCGTCGGCATGAGAGACCGGCATTATAGCAATAAATAACGGTATGATAAGTAATAATACGAATAAACGAAAGTCCATTTTTAACATTTTTACCACGAGAACAAATAAAAAGAGATTAAGGGGAAATTAATCCCCTTAGTCTACTAGATCCTTAGTTCTCTTTCCTCGCGACGAGGTAGGCTACACCGAGTAATCCGGCCAGCGCGAACAGGGTCTCAAAGCCCGGGGTCGGGACTGGGGTCGGAGTCGGGGTGGGGGTTGCCGGAGCAACCGTTGCCGTAGCGCTCGCGCTCGGGGTCGGCGTTATGCTGACCGGGGCGATGTACGAGTAGTCGGGTATAGCGATGTTGTGGGTCGCAGTACCATACTCAGAGCCGGGGACGTAGGTCGCGTTCTGGTAGTCCTTGAGGTCGCTCGGGAAGGGACCCATAACGAACACTGCATACCAAATGTGGCCTTCCTTCTCACCCGTTACGTTGTAAACGTTCCAGGGTACTCTGTAGTAGGTGTACATACCGACTGCTGCGGTCCTGCCGTCGTTCGAGAGCTGCGGGTTCTCGGGGATGTCCACTATGCCAGTGTTCTCCCATCTGCCGAGGGTCTCGTTCCACTTGACATTCCACAGGGTCACGTTAGCGTTCGGGATACCGACCTTGTTCATGTCGGTGACGATGCCCGACACAGTGCCCCAGCCGACTACGCGGACCGTGGTCGTGTCGCTCAGGTTGTGGCCGTACATGATGGCTGCCGTACCGGTGATGTTGACCTTACCGACAGTGTTGTTGGAGGTCAGCAGGATCCAGGCCTGGCCGTTGAGGTCGGTGATGTTGGTCTTGACCTTCGGCAGGGTGGCGACCGTGTCGTTGTCAGATTCGAACGTCACGGGGATGTTGGCCCTCTTGTACTTCTGGCCGTTGTAGTAGAGCTGTGCGATGATCCAGTCAGACTGGCCGCCAACGAGTATGGTGTCCTTCTCGGCGGTGACCTTGATCGCATCCGGCGGCGGGATCCTTAAGACGATCGAGCCGATGGAGGTCCTTGACCTGTTGATCGAGTAGTTGTTGCTCGCGCCGTAGATGGTCAGGTTGTCAGTCAGCTGAGCGCTGGCGTCAACGTAGCCGTGGATAGCGCCCTGGAGAACGATGTAGTCAAAGACGAACAGGCCGACGAACGGCTGGCTGCTGCTGGTCGTCCTCGTCATGTTGTAGATCTCGTAGTAGGTGCCGTTGCCGAACTGGCCCATGACGTGTAATGTGACGGGGATGCCACCGTAGCCGGTGCCATACGAGTCAACTACGTATCCGGTCCAGGATCCGGTCGGAGCCTCGAAGTAGATCTTGAGGTTGGCGAAGATGCTCGAGTCCTCTGCGTAGTAAGCCCAGATGGTGGAGTTGTTGCCGCCATAGAGTTCATCTACCCAGCCGAACTGTACGCAAGCCTTGCCCAGGTTGTCCTTGGTGGGCTGGTCGATTGCGGTGCCCTGGCCAGGTGCCACGAGGCTACCATTCGCAGCGCTCCAAGTCCACGGGAATCCACTCGTGAAGGTGTTGTTGGTTGCGTTACCGACGGTGAAGTTGATGTTGTAGCCGTCAGCGACCGGGTTGCCCAGTGCGTCGTACATGTAGGCGCAGATCTGTATGTTGTCCATGCCATCAGCTACGACGTGGCCTCTCTCGGCCTTCAGCTCGATCCTTGCGGGCTTGGTAAAGATAACGACCGACGTGGTCGAAGCGGACTGCTGGTCCCTGTCAATACCGAAAGCTGCAGAGTAACCTTCTCCGTACGGCTCCTTGTACGCATACATCTTGTATGCAGCCATACCGGCGGCTAGAGTTGGAAATGCCGGAGATGGAGTCTGCGTATTAGAGCTGTAGGTAGCGTTGATACCAGTGATCTGGTAGTTACCGTACGCATCAGAGGTAGTGTTGAAGTATTCCTGTGATACATTGGATGCATTCACAATTGCAATATAAGCATTGCCGATGCCCACAGTACCGTTTACCGACGTAGTGACTCTGCCGGTCACTGAGCCCTTCTTCCCATCGTATGCGGCCGGGTACTTTAGGCCGAACTCAGTGGGATAGATGGCAGAAGCCGGCACCATTGCGCCGATAAAGCAGAGTATTACGAGTACTGCTAATGCTGCCTTAGTAATATTTTTCATTAATTCAACCTCCCATGGTTGTGTTTATTGTGCAAGCGGATATCATGGCCCGGATAAAACGGTCTTGTTTTATCGCCCCATATGCCGCATCTTCGACATATGCCGAACTAGACATCGCCAGATATAAATCCATATCCTATGGATTATTGGAGTAACATTAGGTCTTTCCCTAATAAATCTTTTTTGGTCTTTCCCCTATATAAAATGGGCTTCCGCAGGGACCAAAAGCACAGATAATATCACATTACACCGCTATATTTTTTGCCATGGGCTCGCCCGGCATCCCGATGCGCCGCCCCCAAATGCCTGCACCATACTAATAGCGAATATACGACAATTGACTAACATCCTCTACGGTCCACCATTAAATATATCAATATAGTACTATACTCTGAACTGTCGATCCGAATGAAGTACGCAGTCATCCTCGGCGACGGGATGTCCGATTACCCCGTCGAAGAACTGGATAATAATACTCCTTTGATGAGCGCCAGGAAGCCCCATATGGATTTCATGGCTATGAACGCCCGGCACTACGGCCTGTGCCAGACAACCGTCGAGAGCCTGCCGGCCGGCAGCGACGTGGCGAACCTGGCCGTCCTGGGGTACGACCCGGCCAGATACTATAACGGCCGGGGCCCGCTGGAGGCCATGAGCATGGGCATAAAGCTGAGGCCGGACGACGTCGCCTTCCGCTGTAACCTGATCACGGTCCGGGACGGCCTGATCGCCGACTATAGCGCGGGCCACGTCACGTCCGGGGAAGCCTCGGAGCTGATCAGGTACGTCGACCGGGAAATGGGAAGCAACGGCACCAGGTTCTATCCTGGTATAAGCTATCGCCATCTGATGGTGCTGGACGGTAAGGGCGCCGGCGCTGTCTGTGACGCCCCACACGATTTTACCGGCGAGCCTGTGGAAAGCCACCTTCCGAGGGGCGCGGAACATGAGCGGCTTATAGAGATGATCAAAAGGTCCTGGGAGCTTCTCGGCGAACATCCCATTAACAAGAAACGTGTTCGGGAAGGCAAAAACCCGGCCAACTCCATCTGGCCGTGGGGCCAGGGGAGGGCCCCCGCCATGCCCAAATTCATGGAAAAGTATGGCCTGAAGGGCTCCGTGATATCGGCGGTCGACCTCATCAAGGGCCTCGGCGTCTCGGCGGGTCTCGAGGTCATCGAGGTGCCCGGAGCGACGGGATATTTCGATACCGATTATCGTGCAAAGGCACGCTATGCGCTGGAGTCCCTCGAGAAGAACGACTTCGTCTTCATCCACGTCGAGGCGCCTGACGAGGCGGGGCACGAGGGAATGGTCAGGGAGAAGGTAAAGGCCATCGAGGACCTGGACAGTAAGGTCGTGGGCCCGATGCTTGAGGGCATGCGTAAGTTCGGCGATTTCCGCCTCATGGTGTGCCCTGACCACCCGACCCCCCTTTCTATCAAGACTCATGCCCGGGACCCCGTCCCATACATAATATATGACTCCGGGAGGACGGGTAAGCCTGCTGAAGCCTATGACGAAAAAACAATGAAGGACGGACTCTTTATAAAAGATGGCTACCGGCTGATGGACCTATTCATCAATGACAGGCTATAGTGGTACTATGGAACGCGTGCGTGTCAGGGCATCGGCGACTTCGGCCAACCTCGGGGCGGGGTTCGACGTGCTCGGCCTGGCGCTGGACGAGCCTTATGACGTCATCGAGGTGGAGCCGGCGGAGCGCCTGGAGATACGAATAGTGGGCAAGGGCGCGGGGTCCATACCCCTCGACCCGGAAAAGAACACTGCCGGCCTCGTGGCGAAGGCCATGGGAAGGGACGTGCTGATCACCATCCACAGCAACATCCGGCCTTCGGGGGGGCTGGGGAGCAGCGCTGCTCCGGCGGCCGGTACTGCTTTTGCCATTAACGAGCTTTTTTCGCTGGGCTATACCAGGGAGGGGCTGGTCCCCATCGCGGCGAAGGGCGAAGTGGCGGCCGCGGGCGTGGCGCACGCGGACAACGTGGGCCCGTGTATCATGGGCGGCCTGACTATCGTGTGCGGCGACCACGCGAAGAGCGTGGCCATGCCGGACGTAAGCGTGGTCGCGATACTGCCCGACATAGAGGTGAGCACGAAGGCGGCCCGGGAGCTGCTTCCGGCCTGCGTGCCCCTGAGGGAGATGGTGCTGAACGTGGGCAAGGCCTGCATGCTGGTGGCGGGTGCCTCCTCTAAAGACCCCGCGATGATCGGCCGCTCGCTGATGGGCTCATTCAACGAAAAATACCGGTCTCCGCTCATAAAAGGCTATGAGGATGTCAGGGCCGGGGCGCTAAGCCAGGGCGCATACGGGGTCGCCATCAGCGGCTCGGGGCCCACGATGATCGCCCTCTGCCCCGGGGAACGATCGAAACATGTCGAAAAGGCCATGATCGGGCAATTCGGCAAGCACGGCATTTCCTGCGAGTCCTTCATTACGAGGGTGGGCCAGGGAGTGCAAATTATTTAAGCGAAGAATATCTAGAAGGATAGAATATCATGGCGGAGGACAGGAACTACTTAACCGTGGCTGCCCTGGTTGTCGTAGGGCTGGTCGTGCTCATCGCGGTCGCGGGAGCGGCCTATTTATTGTTCACGTCCCTCGTCGGCGTGCCCACGCCGACCCCGACCCCGACGCCGGAGCCCGTGATGACTCCCACGCCCTATGCGATCATACCCTCTGGGCCTGTTACGGTAACGGCAACACCATCGGGCGCTACGCCCCTGCCGACGGCCGTCCAGCCAGTCGTAAAGTCTTCCAGCCTTGTGGGCTACGGCACCGATAAGGACGTGTACAAGCGAGGTGACACGGCCATCGCCTACATGGTCATCAAGAACACGGGAACAGTACCTATCGATGAGGCCACGCTGAACATCAAGGTAGAAAGGTATGTCTCCATCGTGGGTTACGTGAACGTGCAGAGCCCGACCACGACGCTGACCGGCCTTAACATCAAGCCCGGTGAGACGAAGAGGGCGGAATATCTCATCACCATACCCGGCGACTACGAGGGCGTATCCACGGCCGGCAAGTACCGGTTCACCATAGAGGTCATCGTCTGGGGCAACAATATCGGCAGCTTCCAGAAAGAGGTTACCGTACAGTAAGCTCTTCCATATTATTCTTTTGGCGTGCGACCGGCATATAATATATTAGTATGTCCCTGCGATAAGAGCCCGGTAAATGGTGTTTAAACGGCATTATTTTTCGGGTATAAATAATAGGCCGCGGCCATATACTGGCATGGGGTGTATAATGGTGAGAAGCGTTTTTAAGCTGATGCTGGCGTTCGGGCTTATCGCGGCCGGCGCCATGATGATCGTGTCGGGCGTGCAGGGAGCATCCGGCGCCGCCCCGGTAAATGTGTCGCAGACGGGCCCGGTCGCCGTCAGTGCCACGACGACCGCATTGCCTCCGGGAGCGGCCGGCTCTGAGGTCGTAGGTTATGGCACAGACAAGGATACCTATAACCGGGGAGACACGGCGAAAGGATATATCGAGCTAAAGAACACGGGCAACTCCGTCATAAACGACGCCACGATCCGGGTCACGGCGTCGAGGAACGTGCCGGCGCTGGGCACTGTGTCGCTGGGAACGAAGGACTTCAAGCTCACGGGATTGGGCATTAAGCCAGGAGAGATGAAGAAGGCCCAGTTCTCGGTCGATATTCCAAAAGAGTATAGTGGGTTCTCCACCGCGGGCGATTATACGATCAGCGGCAAGGTGCTGGTGAACGGTAAGGAGGTAGGCGCCTTCAGTAAGAAGGTCAAAGTCGTATAACATCTTTTCAATTTTTTGTACCGGCCTTTTATCGTCAGGTCATTATTATAAACATGCCTGTGGTCCATTTCATGGTGATCTTTTTGGGGGAGACTGTCGTCATCGCGCCCACGACCCGTAATGAGGGGCATGGCAAGTTCGTGCTGGACGTCGACGAGGAAGGGATCGTGAAGAAGGGGAACTTTTTAAGCATGGTCACGGTGAGAGGCTTCGAGAAATTTCTTGTCGGCAGGGGAATGGAGTTCGCGCCCGTGGCCACGAGCCGTTTTTGCGGCCTGTGCCCTCCGACGCATGCGACGGCGTCCTCCGAGGCGGTAGAGCGCTCCATCGGCCTGAGCCCTCCGCGTCACGGGCTGCTGCTGAGAGAGCTCTGTAACATCGGCAACCATCTTCACGATCACCCGCTTCAGCAGGTGCTCATACTCCCGGATTTTGTCAAGGACCCCGAAAAATATAGGGAAGCGCTGGCCCGCATCCAGAAGATGCGCCGCATAGGCCAGTACATCTGTAATGTCGTGGGCGGCGAGGCCATTCACTCGCCGTACATCCGGGTGGGCGGCATGTACACGAACATCAGCGAGGCGGCCAGGCATAAGCTCACGGCGATGCTGGAGGAGTTTACGCAGTATCACGAGGCACAGAGCCGCTTCATGGAGGAGGCGTTCAGCGCCGCCGGCGTTCCCCCGGGACTGGGCGTGAACGACGTGGACATGATGGCCACGGACCTCATCTATGGCCGGTCAGATGTGTTCGAGGAGAAATATTTCCCCTATTATTCTGAGCTATTGCCTGCCAACTATTACGGGAAGGAGATCGGCGTGGAGGCCTGCACCCGTATCCCCCTGCTCCGTGGCAAGATCGTGGAAGTAGGCCCTGTAGCCCGTTTATGGAAGTATAAGGGCTGGAGAGAGAAGGGGACGATGGCCCTGAACCGGGCGAGGCTGACGGAGATCTCGCTCAGGATAGAGCGAGGGCTGGAGATCCTTCGGGAGCTGAATACGCGGGCGCATACTCTGAACAGGCCTGTTTCTTATGGCATTGGGCGTCTGGGGATAGGTGTTAACGAGGCGCCCAGGGGCACGAATGTCCATATTACTCGTGTCGAGGACGGCCGGATCACCTATTATAAGGCCATGCCGGCGACCATGTGGAACATATCGACCATCGGGAAGTCCACGGAGGGATTCCACTATAAGTGGGCACAGTGGGTCATGCGGTCGTACGACCCCTGCATTTCCTGCGCCACCCACATGATCGTCATGCACGAGGGCCGGGTCGTGGAGGAGAGGTTCATATGAGCAAGCCGAAGTTCGCCTACGTCCACCTGGCCGCCTGTTCCGGCTGCGAGATATCGTTCCTGGACAACTTCGAGCGGCTGCTGGACATGATGGACATGGTCGATATCGAGTACATGACGCTTATCAAGGACGCCACCGATATACCTAAGGTCGATATCGTCTTCGTGGACGGGGCCGCCTGCCTGCAATCGGAGGATGCTGTGGAGACGCTGAAAAAGGCGCGCGAGAACGCCACTTATCTGGTGGCCTGGGGCGGGTGCTCGTCGACAGCGACTATCAATAATTTTTCTAGAGGAGGCCAGCTCCCCCAGCCCCAGCACGAGTCCTTTCCGCCGATAAAGCGCCTGGTCAAGGTGGACGCCTCCGTGCCGGGCTCTCCTCCCGGGCCAGGCATGGCGTATAACGTGATAAGGGCGTTCGTGGAGGGGGACCTGGACTACTTGAAGTACCTTTCGTCATACAGCCTGGGCGGCTTCGCCTGCGGCTGCGACCTGTGGAAGGACATTGTCGATAACGGCCTGTGCATCGGGTGCGGTGCCTGCGCGATGGCCTGCCCGACCCGGGCCATCACCATGGTCGAAGGCCGGCCTAATAACGTGTTCGAGCGGTGCGTGAAGTGTGGCGCCTGCTATGCGCAGTGCCCCCGTAGCTTCCTGCCTACGGCGGCCATCGAGAAGCTGATGGACAGGCTGATGGAGGATTGACATGGCATACCAGGGTTTCGGGAAATATAAGGAAGTCTTGAGCGCCCGGTCTGCGGACGAGGAGATCCGTAACATCGCCCAGGACGGGGGGACCACGACGGCACTGTTGTGTTTTGCCCTCGAGACCGGCTTCATCGACGGGGCGGTGCTGACGAAAAAATCGAGCAGGGAGTGGGTGCCCGCCCAGTACGTGGCGACGACCCGGGACGAGATCCTCCAGTCGGCGAAGAGCGTCTACGCGCTGTCCCCCAGCCTGTACCGGCTGAAGGAGGCGACGAGGGAAAGGGCCCTGAGTAAGGTGGGCTATGTGGGGCTGCCCTGCCAGATCGAGGCGGTCCGCAAGATGCAGCTGTACCCGTTCGGGGCACGGGATATCGTGGAGAGCCTGGCCCTCGTCATCGGCATCTTTTGTTTCGAGAACTTTTATCCCGAGAGCCTGAAAGCCATTGTAGAAGGCCTGGGCGAGGAGCCCCTGGAGGATGTGGTGCGCATGCGGTGTGCCTCCGGGAAGTTCAGGACGGAGGGGGAGAAGGGCATTATCGTGCCGCTAAAGCAGGCGTCCCGGTACATTCAGGACGGCGACCGCATCTGCCCGGACCTCGTGTCGGAGTGGGCGGATATCTCGGCGGGCTCCGTGGGCTCGGACCCCGGATGGAATACTGTCTTCCTCAGGACGAAGAAGGGCCACGACTTTTTCCAGCAGGCCACCGGGGCTGGCGCCATAGAGACGAAGGAGATCAGCGAGGAAGGGCTTAAGGCACTCGAAAAGCTGGCCGTAGCGAAGAAGGACCGGGCGAAAAAACATATCGCAAAGCGCGAGGAGCTCGGGCTTTACGTGACCCGGGACATCTACTATTGAGGCTTCCGCGCCCGGACATAATAAGCGTTGAGCCGGCTCCTAACCAGGTCCATCCGCTCGATCCGGAACCGGGCCTGCCCCAGGAATGACTGTAATTTTTCCGAGGTCAATGGCCAGCTTTTTTTAGGCGCAAAGCCGAACCTCAGGTGGAACTGGAAGGAGAGGAGCGTACGCTGGACGCGGCCCATGCCGTCTTCCGTATAGTTGATGATGAGCAGCATGCCGCCGGGCTTCAGCACCCGAAAGCACTCTTTTAGCGCTCTGGCGGGGTCGTCGAGCGTATGTAGCATGTTCGCCATCAGGGCTGTGTCGAAAGTGCTCGAGGGCAGCCCAGGCGATTCGCTATCCTGCACCTGAAAAGAGACGTTGTGAAGGTCACGCAGGTTCGATCGGGCGGCGTCCACCATCCCTGGGGACATATCGGTTGCGAGGACATGCTTTGCATTCCCCGCGATAACCCTGGTGAAATATCCTGTCCCGCAGCCGAACTCGACGGCATTGCCCGGATCATGCTCGCTTGCGAGAATGGCGGCCAGGTTCCTGCGGACATCCCTGCCGATCATGCCCTCGAGCGTATCGTCATACGTGTCCGCGAACCTGCCCCAGTAATCGTCTTTGTCCCGGTGCTCCAGCATAAGGGTAAATTATTAATTTTTTATTATATTAATAATCTTACCAGTTTAATGCATTAAAATGAGCGAACAGTAGTTCCATATTTGCTCTTTTTATGTTTTTTCTTCGATGCGACGCACGTACAGCCCTCCGGTTGGTAACACGAAACCACGAATTCTATTATATCCCACGTAAGGGCACGAAATGCACAAAGGTAAAAAGTTCAGATATGCTCGTAAAGCGTATTCCTCTCCACGGGCACCCGGTCGATGGCCCGAATAAGCTGGATGAACTCTTCCTTTGAGAGGTACTCGCCGTGCTCGGAGCCGCCGGCTATGGAGATCTTGTCCTCGATCATGGTGCCGCCGAAGTCGTTGGCCCCGGCGCAGAGGGCGGCCTGCGATAGTTTGACGCCCATCTTGATCCAGGAGACCTGGATGTTGGGGATGTCCTGTCCGAAGATGACCCGGGCCAGCGCGTGCAGGCGCAGGTCGTCCATGCCGCTCACGCCTTTAGACTGGCCGCTGAGCCGGTTGTTCTCGTGCATGAAGGTGAGAGGTATGAACTCGGTGAAGCCGTGAGTCTCGCGCTGGATGTCCCTTAGAAGGAACATGTGGTCGATGCGGTCCTCCCAGGTCTCCAGGGTGCCATACATGATGGTGGACGTGGTCCTTATGCCCAGACGGTGGGCGTCCTTGATGATGTCGACCCACTCTCGCGTTGACACCTTTCTGGGACAGATCTTTTCCCGGACCGAGTCGACCAGGATCTCGGCCGAGGCCCCGGTGATCGTGTTCAGCCCCGCCTTCTTGAAGGCGGCCATGGCCTCTGCCGGAGTGACGCCCGACACTTTCGCCGCATAGTGGACCTCCATCGGGGACAGGGCGTGGATCATGATATCGTACTTCGACTTGATGGCTTCGAAGAGGTCGCAGTAGTACTCCACGGTCATGTAGGGCATGACACCTGAGATGAGGCACAGCTCGGTGGCGCCGATATCCTTTGCCTCGCCGACCCTCTGCAGGACATCATCGGTGCTGAGCTTAAAGCCGATGTTGTTCCTGAAGGAGCAGAAGTCGCACCCGATCATGCACCGGTCGGTGATCTCGACGAGCCGGTTCACGACGTAGGTGATCTCATCGCCGGCGATCGTCTTTCGCAGCTCGTTCGCCGTGTCGAAGAGCTCGAATGGGTTGGCTTTCACGAGCTCAAGCGCGTCCTTCTTCGTGATATCCCCTGCGAGCGAGCGCTCATAGATGTCCTTTAGCATGATCCACCTATTTTGTGGCTATAAAAAGAAGCTCATCGGTAATAAATCATCCGATATACTTGTAGAGGGTAGTGCGCTGCCTCGGCGTACGCCCGGCATCCCGGATGATGGCCCGCAGTTCCTCGGGCGACATGCACTCTCCCGAAGTCGCGCCCGCCGTCTTCGATATACGCTCCTCCATGAGCGTGCCGCCCAGGTCGTTGGCGCCGCAGTGGAGCGCGACCTGCGCCAGCTTGGGGCCGAGCTTGACCCACGACGCCTGCACGTTCACCAGGTCCCTCCCGAAGATCAGCCGGGCGAGGGCGTACATCCGCAGGTCATCCAGGCCGCTGGCGCCCATGGAGCCCTTTTCTTTCAGGACGACGCTGCCCAGCGGGCTGTTCTTGCTCATGAACGACAGGGGAACGAACTCGGTGAAACCATGTGTCTTACGCTGGATGCCTCTCTGGATAAAGAGGTGGTCGAGCCGGTCCTTCCATGTCTCGATGTGGCCGTACATGATGGTGGCCGTGGTGGGTATGCCGGTCTCGTGTGCCTTTGTGACCACGTCGACCCATTGTTCAGTGTTAAGCTTGTCCGGACAGATCTTCTCCCGGACCGAGTCGACGAGGATCTCTGCGGCCGTGCCGGGCATGGAGCCGAGCCCGGCATTCTTTAGCTCTTTTAATGAGTGGGAAACACTTACTCCTGAGATCCGGCTCATGTGGAAGACTTCCATGGGCGAAAAGGCGTGGATGTCGATATCATATTTGCCTTTAATGGATTTGAGCATGGCGACGTAGTCCTTAAGGTACATATCCGAGAGCAGGCCCCCCTGGATACAGACCTCGGTCGCGCCGTAGGCCTTCGCCTCGCCCACCTTTTTCAATAGCTGCTCGTCGGTGAGCCGGTAGTTCTCACGATTGCGGAAGGCGCAAAAGCGGCAGGTGCCTATGCAGATATCCGTAAAGTTCATGTTCCTGTTGACCACGTAGGAGACGGTATCGCCCACGAGCTCCCTGCGTACGGCGTCGGCCGTCTGGAACAGCTCGAATGGGTCCGCCTTCAGTAACGCCATTGCGTCCCTTTTGGTGATCTTTCCTGCAAGCGATCGCTCGTAAATGTCCTTAAACACAATACCCCTCTCCGTCAGCGTGTTTCCTGATGATGGGCTCCAGCCTTTCCGGGTACCAGCCCATTATCACGTACTTCGGGTACAGCGGGAGCCGCTCCCGCAGCTTCAGGCCCATGGCTTCGAGCTCGTCCAGCGTGGGCCACCTGCACTCCGGGTTGATGTAGTCCTCGGTGACCGGCGAGATGCCGCCGATGTCGCCCGCGCCAGCCTCCAGGAATTCGAGCAGGTGAGACGTCAGGTTAGGCGGCGCCTGGAGCTCGATATCGCCCGGTAGTATCTCGCGGGCCATCCTTAAAACACTTATCATGTCATCAACGGTGGGCGGTTCCACGCTGCCCATCCGCGTCTCGGGCTTGGGCACGAAGTTCTGGACGATGACCTCCTGGATATGGCCGTACTTTTTATGTATATCCCGGATGGCCTCAAGGGACTGGCGGCGGTCGTCCCAGGTCTCCCCTATGCCGACCAGGATGCCGGTAGTGAACGGTATGCGGAGCTTCCCCGCGCTCTCGATGAACCCGAGGCGGAGCGAGGGCTTTTTCATGGGGCTCAGCCTGTGGGCAGGCAGGTCCGCCGTCGTCTCCAGCATGAGGCCCATGCTGGCATTGACGTCCTTTAGTCGTTCCAGCTCCCCGTATGGCAGCACGCCGCCGTTCGTGTGGGGTAGTATGCCAAGCTCGATGGCGTCGAGGCAGAGGTCGTAGACATAATCGGTGAGCGTCTCATACCCGTACCTGTTCAGCTCCTTAAAGAAAAGGGGATCCGACGGCGAGTCCCCGTATGTGAAAAGCGCCTCCAGGCAGCCCAGGCCTGCGGCCTTCTTGAGCATGGCGTGGGCGATCTCGGGCCGGATGACGAAGGCCTCACGCGATCCGACGTCCCGCCGGAACCCGCAGTAGCCGCAGTTGTTCCTGCACATGTTCGTGACCGGGACGAACACGTTCCGTGAATAGGTGATGAATTCTTTAGACATGTGAAACGCCCGTCTAAGTAACCAACGTTGACCACATAATAAATATATACTTTACTACGTCGCGGGCGGCCAAAGCCCGGCATTTACACGATGAACGTTTAAAACCTCTGGGATGATAGTTGAATGTAAGGGTGTTTAAGAGGTGAATACCGGGGTCAATATTAGGGCTAGCTTTGCCTTTGTTTTAGCTTGCATTGTCATGGCGGCCAGTGTGCCATCCCCGGCGCTGGGCGCGGCGGCCGAGGCAAGATACGAGGTCGTCGCGGACGGCGTGACATACGGGAACGACCTGACCATCACCGGGCTCAACCAGAGCGTGTTCCATCAGCAGACGCTGGCGGCCGCCGACAGGGAGACGGCCGAATTGTCCTTCCCGTCCGACCTGAAGTTCAGTCCCTCTCAGGGCGTAGACCTGGCGCTCCCATCGATATCGCAAACCAGAGAACAGACGGTGAGCTCGTCCAGCACAGGCTTTTTCGAGGCGAACATTCCTTTTTACCCGTGCTGTAACTACGGCGCCGCTCCCGTAGGCTTCGGCCAGTTCCGTAAGCCCAGCCCCGTCACGGCGGCCCGGTTCAGGGGCAGCGCCCTGATGTACCCGGAGATGGTCGTCCGTGGTATCCTCGTCCCTGACCTGGCATACGAGAATAAGAACGTCAACAACTCGATGGTCACCCTTCCGCCGGCCATGGCAGCCGGGGCCTACGGGGAAGTAGCGACCGTCGCCAATTCCACCCGGGGAGAGACGGCAATTAACAATTCGACGTTCGGGAACCTCACCCCGCCCTTGATCTTATCCACCCATCGATTCAACTTCGACTCGAACGCGTCGCAAATAAATAATTACAGCATAATGGAGCGAATGTGGCGCAACTCCCACCTGGCCCACCTCATGGACGTCGCATACGAGGGGGATGCTTCCCTGCCATTCTGGATGGAGCCTTTAAAGCCCACCGAGGCGCTCCAGAGGACGAATCACTCCCGGGTGATCAGCTATTCCCTGAATATGACGCAGCCCGGGAAATACCTGACCAGGGCAGGCTGGGACCTCGTGCCGCTGACGCCCGGCGAACTATAAAGAGGGGCGGCCTACAAAGCGGCTCCGGATGCCCAAAGTATATAACATTACAATGCTTTTCATAGAATACGATGAAGGCAGTCGTACCCTTTAAGACGGTAAACGCCAAGTCCCGGCTGTCCGCAGTCCTTACGGCCGACGAGCGGACGAAGCTGGCCCGCCTGATGCTCGACGACATCACGGGCGTGCTCCGCGAGGCAGGGCTAAAGGTGGTCCTTCTTACGACGGCGCCGTTCAAGTATGACGCAGAGATCGTCGTCAGCGAAAAGGACCTGAATTCCGCGTTGAACGACTTTTTAAGCTCCGCGTCGGAGCCCGTCATGATCATCATGGCCGACATACCGCTTATCACGGTCAAAAATGTCAGGGACATGCTCGCAAGCCCCGCGGATGTGGTCATATCGCCGGGAAGGGGCGGCGGCACGAACGTACAATTCATTAAGGAACCGCAGAAGTACCACGTGGACTATTATGGCGCAAGCTTTTTGGATCACATGCGCATCGCCGGGGACAGCGGCCTGACGGCAGAGGTCTTCGACTCGTTCAACGCCTCCAGCGACATCGACGAGGCGCAGGATCTGGTCGAGCTGCATATCCACGGCAAAGGCAGGGCCGCCGAGTATTTGCGCACATTCATGGCGCTGGACGTGAGCAAGGGCCGCGTTAAAGTTATGAGAGACGTGCAAAAGGTCCCCGAGGGCAGGCACCCCGGAAGGTCCGTGGCGACCCAGTAACGCTTAAAAGTTATAAACGCCAAATTTTTCGATATTTTGGCTTTTTAATGGATATTATTGCCCTGGCAGCGGGCGATTGTAAAGGTTTAAATACCTTCGAGTAGACCCTGATTTTATAACCATTAAGGGGGCAAATATTGGCAACTAGTCAAAAAAGGGCATCATTTGGCGGGAAGACGGAATTTCTGGCCAGCGCGGAGAAGACGCCGCTGGGCTACTATTTCGCTTTACTGACCATATTTCTCGTCGGAGGCATCTACGCCCTCGTCGAGTTCGGCGGCATCGTGCCGGAAAAGTCATTACTGCTTATAAGCATTAGCGATGCCCTGCTCATCGTGGGCACCGTTCTGTTCTTATTGACGTCGCTCTTCGGGTACATCAAGGCCCGGAACCTGCGGATACAGGACGCCATGTTCGGGTTCTCGATGGCGTCGTTCTCGTTCTGCATCGCGGGTGTAGTCTGGGCGTGGTACAACCTGATCCAGCAGGTAAGGGCGCCGTTCCCCTCGATGGCGGACGTGTTCTTCCTCATCGGCTCCCTGGCGACCATCGCTGCCATATACAGCGCGACGAGGGCGGTCAGCGAGACGACCGGCCTCAAGGTGGAGCTGAACGTGATAATCATCGTGCTCGCGGTCGTCGCCACGGCGGCCATCGTGGGGACGTATGCCTCGTTCACGGACATCCTGAGCGGCGGCATGACGCCTAAGGCGATGATATCCATCGCCTATCCGGCCCTCGACATCATCTGCCTGGCCATGGTGTGCAACCTGATCATACTCTCCTCGGGCCGAAGCGTGTTCGAGTCGCAGCTCGTCATCGCGGCGGGGACGGTCATACTCTCGATATCGCATATCTACTTCTCGGTCATGGCCTCGATAGGCTATAGCCGCTATGAGCCGCTCGCCATAACGCTCTACGCCGTCGCGTTCATGCTCTTCGCCATCGGCATATCCAGGTACGTCGACCTGACGAAGTACGACATCGTCATGGACCGGGTGGCCAAGCTCAACCGCAGGCAATAGTCCCCTTTTTATATCCTTTTTTATATGCCGCCTTATGGGAATAATAGGCAAGCGTAAAAGCCGCTTCTGGCTGAATGCGCATGCTTGAAAAGATATAAATGATATATGCGTGTATTACGTGCGGGTGAAGGTCTAATGGTCATCACAAAGGACGATATTAAGGATGTCATAAAGCACTATGACACAAATAAAATAACTGTTTGTACAATTGCCAGCCATTCCTCCCTGCACGTCTTCCGCGGCGCATACGACGAGGGCCTGCGCAGGTGCGCGGTGTGCGCGACGGGAAGAGACGTCCCCTACAGGAGGTTCAGGTCGGCCGATGAGTATATTATCGTCGATAAGTTCGCCGATATCATCGATGAGGGCCTCCAGGAAAAGCTCAGGAAAATGAACGCGATCATCATACCTCACGGCTCATTCGTCGCCTACGTGGGCCTGGAGAACATCGAGAACAAGTTCAAGGTGCCCATACTGGGCAACCGTAATATCCTCAGGTGGGAGGCGGAGAGGGAGCGCGTCACCAGGCTGTTCGAGGCCGCGAACATCCGCAAGCCGCAGAAGATCTTCGGCCCGGACAAGATCGACAGGCCGTGCATGGTCAAGTTCCCCGGTGCAAGGGGCGGCAGGGGATACTTCGTCACCGACTCTCCGGCGGGCTTCGACGAGAAGATCAAGCTCATGGTCAAGAAGGGCTGGCTGACCGAAGAGGACCGGGACAGGGCACACATCGAGGAGTACGTCGCGGGCGACATCTACTGCATGCACTACTTCTACTCACAGCTGACAAACGAGGTCGAGATGCTGGGCATGGACAGGAGGCACGAGGCGAACATCGACGGCCTCGTGAGGATCCCGGCCAAAGACCAGATAGAAGCGGGCCTTCAGCCCACCTACGTGGTCACGGGCAACTTCCCGGTGGTCGCCAGAGAGTCACTTCTCGACCAGGCGTTCGCGATGGGCGACCGGCTGGCCGATGTGGCCAAGAAGATGGTGCCCCCGGGACTGCTGGGAGCGTTCTGCATCCAGACGATGTGCACCGATAACCTGGAGTTCGTCGCCTTTGAGATCTCCGCCAGGCAGGACGGCGGCACGAACACGTTCATGGACGGCTCGCCCTACTCCTATCTGAGGTACGGCCCCGGCATGAGCATGGGCCGACGCTACTGCATGGAGATCAAAGAGGCCATCAAGCAGGACCGTCTCATCGATATCCTGACTTAAGTTGCGGGGCGCTTGCGCTCCGTTATTCCTTTTTTAGTTCTTGTGCGTTTTTTAATATGATGTATTGCTTTAGCTGATACGGATTTCCGCCTTTTCACATTGTGCCGTCTTAGGTGTGTCCTTAACCACAGAGACACCGGGCCCACTGAGTTTCACAGAGATTCTTTTATATACGAGTCACAGAGCGCACAGAGGACGGGTTTATAACATTCCTGGGGCACAGAGTCGTTAGAGGCACTGGCGAGGATAAACCTGCTAAATTGTTTATTGGTCAACCGTGCCTCAATAAACTCTGTGCCCCAGATAAGCCAATAAACCGGGCTCTGTGGCCTCTGTGACTCAAATAATTAAAAAAAGAACTCTGTGAAACTCCTGTGCGCTCTGCGCCCCTGTGGTTAAGGACACTCAATGACGGCATAACGTGAAAGGATAAAAATGTTTAGCCAAAAATCGTAGAAGAGCCACTTTTTTAAACGCTTGAGATATGATATTCCTTAAAACCCTCGCCCTGCTCGCTCATCTCTTTCTTAATGGCAGCGCAGATCTCGCCGGCCTCCTCGTTGACCGGCACCAGCTCGACCTCGTCAGGCCCCTTCGCGCCCAGGCCCAGCTCTACTGCCCGGGCGATCTGCTCCTGCTTAAAGACCGGCCCTGCAGCGACCTCGGGCGTCGTCCCGTACACCCTGAGTATCGAGACACCTGTGGCGTCCAGCGCCACCCGGTCGGACGACGCCAGCATCACGCCCGGCTCGATGAGCGTGCCTGCCTCCGGGCCGCCCTTAGAGAAGCCCTTGATGCCGTCCATGATGACGAATGACGGCCGGTAGGCGGCGTTGATCTCGGCGATCATGAGCCGCTGGTATGGGGAGCCGTGGAGCTCATACATGTAGTTATAGCGGTCTGAGGGGTCGTACTTTGCGACCATGCCCACGCTGTTCTTCAGGGACATCGTGAAGTGGCCCCCGAAGCGGTGGGTCTTGAGGCAGCAGGTAGTAACGACCGCGTCGGCATCCCGGAAAACATCGGGGAACATATAGCCCCGGTTCCAGTGGCTTCCCGGAGGAGCCTCTTTTTTCCAGTGCTCCCGGCCAAGCCCGTCTAGCACTTCTACTTTGAAACCGTACTTCTGCGCCAGGCTCAGCACGCCCATCTCGTAGAGCACGTCCCGGGTGATGCCCATGCCGCTCCTCTCGGCCAGCGTGACATGCATGCCCTTCAGGCTTTCCACGATGGCCGCCAGCGTATCCGGGTGAGTCGAGGCAGGGAAGGGGTCGGCGCTATTAAAATTAGCCTTAACGGCAATATTTTTTCCCGGGGCGGAGAAATGCCCGATGAGCTCACTTACGCCCCGCTTCCGGTCGTTCGTCCTGACCACGAATACCTGCGACATACATCAAAATATCCGGGCTCCGTCACGATAAGCGTTGCACCACTGATTTCACACTATTAAGCGCCAGTAGTTATGGCAACTTTTATATATACGGACTAGGCAATATACTTCACAGTCGGAAGCATACTTCCGACTATGAACAGGCGAGTTGGTGAAGTTTTCCTATGGCATCCGACAACATGAAGAAACTCAAGGAAATCATAACGAAAAACAAGATCAAGTACGTTGATTACAAGTTCATCGATGTCCCCGGCACCTGGCAGCACAAGACCCATCCCATCAGCGAGCTGGACGAGGACATATTCAAGTATGGCACCGGCTTCGACGGCTCGAGCATCCGCGGCTTCCAGGGCATCGAGGAAAGCGACATGCTCCTCATACCCGACGCGGACACGGCGTTCCTGGACCCCTTCATCCGGGAGCCGACGCTTTCGCTTACCTGCGACGTTTGCGACCCCGACGGCATCAAGCCGTACCACCGGGACCCGAGGTATATCGCGAAGAAGGCCGAGAAGTACATGGCCACCACCGGCATCGCCGACGCGGCGTACTTCGGCCCCGAGCTGGAATTCTTTATCTTCGACGACGTCCAGTTCGACGTCCTCACACCTTATAAGGGCATGAGCTACTCGATCAACTCCGACGAGGGCATCTGGAACTCCAACCACAACTCCACCCCCAACCTGGGCCACCGGCCGAGGTTCAAGGAGGGCTACTTCCCGGTCGCCCCGACCGACACCCAGACCGACATCCGGAACGAGATGGTCAGCACCATGATGGACATCGGCATGAAGGTCGAGCTGCACCACCACGAGGTGGCCACGGCCGGCCAGGCCGAGATCGGCATCCGGTTCAATACCCTCACGAAGATCGCGGACCAGACCCTGATGTACAAGTACGTCGTCAAGAACATCGCCCAGAAGAATGGCAAGACGGCCACCTTCATGCCGAAGCCCCTGTTCGGCGACAACGGGAGCGGCATGCACACCCACCAGAGCCTGTGGAAGGGCGGCAAGCCCCTGTTCTTCGACAAGGACGGCTATGGCATGCTCTCGAAGACCGCGTTGTACTACATCGGCGGCCTGCTGACGCACGCCCACTCGCTGCTCGGCTTCTGCAGCCCCAGCACCAACTCGTACAAGAGGCTCGTGCCCGGCTACGAGGCGCCCGTGAACCTGGTCTTCTCGAGCAGGAACAGGAGCGCCGCGGTACGCATTCCCATGTACTCGGACAACCCGAAGACCAAGCGCATCGAGTTCCGACCTCCCGACGCCACCTGCAACCCGTACCTGGCCTTCGCCGCCATGCTCATGGCCGGCCTCGACGGCATCCAGAAGAAGATCGACCCGACCAAGGCAGGGTTCGGCCCCATCAACAAGAACATTTATCACCTGCCCGAGGCCGAGAAGGCGAAGATCAAGTCGGTTCCCGGCTCGCTGGACGAGGCGCTCACCGCGCTGGAGAACGACCACGAGTACCTCACGAAGGGCGGCGTGTTCACCGAGGACTTAATCGGCGCCTGGGTGGACTACAAGCGTAATACGGAGATCGACCCTGTGAAGATCAGGACTCACCCGTACGAGCTGTACCTTTACTACGATGCATGATACGGTGGATTTTCATCCACCTTTCTCTTTTTACTTCTTTTCCGTAAAATGTATATGCCCGTAACGTGATACGTATATCGGCGATGAAGCTCGCCGTGCTCTTATGCAGAACCGCCGCACGGACTGCGACTAATGGCTTCTGTTCGTTAAAAATGCCTTTTGGCGATAATGACGGAAGTGAAATAGATGGCTGAAAAATTTATCGTAGGCTGTTACGGCCTCGTGTTCGACGGCGGGAATCTGCTGATGGTCAAACAGCGCTCCGGCCACTGGGCCGGCAAATGGATCCTGCCCGGCGGCAAACTGGAGATCGGAGAAAGCTTTGAACAGTGTATCGAGCGCGAAGTTTTCGAGGAGACGTTTTGCAGGGTAAAGGCGGTGAGACAGTTGAGCGCCGTAGCGTCCTATAGCCCGGACTCCGCCTTCGAAAAGCAGGTCGTCCTCGTCTTCTACCTGTGCAAGCTCCTCGAAGGCGAGCCGAAGAAAGGCGACGGCGTCGACGCCGCAAGCTGGGTGGACGTGAGCCGGTTCGAGCACATGGCCGGAGCGGACATGGTCCCTGCCCGGATATTCAACGTCGTCTCGGACCTGTGCGCTAAAAAGTCTTTCCCGGCGGTGACCTTCGACTTTTGCGAGGCGGCATCGATGGCGGGCAGGTGAGCGCATGATGACGGCTCACGTGTTACCGCTCATGAGTTATATTGATGCGCGATCGCTGGCCGATTACCTCCTTAAGCGGCGAAACCCGGATGGCGGATTTTGCCATTATAGCCTGGACGAGTCGAACCTGAACGATACGGCGTATGCGATCCTCATCCTGGACATGCTCGGCCGGCTTCCGCAGGACGACAGGACCGTCGAGTATGTTCGCTCCTTCCAGCGTGCCGACGGCAGCTATAACAGCCCCTATTCGGCATGGTGCGCGCTAAAGGCCCTTAAGATCATGGACTCGGAGCCGAAGTACGGCCTCGAGGAGTATGTCCGGCAGCTCCTGCGAAAGCACACCATACCTGAGGAAGTATACATCGAAAGGCTGAGCATATTCGAATCGTCGTTCTACCTGGCGGGCATTCTGGAGCTGATAGGGCGCCCCGGGCTGTGCGACGATATCGCCGCAGCCGTTCTCGAGTATCGCATGCCGGATGGCAGCTTCGGCCGGAGCGATCCGGGCATTATATCCACGTACCATGCGCTCTCCATACTTCGGTCCGCCGGAAAGCCGATGGGCGAGTTTGGGGATTCGGCGGACTTCATCGCCGCCCGTGCCGTGGGCAGCGGCGGATTCACGAAAAAGCCCCTGGCCGGCCTCGCCTTCATGGATGAGACGTACTATGCCCTTATGACGCTCGAAATGCTCGGCAAAAGGCCGGATCATGTCAGGGAGACGATCGGCTTCGTTGTCGATTGCCAGAACGAGAACGGCGGCTTTCGCAGGGCGAGGGCATCGGGCATCTCCGGCTTCGATACCTCGTACTATGCGGTCCAGTCGTTGCGGACACTGATAAAATCTTAGAACGCGGATTATAATATTCGAATGTTAATGTTAATGGATGTGATTCATTTTGCCAGTACCAATTGAAAAGATCCATGCGAGAGAGATCCTCGATTCGAGGGGCAACCCGACGGTCGAGGTCGAAGTGCATACCCCATATAATGTCGGCGTAGCATGCGTGCCATCGGGCGCGTCCACCGGTACCCACGAGGCGTTAGAGCTCAGAGACAAGGATAAACGCTTTGGCGGCAAGGGCGTGCTGAAGGCCGTGAAGAACGTGAACAACGTGATCGCCCCCAAGGTCGTGGGAATGGACGCCGCCGCCCAGCGTAACCTGGACATGTTCATGCTGGAGCTGGACAGCACCGAGAACAAGTCGAAACTCGGCGCCAACGCCATCCTGGGCGTCTCTATGGCCGCGGCCCGGGCGGCCGCCGGCGCCCTGGAGCTGCCCTTATACCAGTACCTGGGAGGCGTTAACGCGTATAAGCTGCCCGTCCCCATGATGAACGTCATCAACGGGGGCAAGCACGCGGGCAGCGGCCTGGCGATCCAGGAGTTCCTGTTATTGCCTGTCGGCGCCGACACGTACCACGAGGCGCTGCGCATGAACGTGGAAACATACCATACGCTCGCTAAAATCCTTAAAGACAAGTACGGCAAGTCTGCGACCAACGTGGGCGACGAGGGAGGCTATGCGCCCTCCATCGGCACGACCCGCGAGGCGCTGGACGCCATGATGGAGGCCATCGATAAGGCAGGGTACAAGGGCAAAATAAAGCTCGGGATAGACTCCGCAGCGAGCGAGTTCTTCAAGGGCGGCAAATACAACATCGACGGCAAAAGCCTGTCGCGTGACCAGATGGTCAAGTATTATGCGGGCATCGTGAAGGATTATCCGATCATCGTGCTCGAGGACCCGTTCGCCGAGGAGGACTGGGACGGGTTCGTCGCCATCACGAAAGAGGTCGGTAAAAAGGTGACCGTCATCGGCGACGATATTTATGTGACGAACGTGAAGCGGCTGCAGAAGGGCATCGACATGGGCGCCGCTAACTCGCTATTGTTAAAGCTGAACCAGATCGGTACCGTCTCGGAAGCTTTCGATGCTGCGACCCTCGCGTTCCGTAATAAGTATAAGGTCGCCGTGAGCCACCGGTCCGGGGAGACCTGCGACTCCATCATTGCGGACGTGGCCGTGGCTCTCAGCGCGGAGATCATTAAGACTGGCGCGCCGGCCAGGAGCGAGCGTACCTCGAAGTACAACCAGCTCTTGAGAATTGAGGAGAATCTCGGTAAGGCTGCAGTGTACACTAAGCTATAGGCGTCAATTCGGGCCGCCTTGGGTTACATGGGAAAGGTTATCAGACAAGATAAATGGAGAATACTGGAAGGCTTTAAACATTAATCCAAAAATGCAGAAGCAAGATATTTCCCTGGAAGCAAATGTTGACGTGGAAGACCTCTCTGAAGCGGAAGCCCGGGCGCGTCTGGATAAAAATGGTTACAATGAAATACTCGAAGAGCCTTCCGGCCCTTTTCGAGGCATCCTCAAGCGCCTTTGGGGGCCCATCCCATGGACGCTCGAAGCGGCGCTGATACTGGAGGTCGCTCTAGGCAAAATAGTCGAAGCATCGGTCATAGCAGTCTTATTGCTCTTCAGCGCCATAGTGGGTGAAACCCAGGAACTTCGAGCCCATACCGCTGTGGACTTCCTCCGCCACCGTCTGCAGGTAAGCGCGCGGGTGCGCCGGGATGGGCGCTGGCGATTTCTTCCCGCCCGAGAGCTTGTTTCAGGCGATCTGGTCCACATTAAATTAGGCGACATCGTGCCTGCGGACTGCATAATCCGCAATGGGGCGGTGGAAGTCGACCAGTCTGTGCTCACAGGAGAGTCAGTCAGTGTATCACGTTCAAATGATGAGACGATCTATTCGGGATCAACTGTCCTTCGTGGCGAAGCCATTGCAACAGTAACGGCAACAGGGTCCGGCACTTCGTACGGGCGGACGGCCGAACTGGTAAGGACTGCCGAATCACCCGGTCACCTTCAAAAGCTTATGTTCACTGTAGTGCGCTATCTGGCAACCGTGGACCTGGTTCTCGCAGTGGTGCTCGTGGGAGTTGCCCTATGGAACAATTCCGACTTGCTCCCGCTCCTACCATTCCTGGTGGTGCTTGTGATCGCCACAGTGCCGGTCTCGATGCCGGCAAGCTTTACTGTCGCTAACGCGCTCGAAGCCCGCACGCTTGCGAAAGAAGGCGTTCTCATTACCGGATTGACGGCGATCCAGGAAGCAGCGACTATGGAGGTTCTCTGCGTGGACAAGACCGGCACGCTGACGCAGAACCGGCCGGAGATAGCCGCTATCATCCCCTTCCCGGGCGAACTTGAGGAAGAAGTCCTGGCCTATGCCGCTGCATGCTGCGACGAGGCGACCCAGAATCCTCTGGATATAGCGATCCTTCACGAATTAGAGCATCGATCGATACAGCCACTGAGCCGACATAGGATCGTTCCTTTCGACCCGGCGACCAAGCGTTCGGAGTCATACGTTAACCGCGATGGCCAAACCTTCCAGGTGATGCTTGGTTCTCCTCCGATCGTGGAACAGTTCGCCGACCCCCGGCCTGAATTCAAGGATCAAGTAGAAGAGCTGGCCGCCAGCGGGGCTCGCGTACTGGCGGTTGCGGCAGGCCCTGAAGGACATCTTTCACTTCGTGGGCTGGTGGCGCTGGCTGACCTGCCCAGAGAAGACGCTGCCGCCCTCGTAAAGGCTATCCAGGGCCTCGGGATCCGGGTACTTATGGTCACAGGCGACACTTCCGCTACAGCGCGGGCGGTGAGCCATAAAGTCAATCTCGGCGATCGCATCGGGGATTTGAATGTTGCCCTCAATAATCCGCTTGAGTACGACGGGTTCGCCAATGTTTATCCCGAAGATAAGTTCCGCATCGTGCAGGCTCTCCAAAAGCTTCACCTGACCACAGGCATGACAGGGGATGGCATAAACGACGCGCCGGCGCTCAAACAGGCGGAAGTCGGGATCGCTGTCAGTTCTGCCTCGGACGTCGCCAAGGCCTCCGCAAAAGTAGTCATGACCAGCCCCGGGCTCCAGGACATCGTCAAGATCATCTACGGTGGCCGCTATGTTTACCGCCGGATGCTAACATGGACCATCACGAAGATCGCGAGGACTGTCGAGCTTGCTGTTCTGCTGACCCTCGGGTATATTGCCACGGGCTTCTTTGTAACACCATTAAGCCTGATTATCATAATAATCGTTTTGAATGATATTGTGACGATCACCCTCGGAACTGATCGTGCATGGGCCTCTCCAGTACCTGAGCGATGGGATGTCAGAGATATTGCCAAAATTGCGGGCATACTTGCAGCCGGCTGGCTGGTCCTGGCGTTCTTCATCCTGTGGATAGGCCTGAACGTACTGAAACTCCCGGTCCCCCAGATCCAAACGCTCATGTTTGTCTACCTCATCTTTTCGGCACAAACAACGATTTACATAACCCGCGTTCGGGATCACTTGTGGTCGTTCCTGCCGAGCCGATACGTCATCGCGACCACGGTCGGCAATGTAGTCGTAGCATCGGCTCTCGCTATCCTGGGGATACTGATGGCTGCAGTTCCCGTTATTTATTTGATCGGTGTTCTCGGAGCCGTTCTTGCAGCAACATTCCTGCTCGATGAGGTTAAAATTTGGTTTTACCAAAGTACGGGTATTCTAGGGAAGGTTAAATAAAAACCACTAAACAGTTTTGTTAAGAGAATCCAGGGAGCTTTGTCGTAGAGCGCCGCCTGGCATTACCGCACCGCGTCGTCACTGACTTGATCGGGGGCCGGGCCGCCCCCTATGATTAAGTATGGCAGTGTACACTAAGCTATAGGCGTCAATTCGGGCCGCCGGCAGTAAAGCTCGACGGCCTCCAGCCTTTTTTTATGCTCCTCCAGGGCGGCCAGCATCCGGTCGATCTCTGCGGCACGTTTCTGCGCTTCACTCGCGGACATGGACTTTTCGGCCCGGGCTCTTTCGAGCGCCTGCTTTACTGAGGACACCAGAGTATCCGCCATGGTCTCGTACGAGGCCTTCATGCTCTTCGATGACTTCAGGAGGCTTTCCAGGAACGCATAGCGTATCTTGCCCGAGTTCATATCCAGCGAGCGCTCCACGCGCTCCCGCATAGCGTTCTTAACCTGCCCGCGGAACAGCGAAGACGGCATCATCAGGTTGAGCGTCGTGAGCGCCGTATCGAGCAGCATGCCCTCGTCCATGAAAGTATCGATGCCGTAGAATAGGGGCGTATGAAGGTCCGGCGCACCATCGAATGAGTAGTGCCGTATCTCGACATCGAATATATCGGACGAGGCCTTTTCGAACCGGCGGATGGACTCTTCCCACCTCTCGGAGTGCGACTTCGCCTTCTCAGCATAGAGCCCGGATATTTTCTCCTCCTCACTGGCACGCCAGCTATCACAGGCCCCGGAAATGACCTTAAAGAGCTGGTCCTTGATCGCGTTCAGGAACTCGCGGTTGCCGGCTTTCGGATAAGTATCGATGAACGACTCCATCTGCCGGATGGCAACGGGAGTCATCTCGCTTTTGAATTTGCCGCTATCCACGTCCAGCGTCTTGATCATAGAGTCCACGTCCCACTCGATGAGGTGCACATTGGCTTCCTTGTCCCTCAGGAATCGCTCCAGCTCCACATTGAACAAAGTCGCTTTCTCTTCCAGCGCCTGCACTGATAGCGCCCGTGTCTTCTTCTCGATGGCCAAGGACAGGCGCCTTGCCTCCACGAGCCCCGATGCCCTGTCCAGGATGGAGCGCAGGAAGACGCCGCACTTATCGGTGGTCAAAAAGGTGCCGAGCGCTCTATCAAAATCTACGTAACCGCTCCGTTGCAAAAGCTCCCTATCGCCTTTTGTTTTCCCTTCGAGCGCCTGCTTTGCGGATAAGGGAAATAATTTAGGCTCGGCCCCCATCTTTTCCCCGATCACGGCCCGGTTAAAGGCTATAGACTCCTTCACCTCTTCGGCGTCGGCCCTGTCGACCTTGTTAAGGATGAAAAAGAACTTTTTCACGTGCTTCCCGACGTCCTCAAGGAACCGCAGCTCAACGTCGCTGACCGGCGGGTCGATGGAGAGCATGAACACGGCTGCGTCTACTTTTGACAGGAAGCTGTAGGTCACCTCAGTGTTGTGGAGGAAAGTGGAGCCGATGCCGGGCGTATCGATGATCATTACGCCCTCCTTCAGATAGTCGGAGGGGTACTCTATCTCCACGTGGCCCACGCGCTTTACATTCCGGGGATTTCCCCGCTCGGTCACGTAATCGCCCAGTAACTCAGGCCCGATAACGTCGGAGCGCCCGTCCTGGTATATTACGGTCGTCCTCGGTACGGGGCCGAACCGGATCACCGTGATGATGGACGTGAGAGGGACCACCGCCGTGGGAAGCACGCTATCGCCAAGCAAAGCATTGATGAACGTCGTCTTTCCTCGCTTGAACTGGCCCAGCACGACCAGGTTGAACGTGTCGGAGTCCAGCTTGGCGATAAGCGCATCGGCCTCCCGGCGCGCCGCCTCCTCATCCGACATGAGCCCTCTTAAAGCGTTAAGCTCCTCCCGGGCCCTGTTTTTAAGCTCGCCGTAATCATTAACAGGCTGCATCATATTTTCACCGCAAATGAACGTTTTAAAATAGAAGCTATCAGCCTTGCGGCGGTTTTGCCATGAGCCACGGCGAGCTTCATCGCCGCTGTATGTTATGCTTTTTAAAAGAATATAGGTTACGTTTTACTTTGAGGCTATCCGCTTCAAGCGTCGCACCTGCTCATCGAGACGATCGCAGAGCTCTCCCATCTTTTCCGCCTGCTCATCCGACTCGATGTCGCCGTGGGTCTTTCTAAGCTTTTCGGGGCGCATGTCGTCGACCAGGTCCTCCATGAATTGAGAAAGGACATAGATACGCCACTTCACGTCCGTCTCTTCCTGCGGCAGGCCCGAGTCGCCCCAGTAGTCTTCGATTGCACGCTCCATGCCAGCCATGATATTGTTGATCTCCTTCACCTCTTCCGCTGTGGGCCGGCCCTTCAGGCTGGAATGGAACTGGTCGCCCGATGCCATAAGCGACCTTATCTCCCGGATATAGCCCAGTATCGTCGTGGCCGCGGCACTTACCGACCTGTTATGGCGCCCGCACATCCCTATCACCCTTGAGTATTTGCTCCGACATCATATTTTTTATTGGTAAGGATTAGCGCGATAACTCCTGCCGCTCCCGCGAGCGCCGCGAACGCGAAGCCGTAGGCGAACCCGAATGCGCTCCACAGGACGCCTACGACGAAGCTGGAGATGAAATCGCCCACACCATTCATTGTGGCCATCGCGCCGAAGCCCAGGGCGCGGCGTGGTTCCTCGACCATCTGCCCGCAGACGGCGCCTTCGAGGGTGTCCTCGGCCGCGATATAGGCGCCCGCAATGGCGAATAATAATCCGTATACGATAACATTGGGCGGCGCCAGGATGAACCCGACGAACATCAGCACGGCCAGCGCGTACCCGAAGGCTAGAACTTCCTTCCGTCCAAACCGGTCGCCCAGCGCCCCGAACGGATAGCATGCGGCAGCGTAGACGACGTTCCGCACTCCGTACAGCAGCACCCCCATCGCGGTCGCCTGCACGAAGCCAAGAGTCGGCGTTAACGTTGTCACGGCAAAGAGGATAAGCATCGTGTGGGAGAAGTCCGAGACGCCGAATAGCAGCACTGCGGATAAGAACCCTTTAAACCGCGGCGTAAATCCCTTTAAGGACGTTACGATGTTCACGTGCCCTTTGGCAGGGGCCGGATTTTTCTCTTTCACGGCCACCATGAATACGATAACGGCCAGCATGCCCGGTATGACCGCGAGCCAGAATACGTCCCTCATCCCGATGTAGGAGACCAGCACGAACGCAAGCGCCGGACCGGCTATGGCCCCGAGGGTGTCTCCCGTCCGGTGGACCCCGAACGCTTTGCCGAGGTCGTTTTCCTCTACCGATTTCGCAAGGATGGCATCCCTCGGGGGGCCGCGGACGCCCCGCCCGATCCAGCCGAACACCCGGCCTAAGAGCACGGCCGGCCAGGACGATGCCAGCGCGACGATAGCCGGGAAGATGCCCGTCGCGATGTACCCTATTATTGAGAGCTCCTTGCGCTTCCCGAGCTTGTCCGAGTAGTAGCCCGATAATAGCTTGGCAAAGCTTGAAAGCCCGTCGCTCAGCCCTTCGATGAGGCCCAGCGCGTACGCCGGAGCGCCCAGCGACGTAAGGAATGACGGCAGCAGCACGGTCACAGTCTCATGCCCAAAGTCCGAGAGGAAGCTCGTCAGCGAGACGCCCCAGACGGTGGAATTAAGCCAGCCCTTATTGTTATTTTCCATTTAACTCACCATTAGCAACCCGTTCAAAGAATGGCTTTGAACTATCAGAAGCCATTAGTCGCCCGCTGCGCGGCGGTTCTGCATAAGAGCACGGTGAGCTTCATCACCAGAATAGCATAGTGGCCGGTTTTATTTATATGTTTGGTCATAGAATAGTTCACTATTTCAATGTATAATAAGCGAACACATCTCGTATCCACCGATTGCGCATATGATGACTACCAGGGCCAGGCAAAGGTAATACAGGATCCTTTCGAAAGTCTCAGCTGAAACGTTATCTACAGCATCACCGACAGCTTTTCCGGTCCACTTGATCGCCCTCGATAATGCGCTGGCAGGGGGTTCTTCATCCAGGCTGATCTCGCAGTAATGGCGGCCAGTATAGAAGGATAGCGCCGTAACGGCTAATATGAGGGCAATGGAGGAGAACATGGTGACCGTCCAATAAGCCCCGGTGAGGCCAAATGCCAGCACGGCTATGATATCGAGCGCAATGATCAGCGCGGCGGCCCTGGACGGCCGGATGTCCCAGAAAATATCGATGGCCCTTTTATGCTTTCCTGCGATGGCTATAGCATCGTCCACCAGGCCAAATTGTAGATCGTATTTAAAGTTGATGTTGACCGAAGCGCACGATGGCGATAGTATCATGAAAAGGATGGGGTAAAGCGACTCTCCGTGATAGGATATGAACATCGCTTCGACTCGCTCGGACGTGTCGATATTTTTTATGGCCGGGTAATTATCCTGGTTAAAATAATAGACCCGCGCGTTCGTATCCAGCTCCACCGTAAATCTGCCGATGGTCTCATGGAATAATTCACAGAGCAGGATTAAGTCATCGATGTACATTCGTGACATCGGTATGCGGATATTCCGGAAGGACGGCGATTTGACCGATAAGCTCTCTATCAATGAAGATATTGCCTGCGGACTGGCCCTCATGCGCTTAACCTCTGGATCACATTAGCCAGAGGCCATTAGTCGCGACGGGCGGCGGTTCTGCACAAAAGCACGGTGAGCCTCATCACCATTGTCGTTAACACTCTCCGCCTTTATACGTCTTGCGCCACCGTATTATTTTCTGAATTTAAAATGGCGGGATGCGATAGATGTCAAATATAAAAATAAATCGCTAAATGTAATGTCTCATCATGAGAAGCCAGGATTTAAGAAAACAAAGCCCCGAGATCGACCCGCTAAAGCTCTCCATGGACTTCACGGTCGAAGACCTGGGGAAACCGCAGATACTCGTCGACGACGTCTGGGGCGACTCCATGCCCGGCAGCTATCACCTGATGCAATTATCGCAGATGGTATCCAATGGCGTATACTCCAGCGGCGGAAAGCCAGGCCTGTTCCACGTTACCGACGTGTGCGACGGCATCATCCAGGGCACGGAGGGCATGTACTATTCCCTGCTATCGAGGGAAATGATCTGCGACATGATCGAGGTCCACTGGAGGACGCAGCCGATGGACGGCATGGTGCTGGTGTCCAGCTGCGATAAGGCGGTCCCGGGCCAGCTCATGGCCGCCGCCAGGCTAAACGATGCCCCGGCGATCGTTGCGCTCGGGGGCACCCAGGCGCCGGGCCCCGGGATGTTCACGCTTGAACAGGTCGGTACGATATATGCACAACTCAGGCGGGGAGAGCTGGCAAAGGATGTTTTCACGTTCTTCCAGCAGAATGCGTGCCCCACCGAGGGGAGCTGCTCCTTCATGGGAACGGCGAACACCATGCAATCGATGTCGGAAGCCCTGGGCATGTCATTGCCAGGGTCGGCTGTGACGCCCGCATACCAGAAGGACGTCCGGGCCCTCGCGGAAATATCGGGGAAGCGCATCATGGGCATGCTGGAAGAGGGCGCCATGACCAGGGATATACTGACGAAGGACGCGTTCGAGAACGCGATCATGGTCCACGCGGCTATAGCGGGGTCGCTGAACGCCATCATGCACCTCGCCGCCATAGCCCATGAAACGGGAATAACGCTGCATCCAAAGCTATGGGATGAGCTTAACCGGGAAATCCCATACCTGCTCAACGTCCGGCCCAGCGGGAAGTACCCGGCGGTATTCTTCTGGTACGCGGGCGGAGTATACGGCATCATCTCGGAAATCAGGGAGTTCCTGCACCTCGATGCCATGACAGTGACCGGCAAGACCGTCGGCGAGAACCTGAAGGACATGGAGAATATGGACTACTTCACAAAAGTACGGCGATATCTTAAAAACTTTAAAGTAACTGCAGAGGACGTCATGGCACCGATCAACCGCCCTATCGGAAAAGGAGCCCTCGCTATTCTAAGCGGTAATCTTGCGCCCGGCCACGCGGCGATTAAATATTCCGCATTGCCCAGGGAGATGTTCCACCACGTCGGGCCGGCGGTGGTATTCGAGCAGGAAAAGGCGGCCTTCGACGCGGTAATAAACGGCGAAATCGAGCCGGGCTCCATGATCGTCCTGCGCTATGCCGGTCCTAAGGGGTTGGGGTTACCGGAGATGTTTTACCTAACGGAAGCGCTCGCATCGAAAAGGGAGCTGGACACGACGACGGCGCTCATTACGGACGGACGGTTCTCCGGTGCAAGCCGCGGGCCGTGCGTGGGATACCTGTGCCCGGAGGCCATGGACGGAGGGCCCATAGCAGTCGTGGAAGACGGCGACCTTATCGAGCTGGACGTACCGAACAGGGGCCTGAACATAGTGGGCGTACAATGTAAAAAAGAAGAGCCGGAAACCATCAACAAAATTATCGCCGATAGGCTTTCACAATGGAAGCCCCCGGAGAATAAGTACACCGGGGTGTTAAGATTATTTACTAAATTAGCGACACCTGCCATGGAAGGGGCGTATATGAAATATTAGCTGCCCATTATTTTGTTATAGCGAAGGTTGAAAAAGATATGACAAGTTTAGGAGTATATGTCCGGCGATGGTTCCCGGTATGAGACAATATCTTTTACCGGCGTTTTTTCATCCCTTGCTACTTTCTCCAGTAAGGCTTGCTTTACGAGGTCCGTGCCATCCGCCCGGAATGAAGGCTTGATCCCGTTATCGTCCTTCGTATACTGGTAGCCCCGGATGATCGCGATGGGGGTCCCCTCGTCGGCCTCGCCCATGAGCATGTTGGCGCAGGCGGCGACCTCGTCGGCGATGGCCTGGATGGTGATCTTGAGCTCGTGGCCGAACAGGTCCTTGTCGCCCCGCTTATCGTGGAGGGCGGAGATGCCGGCGCAGCCCACCGTGACGCCGATCTGGCCTTCGCGGAAGGAGCGGCCGTTCGTGTCGGTGATGATGACGGCCACGCGCTTACCGGTAAGCTCTAAGATGCGGTCACGGATCCTGCGGGCCGATGCGTCCGGGTTCTCGGGAAGCGATAAGATATGGCCGGATTCGGTGTTCGACCGGTCGGTACCGGCGTTTATGCATACGTTACCCCAGACGGTCTGGACAAGGAGCGGTCGCTTCATGAGGACCTTCGTACTGTTCGTGAGCACGTGCTGGATGAATCGGGGATCCTCGTTGTTCAGCCCGGCCAGTTCCACTGCCCTTTGCGTGGGCACGATACCGTCTAAAGAATACCGGCGGCCCTCCGCTTTGGATACGATGGTGTGCGCGAAAACAACTATATCGTCGTCCTCTATCTTCGCCAGGCTTGCCACGATGGCCCCGAGGTCATCGCCCTTCTGTATCATGGGAACGCCGTCCACGGTGAATGCTGTGATTTTCAACGATAAGGCCTCCGAATTAATCCTATAAGGCCCCGAAAAGGCATAAACATTGTGCGTAATCGGCACTAAAGGATAAAACGTATAAATGATGATGGACAATACTCCCATACTGGTGATGAAGCTCACCGTGCTCTTATGCAGAACCGCCGCAAGGCAATGCGACTAATAGCTTCTCCAGACATTGAGGCGCATTGTCGATGGCGGACATTCGGCCCATATGGCAATGCGCGATGTTGCGAGTTGGTCCTATGGCAGACAGGTTTGTCGTATATTGCTGTGGCCTGGTCTTTGACGACGGTAGGCTATTGATCGTAAAGCATAAAAAGTCGCAGTGGGGTAACCGGTGGGCGCTGCCGGGAGGCCGGCTGCGGCCGGGGGAAAGGTTCCAGCACTGTGTCGAAACGATGGTCGAAAGGGAGACATCATGCTCGGTGAAAGCCGTCAGGCAGATAACGACGTCGATGTCCTATCACGACAGCTCGATACTGGACAGGCACGCAGTACTCATTTTCTACCTCTGTAAATACATGTATGGCGAGCCCCGTGCCGGAGACGGGATCGAAGCGGCGATATGGGCGGACGAGGAGCTTTTTACGGGCCTCGCCAGGGACCTGGACATGCCCTACCAGTTCATCGAAGCGGTCTCGGCGCTTTGCATTAATGCCACGTCATTCCGGGAATTATCGTTCGACTTCAAAAAGCCCGAATCGATCTTCAGGGGCATGATCCTTGATTGAGGGGCAGGGGTGAGAGAGAATGGATAATAAGAAAAAAATCATAGACAGTCCATGGACCAAAGCCCGGATGAAAGGTCCGCTCTCGAAATACGTGAATGAACTGGAAAAAGATTCCGTGGATAGCATTATTGAGCTGCCCGTGTCGAAGGTCTATTACTCAGACATAATCAGGCTGTTCGGACTATTCGACCTTCACTTTAAGGCTTTTAAGGCTGAGATCGATACCTATAAAGACGCTTACTTATTCGACGAGACTAATTATACACGGATCGATGGCGTCGATAAAAGTGAAGACGTGGATGCCCTGTTCCTCGCCTATTACGGCGAATCGCCCGACCCCCGGGTATTTTTAATGCTAACCCCCGTCAATGCGGCCATTTGTATCAATGATAAGTATGGCATACCCTACGGCTTTTATGAAGACGCATACCGGCTATTATCGAAAAATAGGAGACTTCTCGACCGGTTTTTCCGTTTGAATATCGATTATGTTATTATCATCGCCGTCATCGCGATCATCGTGGCAGCATTGCTGGGCGCCGGGCAGATACTATTGGTTTCTATAACGGTCGTATCTTCCCTGATCATCGCAACATTGTATGCGGTCGCTTACTATGCGAAAAGAAGATACTACCGGGTATATTTATGCGAAGCACCGGTCAAGAAAGGCCCAATTGGTTCGGCCGTGGCAAAAATGCTGGAGGCGTTACATATTGTATTCAATTAAATGCTTATACTGTAATTTTATATTTATCGATCGTATACGAAATAGACTATTGAGGTCCTTGTTATGAGTTTGAAGTCGAGGAAGATTCTGGGCACGCCCTGTGCGAACGGGGCGAAGCTGCTGTTTCTGGGAGCGGGAGAGCTTGGTAAGGAGACGATGATCGAGGCCCAGCGAATGGGCATCGAGGTCGTGGCGGTGGACAGGTACGCCAACTCGCCGGGCATGCAGGTGGCACACCGTTCATATCCGATCAACATGAAGAGCGAGCGGGCGCTGATGGCCATCGTGGCGAGGGAGAGGCCGGACGCCATCATCCCCGAGATCGAGGCCATCAACATCGACACGCTCTTCAAACTGGAGAAGGAGGGCTACTTCGTGGCGCCGTGCGCCAAGGCGGTGTGGACCGCCATGCACCGGGAGCGCCTCAGGGAGGCCATCGCCTCGACCGGGGCCCGTACCTCGAAGTACGAGTACGCCACCGACCTGGAGAGCTTCAGGAAGGCCTGCGACAAGATCGGGTTCCCCTGTGTTTCGAAGCCCATCCAGTCGTCCAGCGGCAAAGGCTCATACTTATTGAAGAGCAAGAAGGACGTCGAGAAGGCCTTCAAGGAGGCCGAGAAGGCCCGGGGCTCGGCGGCCAAGATAATCGTCGAGGAGTTCATCGACTTCGACGTGGAGATCACCGAACTGTCGGTAAAGTACGTGAACGAGAAGGGCAGGGACGAGAGCAAGTTCGTCCGGCCGCTCGGCCACTACCAGATCGAGGGCGACTACCACTCCTCGTGGCACCCCTGGATCGAGGACGGCGACGAGAAGATGGTTAAAAAGATCGAGAAGCAAATATACGATTACTCGCAGCGCATCATGGACAACCTGGGCGGTTATGGGTTGTATGCTCACGAGATGTTCATCGACCTGAAGAATGGCAAGGTGTACGCCAACGAGACGGCGTGCAGGCCGCACGACACGGGCCTGGTGACCATGGCCTCGATGCCGCTGGGATATTCGCAGTTCGCGCTGCACGCGAAGGCTGTTCTGGGCATTCCCATCCAGTGGCATGACAGGGTCATCGAGCCCCGGAGCAGCGCGGCGTCCCACGTCATCATCTCCCACACCGAGGGCTGGTACCCGCAGTATAACGTAACGGGCGCCTACGACGACGACACGAACGTCCTCATCTTCGGCAAGCCCGAAACGTATGCGGAACGCCGGATGGGCGTGGTGCTCTCGTGCGGGAAGACCGTAGAGCAGGCCCGCCGCAAGGCCCAGGCCAGCGCCCACAAAGTGAAGATCGACGCCGGCCAAGGATGGAAAGGACAAGAGATAACCGAAAAGCACTATCATTAAAAATTGAAGTAATTTCGATGACTTTCCACAGCATCCTGTCAGAACGGGCGGATATAGCGATCGAGAAACCGGGAATGCCCTCGTTTTTCGTGGACCTGAATCTGGATCAGGTCATAGACGCGATTACGTCTGGAAAACAGGACTATGACCTGAAACCATTTTTTTACTCTGCATTGGCCGATATAGGTAGCATTGTATATCGCCAGGAAATATTCGAGGACCTGGAAAACTTAGACCTTCTCAATAGTGTCGATACGTTCGCCGACAATATGTGCACGATGCGAGACCACCTTGCTCAGGCGAAGAAGCTTAGTTATCGGTATCAAAAAGAAAGCTGGTTCTTGGATGCTGTGATCGTCTATTGTCATGCCGTGAAAGAGCTGACGCGCGAACTTAGCCGGATCGACTTACGTTCACGTGGATTTTGCTCATTTCGTGATTTTTTGACCGTCTACTCCCGGTCAGACCGATTCACGTCACTCCTGGAAGAAGCAAAACAAATTATGGCCGAACTATCCACCATAAAATATTCCATGATCATAAAAGACGGCACGATCAAAGTCCGCAACTATGAGTCGGAATCGGACTACAGCGCGGACGTCGAGCAGACCTTTGAAAAATTCAAGCAGGGCGCCGTGAAAGATTACCGGTCGAACCTGCCCGAATACGTCGAGATGAACCATGTCGAGGCAAAAGTGCTCGAATTCATCGGCCTTCTGAATCCCGAGACCTTTACGAGGCTTAACGATTATTATGCAAAGAATCAGGACTATTTGGATAAAACTATAAGCGGTTTTGACCGGGAGGTCCAATTTTACATTTCCTATATCGATCACATCGGAAAATTCAGCGATATCGGATTGCAGTTCTGCTATCCACAAATATCTAACCCGGGGAAGGATGTTTACAGCCATGAGGGATTCGACCTTGCCCTGGCTAATAGATTAATAGATAAAAAATCCCCTATCATTTGTAATGATTTTTATCTGGAGGGGAAGGAGCGAATTATCGTAGTCTCCGGCCCCAACCAGGGCGGAAAAACGACTTTCGCACGCACCTTTGGCCAGCTACACTATCTGGCCAGTTTAGGGTGCCCTGTCCCTGGCAGAGAGGCACGGCTCTTTATATGTGACCGCATCTTTACGCATTTCGAAAAGAGCGAAAACATTAAGGATCTCCGTGGAAAGCTGCAGGACGACCTCGTCAGGGTCATCGAGATCTTGAATAAGGCGACGCCCGGCAGTATTATCATATTGAACGAGATATTCACGTCCACGACCTTAAGCGACGCGGTCTTCTTAAGTAAAAAAGTGATGGAGAAGATAGAGGCGCTCGACTCGTTATGCGTTTGCGTTACATTTATCGATGAGTTGTCCGCTTTTAGCGAGAAGACCGTCAGCATGGTCAGCATGGTCGTCCCGGAAAATCCGACGTTAAGGACATTCAAGGTCATAAGGAAGCCGGCGGATGGCCTTTCCTATGCGATATCCATTTCCGAGAAGTATCGCCTTACGTACAAATTTTTAAAGGAGCGCCTGGATCATGAAAGCGTTTCTCATGCACAAAGACCGTGATTTTGATATGGGACAGCACATGCCCTGGAACGAGCTATCGCTGATCCAGGACCTGGAATTGGGCACGCTATTCATGGCCATGGCCCGGGATGACGAATTCTTATCCGGCGTGGCGAAGAAAGCCGTCTTAACCGGCATCCATAATAGCCCCGATGCCATCCTCTATCGCCAGGCCGTGCTTAAAGATTGCCTGGAGAATCCATCGGTCGTCAGGAATATTTACGATATTGCGCTGGATGCCATCGAAGGCGAGAAAAAGATTTACTGGGGATTTTTAAGCAGGTACCCGGCCGCGGTCTTAGGTCGTTCGCTGGATGTGCTGGAGATATTCGTCAATAGGCTAAAAAAATTAAGGAAGATCGCCGACGAATACGCGGAACAATTTGTGTCGGACGGATTTGTTACTCTTTTTACGATGCTAAAAAGAGAGCTGAGCGATGAATATTTTGCCGAGGTCGAGGGCCATCTTAAGATGCTGAAGTTCCGTGAGGGGGTCCTGATCAGTGCGGAGCTCGGGAAAGGCAATAAAGGCACCCGCTATGTCCTTCGCCGGCCGCATAACATTAAACAGGGCTGGCTGGAGCGGGTCTTTAGCAAGAAGGCTCCCCTTTATTCTTATACCATCCCCGAGAGGGATGAGGCGGGCGCACGGGCTTTATCTGACCTAAGGGACCGGGGGATCAACAACGTGGCGAATGCGCTCGCCCAATCCTGCGATCATATCCTGAGCTTCTTCAACATGCTGCGGACAGAATTAGCATTCTATATCGGTTGTTTAAATTTACACGAGCAGCTTTCTCAAATGGGAGAACCGGTGTGTTTCCCGATACCAGTAGAAGCTGAAAAACGTAAGCATTCATGCAAAGGGATATATGATGTCTGTCTGGCATTGACCATGAAACAAAAAGTGGTTGGCAATGAGCTCAACGCGGACGATAAGGACCTCGTCATGATCACAGGCGCTAATCAGGGAGGCAAATCGACCTTTTTACGCAGCATAGGACTGGCCCAGCTTATGATGCAAAGCGGCATGTTCGTGCCGGCCGAGTATTTCAGTGCCAACGTGTGCGATAATATTTTCACGCATTACAAGCGGGAAGAAGATGTCACGATGAGCAGCGGGAAACTGGACGAGGAACTCAGCCGGATGAACGATATCGTTAACCATATCTCCCCTAAATCAATATTGTTATTTAACGAATCCTTCGCCGCGACGAACGAAAGGGAAGGTTCGGAAATTGCCGGTCAGATCACGGCTGCCCTTGTCGAGGGACATATCAAGGTCTTCTTTGTGTCGCACCTGTATAGTTTCGCACACTCGCTTTATGATAAGCAATTACAAAACGCGGTCTTTCTGAGAGCTGTCAGGCAAAGCGATGGTAAGAGGACGTACCGGTTGGTCGAAGGCGAGCCGCTACAAACGAGCTACGGTCAGGATCTGTATAGCAGGATTGTCCAAACGAACACAACGTGATTTTCAAAATTTAAAAAAGGTTCTTGTGCGTTTTTGGGATGATATATTGCTTTGGCTGATGCCTTCGCTCGTTTTTATGTTATGCCGTCGTTGAGTGGTCCAACCACAGGGGCACGGAGAGCGCTGAGTTTCACGGAGTTTTCTTATAAAGGGAGACCCAGAGGGCACAGGGGACGGGTTTATAACTTTCCCGGGGCACGGAGTTGAAAGAGGCACTGCCGAGGATAAACCGCATTATTGTTTATTGGTCAACCGGGCCTCAATAAACTCTGTGCCCCAGGAAAGCCAATAAACCAGGCTCTGAGCTCTCTGAGTCTCAAATTATTAAAAAATAACTCTGTGTAACTCCCGTGCGCTCCGTGCCCCTGTGGTTGGACCACTCAACGACGGCATAACTAGAAAAGGATAAAAAAACATTCATCCCAAAACCGCGGAAGAGTCTTAAAAAAAGTGGCTATCTATATGATCGCCACTAGTAAATACCAAGGTAGCGGTCGACTTCCCACTGGTGTACCTGGGTGCGGTACTCGTCCCACTCGATGCGCTTGGCGGTCATGAAGTTCTCGTAGACGTGGGGGCCCAGGGCGCTCCTGACCACGTCATCGGCCTCCAGCTCGTCCAGCGCCTCGCTCAGGCTCGCGGGCAGGCTCTTGATGTTCAAATCCTTCTTCTGTTTTCCCGTGAGATGATAAATATTCAAATTTACAGGGTCTCCCGGGTCGGTCTTCTTCTTGATCCCGTCCAATCCGGCCTTGAGCATCACGGCCAAGGCCAGGTACGGGTTGCAGGCCGGGTCCGGGTTCCTGAGCTCGGCCCTGGTGCCCATGCCACGGCGGGCCGGTATGCGCACTAACGGAGAGCGATTCTTCTCCGACCACGCGATGTACACGGGCGCCTCGTAGCCCGGCACGAGCCGCTTATAAGAGTTCACGATCGGGTTCGTGATGGCTGAATACCCCCTCGCGTGGCCGAGCAGGCCGCCGATGTAGTATAAAGCCGTCTTGCTCAGCTGGTACTTCGCGTTCTCATCATAAAAAGCATTCTGATTCTTACCTTTAATGAACAGTGACTGGTGGGTGTGCATCCCCGACCCGGCCTTGCCGAACAAAGGCTTTGGCATGAAGGTGGCGTGCAGGCCGTACTGCATGGCGATCTTCCGCACCACGAACTTGAACGTCACCACGTTATCCGCCGTGGTCAGAGCAGGAGCGTACTTGAAACCGATCTCGTGCTGGCCCTCGCCCACCTCGTGGTGCGACATCTCGATATCGAAGCCCATCCCCATTAATGAAGTGACTATCGCCCGCCGGACCTCGTCGCCCAGGTCCACGGGAGACAGGTCGAAGTATCCGCCGTAGTCACGGGAATCCGTAGTAGGCATGTCGTTCTCGTCTCGCTCGAACAAGTAGAATTCGGCCTCGGGGCCGGCGTTCATGCTGAACCCCATCTTCTCGGCCTCCTTGATGACCTTCTTAAGCACGTTCCTGGGGCAGCCCTCGAACGGCTTGCCATCCGGATTGTACACGTCGCAGATGAGCCGCGCGACGTTGCCGTACTCGCTCTGCCAGGGAATGAGAGAAAAGGTGTTCATGTCCGGCTTGAGGTACATGTCCGACTCCTCGATGCGGACGAACCCCTCGATGGACGAACCGTCGAACATGACATCACCATCCAGAGCCTTCTCGAGCTGGCTGGCGGGGATGGCCACGTTCTTCGTGGTCCCGAACACGTCGGTGAACTGTAACTTGATGAACTTGACATCGAGGTCCTCAGCCCTCTTCAGTATGGACTCTTTGGTGACTTTGCTCATGTAAGAAGAATAAGGACCCGGGATACATATAAAATTATCCTGAGAAGCGCTTTCGACCGACTCCAGAGTAATATCGCTCTCGGATAAGGACCGCCATCATATTATGTGACCGCAAATTATTTTTACACCACGCGACGAGCGCTATTAATCAGTAAATATACACTATACAGGCGAGGAGAAATGACGACCGATAGTATTAAGAAAATGGTAAGAGAATTCAAGCCAAAAAAAGTGAGAATAGGCATATTGGGCTCACACTCTGCCCTGGAGATCGCCTCGGGCGCAAAGCAGGAAAAGCTCGAGACCGTGGTGATCTGCGAGAAAGGCAGAGAAAAGACGTATGCAAAGTATTACAAAAATCTCTTCGACCACATCATCGTCCTCGATAAGTTCGCGGACATCATTAAAGAACCAAACCTGAAAAAGCTGAGCGCCCTCAACACGATATTCGTGCCCAGCCGCTCCTTCTCCGTGTATACCGGTTACGAGAACATCGAGCAAAAGTTCACGGTGCCCCTCATGGGCAACCGGTCCATGCTCAGGACCGAGGAGCGCAACACGCCTAAGAATCAGCACTACCTGCTCAAGAAAGCGGGGATACTGACGCCTAAGATCTTCAAATCGCCCGACGAGATAGACCGCCTGTCGATCGTCAAGGTAACCGAAAAAGGGCGGCCGCTGGAGCGGGCCTTTTTCTACGTCGCATCGCCTGAGGAATACGAAAAGAAATCTAAAGAGCGCATACGAAAGGGCATCGTCAGCGCAGAGATGCTGAAGAGCTCGATCATCGAGGAGTACGTGATCGGCGCGAAGTTCAACGCCAACTTTTTCTGGTCGCCCCTGACCGACGAGATAGACCTGCTCGGCTTCGACCGGCGTATACAGACAGACCTGGACGGAGTGCTTGACCTGCCCGCCGCCGAGCAGCTCGAGCTTAATATCCCCACGCAGAACATCGAGATCGGCCACATGGGCGCGACCATGCGGGAAAGCCAGCTCGAGATGATGTTCGACGCCGCGGAGCGCTTCGTGAAGACCTGCAAAAAGGAGTACCCGCCCGGAATGATAGGCCTCTTCGCCTTACAGGGCGCCGTGACCAGGGACCTGAAATTTTACGTCTTCGACGTAAGCCCCCGTATCCCGGGCTGCCCGTGCGTCGAGCCTACTTCGCCCTACATGAAGTACAAGTACGGAATGGAAGTCGGCCCCGGAAGGCGTGTTGCCATGGAAATAAAGCGCGCGATGAAAGAGGACAGGCTTTCTGATGTGCTAACATGAGCGATGTGAGCGGCATACTGGATAATTATGACCTGAAAAATATAGCCATAGGCACGCTCGGCTCCCACACCGCGCTCAACATCTTCAAAGGCGCAAAAGAGGAAGGCTTCAGGACGGTATGCGTCTGCAGGGAAAAAGATGCGATACTGTACCGGAAATTCGGTGTCGTGGACGATATGATCATTGTCCGGGACTTTAGCGAGCTGATGACCGGGCATATACAGGAAAAGCTACGGCGTCTCAACGTTATCCTTATACCCCACGGCTCGTTCACGGCTTTCCTGAGCACGGAAGACCTGACCGGCAGCCTCCGAGTGCCCATGTTCGGGAACAGGGAGCTGCTCCATTTAGAGGCCGACCGGAAAGAGCAGAGAGAATGGCTGCGGAAGGCGGGGCTCAGGCTTCCCGGCACCATTAAGTCGCCAGAGGATATCGACAGGCTCGTTATCGCGAAGCTGCCTGGCGCAAAGGGCGGAAGAGGATATTTCCTTGCGGCGTCGCCGGAAGGGTTCCATAGAAAGTTCAGCGACATGGTCAGGCGCGGGCTCCTGAAAGAGGAAGACAAGGAGAATATCCACCTGCAGGAGTACCTGATGGGCGTGAACGTCTATCCCAGCTATTTCTCCTCGATCATCAAGAACGACGTGGAATTCTTAGCTATCGACAGGCGCTACGAATCCGCCGTCGACGCGATAGGCAGGATCCCCGCGGGCGAGCAGCTCGAGATACGGGCGAACCCGACCTATACGATCGTGGGCAACTTCCCCATCGTTATAAGGGAGTCGCTGCTTCCGGAGCTGATCAGGATGGGCGAAAATGTCCATGAGACGGCGAAGAGGCTGGCGCCGCCGGGAATAATCGGGCCTTTCTGCCTGGAGACGGTAGTGACGGACGACCTCAATATCCACACGTTCGAGATCTCCGCGCGCATCGTGGCGGGAACTAACGCCGGCATCGGCACTTCTCCATATGCCTATCTGAAGTATGGAGAGAACATGTACATGGGGAGACGTATCGCCCTCGAAATAAGGGAAGCCCTTGAACAGGGCAGGCTCCATGAGATCCTGACATAAAGTTTTTTTAGCGGTGTGCGGCGGACGCCGCTTCTTTGCCTTTAGAGAAATTATAAATATTGCATCCCGCCTACTCCCCTATGAGTAAGAGTGATAAGGATGAAACGAGGTGCGGGTAGCAGGAAAAAAGTCATCATCGTGGGAGCGGGCCCCGGCGGCCTTATGGCGGCCAGGGAACTGGCAGAATACGCGGACGTCACGATCATCGAGAAGGGCAAGGACATAAGCAAACGCACCTGCCAGGTCTTGAAGGGCAAGGACTGTATCTATTGTAATGTGTGCAACGTGACCGCGGGCATTGGCGGCGCCGGCGGCATGTCGGACGGCAAGCTCAACCTCAACCCGCTCATCGGGGGCGACCTGATCGACTTTCTCGGCATGGGCCGGACCCAGGACTTGTTCGACATGGTTGACGCCTATTTCGTAGAGCATGGGGCTCCCGACGAAGCGCCCCACGTGCCCTCGGCCGGGCTGGAGCAGTCCGCGGCCGCCAACGGCATCGAGTTCATCCCCATCAAACAAAAACACATAGGCAGCGACATGCTGCCGAAAGTCATCGGCTCCATGAAAAAGGACCTCGAGAACCGGGGCGTCAAGTTCATGCTGAATACGACGGTGGAGAGCCTTACGGCGAGGAATAAGAAGGCCACCGGGGTCATTGCTAATGGTAATCAGCTCTTGGCGGATTTCGTTCTTCTGGCGCCCGGCCGGTCGGGAAGTACCTGGCTCGGGGAGCAGATGAAAAAGTACGACGTGCCCATCAAGTACATGCCCATCGACGTCGGCGTCAGGGTCGAAGTCCCCGCAGTCGTATACGACGAAGCGGTAAAGACGAACTGGGACCCCAAGTTCCGCATGCGCACGCCCACCTACGACGACCTTGTCCGTACCTTTTGTACGTGCCCGTACGGCTTCGTCGTGCAGGACACCTACGAATCCGGCGTCGGCGCCAACGGCCATTCCCAGCGCAACTGCCGCTCGAACAACACGAACTTTGCCTTTTTATCGAAGATCGCGCTTACCGAGCCCCTGGAGAACACGAACGAGTACGGGAGCACCATCGCCGAGCAGGCGAAGACCATCGGGGGCGGCAAGCCGCTCCTACAACGCCTGGGCGACCTCAAGAAGGGCCGGCGGTCCACCTGGGAACGCCTCAAGCGGAGCTACGTGGAGCCCACGCTCAGGTTCGTAACGCCAGGCGACATATCAATGGCTTTGCCACACCGCGTCGTAACAGACCTGATCGAAGGCCTGGACATGCTTGACCGCGTGGTACCGGGCGTGGCCTCTGATGCGACGCTGCTCTATGCCCCTGAGATCAAGTTCGCGGCGGTCAGGCCCGAGACGAGGGACCACTTCGAGACCGCGGTCATCGACAACCTCTACGTCTGCGGCGACGGCGCAGGCGTCACCAGAGGCATCGTGCCCGCAGCGGCCATGGGCATAGAATGCGCCGAAGGCATCATCGAAAAAATAGAAAAATAAGTTCCATCTCTTTTTTACCGTGGAATTGTACTACCAGGCCAGTTAGCCCGGGCTATGTCGTATGGCCTGTAGAAATCATTAATATAGACCCCTGTGAATTCCTTATGGAAGGCTGGTAAGGACGAAGTCAGGGAGCAGAAAAAAGGTCATCATCGTGGGCGCAGGCCCCGGCGGCCTGATGGCGGCCAGGGAACTGGCAGAATGCGCGAACGTCACCATCGTCGATAAGGGCAAGGACATAGGCAAACGCACGTGCGAGGTCATGAAGGGCAAGGACTGCATATCCTGTAGCATATGTAACGTGACCGCGGGCGTGGGCGGCGCCAGCGGCATGTCGGACGGCAAGCTCAACCTCAGCCCGCTCATCGGGGGCGACCTCGTAGACTTTCTTGGCGTGCAAAGGACACAGAGGCTCGTCGACATGGTTGACGCCTATTTCGTAGAGCATGGAGCGCCTGATGAAGCCCCTCACATCCCCTCGACGAGCCTGCAGCAGTCCGCGGCCGCCAACGGCATCGAGTTCATCCCCATCAAACAAAAACACATAGGCAGCGACATGCTGCCGAAAGTCATCGGCTCCATGAAAAAGGACCTTGAAAAGAGAGGGGTCAAGTTCATGCTGAATACTGATGTGGACAGCATCACCGCCCGTAACGACCGGGTCACCGGGGTCATTGCTAATGGTAATCAGCTCTTGGCGGATTTCGTTCTTCTGGCGCCCGGCCGGTCGGGAAGTACCTGGCTCGGGGAGCAGATGAAAAAGTACGACGTGCCCATCAAGTACATGCCCATCGACGTCGGCGTCAGGGTCGAAGTCCCCGCAGTCGTATACGACGAAGCGGTAAAGACGAACTGGGACCCCAAGTTCCTGATGTATACGCCCACCTACGACGATCGCGTGCGGACTTTTGGCACTTGCCCCCACGGGTTCGTCGTGCAGGACACCTACGAATCCGGCGTCGGCGCTATTGGCCATTCCCAGCGCAACTGCCGCTCGAACAACACGAATTTCGCTTTTCTCACAAAGATAGGGCTTACCGAGCCATTAGAGAATACGAACGAGTACGGTAACACGATCGCTGAGCAGGCGAAGACCATCGGGGGCGGCAAGCCGCTCCTGCAGCGTTTAGGGGATTTGAAGAAGGGCCGGCGGTCCACCTGGGAACGCCTCAAGCGGAGCTACGTGGAGCCCACGCTCAGATTCGTAACGCCAGGCGACATATCAATGGCTTTGCCACACCGCGTCGTCACCGACATCCTGGAGGGCCTTAACATGCTTGACCGGGTCATACCTGGTGTTGCGGCGGACTCTACGCTGCTCTATGCCCCTGAGATCAAGTTCGCGGCGGTCAGGCCCGAGACGAGGGACCACTTCGAGACCGCGGTCATCGACAACCTCTACGTCTGCGGCGACGGCGCAGGCGTCACCAGAGGCATCGTGCCCGCAGCGGCCATGGGCATAGAATGCGCCGAAGGCATCATCGAAAAAATAGAAAAATGACTCATCCTCGGTTTTGGGGTAAACATTTTCTATCCTTTTCCCGTTATGCCGTCGTTGAGTGTCCTTTTCGCTGATGCGAATTCGAGCAACCACAGGGGCGCAGAGCGCACGGGAGTTTCACAGAGTTTTTCTTAATAATTTGAGACTCAGAGGGCACGGAGCCCGGTTTATTGACTTACCCGGGGCACAGAGATTATAGAGGCAGGGTTGACCAATAAACAACTATCTGGTTTATCCTCGGCAGTGCCTCGTTAAACTCAGTGCCTCAGGTAAGTATAAACCCGTCCTCCGTGCGCTCTGAGCCTCCATCTATAAAAAACTCCGTGAAACCCTGCGCTCTCCGTGCCTCTGTGGTTGGACCACTCCGAGACAGCATAGCGGAAAAACGAGTAGGGGCATTGGCTAAAGAAATTTATCATCCCAAAAATGCATAAGAACCAGAAAAATAAGCCTCATGACGCCGCTTCAGGCAAAGGCGCCAGATCCTCCGGGCCCAGCATGTCTACGATAGCATCGACCTTATCCTCGGGCAGGTCAAGGTCCACCTTGTTCAGCGCGATGCCGATGAGACCGCATGACCGCCTCAGCTCTTCCCCGGAATGATATTTCAGCGCCAGCTCCACGACCTTCGGGACGGGCACTTTCTGGGCGAGAGCACATATCGCGCAAATAAGATCGAAATCCTGGGCCTTCTGCATGTCTGCCTCCTGTATCTTAAGGCAGTCTACGACGACCAGGCAGCGCCCGTCGAATAAAAAGTTATCCAGCTTCACATCGCCGTGGAACACTCCCTTTTCGTGCATTGTCTTCAGCGTCGCGAAGACCTGCTCGACGATGCCTTCAGACAGCTCCACCTTAGATAGGGGCTTTCCCTCGACGAACTCCATGACGAGCATGTAGTCCCCGTCGTTAAGCCTGTGCACCCCGAATACTTCGGGCACCGCAACGCCCTGGTCTTTTAGCCGCATGAGGCTGTCCCGCTCGTACTCCACCATGTCCTTCGCGTCGGCGTGCTCGTCGAAGGTCAACCCGGCGCCGCTGGCCATGGCCCCCAGGTTCCTCATGAGCGTCATGTACCGGTGCTTCAGGACGCTGGCATCGTCGATGATCTTGCCCATGTACTTCCGCTCGTTTTTATCCCGGCCGATGCCCGTTACGATGACGGGGATGGACATCCAGTACGAGCCTCCGGCCAGCTCCATCCGGATCTTTTTCAGCTTATACTTTCGCCGGAACAGGTGGCTGACCTGGGCCTTCCTCACGACGGTCAGGCTATCCCGGGACGCGTCGTGGACGACGCCCGACATCAGGCGCCTGAAGTTGAGGTAGAAAATACCATCGACAGCCCTTAATATGACATAGCCTGCGCCCACCAGTAGAACGATCAGCCAGACCATGAACCGGTTATATAGCAGCGTATAGGCAAGTCCCTTTGAGCGCTTCAACATACGGTACCCGGGGTAGTATTAGCATGGCAGCTATAAAAAAATTAACGGCGGTAATGAAAAAAAAGGTTTAAAACTTAAGCTTCTTGAACTCCTCGATATCGTAAGCCAGCCTGCCAAGCTCCTCGTCCGTGATCTCCACGCGGTTCTTAAGCACTCTCAGCTCGGCCGTAAGCTGCTTGATCCTCGTGTACATGATGTACATGACGGCGAAGCAGAGCACGATGCCCAGCGTCAATACCCCGATAAGAAGTTCGAACAACATTTGCTCCATATCATACGCCTCCGAATAATGACCGTGCGAGACGGTCTATGAACGTTTCCTTCTTCCCCTCTGCAGTCTCTACTGTGGCCACCTTTGTGCCGGCGATCCTCGCGGCCAGCCTCTTGAAGCCCTTCGCGGCCGGGCTGTCCGGGTACATGACGACGACCGGAGTCTTGAAGGCCGCTGCCCTGCGCACGCTGGCGTCCTCGGGGATCACTTCGAGCACTTCTGCGCCCATGATCTGCCCGATCTTCTGGCTGGTAAGCATGGTCTTTTCCGAGGACGCGCGGTTCAGCACCACGCCGCCCACGGCGCCCCCGACCATCTCGGTGAGCACTTTGATCTTGACGGAATCCGCCAGCGACGATAGCTCGGGGTTCACCACGAGCAGGACCTCGTCTGCGATGGCCAGCGGAATGACGCCGTCCTTGCTGATGCCCGCGGGAGCGTCGATCAGCACGTAGTCGGCGTCCATGACGAGCTTGCTCATGACGAACTGGAGCCGGTCAGGATCGGCGTTCTGGAAGCCCTGGAGCGATATGCCGCTCGGCACCACGCGAAGGCCGGTGGGAAGCTCATAGATCGCCTGCTGTATATCGGCCTTGCCCGCCAGGACCTCGTGCAGGGTGATCTTGCTCTTCTCCAGCCCCAGCACCAGGCCGAGGTTAGCCATTCCGATATCCGCGTCCAGAATTATCGTACGCTTGCCTAACAGCGCCAGGGCGGTTCCAAGGTTAGCCGTCGTCATGGTCTTGCCGGTACCGCCCTTTCCGGAGGCTATGGTAAATACTTTGGTCATTCACACACCCTTATGCTTGTACATTTGCCCCATTCAATGATATCAATGCTTCTTGATCATTTCCACGAGGATCATGCGCTTAATCTCCGCGCTTTCGTATACGATGCCCTCGCTCTTCTTTTGCTCGATGTAGGCCGATACCTCGCTTTCGGTCGGCCAGGGCATGCGCCCGAGGAAGCCCTGGATGTCGGCCATGAGCGCCGCCCTCTCCCGGCTCTTGCGCTCCTCGATGCGGGTATATACGCTTTCCAGTACGCTGCTCTCCTGAAAGTGATATCCCTTATCCCTTAAATATCTGATGAAATCCATTATATCGACGCTGGAGTAAGCCTTTCTGGCCTCGGCGAAAGCCGATATCTCGGATTCCAGCGCCTCCTGGCCCAGCTCTTTAGCGGCCGGCGCTGGCCGGATCGGGACCTTGAGGGCCTCGAACGTCTCCTGTGCGGGCAGGACCGGATTCACGATACTTATCTTAGGACCGGGCTCCGCCTGTGCCACGGCCGCCTGCGCTACCGTCGCCTTGGGCGGCGCGCTCTTGCCCATCGCGATGCGGATCCGCCGCGCCTCGTTGATGAGGTCCTGCACGTCGCTCGCTTCCGTTTCCAGGTACTTCGCCAGGTTATCCTTATACGATAGGCCGCTTTCCGGCTCCGCCTTTTTTGTGTGCGTTTCTATTGCCGGCGCTTTTTTATTCTCCTCGTCTTCCGTCTCGACGTACTTGGCCAGGACGCTGTCGGCGATCGCGGACGCCTGCTCTTCGGGGAACACGTCCAGCATGATGTTCATGAGCCGCGGCAGGTCGAGCGAGCCGTCGGAGCGTAAGATCTCCCGTGCAGCGTTGCCGTGGCCGGCCCTGTTGAACCGGGCGATGCCTTCGTTCCCGGCGACGAGCAGGATGGCGTTCTGGAGTATCGTCGATATGTCACGCATTCGTGCACCTTTAGGTCCGTTTTTTCTTTTCAGGTATGACTTTGAGATGGGACAGCTCGAGCCGCTTCAGGAGGTCGTCCACGTTGCCCACGAACTCCTTTTCGACCTTCCGGACAAAATCGGCGTCGTCATCGATGTCGCCCTTGAGGGCCCCCGTGGACTTCGACTCCGGGGCCGGAGTGCCCATGCTTTCGGCATTCACTCCCCTGTCGAATAAGGCCTTTGCGGATATGCCGGGCACCTGCTTTGGCGAGGCGTCGAACCGGTGTGTCTCCATCGGCCCCGGCTGCTCCGGCGGGTAGATGACGGTGCCGTGCGCCATCGTCTCCGTCCTCACGATAGGCTCCGGCTTTGTCAGCGGAACATATGGCTTTGAGTCCGGCCTGAGCACCTGCATCGGCTTCTGCTCCTCAGCAGATTTCTGCTCCGACGCAGCCTTCGGCGTTTCCTTTTCAGGCTCGCCGGACAGCGCGATGTGCGGGTACATCCGGATGATGGAATGTATGATCGCCTCGCCGACGCGGTAGAACTCCGTCACGCCGCTCTCGTGCAGCACTTTCGCAAGGAACGCGTCGCCCGAGCCGGCTGACGAGTAGGCCGCGACGGGCTTTCCGTTCAGCAGGAGCAGGTGGTACTCAGAAAAGCCCGCGCCGTCCTGCTTTATCAATACCGAGTGGCCGGTCTCGTCCTTCCTCGACTCGATATACGACCGTAGGCTGACGGCGTTCTCAGACTTTACGAACGAGCCCCTGACCTCGGGCATTCCCGCCGGCTTTTCCCTGGGAGGGCTCTGCCTCTGCACCGGCATCGGCTTTGGCTCCGGGGGCTTAGGCGCCTCTACGGGCTTCGGGGCGGGCTTCGGGCGGACCAGGAGGTCCCTGCCGAAGTCCATGGCCAGCCGCAGCTGGCCGTCGTTCAGCGAAAAAAGCTCGATGAACGTATCGTCTTCGGATGCGATGGACGCTATGGCCTTCTGCTCACCGTCGGGGCGGTCGGACTTGCCGTCGGAGGTATACGCGATGACGGGCTTTCCGGACCCGTATACGATGACGCCCTCGGCAAAGGCGCCCCGGAATTGCGAAGCCCGCATGAAGCCGGTGAACGAGTCCTTTTGCAGGGCTATGTTCAGCTCGGACAGGGGCATCGGCCCCTTAAAGCTCCTTACCAGCGTGCCGTGCGGAAGCTCCATCATTGTTCCCTCATGTTATTCTGCGCGTTCCGGATGCTCAGCCGTACCAGGCCCAGGTTCGCGTCGGCCGAGGTCAGCACGCACAGGAACATGTCGTTCAGGGGCGCGATGACCACCTTGTTCGACGGTGTCTCGAGGATGATCTGGTCGGCGCTGCCGAGCTGCAGCTCGCCGGCGATGCGGGCGCCGCTGCGCACCATGTCCTCGGTGGCCACGGCGATGTGCTCGAAGTCCACCTGCTGGCCCTGCTGGTAGATGGGCAGGCCGTCGACGACCAGCGCCGCGGCGATGACGCCCGGAAGCTGTATCACCGTGGCCAGCAGCACGTCATACGGGATCTTCCTGGGCTCCGGAGCGGCCGGCGCCTCTGCTTCCCAGGTATTCGCCTCGGGCGCATTCGACATGCCGCCGATGATCGAGTCCGGATAGCCCGCGAAGACCTGCGCCTTCTCTCCTTCGCCGTAGGCGAAAACCTTGAGCTCCGGCGCCTTGAGCGCCATCATGCGGTCCAGCGCGTTCATCTGGTACAGCACGATGCCCATCGTGGCGAATGCGGAGGCCAGCACGTTGCCGTCATCTACGATGATGAAGCCTTCGCTTGCCATGCCGTTCTCGCCCTGTCTTATCGAGATGCATCCCCGGAAGTCGTGCCCGTACTCCTTTAGTGCCTCGGGCACGGGCTTCACCGTCTCCGCTATGAGCTTACCGTCGGGTATTTTCACGTATTATGCCCTTCTTATGTCTTTTATAGCGCCGCAGCTATCCGGTCCTTGTTCTTCTTCACCTCGTACCTGATGCGGCCGATGTTGGCGCCGTGCTCTGCCACGATGGCCAGGATCTCGTTCTGGCTGACCACGGAGAGCATGATCGGGCCCTTTTCCAGCTCGACCAGCACCTGCTCGAAGTTGCCCTTGCCCAGCTCGATGCCCATTGCCTCTGACGTACCGACGCTCGTCGAAGCCATCGCACCGAGCGCGTCCATGTCCACCTGGATATTCGCCACGTGCTCGATGATGAAGCCGTCACGGCCCACGATCGCCGCAGCGTTTACCCCCTCGACCTTTGCCAGGTCGCCCAAAATCCTCTTTAACATTTTGTTACCTCGCGAATGACATTACCCTCTGAGTCGACGACCGTAAGCTGGACCGGCATGCGCCCGATCGCGTGCGTGGCACACGAGACGCACGGGTCATAGGCCCTTACCACCATCTCGATGCGGTTCAAGGTGCCCTCGCTCACGTTATCGCCGTGTATGAGCTTCTGAGATGACTGCAGGACTGCCCGGTCGATGGCCCGGTTGTTGTGGCCCGTCGCCACGATCAGGTTCGCCTTCGTGATGAAACCCTTATCGTTGACCGTATAGTCGTGGATGAGCGTGCCGCGGGTCGCCTCGACGACGCCGATGCCCCGGGTATTCTTCACGCCCGTGACGGCGGTGCGCACGTTCTTATCCGTTATAGCGGAGTCCTGGAGCAGCGAGAGCGCCGTCTCGCTCGCCGCCATGTACTCGATGGTGCGGGCGGCGTGGTAGAGCAGCGACTGCTGCGGCACGCGGCCGTACTTCGCCCGGAACTCGGCCAGCATTTTGTCAGCTTCCGGCGTACCGATGGAGTCGACGATGTTCACCCTGGCCAGGGGGCCGACGCGGTAAAAGCCGTTGCCCTTCTTGAGCTTCGTGAACTTCATGTACGAGTACGGCTCTGCCGTCTCCTCGATGTAGCTGAGGTAGTCCTTGCCCGGGAAGTCGGCCAGCTGCACTCCGCCGGAATCAATGGCACGAACGTTGCCGTCGTAGAACTCGAGCTTGCCGTTCCTGGTCAGGCCCACGAAGTCGGACTGCACGAGGCCTACGCTGTTGACCAGATCGGCGTACTTGTCCATCATCTTCATGACCACAGGCCAGGAGATCCTCGCGATCTCCACGGAGCGCTTTGCCATGGCCTCCAGCTCAGCCCTCTTCTCGTTCGCGAGGGCGAACGACATGCCGCCGGGCACTGCCGACACAGGGTGGATGGGCTTGCCGCCGGTCTCCTCGGTGATGCGCTGGCCGATCTTGCGGCCCTCGATGGCCATCTTTGCCAGCTCCGGGTTGGCCTGGACCAGCCCGACGACGTTGCGGAGCGCGGGGTTGTAGTCCGGGCCCAGTATGTAGTCCGGCAGAGCGAGTAAGAATAAGTGCAGCGCGTGGGAGTGGATGAACTGCCCCATGTCGAGGAGCCTTCGGAGCTTGAGGGCCGTCTCGGGCACCTGCGCGCCGAATATCTCGTCGACCGCCTTGGCCGAAGCCAGGTGGTGGACCGTCGGGCAGATACCGCAGATGCGGGGCGTGATGCGCGGGGCTTCCTCGACCGCCGCGCCCTCCAGGAACTTCTCGAAGCCCCTGAGCTCGGTCGCGTGGAAGTGGGCGTCCGCCACTTCGCCCTTATCGTCTAAGTTGATCGTGACGCTGGCGTGGCCCTCGATCCGCGAAAGCGGGTGAATGGTAAGCTTCTTCATAGGTGTCTCTCCTTGATGATATCGGGTATCTTAGACACGGACTTGTTCTCCATTATCTTGCTGCCCATGACGAACGGGTATATCGTGTGGGGCACGTCGTAGAGCTCCTTCTCGATCTCCGCCTGCGGTAATTCGGTCAAATGCTGGATGCGCATGACCAGGATATTGTACAGGTCACGGCATGGCTCTCTCAGCACGTCGAGCGACGGGCCGCTGCAGCCATGGCAGGGTATGCCGTGGTGCGTGCATAGCGCGCCGCACCGGCCGAACGTGACGGAGCCCATGCATAAATAGCCCTGCCCGAGCAGGCATTTGCCCTCTTCGGGTATGCCCTCGTACCGGCGCTTGAGCTTCCAGTTCTTCACTAATTCCATGTTCCGGTCGCACTCGGCACAGACGGACTTCTTGGGCAGTTCGGGCACGTGGCCCTCGACCAGCGGCAGGAGTATCTTGCGTAAGAACGTCTCCTTGGGCGGGCAGCCGGTAATATAGTAGTCCACCTTGATGACGTCCCCCACCGCATAGCCGCGGTACAGTAACTCAGGAATGTCGTCCTTCGGTATGGTCTTGCTCGTGGTCGATACCGAATCGGTGTAGACGCTGCTCAGTATCTCGTCCCGGCTGTGGATGATCGAAAGCCCCGAGACGCCGCCGAAGCACGCGCAGGTGCCGTAGGCGATGACCGTCTTGGCCTTCTGCCTCAGCTTTTTCACCCGCTCCATGTTCTCCTTGTTGCGGATGGCGCCCCCGATGATGGCGATGTCGATGCCGTCGGGCGGCTCCTTTACGTCCATCAAAATAGGGGAGTATACGAGCTCTGCCTTGCCCAGTAATTGTAATATGTCCTCGTGCAGGTCCAGTATGGACACGTGGCATCCCGCGCAGGACGCCAGGGGTTCTGTTGCCAGCTTCAGCATCGCGATCACCTCAAAATGAGCTTTTTCAGGCACGTGTTCGGCCCGACGTGTACGATCTCGAGCTTGCCCCTCTTGCCCGTGATCTCTTCCACCGCGCCCACCATGTAGCCGTACAGGCTCTGGCACAGCGGGCCTTTCTGAGGCATGCCCTCATGGCGGAGGGTCTGCCGCACCAGGCAGTCGCGGAACACGAGATATATGAAAGTCTCGCCGTTCTCGGTAATGATATAAGAGTCCTTACCCTTCGGCTTCCACAGCTCGAAGTTGTACTGCTTGCCCAGGATCTCGGAAAGCTCGGTCAGCGCCTTTTCGACATTCTCGGTCTTCGGGAAATATTTACCGGTCTCGTGGCCCATCTTCAGCCCGGCCCGGTATACGACGGCGTTGGCGCCGCCCCTGGCGATCTCCTCCAGCGAGCGGATGATGGTGGCGTTCAGGACCATCAGGCCGTGGAGGGCCTCCTCGTAGTCGTGGATGTTGCCCTCGCAGTGTAAGGGCAGCTCTTCGGGCTTGACGATGTGCTCCTGCATTAGATGAACCTCCTGAGCATGGAGCAGACCTCGAGGTCGACGTAAAGGCGCCGGGAAAGGTAAATATCCTGGTGCTCTATCGCGTTCGACGGGCATATCTCGTGGCAGGAGAGGCACATCATGCAGTCGTCCGGGTTAGCCACCGTTGATCTCCCGCTCTTCAGCTCATAGACATGCATCGGGCAGTCGTGGACACAGAGGCCGCAGCCGATGCAGACTTCGCTATCGATCACGATTTTTACCATTGGGGGACACTTCCTGTTGCTAGCTATACAATAATAATAGTTGTCTGGATAAGAATGAGTTCAGGATGCGAAAGGATATAAAGCTATCCTATTACGGGTTAAAATATTTCTCTCAACGAGCGCTTATCCGTAAATTATTTACGATTATATATAGTAGACTTTTATTCATTATGCGCTTAGTATATAATTTTGTTCGACTGGGGAGCAAGCAAGTTTACCGCGGAATTGGGTCGTCTCAGGCCATTACCCCTACATAATTTCACTGTACGGTAATTTCTTCGGCATGTATAATAGATCTTTTTTATAATTAAAAATCGCTTCCTGTCGAGAACAAAGTTAATAAGACATGTCAGAATTACCTAATTTGCGTCAGGCCCGAGTGACAGGGTGTGGCACGTATTCGTTTAAACCGCGTTCATCGCGGTAAAAACGGGCGATTTCTTCGTCCGGGCTTTATTAAAAACGCAAGTTTGTACCGAAAAAAGGTGAGCCAATGGAAAACGATCACATGCTGAAGATGCAGGCCATAAACGAATATCTGAGCGATACGCGGCAGCGCTTCTGGACGATCAACCAGGACTATTTCGATAACAGCATCCCCGACATCATGCTGCGCATCAGCGACCGCCTGTACAGCCGTATCGGGTACGCCCACAGCAACCCGCTCGGCATCGTCCTCTCCTATCGGTATCTGCAGAAATACGGGTGGGACGTGATGGACGACGTCTTCAAGCACGAGATCGCTCACGTTTACGCTTATCATTTCCACGGCGAGCGCGGCCACCGCGGCTGTAACTTCCTGGACGCGTGCAGCCGCATGGGCGTGTCGCCCAGCGCGAGGACCAACGAGCTCTTCGTCGAGCGGGAAAAATGGTATTACCGCTGCCGGAAGTGCGGCGATTCGATCTTTACCTACAGGCCCCTGACGAAAGTGGAGTACTGCGAATGCTGTGCGCCGTCCGACGAGAGCATGCTCATCAAGGTCACGAAAGATCAGCTTAGCATCCCGCTGAACGAGTTCAGGGCCCGCATAAGGCCGAAGATCTCGGTCTACCAGTGCTCGAAGTGCGGACGCGAGGTCAGGCGCTACAAGCGGTGGTCCGATAAGCATTCCTGCGCTCTCTGCCATCCCGGCGTGTTCGACGAGACGTGCCTCATGACGCTGGTCCGCGGCTAAAGTAAAACACTCATTTTATATCATTACGCATTCTGGCCTGCCCGGGGTTTCTTCAGCAGCACGATGTAGACGATCGTGACATAGCTGATCAGGACGAGCCCCAGCGCCAGTAACAGGCTTCCGTTTAAAGATGCTTTTTGTGACGGGTCCAGGAGAGTCATTAGCCACCAGATAGCCGTGACCAGTATCGCTAAGGCGGCAGCTGCGACGCTGACGAGCCTCTGTATCCAGAGGGAGATCGCGTAGAACATCGATATGCCGCCGGAGACCGCCTGTACAGTCTTCTGCTGTTCGGACGTCATGCCGCCGTCGGGGCTCACGACCAGCGGATCATCGATACGCATGTCATTCCAGCCAGGATTCCCTGATGCCCTGTGCCGCCCTTTCCAGCCCCATATGACGAGCAGAAGCCCCAGGTCCATAAAGGCCGTCGGTATGAGCATGAAGATGATGACCCCCACCCAATCCGTTATGGTGAGTGACGCCATGGCGTCCGGATCGGCGGAGAGGAACATCGTCAGGAAGATCGTGCCTATACAGAAGAAAAAGATACCGAGAAATATCTGCGATAACCAATCGTTGATCTGAATGCCCCGCCGGCTCATAGTATTAAAATTGACCTGTGATATAAATAAGCTTCTAAGTTAAAAGTGTAAGCAGGATAAGCGCCCTTACATATGCCGCGATTTTCAGCAGATACGCACATCTACATAATTTCCCTTCCACTTATCATGGACTTCGGGGGTTTCGTGGAGAAGTACGGCGAGGCGACGACCAGGGTGGCCTTGAGGCTGGCCGTGGGGCGCATCCGCGGAATAATAAAAGAAAAAGTCGGCCGCGCTGCAGCCACGAACGGCATATGTTTCCTTTCTATAGAAGAGCTGAGATGCGACGTCGCAAGCGTGGCCAGCGTGCTTAGCGAGTTCCCGTTCAGCCCCGAGGAAAAGGACGCGCTGCTGGCCAAGGCGTGGGAGATCGTTACGCCCTAGGCTCGCAAAGTCTTAGCGAAGTCGCGGGCCTGCTCGATCATCGCCCTGTTCGGGAGGCCTTTGTTGATGCCGCCGATGTACTTGAACAGGCCGGCAGTGTCCCAGCCTTTGCAGATGAACTCGCCGGCGTTCCGGTAGCCCTTTTTGGAGATTATGAGGTTCAGGTGCCGGTGCTGGTTGATGTCGCCCTTGCCGGCCGTGGAGAAGATGAAAACGCTCTTATCCTGCTCCTCGTCCGGTTCCGGCAGCTTTTCCGCCAGCTCGAGAATGCTTTTATGGTGCTTGCCTTTATAGATGCCGGAGCCCAGGCCGATGAGGTCGTATTCGCCCGCCTTGCCGGCGTCGAACTCCTCCGGGCTCACCACGGGCGCGTCCAGTACCTCCGCCATCGCCTTCGCCACCTTCATGGTATTCCCGTGGGACTCTGAAACGCATACGATGATCGTTTTCATGATAAGCTCATTAATTACGCGCTTATGTATTAATTGTTCGCATCTTTTTTTCAGGCCGACAAAACTATTTAAGATGGCGTTACGTCAGGAGGAATGATGAAGAAGGTCATCCGGGATTTCGAGTGCGCCATGTGCGGCGGATGCTGTGCCAGCCAGGACCTGGTGCAGCTTACGACTTACGAGCTGTACAGGCTCTCAAGGTCCCTTCAAATGGAGCCCGCGGAGTTCTTCGATAAGTACTGCGTCGTGACGGCGACGAGCCTGAACCCGATGCCTCACCTGTACATTAAGACGGTAAATGGCGCATGCCCGTTCCTTAAGGACAATAAGTGCAGCGTCCACGAGTCAAGGCCTTACGCGTGCCAGGCGTACCCGATGCGCGTCTACTGGGTTTTGACCAGGGACATGAAGGATTTTGTGCGCGCTCATTACAAGCTTGAAGACTCCTGCAGCCTGTTCAAGCTGGACGATAACGACGTGCTCCTGGGCGACTTCGAGCTGCTGTCACGGCAGACGATCGCCTACTGGGTCGACGACGCCTACTTCAGCATGGCGGGCGGGACGGTCGACCTCTCCGTGCCATACCGGGTCGCCGACCTTTACATCCACGATAAAGGCATGCGTGACGTGGCAAAGCGCTATGTCGTTAACCCGGAGCACCCTCCTGTCGCCTACGACTCGGAGCTCGCCTACGCGAAAATAACATTAACGCTCCAGGCCGCCGTGTGGGACACTTCGTTCGCCCTCGTCAGCGCAGAAAGGCAGGAGACCGGCGAGGACGCCCGCATCGGAAAATACCTGCTCATGGCCACGGACGATGAGTCCGTGAAGGCCCTGCGTCTGCTCGTGGAGAGCGGCAGGCTCGACCTTGCCAGGACCCTGGCGATGGAATCGAAGGCCCGCAAGGGCACATTTATTGTCGCCGCGCTGCATGGCTCGTCCACGGACCACGTCGCCCTGGGGTTCGTCCTGGGCGCGGAGAAAGGGGAGCTTGAAGCCTTTACGGAAAACGGCAATAAGCCCCTGTACGTCTTCTTTAAGGGCAGTGCTGCCGACGGTAAGCTCACCGGATTCCCGCTCAACATTAAAATATAGCCAGCGTAAAAAGTGATAGTGTATGCGTAAGGATGAAGAGATCGAGAGGACGCTGAGAGTTTATTCAAGATCGAGCACCTTCGAGTACATCCCCCGCTCCAAAAAGGAGGACGACTACGTGGTCGCCCGCCCCATGAAGGCGCCGAAGTGCGTCGTCTGCGGGAAGACGGAGCCGGAGCCTTTCGAGTGTGAGTTCTGCCACGAGTACTACTGCGAGGAGCATCTGCCGCCTGAAAAGCATGAGTGCCCGGGGCTCCGCGAGGAGCCTGTTTCGCCCGAGGAAGAGGCGGCCATGAAGAGGGCGATCGTGGCAAGGATGGAGAACATCATCGGAAAGCTGCCGGTCGTATACTTGCTTATAGATAGCGCGAAGCCCGGGGAGCTCAAGGAGTTACTGGAGGCTCTCGAGAAGATGGAGGGCGTGCTGGCGGGCATTGCCGACCGCGAGGGCGAAGAATAGGCAAGAGAACAAACATTTAAATATTAATATAATTAATATGAAGGTAGTCCCGTTACCGGAAAATCTTAAATAGTATCAACGAAGATTTACGACAGCCGTTTTTTGATGTCGCGGTATCCAAGCCTGGTATGGAGCAGGTTTGCTAAACCTGTGCTCTTCGGAGCTCCGGAGTTCAAATCTCCGCCGCGGCGCTTCTATTTATCTAAAAAGGTCTGTTCCGCATTTTATCTTACGCAACAGTTCCTTGTCCTCTTCGGTCATTTTCGCGTCAGAGCAGATATGATACAGGCAAACCGGGCTTCTTAGCTCTCTTGGTAATATGCACCCGGCGCCTTCCCGGCAGAACCCGTCCCGGGCATCGCAAAACGAGGCCATCTTTCTTGCAGAGTCCTCGTCCAGCGTCCGGCCTTCCCGCTGCCAGTGCCCGCAGGTGTCGACGCAGTCCTGGCAGCAGGCGCCCTCTCTTACGTGAATGTACCGGCAAAAGCTCTCGCCGTCGCCGCAGTCGAAGTCGATGGCCCCGGTCCGCTTCGCCAGCCCCCGGTATGTGTCCACATCGTGGCCGCGTATGCGCTTCTCACCCTTCGGGACGACCCCGATCCCGAGGCGGGAGAGCAATTGCTCGAACTCGTCATACCGCATGATCGCTGTCCTCAGGCCTGAGGTTTGTAGTCTTCCCGGGCGGGAGAAAAGACCTCGACGGCCACCGAGTCCTCAAGGATGGCAGCCCCGTGCTCGACGTTGCCGGGAATTGACCAGCTATCGCCGGGCTTCATGTCGTACGGCTCTCCGTCGATGGTAAGTATGATGTGGCCCGACACGAGATAGCCCGTCTGCTCCTGCGGGTGCTTATGCGCGGGCAGCGTCTTGCCCTTCTTGAGCCGGAACTCGGTCATCATCGTGTTCATGCCGTATACCAGCGTTTTGCGCCCGATACCGTCCATTGCCTGGATATAGCCATCTCCGGAAGCCTTCTTTACCATATGATCAGCCACAAGATCACGAACCTTATCAATAATTACTTAAGTTCCATATAATACTTTCAGGATACTATAGCCTCGGGTTAATATTGATTAATGAATAAGTCATTATCATCTGGGAGGATAATTGAATGTTCACGAAATGCGAGATCAAAGATAAACCGGCACAGCCCATCATGTCCATACGCATGAGGACCGCAGTGCAGGAACTGCCCAACGTGCTGGGCAAGGCGTTCGGTGACGTGGCCATGGCCATCGGCCAGCAGGGACAGCAGCCAGGAGGGCCGCCATTCGTAGCGTACTACAACATGGACATGCAGGACCTCGATATAGAGGTCGGGTTCCCGGTAGCTAAGAAGCTTCAGGCAAAAGGGGACGTCAAGCCCGGAGAGATCCCGGCGGGCAAAGTAGCGACCACCGTCTATACCGGGCCATACGGCGACGGGATGAAAGAGGCATACGAGGCGCTCTCGAAGCTCGTGGAGGAGAAGGGCTTAGCGCCCACGGGCGTCGTCTACGAGATATACTTCAACAGCCCGATGGACACCCCGCCGGAGAAGCTCCAGACGCAGATCGTGTTCCCGCTGAAGGGCTAATGATAAGGCTCATATAAGCAATTAACTCCAGGAAGAACATATGGCCGGACAGGAATTCGAGGCCGTGCTCATCAAGGACGATACAAGGGACAGGCGCGTCTTGAAAACGATAGGGATGCTCAAAGAACAATAAAGCATGCGGCCAGGGTTAGGGCCTGAGGCCTTTGAGTATAGCCCTCAATAATACCAGGACCGGTATGATCTCCAGCCTGCCGACCCACATGTCGAACATGATGATGAGCTTGGCGGCGAGGCTCATGCCGGGGCTGACGATGCCGGCGGTGAGCCCAACGTTGCCCATGGCGGAGCAGACCTCGAAGATGACCTGGCTGAGGCTGGCCTGCCCGAGCACGATATTGGACAGCAGCATGACGCTGGCCAGGAGGGTGACAACCCACAGGAACGATATGAGCGCCGCATCGGCGAGCTCCCTGGACATCTCCTGGCCCGTCAACTTACGGTCGCCCATTCTCACGACGATCACGGCCTTTTTTGTCAGCAGCGTCTGGGCCAGCCAGAGCCTTGCCTCCGCCACGAGGAAGAGGGCGCGGGCGATCTTGATACCGCCCGAGGTGGACCCGGCGCAGCCGCCGATGACCATCGCGATGGAGAGGATAAGCATGGAGGTCGGGGACCATTGGGACAGGTCTGCCGACTGTAAGCCCGTGCACGTCACGGCGGAGGCGAACTGGAACACGGAGTCTGCGACGGATGCCCCGACGGGGAACAGCATATTCTGTATCGCCAGGACGGCACATCCTGCGATCACCAGCCCGATGAAGGCCCGCACCTGGACGTCGTCCAGCAGCGCCCGCAGATCCGGCTTCAGGGCCCGGTACATGGCGGCGAACGGCAGTGAGCCGGCCACCATGATGGGAATGAGCGCGAGCTCGACGGAGAGGCTGCCATAGTGGCCGATGCTGTCCGCGTATATCGAAAATCCGCCCGTGCTGATGGCGGTCATCGCCGTGTTCAGCGCGTCCCAGGCGGGCATGCCGGCGGCCAGCAGGAGCAGGACCGCGAACAAGGTCAAGCCCAGGTACAGCTTCCAGATAATATTCAGCGTCGAGCGAATGCTCGGCTTGATGCGCTCTTTTCTCGCCTCCGAGGTGTAGAGGGTAAAAGCGCTGGTGCCCGGGCGTATGAGGATGGTCACCATCAGGAGTATGACGCCGGCGCCACCAACCCACTGGGTCAGGCTGCGCCAGAGCTGTATGGTGTGAGTGGCCGTCTCCGGCGAGGGTATCATGGAAAAGCCGCTCCCCGTCCACCCGGATATGCCCTCGAAAAAAGCATCGATCGATGGCACCCCGTGGTAAACATAGGGTATAGCGCTTAACGCAGGCACTAGAAGGTATGCCAGGGCCGCGATGACCATCGCATGTTTCAGCTCGATAGTCTCATCTGGCGCCACGGCCAGGTGGATCGCCAGCGCAATGGCGCCGCTCACGAGAAGGCCCGCCGTGAATCCGGCCATGCTCACGCGGTCGCCGAACGCTATGCTCATCGCTGCCATCACTGCCATCAGGATGGCGACCGTGGTGAATAAGCCCTTTAAGTTCCCGACGACGATATGCAGGTCTCTCCATGACAACGGCCATCACCAGTGCTCATTGTAACATGCCGGACACCCTTTCCACCATCTCCCGGCCGACGAGGACGAACACCGAGTCGTTCGGACGTATCACGGTGCTCCCTTCGGGTATGATGACCGACTCGCCCCTCTCGATGGCGATGATGAGCGTTTTCGGCGGCAGCCCCAGGTCCTTGATGGCTTTTCCCAGAGCATGAGACCCCTCGTGGATGATGACCTCGATGATCTCCGCCTTGCCGCCGGCGAGGGTCACGAAGTCGTTAATGGCCGGCCGCTGGATCATGTTGAAGATATTCTCGGCGACGACGCCGTCCGGGTTCTTAAGGATCGTCGCGCCCGTGCCCTTGAAGATCTCGATGTTCTCGTTCTCGTTGACGACGGTGGTAATGCTCTTGACCTTTTTTTCCTTTGCCTTGAGCACCACCATGAGGTTGACGTTATCGTCGCCCGTCGTGCAGATCACGCTGTCCGCCTCCGAGATCCCCGCGTCCTCGAGCGTCGATATCAGCGAGGCGTCGCCCGTTATGCTGACGAGGTCGTATCTCAGCGCGATATCCTGCGTCCTCTCAGGGTCGCTGTCGATGACCACGACGTTGTATCGCTCCCCAACGGCTATCCTCGCCAGATTCCGGCCTATTCCCCCGAGGCCGACGATGATGATGTACACTACGGAGCCTCCACTCGTCATATATTATATAATAATTTACATAAATTATAATATCAGCGGATTTTCAGCGGATGCCGCTAAGAGAGGGCAGACTGCTGGACATATATAACGTGAAAGCCCGTATCACTAAAGCGTATGAAGCTAAAAGTATGGGCTTCGACGTCATGTACTATCGGCGTTGTGGAAACGTGGCACCCGCAGTCAGCCGGTGGGTATTTGATATGAAAAAAGAGCACTGGCAGAGCCAGACCTAGCCGAGCTTATGTAGCCCGCCCTTGAGCTTCTTGATCTTCTCGTTGACGATGTCGAGCCGCCTCTGCAGCCCCGCAGTGCCCAGCGCGGCCCCGCACTCGACCTTGACGGTCTTCTTCTCCTTGATGTCTTTGACACGGACCGTGTGGGCCTTGCCGCAGCACGGGCACGGCACGACTATCTCCTCGGGCTCGCCTGACATAATAGTAAGAATGTGTGCCTATTATTTAACTGATTTCTTCATTTTCGGCTATCGGATGCCGCCAGGGTTGACGGGCCGTGCCCCGTGGCCGACGTCCATCGCGCTGGCGACGGCATTCCTGACAAAAGCTTTAGCCTTCATTACTGCACCGCCGACCTTTTCTCCCCGGGCGAGGTATGCGGTGATGGCCGAGGAATGCGTGCAGCCGGTCCCGTGGGTGCCGCCTTTTACCAGCTCGCCCTCGAATACCCGAAAGCGGCCGTCGTATAGTATGTCAACGCCGCCCATGTGGCCGCCGGTGACCACGGCGTGCCTCACGCCCAGGCCGTGGATGACCTTGCAGGCCTCCTTCGCGCTATCAAGGTCTTTCACCTTGATGCCCGAAAGCACGGAAGCCTCGAACACGTTGGGCGTCGCCACTTCGGCCAGCGGCAGGATCAGTTTTTTCAGCGCGTCGACGGCATCGGGATCCAGCAGCCTTCCCCCGGATTCGGCGGCCATGACCGGGTCGACGATAAGCCTGAGCCCGTATTGTTTAGCCTTACGGGCCACGACCTCGATCGTCTCCACCCGCGAGAGCATACCTGTCTTAGTGTAGACGACCTCGAAATCGGCCATTACCGAGTCGATCTGGCTTTCGATGACACCGGGGGGAACGTCGAACACGCCCTGGACGCCCAGCGTATTCTGGGACGTGATAGCCGTGATGGCGCAGGTGCCGTGGACGCCGAGCGCCTGGAACGTCTTCAGGTCGGCCTCGATCCCCGCTCCCCCGCCGGAATCGGACCCCGCGATGGTCAGCGCCGTGTAGTGGCTCATACCAGCTAAGACGCTCGGGTTGCTAATAAGTGTTTTTCCCCGCATTAAGCCCGCGAAGCTGGTTAAGTCCGCGAAGACTGTTCGAGCCCGAAGGCCGCGAAGCTGGCGCGAAGACCGCGAAGGTCATCTTATATTATGGCTGTGTTGGTTCGAAGCCGCTTAATCTGAGAGAAAGAGCTTCACGGGCATGGCTTACGATAAACCACTTTTACTATTTTTCATTGTTTATCCGTCGCCCGCGTCTCGATAGTTCTCAGGAATGTTATAAACCGGACTCCGTGGCCTCCGTGCCTCAAATTATAAAAAGTGCTTTGTGAGTCCTCCGTGCCCCCGTGGCCCTGTGTATTGGACACTCCATGAAGGCATAGGTAAAAGGAGAATACGGCTCCTATCTTCAAGAGGCTTCGGGCGAACTTCGCGGTCTTCGCGCTCGAATAGTCTTCGCGGACTTATGCCTCTTCGCGAGCTTAAACGTGGGCGCATGGGCGCAAAAACATTAAAGAGGGATAACGGCGTCCTTATTAATTACATGCGAGAAAAGGACAGGGTCGTGCTGCTCCGGGAGCTCAAGGCGTCCATCAACGGCGTCGTCATTCCCGAGGGCGCGACGGGCGTCATAACGTATAAGATCCGCGGCAGCGGCGTGAACACCTACGAGGTCGACTTCGGCCAGTACGGCGTCGCCGTGTGCAACAAGGAAGACCTGCAAGTCATCGATAAATAAAAACTGCGCATTTTAAAAAAGCGTTTTTAGTCAATCCTTCAGCCGCCGCTTCATCAGCACGGCGGCAATGGCATAGAATATGAGCGTGAAGGCCGCCATCCAGACGACGTCATAGATGAACGAGGCCGAATATAGGCCCAGCGCGGCCGGACGAATGACGTTGACGGCGTGCGTCAGCGGCAGGAGCCAGGCCAGGCCCTGGACGAAGGACGGAAGCTGGTCGAGCGGGAAGAAGATGCCGGACAGCAGGAACATGGGCGACAGCAGGAGCGTAAAATAATAGTTGAAGGCGTCCATGCTCGGCACGATGGACGTGAAGAAGATGCTCAGCGAGGCGAACATGAAGCCCACGAGCACGACCACCGGAATTATAACAAGGGCTGACTCGGGCTTTGCCAGGCCCAGCGCCCAGATCACGGTGAAGATGCAGGCGCCGCTGATCAGGCTCTTTGTGGCGCCCCAGGCCACCTCTCCCAGCACGATGTCCTCGATGGACACGGGCGTGCACAGGACCGCCTCGAAGGTCTTCTGGAAGATCATGCGGACGAACGTGGAGTAGGTGCACTCGTAGGAGGCGGCGAACATCGCGGACGAGGCCAGGATGCCCGGCGCCAGGAACTGGGCGTAGCTCACGCCGCCGATCTCTCCCACGAACAGGCCCAGGCCATAGCCAAGCGCCAGAATGAAAAGCAGCGGCTCGGCGAAATAGGGAAGGATATTGGTGATAGCGGTCTTCTTGAATACCTCCCAGTCCCTGTACCAGATGTGGCGGGCCCTCCACGACGGCAGGTCGGTCACTTGACCTCCCTCCCGGTAAGCTTCATGAAGACGTCCTCCAGGGTAGCGGGCCGGACGTGCTGCGACACGCCGGTGGCCGCCTCGCACTGCCGCTGCAGGGCTCCGGCGTCATTGCCATATACGAAAAGCCGGTTTCCCACCTGCTCGATGCTGCCCGGTATCGTCTTCCGGACATCGTTAAGCGCCTGATCCGAGGGCGCGTAGAGCTCGCAGACGTTCGTGCCGATCACCCGGCCGATGATCTCGTCGGGCGAGCCGTACTCCAGTATCTTTCCGCCGAAGACGAGGGCGATGCGGTCGCAGAGCTCCTGGGCCTCCTCCATGTAGTGGGTCGTTAGTATGACGGTCTTTCCCTCGGAGCCCAGCTTGATGACGGTGTCCCATATCTGGCGCCTCGCCGCAGGGTCGAGGCCCGTGGTCGGCTCGTCTAAGATGAGTATCCTGGGGTCGTTGATGAGCGCCCTGGCGACGCTGAGCTTGCGCTTCATCCCGCCCGAAAGGTCGTCCACCGTCGTGTCCCGCTTCTTCCCCAGGTCGAAGAACGAGAGCAGCTCGTCGATCCGTTTTTTCGATTCACGGGCGCGGAGGTCGAAGTACCGGGAGTAGACCCACAGGTTCTCGTAAACGGTAAGGTCCCGGTCAAGGTCGTCCTCCTGTGTCGCCACGCCGATGGTGCTCTTGATCTTTCTCTGGGACTGCCTCACGCTGAGCCCGTCGACCACGATGTCGCCGGAGGTGACCGGTATGCGGCAGTAGATCATCTTCATGATGGTGGTCTTGCCCGCGCCGTTGGGGCCTAAAAAGCCGAAGCACTCCGCCTCGTCGATGGAAAAATCGACGTTGTCCACGGCCAGCAGGCTGTTGTAGTACTTGGTGACGCCCCGCCCCTCGATGATCGCCATTAAATAAAACTCGATTTTTATATTATTTCAGCGTTTCGGAAGCCCATGCTACTGTCCTTCAACCAGCAAGGCCATATAGTCGCGATTTTTTTATATACCCGTAGGCGCTAACGAATAATCTACACGATTGTGACAACACGTTAAATTGTGATCGACTATGAGGCTCGTCATGAAATTCGGCGGTACGTCGGTGGGCGACGGACCGAGGATCAGGAACGTCGCTAAGCTCGTGAAGAGGTACTACGACGAAGGGAACGAGGTCATCGCCGTAGCGTCGGCCATGACAGGCATTACCGATAAGCTTTACGAGATGGCGCAGACCGCGAAGGATACCTGCAACATCGCCGATATCGAGAAGAGCTTCAGCGAGGTGGCCTCGAGGCACGCGGCCGCCATCGACGGCGCCATCGACGACCCGGAAATAAAGAAGGAAGTCTCGCTCATCATCGAGCAGCGGCTGTCCGAGCTCAAGAACGCCCTCGTGGCAGTGTGCTATTTAGGCGAGCTGACGAACAGGTCGCTGGCCTACATCTACTCGTTCGGCGAGCGCATGAGCGTTCCCATCCTATCGGCATCGCTGCGCTCCATGGGCGTCGAGTCAGTGGCGCTTGCCGGCGGCGAGGCGGGCGTCATCACCGATAGCAAGTTCGAGAGCGCGAAGCCGGACCCCATCACCGACGTCAGGGTGAAAGAAAAGCTCATGCCACTATTAAAGAAGGGGACACTACCGGTCGTCACGGGCTTCGTGGCCGCGAACCCGAGCGGCACCATCACCGTGCTGGGCCGGGGCGGCTCGGACTACAGCGCCTCCATCATCGGCGCGGCCATCGACGCAGACGAGATCTGGATCTACACGGACGTCAACGGCATCATGACCACCGACCCCCGGATCGTCCCCGAGGCGAGGACGCTGTCCTGCGTGACCTATCTGGAGGCCATGGAGATGTCCTACTTCGGCGCCAAGGTGCTCCACCCGAAGACCATCGAGCCCGCAGTGAAAAAAGGAATACCTGTAAGAGTCCTCAACACGTTCCAGCCCGACCACCCGGGCACTGTCGTGCTCATGAAGGACGCCTCCGGCAACGGGAACCTCATCAAGGCCGTCACCATGATCAAGAACATCGCGTTGATAAACATCAGCGGCGCGGCGCTCTCCGGCACTCCGGGAACGGCCGGCCGCATCTTTTCGGCGCTCGGCAAAGAGGACATCAACATCATCATGATCAGCCAGGCCTCGAGCGAGTTCAACGTGTCGCTTGCCGTCGACGGCGCGCAGGCCGACCGGGCCATTGCGGCCCTCCGGAAAGAGTTCAGCGAGGACCTGGCCCATAACGTCACCTGCAACAACAACGTGTGCGTCATCGCGGTAGTCGGAGAAAGGATGGCGGGCTCGCCGGGCGTCGCCGGCAGGCTGTTCACGGCGCTGGGCGGCAGCAACATCAACATCAGGATGATCAGCCAGGGCTCCTCGGAGGCGAACATCTCCTTCGTGGTGAACAAGGACGACGCCCAGAAAGCCGTGAAGGTCCTTCACGACGTCTTTGACCTGAATAAGCTCTAAAACAAAGGTTTTTATTTTAATCCTTTTTAATTATATTTTGTGAATAGCTATGCCCACCTGCTCACAATGTAACTTCTATAAGCCTAAGGACGCGAAGAACGGCGAATGCACCAATACCGGGGTCACCATACCCGCCGACAACGACACGGCGCGGTGCCCCATCCGCATGTTCGTGCCGAAGTCGAAATGACCACAGGGGCCGCCGTGGGTTTCATCACAGCGGTCACGGTGGATTAATTTTCACCACAGGGGTTCACGGTGGTCACGGTGGTTTTTTATATGCTGAAGGGGACTCGCTCCGCTCGCCCCTCGCAGACCTCGCCAGTTGTCCGGACATCGTGGCCTCTGTGCTTCCTCCGTGGCCCATCATAAAAATACCACTGTGACCACCGTGTACCCCTGTGGTGAAAAACAAACCATCGTGCCCACTGTGGTATTACCGCTTCTGTTCCCTCCCGGGCGGCGCCACAGGTATGTACTCGACGCCCGGCTTCCTCGCCCCGGACTCCGCCTTGTAAAAGTCCATGAGGTCGTAGACGCTCTCGGGTATACCGACCTTGACACAGTCGCCCAGCAGCTCCCGGGCCTTCTCGGGGAAAATGGGATAGTCGTGCGTGTACTTGCCACTCACCAGCTCCTCGATGACGAGCCCCGTCTTATCATCGCCGCACTTGCCTTTCAAGATCTCCCTGATCAGGCCTCTCATCTGCTCCAGCGCCTTACGGGCGTCGTCCGCCATGATCAGGGTACGGTCGCTTATCCTTTCGATGGGCTTCTCTTTTACCACCTTTATGATCGATGAGGCGGCGTAGGCGCCCTGGCCGTCAGTAAGCTGAGGGTCCACAGGGCCGAGGACGGCATGGGGGTCCATGAGTATCTCGTCCGCCGCAAGGGCGATGAGCGTGCCCCCGCTCATGGCGTAGTGGGGCACGATGACCCTTTTCGGGGCCGGGTGCGCCTTCAGCGCCAGCGCTATCTGCGTCGCCGCAAGGGCGATGCCGCCAGGCGTGTGCATGATGAGGTCGATAGGCGTGTCCGCCGGGGTCATACGGATGGCCCGGAGCACTTCCTCGCTGTCGTCGATGTCGATGTAGCGGGAGAGGGGAATGCCCAGGAACGCGATGGTCTCCTGCCTGTGTATGATGGTGATGACCTGCGATTTCCGCTCCCTCGAGATACGGGTAAGGATCCGCTTCCTGGCCCGGTTAATAAAATAGCGCTGGAGGACCGGGATGATGATTATGATGACGAATAAGAGGAACCAGAAGTTCGTCAGGACGTTCCATATGGCAGTAAGCGCATCTATGGTCTGCATCACAACGGTAATTTATTTCATAGACTAATAAAAGTTGGCAAATCGTGCCGCATGTTTCCGGGCTGTCGATCTAGGGATTAGGTAGCTGGCAGGCGGCCATAGGCTCCGGAGAACCTGAAGAAGACTTGGGATACGGGCGGACATCGACCTCCATCCGGCTGATTTTCTCGTAAACCTTCCTCTGTTTGTAGATCGGCCAGAGCTGGAAGAGAAAAACCGTGACCGGCTCCCACATGGCCACCCAGCCGGTGACATTCAGGGCGTTGGCGATAAGGTGGGCGACAGGATAACTGCTCGAATAATTATCGATGGCCAGGCTGGAAACCGTCGCGACCGCCAGGAACGAAAGCCCCACGATGAGCGCGAACTGGCCGTATAAATAGCGCTCCCGGAACCTGCGTTTTTGCATCAGCGTTTTATATTCGAAGTGGCTCCTGATGGCCGTTGGAATATCCCCTGCTTCTTTCGTATCGACGGCCGTATCCGGAAGATATATGACGATCTTGAACGCGGTCTTAGCGGGGAAATCCTTGACCGTATCGACGATATACGTCTCCGCCTCATTGTCCAGCTCTTTTTCTCGGAATGGCGCGGGATCGAACGAGTTGAAAAACTGCCCTACCGAGGACAGTTTCATCTCGATGAGGACCTGTCCGTTCTCTTCCCTGTAGAGTGAATCTAAACTGGCCGTCTGGTCCATGGTGTTCTTACACTATTCATTTGATACGGGAAAAAGCTATCCTGGTAAGAGGTGGGTCGTATAATAGTGATGGATTGTTGAGAGAAAAAAACTTTATTTTCATACCGCCTCCGAAGGAGGCGGATGTGTTGTTTATAAAAACACGAAGTGGGCCCGAAGGGATTCGAACCCCTGATCCCCGCCGTGTAAAGGCGATGTCATAGCCGACTAGACCACAGGCCCGCTCTTCATAGATGGCCCTGCTCACATTTAAATTTTGTGGGCATAAGAGAGCACAAAAAAGCTAAAATGAATGGGAAGGATGCGAGGGGCATGGGAGGTTAAAAAAATAGATATAACCTCGCATCTCCCGTTGGGCATGGGGGTTGAGTTAAGCATAAGGGATATGCCGACCGGGCCGGAGCCTTTTTTACGTTTTTAGGGGGGTTAGGCGCCCCGGCCCTGCCGCATATGGTGATATCTTTTGCTTATAGCACAACTGCGCCCATGGAAGCTGTTTTTCCACAGGCAATCAAGAATACCAATGGTTTGTTTATATACTTTTTCATCCATAGTCAATAAAATAGCAAAAGATGGGGAAAAATTTAAAAAAAATTGTTTTTTTACTAGTCGGAGCGCTCGCGGTGATGAAGCCACTTGCCATAGCGCTCCTGAAGATCCCGGCCGATGGACTGGACGTTGCCGCAATCGTCGCACACGGCGAATTTTTTACCCTCGGTCTCGAATAATACGACCTTCACCTTATGGCTCGCGCATTTCTGGCATATCATCTGTTTCAGCCCTACCACTCCCTGCGGACAGAAGCCTAGCTGGCCACCTTAGGCTCGTCGAGGACCTTCTCGTCGCCCTTGTAGTCCTCAATGAGCATGTGGACGATCTGCTCGGGCTCCATGTCCCCCAGGTCCGCCCTCTCCAGGTACTTTACGATGCCCTTGATCTGCTCCGCTTCCCGCTTCGGCAGGCTGGCGGCGGCGTTGTTGATGGCGAGCTTGAGATCGGGCGTGAGCTTCTTCATGCGCTTCCCGTCCATCTCGCTGGTGTCGAGCACGATGCCGATGCCCAGCACGAAACGGTACGGGTACGTGAGCTCGCTGTGCCAGGACTGGCGGGACTTTAACACGGTCAGCATACGGTTACCGGCCGTGCCCGGGCCCAGCGTGTAGATGCGGACGATGGTGTCCGCCAGGTACATGGGAATGACGGTCTCCTCCCCGCCCTGGCCGCTGTACTCCTCGATAGTGCTCAGGACGGTGCCGACCTTCTTCGTTTCCTTGAATAACTGCGAGACGAGCATGCGCTGCTCGTACTTGTCGTCGAAAGCCCATATGACGGGCGTTAGCGGGTCGATGACGATGCGGGCGTGCGAGCCCTTCCAGTCGTCCACGAACTGAGGGAGCTCCTCCTTGATGAAGTCCGCCAGGTCCTTGCCGGCGGCCTCGAGGAAGACCAGCGAGCCGTTCTCGACGTGGGCGCCGATGTCCTCCCAGCCCATGCTCTTCGCCTCGGCCATGATCTGGTCCCTCGATTCCTCGAGCGTGATGTAGATGGCTTCGTTCCCCGCTTCCAGGCCTTTTCTTAAGAATTGCAGGGCCATGGTAGTCTTTCCGGTGCCGGCGGAGCCCACGAGTATGCTCGCCGAATGTTCATTGAACCCTCCGTCAAGGAGGCCGTCCAATCCCAGTATGCCAGTCTTTATCTTCTTCATTATTTCACCTTGCGGCCCATCGGGGCTGGTTTTTCTCTAGCGTGAACCTGATGAACTCGTTCGCGATGTCATCGCCGTAATGGTCGGTGATGTTCCCCACGAGGTCGAAGGCGAGAACCTTCAGCTCCCCGGGATCTTTAGTGACGATCTTCTCGAACTCCTCTTTCGAGAGCTCTCCGGCGTTCAGGTGGCTCCCGATCAGGTCCCCTACGGTCCTGATCTCCAGCATGATGGAAAGCAGGTCGTAGTCCTTTTCCAGAAAACACCCGACGATGGCGTTCTCCGCGTTATAGAGCACGACGGCGCCCTCGTCCGACTCGAAGACGACGCGGCGTATGGTGGAGCCCCTCATGGTGTTGATGGACTGGACCGCCTTTTTCATGAGCTGCATCAGGGCGTTCTCCTTCTGCCGGGGGATGCTCTTGTAGAACAGCTGCGTGACGACGTCGCCGCTCCTGGAAGTTATGATGGCGCCGAGCGCTCCCTTCTTATCCAGTAAAAGCTGAAGGTCGGCTTCGACGTTGTTCTTCCAGTTACTGCCGTGCCGCTTTAGAGTTGGGACCTTTTCCATTACTTGCCTCCGGCTTATGAACCTTACTATTTTTATATAATTATTTTTATAACAATTAAAGCTTTCCATAGCCCTGGTAACGTTCACGCCGCATATATTACGTAATATATTAAGTTTAACATATAAAATATTTTGGTTCAAGTGCCATATATTCGCTATAAATATAATCTTCAAAGAGTATTTGTGCAATGAACTTGCATCTATCTGGACAGGAGATGTTCAATTGACTAAGCTATCAGAGGCCGCAATGGTGGCCATGAGGGACGTCGTCGGCCTGAGAGAGGGCGAAGAAGTTCTCATCGTTACGAACTTCGAGGGCGACGTGTTCCCGGTGGCCCGGGCCATCTTCGATGTCACAAAAGAGTTAAAAGGCAGGCCCACGATGGCCGTGCAGGAAATGAAGACGACCTACACGTACGCGGAGCGTCTCGTCCTGGAGACGATAAAGGCAGAGCCGGACGTCATCGTCTCGCTGTCGGCCAACAAGATGGGCAAGGACCCGCAGGGCCTGATGGTCGGCTACGTCGGCAAGGACGGCAGGAAGTACGACCACATCTTCGATAAGCTCATCGACGGCGATAAGAGGATCCGGGGATTCTGGTCCCCCACGACGTCGGTGGAGATGTTCGAGCGCTGCGTGGCGCTGGACTACAAAGAGATGCAGGCCACGGCCCAGCGGCTCAAGAAGGCCTTCGAAGGGGCGAAGGAAGTCCACGTAAAGGCCCCCGGCGGCACGGATGCCTACATATCCATCAAAGGCCGCAGGCCTATGCTTGATGACGGCAACTTCAGGCTGCCCGGTATGGGCGGCAACCTCCCCGCGGGCGAGGTGTTCATATCCCCGGCCATCGCCGGCGTGAGCGGCACCATCGTGTTCGACGGCACCGTGGACCTGGTGCCTGACGCGGTCATCCCGAAGAAGCCGGTGAAGGTCGTCCTGAAGGACGGCTACGTTGACAAGGTGACCGGCGGCGTCGAGGCCAAAGGCCTCTTAAAGGTCATTGAGAAAGGCGAAGCGATGGCCCGCGAGAAGGGACTCAAGGACGAGGAGCGCAACGCCCGCCACATCGGCGAGCTGGGCATCGGCATAAACTACAAGGCGAAGATGACCGGTAACCTGCTCGAGGACGAGAAGGTCGGCCGGACGGTGCACTTCGCCATCGGCGCCAACTACGATAACGACGCCAACGCCATGATCCACCAGGACTGCCTCGTCATGCGCCCTAACATGTGGGTCGATAATAAGCTCGTTATGAAGGATGGTAAGCTGCTAGTTTAAGCGGCCATCCTCTTTTTTATTTTAAGTTACTGTCATCTTGTCCATGCTACAAAGCTCGCGAAGCTGTTTAAGTCCGCGAAGACGTTTCGAGCCCTAAGACCGCGAAGCTTACGCGAAGACCGCGAAGACTTCTTAAAGAATTAATAATGGATATTTTGCCTTGTTCAATTTGTACATTAAATTATCTTTGGTGTTTCTCCAATTTTTGGATGAGCATCCTTTTGCTTTTCCTTATGCCGTCGTGGAGTGTCCAATACACAGGGTCACGAAGTCACGGAGTACGCACAGAGCGAGAGACAGAGATCATTGAGATACGGTTGACGAATAAACAACTTTTAGGTGAATGATGGTTTATCGTCGCCCGAGCCGTTCTAAACTCTGTCTCTCAGTTAAGTATAAACCCGTCTCCGTCCACTCGGTGTCTCGCATATTAAAGAGTCTTCGTGCGTTCTCCGTGGCCCCGTGGCCCTGTGTATTGGACACTCCACGACTGCACAGCGGGAAAAGGATAGAAAACATTTTAACCAAACCACGATAGAGGCACAAAAACCAACAAAACCTCATCCAACAATCGGAGAAGAACCTTATCTTTTAAAGTATCTTCGCGGTCTTCGCGTAAGCTTCGCGGTCTTTGGGCTCGAATCAGTCTTCGCGGACTTATCAAGCTTAGCGGGCTTAAACCGGTGGTGTTACGATAAATAAGGTTAATTTAGCTAGCGATTCTTTTAATGTCCGAAACTTCGCACCTTTTTAGAGGCGTTCTCTATGGCGGCGACCACGCTGTTGCCCGGCATTATGGTGGCGACGGGGATACGCAGGACCTTCTCGAGAGTATAGCTCACGATGGGGGCGCACACTAAAGCCTGAGCGCCGTCACGTTCGGCCTTAATGGCCGCGACGATGGCGTCCTCCATGGTCATGGCCGAGTACTCGCGCACGACGATACGCTTACCGTCCACGAACATCTCGCGCTCGCTGATGCGGTCCAGCACCTGCCTCGCGGCGATCACGGCGATGAACTTCTCGCGGCTCAGGCCCTCGATGTTCCGGATGGCCTCAACGACCTCACGTAGCGTGCCCAGGTTCGGGTCACGGTCGCCGTTCAAGATCTTATAGAGCGTGCTCGGGGAGATGCCGGAGCGGTCGCCGAACTCCGTTATGCTCAGGCCCAGGTCCTTCTTTATTACCCTCTCAAGCGTTTTCCTGAACTCCTCGTCCGACTGGAACGCGGCCGCGATCACGTCATCCGCTATTGTCATAAATGTCAATCCTTAGTGTATAATTAACCAGATAATATTTGTACCTTTGTATTAATAAAAAGTTGTGTTGGGGAAAAGATATAAATCCAATTCGCCCAATAAAGCAAACGGAAGGTATGTTATGTCTATTAATGATCTCTTTGATAAGCTTAACGAAGAAAAGCTTTCTCGCAGGACGGTCCTTAAAGTCGGCGCAGCTGTCGGCGTCGGCATGGCCGGCCTGGGGGTAGCGGGGTGTACCAGCCCGTCTCCCACCGTGACGCCCACTTCCACGCCGCTCAAGGTTAAGGATACGGTTAACATAGGCTATCTCATCACGGACCACGACTCGCCGTTCTACATCGCCGCGACGAAGATCGACGGGGCCCAGAGCTACCTGGAGAAGTACGGCATGAACATCAACATCACCAACTTCAGCTCGGGCCCGGAGATACTGACCCAGATCGCGGGAGGCAAGATCGACATAGGCATCGCAGGCGTGCCGCCGGTCATACTCGCGTACGATAAGGACCCGACGGTCAGGATCGTGACCTCCGTCCACAAGAACGGCTCCGGGCTGTTCGTCAAGAAGGGCTCGGGCCTGGCGAAGTTCACCGACCTCAAGGGGAAGAAGGTCGGCACCCCTGGCCCCGGCTCCATACAGGACATCCTGGTCCGGGAGCTCTGCAAGTCCAATAATCTCGTTTACGGCACGGACGTCGACGCGGTGAAGCTGCCCCAGGGCCAGTGGATCGGCGCCGTCGACGCCGGAACGGTCGACGCGGTCATGGGCTGGGAGCCGTTCGTGACCATGGCGGAGATGCAGGGCATCGGCGAAACGATACTCAGGTCCGAGGACATCCTGCCCGGCCACCCGTGCGACTCGATCGTCACGACGAAGGGCATGATCGAGCAGTACCCGGATTCCATCAAGGCGTTCCTCAGGGCCCACCGCGACGCGGTCGAGCTCATCAAGAACGACCCGCAGAAGGCCGCCCAGATCGTCTCCTCGAAGGAGTGGATGAACAACGAGCCGGCCGTCGAGCGCGCGTCCATGGAGCACATCACGTTCCTGTACAAGCCGGACGAGGAGTACCTGGCCGGGTTCGACCGGTTCTCGAAGGTCCTGAAAGAGGAGCTGAGCCTGACCAAGAAAGTCTATACCAGGGACGAGATCTTCGACCTGTCCCTCGTGAACGGGATCTAATGTGGGCGGGCTCCGCCCAACAAATTTATTTTACATAAGAATGGATTATATCTCCATGGCCCGTCTGAGTAGATATTTTCTTCAGGTCTCAGGCATCCTGCTTATCATACTATTGTGGGAGCTTTCCACCGGCGTGTTCCACCTGTTCAAGTGGATAGTCCTGCCGCCGCCGACGGACGTTTTCATGACCATGCTGTCCATGGCCCTGGACGGCAGCCTGTTCGTCAACGCGGGATGGAGCCTGCTCCGTGTGCTCCTGGGCTTCCTGGTGGCGGCCGTCGTCGCCATACCGATGGGAGTGGCCATGGGCTGGCTTCCGTCGATCTCGCTCGTCTTCGACCCGGTCATCGAGGTCATAAGGCCTATCCCCCCGATCGCGTGGATCGGGCTGGCGCTGCTCTGGTTCGGCATCGGCCTGAACTCGGCGATATTCCTGGTGTTCATCGGGGCATTCTTCCCCATCCTGCTCAATACCATTGACGGCGTGCGCAACGTGGACAAGAGGCTGATCGAGGTCGCCTACACCTTCGGGGCCGGCGACTGGAACGTGCTCCGGAAGGTCGTACTGCCCGCCGCTTCGCCGATCATATATACCGGCATGCGGGTGGGCATGGGCATCGGGTGGATGTGCGTCGTGGCCGCGGAGATGATCGCCGTCAAGTTCGGGCTGGGCAACATGATCCTCGAGGGCTCGAACCTGCTCCAGACCGACGTGGTCATGGTGGGCATGCTCACCATCGGGCTGATGGGCCTGGCGATCAACTATATCTTCCAGATCGCCGGGAATTACATATTCAAGTGGCAGCAGGGCATCAGCAGGAAGGTGGCCTGAATGTCGCACGACATACGGGTCGAGCACGTCAGCAAGGAATACGAGTCCAACGGTAAAAAGCTGAAGGCCGTGGACGACGTCTCGCTGGAGATCAAAGACGCCGAGTTCATCTGCATCGTCGGCCCGTCGGGATGCGGCAAGTCGACGCTGCTCCGCATGATCGCCGGCCTGGAGCCGGTCTCGGGCGGCAGCATCTGGATGGGCGATAAGAAGATCACCTCCACGTCCCCCGAGATCGGGTTCGTGTTCCAGGAGTACACGCTGTTCCCCTGGAGGACCGTGGGTAAAAATGTGGAGTTCGGGCTTGAGTTGAAGAAGCTTCCCCCCGAGGAAAGAAATAAGATCGCTTCCAGGTATATCGACATGGTGGGGCTAGAGAAATTCAGGGATTCTTACCCGCACCAGCTATCCGGGGGCATGAGGCAGAGAACGGCCATAGCCCGCACGCTCGCCGTCAACCCGGAGATATTGCTAATGGACGAGCCCTTCGGCGCCCTTGACGCCCAGACCCGCAACATCCTCCAGGAACAGCTTCTGGATATCTGGCAGAAGGAAAGGAAAAAGGTCCTCTTCGTCACGCACAACGTGGACGAGGCCGTCTTCCTGGCGGACAGGGTCATCGTCATGACCGCCCGGCCGGGCCGTATCAAGGAGATCATCAGCATCGACATCCCCCGTCCCAGGGTGCGCACCGAGACCGAAGTGAACAAGGTCCGTAACGTCATTTTAAAATCCCTATTCGAAGAGGTCCAGAAGCTTTCGGACCACTGACTTGTTTTGTTAAGAGGGACGAACGTTTATATCCCCATTATTATATATTCTAGATATAATTATAATGGGGCGGCCATGACCACGACCAGGCTAAAGACGGGCATACCGGGCCTCGACAAGATGACCGGAGGCGGCTTTTTAAAAGGGGATACCACGCTCGTGACCGGGCCGCCGGGCACCGGCAAGACCACTTTCGGGCTGCAATTCCTCATGCATGGGGTATTAGAAAGCCAGAGCGGCGTGTTCGTGACCGTCGAGGAGACCCCGGAGAAGATCGCGAACGACGCCCTGAACTTCGGCTGGGACCTGCGGAAGCTCGAGGCCGAAGGCCGCTTGAGGCTCTACCAGCTTCGCTCCGAGATGCTTCAGTCGGGCGGCGCCCCCATCATGCAGTGCCTGGATGTCATTAATTCCGTAAAGGCCGAACGCGTCGTGATCGACCCCATCTCCCTTTACTCCATGAACGTCCACGATCCCAACGATCTGCGGAGGGAGCTATATGCCTTCGTGAACTACATGAAGGAGAACGGGCTGACGCTTCTGCTTACGCACGAGGTGCCCGACATCATGTCCCGGACGTCGAAAATATCCGATTACGGGCTGGAGTTCATCGTGGACAGCATCATCATGCTCCAGTACGTGGAGATCGAGTCGGCCATATCCCGGTCCATCAACGTGCTCAAGATGCGGGGCTCGAGCCATGACATGGCCATACGGAGATACCGCATATCGGGGAAGGGCATCGAGATCGAGGCGCCATTCGAGGGCTATGAGGGGATCATGAGCGGTACCGCGCGTAAATCCGGCGCCGAGGCCTTCATGGAGGCCTTCAGGCGGTAGGTGCTGCCGTATGGGCCCGTATCAGCTCGTCCTTGCCGCGACCGTATTATGCGAGATACTGCTGTTATTTTTTATATTTTGTATCGCCAGATTTTACGAGCTGAAGTTCAGGGAGCACACATATCACGTCTCGTTCCTGATACCGGCGTTCGTCCTGGCCGGCATGCTGCTCGTCAGCCTCTTCGGCGGCCTGGAGCTGGAGGCAGATCTATTAATAACGAGCTTCAGCACGCTTTTGGTGCTGTTGACAACCGGCCTGTTCCTGTATAGAAAAATGATGGGGGTATCGGGGTGAACGCTTTTTTAGACATGCTGAACTGGATCCTGCTATTCATCACGCTCTCTGGCATGGCGCTCATGCTGCGGGAACTCAGCCGGAGGCTGGGAGACGCCCTTCGCACAAAGAAGTTCTACTTCCTCTACGACGCCGGAGTGGCTGTTTTAGCCGTTGCGGTCGCCATAATGCTGCTATCGTACCCGGAAGGCTCATTGTCATTACTCGCTAGGCTGATCTTTTTTGGCGGGGCCGCCCTTATCGCGGGCACGACGGCACGATACTGGGGATGGATAATCCCGGAAATATTTATGAGAGGCAAATAATTATTATACAGGAGAGCAAAGCATTAATATCAGAGAATTTAAAAGGGGATTGGTAAGGGGATATAAAAAATGGCACTTGGATCGAGGGATATCCTATATTTCTTCATGGGGATCATCGCCGTCGGCATGGTCGTATTCTTCAGCGCCTACCAGCTGACGACCTACGAGTCGGTGAGGGATTCGCTGGGCAGCATCGCAGGGCAGCCTTCCCAGGTCGTCGACCTGCATTCGCAGTATAATAAGATGGTCGACCAGTTCCAGAATAATGGCTATGACGGCATTTTCACATATCATTATGGCATGCAGTCCATCGACATAACGGGCTCGCAGGCGAGAGGCAAGACGGAAAGCGAGGTCATGGGCCTGGTGTTCGATGAGTACGCCGCGAACTTTTACGACGGCAACGTGCCCGGCTCGCTGTCGATGGTCTCGGGCTTCGTCGGCGCCAGCGCCAACGGCTTCTACTTCCTGATGGCCGTGCTCATGCTGGCCGCTTTCGTCATCATCCTCGCGCTCTCATACATCCAGCAGTGGTACGAGACCCCGAAGGACATGCTCAAGAGCGCGGGCAAGATCATCCTCGTCATGGGCGTCATCGCCTTTATCATATTCTTATTCCTGCCGTCGGTCGTCAAGTCGGTCATGTGGGCGTCGATCAGCAGCGACCTGGGACGGGACGTCACCTACGTCATCGAGCCTCGCATCACCGGCACGATACTGGTGAACACCCTGATCATCGTCCTGTTCGGCGCGCTTCTCTATGGCGCCGGCTTCCTCATCCACATCAACACGGGCGAGGGAGAGCCGGATGCGATGGGCTATATCCGTGAGGCCCCGAGAATGAAGGAATCGAAGGCCTTACCAAGGCTGAGCAGCCCGAAGGCTCCGCCCGAGAAGCCGAAGCGCCGGCAGCTCTGAGCCTATTTATTCGCTTCCCCGATCCTCTCTCTTATTATTTTAGCGATCTGCTCTGACCGCCCCAGCGGCTCAAGTAAAAATATCTCTTTGCCGCGGGAGTGGCCATGTGTGGATTCGATGCCCAGGGCCCGCGGGATCGTCACCCTCGTGTGGTAGCCGTGCGCCATGAGCAGGGGCATGACGAAGACCCGATGTGCTTTAATGAGACTCAGGGCGTCCTCGATATGGGGCTCCTGCTCCAGGTAGCAGGCCCGCACTTCCTCAAAATCAGCCTGAAAGAGCTCCACATAATAGGGGAGCACGTCATCAGCAAGCTCACTCCTGCTCCCGTGCCCGACAATTAGCAAAGCGTCGCTCATATCTTACCCGACTTCAGGGCATCCTTTACCAGCTTGATGGCACACAGGTCGCTGCACATGGAGCACGTATCGCCCTCGGTCATGCGCGTGCCGCGGATGTGCTCCGCTCTCTCGGGGTCGACGGCCAGGCTCATCTGGGCTTTCCAGTCCAGGTCACATCGGGCCTGCGACATCCGCCGGTCCATCTCTCTCGACCGCTCCCGCTGGCCTTCCTTTACAGTATCGGCCACATGGGCGGCGATCTTCCCGACCACGACTCCATCCCGGATATCGTCGGCCGTGGGCAGCGCCAGGTGCTCGGACGGGGTCACGATGCAGAGGAAGTCCGCGCCGGCCATGCCCGCGAGCGAGCCGCCGATGGCGCCTACGACATGGTCGTAGCCCGGGGCGATATCCGTCACAAGCGGCCCGAGCAAATACAGGGGAGCGTCACCGGTCAGCTTCTTCATCGCCTTCACGGTCATCTCCACCTCGTCTAAAGGCACGTGGCCGGGGCCCTCGACGATGGACTGGACGTCGGCCTCCCGGCAGCGCCGGACAAGCTCGCCCAGGGTGATGATCTCCATGAACTCCGGCCTGTCGGAGGCATCGGCCATGCACCCGGGCCTCATGCCGTCCCCCAGGCTCAGCGTCAGGTCGTACTCCCGGGCGATCTCCAGCAGATATTCGAACTCCTCGTAAAAGGGATTGTCTTTCTCGTTGTGGAGCATCCAGGCCATGGTGAGCGCTCCGCCCCGGCTCACGATGTTCAGGAGCCTGGGGTCGTTCTTGAGCCGCCCGAGGGCATTTCGGTTGACGCCGCAGTGCACCGTTACGAAATCTACTCCGTCTTTAGCGTGCTCCCGGACGGAGTTGAAGAGGTCGTCGGAGGTCATGTCCACGGCGTTCCGCCTCTTCCTGGCGGCGTGGTAGATGGGCACTGTGCCCAGCGGGACTTCGAGTTCCCTGGCAAGCCTCTTCCGGACGGTATCCCTGTCCTTGCCCGTCGAGAGGTCCATGACGGCGTCGGCGCCGTATTGCACGGCGATTTGAGCTTTCTTTACCTCGTCGTCGCAGTCGTCGTAATCCTTCGAGGTGCCCACGTTGGCGTTCACCTTCGTGGACACGAGCTTTCCGACCGCGCGGCCTTCGAAGCTCCGGCCTGAATTCCTGGGAGCGGCCACCAGTCCCTTCGCTATCAGCGCGCTGAGCGCGCCTGCGTCCGCGCCTTCCGCTTTTGCCAGCCGGCGGATCTCTTCGGTGGGGCCCTTTTTTGCGTCTTTCATCAACATGGATGTCGCCCTTGGTTTTCGAACATAGCATTTATACTCATTGAGCTCAAACGAAACGTGATGCGTATTAAGAACGTGAATGGGATTTCCTATGATTCCAATGCTTATCTAATTGACGCAAAGCGTAAAACCCTTGTGGACGCCGGGATGAGCGCGGGCCGCGTGCTCCAGGGCCTCGGTGGAGGCCTCGACCTTATTATCTTAACACACTGCCACTTCGACCATGTTGGCGCCGTGCCCGATATCGTTAAGGCGACCGGGGCCGCCGTGGCTATGCACGAGGAGGACGCCGCCATACTCCACAGGGACATGGCGGCCGCCATGTTCAACGCCAGGCGCCCCGAATTCGGCGTGGACGTCTTACTGAGGGATGGCGAGGTCATCGACCTCGGGGACATTAAGCTGCGGGTGATCCACACGCCGGGCCACACTCCGGGAAGCATATGCCTGTACGAGCCAGAAACAAAAGTGCTCTTCACCGGCGACACCGTATTCGAGGGGGGAAGCTTCGGGAGGACCGACATAGGTGGCGACCCTGAGGCCATGCTCCGGTCCCTGGAGGCGCTCACGAAGCTCGACGTCTCGGCACTCTATCCGGGACACGGCGGGGCCGTGACGCGAAGGGCGAAGGAGTCGCTGCTCGCCTCTTATGAGAACGCTAAATATATGCTTTTATAAAAAAAGAATGAGCTTATGCCCCCATAGGAGCATAAGCTGTAAATTTATTATTTCTTCTTCCGCGTGATCAGGGCCAGGGCAGCGAGCATACCCATGGTCGCCAGGACTATTTCGAATCCGGGAGACTGGGCCTTGGTCGGAGCGGGCGTGGAGGGAACTGCCGTAGCGTTAGACGGAGCGGGAGTCGCTGTAGCGGTGGCGGTCACGTTCGGCTTAACGGTGGGCTGCAATGTAGGCGATACTACCGGGGTTGTCTGCGTGCCAGTGATGACCTGCTTGATGGTACCGTCGGGGTTGTAGACCACGGACTGGTTCGACATGTGCTCGACCGGCTGTTTTGCATAGAAGTCACGGATGGCCTGTAGGTCATAGTTGACTTTCGTCGGGGTCTGAGTGGGCGTCGGGGTTGCGGTGGCCGACGGGCTTACGGTGGGCGTCGGGCTGGCCGCGGCCTGTGATTGGAAGTTCACTGAGTAGATCGTCGGGCCGTTCGTGGCATTTAAGTTCTCGATGTAGAGCACGACGTAGGCGGGCTTAAAGCCGCTCTGGTATGTGTATGAGCCCATCATGGTGCTGCCCTGATATAAGCTGCAGGTGAAGCTATTGCCATCGGTGGAGGTGATCTTTCCGGTATATGTGGCACCCGTGTCCGGTACTCCTCCGAAGTAGTGATCGATGACACTGTTATCCTTCACCGCGGTGAAAAATCCACCGTGTATATACCCGACGGTGATGTCACCGCTGTTCATGCCCGATGATACGCCTACGTGTACATCGCAGTCTTCATTGTTTAACTTGAACGTGGACTCGAAGCTGAAGGCTCCGGATGCATCTGTCGTTACGGGATGCACGGCTTTGCATGCATAGGCGGTATCATTGGAAATTATACCATCGCCCGCACTGTTCACTTTAAAACTACCCTGGGTTGTCGTCCAGCCGCCGCTCGTAACGTCCGTTAGCGGGTTGGCGGTAAAATTAGCGGCCATGGCAATGGCCGAGCCGAGGATCACCGCCACCATCATTAGAAGTGATATTATTGCTTTTGTCTTCATTGAGTTCCTCCTGTTATTGCTTGTTATACAATGGGTTATCCCCTAGGAACTCCTATAATAGGTAAATGTATCAGGTTTACTTGTGAATATAGCGTATTGTATGTAATAACCCGTATAATTAGCGGTTTTATATAAAGTATTGGATATTAGTAGGCTTATGAAACGATGTTGCTTACTTTTTCGTATAATATTAAAAAGTATGTACATATTATGATAACTGTTATATACTAATTATATGAGGAGAGTCCGCCAGGATAGAGTTAATATAGCCCGATCACATCATCCTATATAAATTTTATTGGTTCCGCGTGGGAAAATCGCGGCAGATATACCGCATTCTTTTTTAAACAACGGCTATACACGTGTATTTAAAGCCGCTTTTCGCCGGACGAAAGCGGCAAGCGGTCCGTGAAAAATTATTAAAAAATACCCCGGCCAAATAACATATTTTCCATAATATTGCCGATTTTTATTTTATTTTATCATGCAACTTTCGCTTTTTACATGACGAACTCTTTCAACTCAAGACTTGCTATACAAACATAGATGACTATGGCGTATAAATCTATCAAGGACCTCGATGCTATAGATATAAAGATCATCGAGAAGCTGTGCCAGGATTCTAGCGCCTCATTGAACGATATCGCGCAGGAGCTAGGCATCTCGGCTTCGACGGTGCATAAGCGCATAAACGTCCTGAAAGAGAACAACATCATCGAGCGCTTCACGATCCTCTTCGATCCGATGATTCTTAACCTCAAGACCGTCGCCTTCGTAGGCATCGAGCTGGATAGGGATGCCCTTATGGGACGGAAGAAGGAGGAAGTCCTCCGGAGCCTGGCGGGCATTCCCTATATCATGGAGATCCACGAGACTCTGGCGCCCTTCGACCTCATATTAAAGCTCCGGACGAGGAACGTGGAAAAGCTAAGGAACGTCATCACCAGCATCGCCGCCATCGACGGCATCATGGCCACGAATACCATCCTGACGACGAACCGGATTATGGAACGGTTCATAGAAGTACCGGGTAATTAGAGATGCGGCAGATGATTAATGATAAAGCGCATATATTGTACATTATCCCCTTTATAATAGGTACCTTTTATCGCGTGCCCGTTCATCCTGGCATTAAAATGATACTAACCCGAAGTGGCTGGAATCCTGTTTCGTAAGTATTTGCGATGGACAAAAACCGGGACACCTTATAAGAGATAATTTAGGTATCGATAACGAGACAACCCATTAAAGCGTAAACTGTTAATGTTTAAAATTATATAATTTTAATTATTAACATAATACTTTTATGTAATAAATGCCGGTGTAGCACAGTATGGTTTATGCGCCTGGCCTGTAAACAGGAGACCGTCGGTTCAAATAAGCCCACCGGCCCTAATTTTTAATTTATATGCCTTCGGGGTGAAATCGTATTATTTCGCCCCACCCCACGCTTCGTTAGCGAACTCTTCCAGGTCCGTGTAATTATAGTCCCACGTCGTATACATTGCTCCGGCGACATTCACGCCCGAGTTGCTCGCGTCATTTAGCCACTGTCCGATCGGGAGTCCAAGCCCATCATAGTAACCTGCAAGAATCATCGGATTCCCGCGCCCACTCCAGAACTTGAGGCTGTTCATGTACGTCTTATCGTTGTAGTTCCAATTGACGATCACCATATCCCTGGCAAGGCCCTCGTAAGAACCGTCCACACTACCGTTGCACAGGTAGTAGTTATCGACCGCGTTAACGTACGGGTCGAACATGTCGTTCCATACGAAGATCGTGGTACCAGGACTTACGGACCGTATAAGGTTATAGTTACTCCGAATGCTATTAGCCAGCAACTGGCCCTGGGTTCTGGGCTTATCGCTGGCCTCCCAGTTCCCGACGCGAATCTCGTCATAGTTTATGAAATAGCCGGATGGATGCAGGGCATCTTTTACGTCGATGATCTGATTCCTGAAAATTGCTTGTGCCTCGGGACTGGTCAGGCTGACAGAAACCATGCCATGATCTGTCGAAATGGCACTATAGAAAGATACGCGAAGCCTTTCGCCTTCCCGGATCCGGCTGTTGCTCGTTAATATGATCGGGGGGGATGGATGATATATACTATAGAAGCCGGGGTCAGGTACTTCTCCAAGGAGTGGATCGGTAACGGATTTATAGTCCACCCCTTCGGTATACACGATACCATCTTCACTTTCGACGACCAACGGACAATCGGCGCGCCGGATGACGTTCGTCAGGCCGATCTCTGCGAGGCTCGCGTCATCGAACCATACCTTTCCCTGCACATCATTCCATGTCCCGAGCGAGATCGTCACACGGCTGTTATTCAGGCTGTTAAAGACGATATCATACTCCGTCCAGTCCTGGGTGGACGCGACCGCGGGAGTTTGAAACGCCAGCATCATGCCATTCTCGCCCTTGACCGTGGGTACGACCGCGTCCGGGTTCGTGATGTCCTGCGTCTTCATCCAGAAGGATAGATGGTACTGCCTGTAGGGGGCGACGTCGACCGTCTTGAATATTCGATTGACGCCACCCTTAGCGTCTATTCTCATGGACTGGGAACCCGCGTGCTTGATGCTGGAATCGGCGAACGTATAATAGCCGGGCTTTTCCTGGGAATCCCATCCGACGAACCTGTTGCTCACGGCAGACTCGAAGTTACCGCCGGGCAGGGATATGTCCGGATCTGAGACCAGGTTGGCCTGCCCATGGCTGACCACGAAAAGGGCATCCTTCACCGGCAAGCCTTCGATCTGGTTCGGGTCATGGGATAGTATGGCGTTCGCGTATCCGACCGTGAGCACGCAGGGATAGAGCGCCAGTCCCAGCTCGTCTGCCTTGTTTTTCACCGCATCCAGATTTTTTTTATAATTGTCCGACGCGCTATCGAGTGCTTCTAAATTATGGTTCGAAAACACTACGCCATTGTACCCGGCATTCTTGGCCCGGACCATCACGCTCTCGACTTTCTCGAGATTTTTCGCTGTGGCGATGTTGTCGCGAATATATACCAGGCGATATTTCATAGGGCCATATTGGGAATCGTTCGTCACCGGTACGAGCGATGGGTTGATGATATCGGCCGTAGGGTCGATTGAGCCATTATCCGAGGAATTGTCCGTGAAGTTGATTAGATAATTAGTATAGACACATCCGGTGATTATCAATAGTAGGAAGATTACCATAGCGCTTGTTATATGCAATCGGTTCCTTCCCAATTTCATAAGCAACCATTATTATTTATTACTATAAATTACTTGCTAAGTATCAATATATATCTATAATAATTGATCGGTTCGCCCACCATGCTAAATACATCCTTTCAATACCCGAGTCCAGGCTTATGTGAATGATACGCCCGTGTCTGAATTCCCGCAGGTAGATAAAAAAAATTAGGGAAAGAGCTTTTATGCTCCTTCCCTTTGCTCATTGGCCGGCACATCGATTTTGGGAATTCCCGATGTCCTCATCATTAATGGCTCACGGTACTTAATATCAAGTCCCAGCCTTGCTTGAGCGCACTTATCAGAGGATTATCTGTTGTCGAGGTCTGCGTTAACGTATGTGACACGATCGGTGTCGTTGCTGCCTTGTTGTTGGTCAGCACGGCGTTGTCCACGTACATGTTCGAGTTGACCGGGTTTGAACTCAATATAATGTACACCATACCATTACCGCTCGTGGTGCTCGGAGCGGTCACCGTTATCTTCCTGGACTTGTAAACGCCAGGAGTGAGCTGCGAGACATTATCCACGTACAGGTTAAGTGTGTTCGAGTTCCAATCCCCGATCTTCGTCACCACCGTGCACGCGTTAGTGACATCCAGATCATAGGTGAACGTCAACGTATCACCCGCACTCCAGCTCAAATCGCCCTGGTACAACATCTCCCAGTTATCACTACTATCCGAACCGGAAGACACCCGGGCACTATGCGTACCGTTAGAAGCCCAAACCGTGCTCTGAGTCAACGTGCCCGTAGTCCCTTCACCCAGGAACTTCCAAGGGGAAATACCCGACTCAAAACTCGGATTCGCCAACAAATTAACACCCGACGGCGCCGGGGACGGCGCAGTAGGAGTCGGAGTCAACGTAGGCTTAGCCGTAACCGTAACCGTAGGCGTGGGCGTGAGCGTGGGCGTTGGAGTCACCGTTGCCGTAGGCGTTGGAGTCGTTGCTGCCTTGTTGTTGGTCAGCACGGCGTTGTCCACGTACATGTTCGAGTTGACCGGGTTTGAACTCAATATAATGTACACCATACCATTACCGCTCGTGGTGCTCGGAGCGGTCACCGTTATCTTCCTGGACTTGTAAACGCCAGGAGTGAGCTGCGAGACATTATCCACGTACAGGTTAAGTGTGTTCGAGTTCCAATCCCCGATCTTCGTCACCACCGTGCACGCGTTAGTGACATCCAGATCATAGGTGAACGTCAACGTATCACCCGCACTCCAGCTCAAATCGCCCTGGTACAACATCTCCCAGTTATCACTACTATCCGAACCGGAAGACACCCGGGCACTATGCGTACCGTTAGAAGCCCAAACCGTGCTCTGAGTCAACGTGCCCGTAGTCCCTTCACCCAGGAACTTCCAAGGGGAAATACCCGACTCAAAACTCGGATTCGCCAACAAATTAACACCCGACGGCGCCGGGGACGGCGCAGTAGGAGTCGGAGTCAACGTAGGCTTAGCCGTAACCGTAACCGTAGGCGTGGGCGTGAGCGTGGGCGTCACAGTAGGCTTTACAGTAGGCGTTGGCGTCACCGTGGGCGTACCTCCCCAGGCGGCATCGGCAAAGCTACTGAGCTGTGAGTAGTCATTCTCCCATGTCGTGTACATGGCTCCGACCACGTTCGCATTATTCGCTCGCGCGTTCGCGAGCCATGGCCCGATCGAGACGCTGCCGTCGTAATAGCCCGCGAGGATCTGTGGGGTACCGAGGCTGGTGAAGAAATTCAGGCTACTATTCTGGCCCCAGCCATTCCAGTTCACGACGGTCACGTCGGAGGTGAGCCCGTTCCACGAGCCAGCGACCGTGCCGTTGCAATAGTAATAGTTGTCCACGGCGTTCATATTGGGGTCGAACATATCGTTCCACACGAAAACTTCGGCGTTCGGGTTGATCTGGTTGATCATCTGCTTATCGCGTTTGAACGACGTGGCGATCAGTTGCCCTTCGGTCATAGTCGTGTCATTATTCCAGTTGCCCGCACGCATTTCATCGTAGTCCACGAAGTATCCGTCGGGCTGTATCAGGTTGTTGAGGGCCTGGACCTGATTGCGGAACATGCCGATCGCGGTCGGGTCCGACAGGCTGATGGCGGCGCCGCCGTAGGAGGTGATCGCATCGTAGAACGATACGCGCAGCTCCTGTCCCTCTTTGATCCGGCTGTTGCTCGTCAGGACAATGGAGGGCGACGGGTGGTATACATCATATTCGCCGGCGGATGGTGATTTGCCCAGGAGCGGGTCGGAAATGTAGTTATAGTCCACGCCTTCCGTGTATAAGGTGCCGTCAGTACCCTTTACTGTGACGGGACATTCGGGGCGGCGGATGACGTTGGTCATGCCGATCTCCGTGAGGCTCGCGTCATCGATCCAGAACGTGCCGCTCGTGCCCCAATCCCCGAGCTTGATGGTGATCTTATTGTTATTCAGGCTGTTGAAAACGACATCGATGCGGGTCCAATCCTGGGTCGACCCCGTTTTAAATCCGGTGTTGTAGAGTACTCTGCCGTCAGCGCCGGTGATGATGGGCCTCAAGCTGCTAACGCTGGATATGCTGGAGGTTTTCAGGTAATAGGAGAGGTAATACTCACGATACGGGGAAACAGTCACCGTCTTGGTTATGTAGACGACGCTGCCTCCGGGAACGACTTTCAAGGATTGCGATCCGGAATGCTTGGTCGTGGTATCTGCATACGTCTTTGTGCCGATGAAATCCTGGGAATCCCAGCCCGAGAACTTGTTACTCGTTGCGCTCTCGAAGTTACCGCCGGGAAGATTGACCGCAGGTTCAGGCACAAGGGCCGCCTGGCCATTCTGGACAAGGTATTTCGCGTTCCGGATGGGGAGGCCTTCCACGAGGTTGGGGTTCTGGGAAAGCATGGTGTTCGCATAGCCTATTGCCAAGACCTGGCAATAGAAATCCATACCGATGCTATCCGCGTAACTCCTCAAGTCCTTAAGGTTGGTCTTGTATGTCGACGATTGGGTATCAAGTATCATCAGGCCGGCCTGGGCATACACAAAGCCGTTATAGCCCTTCTGCTTGGCACTATCCATTAAGTTTTTTGCGGTCTGGAGTTCGGATGCCGAGCTAATGCCCTCGCGGTAAAATACCCAGCGATGTAGCAAATTGACGCTCTGGGTGCCTACAGTATTCTGTACCGAGCCCGTATCGTTCATTACGGTTGTTCTCGTGCCGCTTGTAGATGCCTGATCCACGGCAGGAGTCCCCGCGCTCGCGATGGAAATGCTCGATAGTAATATGATTCCTATACAAACTAATGAAAGAATACCTTTTTTCATGCAAACTCCTCATAAGAAAGCATTTGATACTGCTCCGCTTAAGTAAGCATTTGGAACTAATTACACTATATATTAAATACTTTCTTCTATTATAGAAAAATTTATCATTTTTTGATACAAATTTGATAAATACGTGATTATTTTCTGTAAAATACGATAGAATATGTAATCTTCATCGATCAAAATAAAATTATGGAATAATAGCATAAAAACAATTATATAACCTATTGTGCATATTATTTTTATAATATAATTGTTTGGAGCATAAGCGGTACTATGAAAGTGGCCATCATAAAAGACGATACCCTTGATTATTGCAGGGAAGCGCCGTTCCATCCTTCACGGCGATATCCCGAGTACCCCTTTACGGATATATGTGAGGATAATCGCATTTATGACCGAATCAGGGATATTTTTCATCAGATGGGGATGGACAGTAGAAATTACGGCAGGTTGGACTGGAATCCCCTGGGCGGTATCATCAGGCCCGGAAATATGATAACGATTAAGCCGAACTTCGTGGGCCACGCCAACCCAGTCGATAACGTCGAAGCCATGATCACCCAGGGGTGTATAATCCGGGCCGTATTGGACTACGTCTATATGGCGCTGGAGGGTCGTGGCACCATCACCATTGCCGATGCCCCGTCCATAGATACGGACTTTGACCAGGTGCGAAAGGTCACGGGCATCGACCGTATCGCGGAATATTATGAGGCGAACGCGGAGGTTAAGATCAACATCGTCGATATGCGAAAAGAAGTAGGCCACATGAGGATGGGCAAGCTGGTCCATGAAGAGCTGAAAGGCGATCCGCTTGGCTATACCATCGTGGACCTGAAGGGCGATTCCGCGCATGCCGGGATCATAGGCCAGTATAAAAAGTTCAGATCATTTAACTACAGCAAAGAGGTCATGATGCAGCACCATAATAGTGACAAGAACGAGTATTGCATCGGCAATAGCGTGCTGGCCGCCGACGTGATCATTAACCTTCCGAAGTTAAAGACACATAACAAGACAGGCATGACGTGTGCGTTAAAAAACCTGGTCGGCATCAACGGGTATAAGGACTGGCTACCCCATCACCGGGCCGGTCCGAGCGAAGCGGGCGGCGACGAATACGCGCAAAAGGACTTACGAAAGGACCTGTCGGTGATGCTGAGGGATGAGATCCAGGTCACCGATAACATGCTCCTGGTCATACCGCTGAAAGCCTTGAGCGATGCCCTCTACTATTCAAAATTGGCCCTGCCGTTCCACGACCAGTACTATAACGGGTGCTGGCATGGCAACGACACGCTACCTCGGACCATTTATGACCTGAACCGTATCATCTTTTACGCGGACAGGGATGGCACCATGAGGGATACGGCCCAGCGAAGGATGTTTATTCTCGTGGATGGGGTCATCGGAGGGGAGAAGGAGGGCCCGCAGACGCCGAGTGCGAAGAAGTGCGGAGTGCTCGTCGCCGGGCACGACCCGGTGGAGGTGGACCTGACCTGTAGTCGCATTATGGGTTTTGATTACCTAAAGATGCCGATGTTCAAGTATCCTATGGAGGGCGGTAAATATGGACTCTTTAAAGACGGGCTGGATGGAATACGGATAATATCCGATAAATGCCGGGAGCTCGATGGAGTATACGACGCGTATAACTGTAACTTCATCCCCTCTAAAGGCTGGTTGGGGCATATCGAGTTAATGAGAAGCACGACAATTGAACGTTCAACCATGTCGGGGGCCGAGATCGCCCGGACGCATGGCCGGACTATGTAACCTGTGAAACTATTATCTATGGAGCCGGTGCACTTGGGTAACAATAAGATCCTCCTGGTCACTCAATTATACCCGCCTGAAAGCGGTGGTAACGCTTCAAGAATATCGGACATGGCGGATGGCCTGAAAAATTTGGGCGCAGACATTTCTATACTCAGCCCTGTGCCCACATTTCCCTTCGGGTCTTTCAAGAGGACGTGGAGGCCATGGGTCCGAAAGAGCGAGCGAGAGATTGATGTGACCAACCTGTGGACGTGGCAGCCATCTTCGGTGGACCCGGGCTTCGCCAGCCGTATCACCTATTATCTGGTATACGCCGTCCATGCGGCCATATGGGCGCTCGTGCACAAGGGTAACTATGATATCATAGTTACGTCAGTTCCACCGCTCTTCGTCAACCTGGCGGGACTATTGCCGGGCCTTGTTTTCGGGAAGAAGTGGGTCATTGATGTCCGAGACCTCTGGATTGACGCTTCCATTAGCCTGGGCTTCATTAAAAAGGACAGTATCATGGAAAAGTTGAGCAGGCTGTTTGAGCAGCTTTGCTACACCCGTACGGACCTCATCTGCGTAACGACCGAGGAGACTAAAAAGAAGATACTAGCCCGATATGATCATTTACAACCTGAAAAGATAGTCGTCGTGCCCAACGGCGTGGATATCTCGCGCTTCTACCCACAGGGAGAAAAAAAACCCGCGCAGCTCATCTATACGGGAAATGTCGGCTATGCGCAGGACCTGGAGACGGCCGTGCTTGCCATGGGAACCGTGGGCCGGACTCACCGCGCCCTTTTGTTGATCGTGGGCGAGGGCGATATGAAGGAGCGATTGAAAAGCCTGGTCCAGGAAAAGGGCCTGGGCAATTATGTTATCTTCAAGGACCTTGTGCCCAGGGAAGAAATCCCCCGGCTGATTTCGGAGTCCTATCTGGGGCTGGCGCCTCTAAAGGACATTGAGAGCTTAGAATACGCAATACCGTCCAAAGTATACGAGTATATGGCGTGTGGCATCCCATTTGTCGGTTGCGGCAAAGGCGAGATCGTAAACATCGCGGTCAGGTCTAAGGCCGGTATCATTACCGATAATGTCCCCGAATCCATTGCCGACGCCATCGGCAAGCTGCTGGACGATCCGGGAAAAGTCGCCGGGATGGGCCGTGGAGGGAGAGAATACGTGACGCAATATTGTGAACGGAAAGCGATCGCCCGTAAATTCTACGAGTATATCGTCGAGGCGGGAGCAAGGCATTCAATGGAAGCCAGGACAGATGGATCCGGTTGTACCCTAAATAATTACACGAGCAGGTAGATATGCAGGAGATATCTTACGATCAGCACGCAGTATGGCCATGCCTGGCAGAACTTTATGGCTCGCTCCTTGAGAGTACGCTGGAGTACCTTATCGTCGAAGGTGATTACGCCTACGTACATGACCCATATTTTAACCTGAATCGATGCCGTGTCACAGCGGAGGTCTGTAAGTCCATGATCCGCTCGGGCGGAAACCACTTATTGGCGGAAAAAATGGTGGACTGGCTCGTCTCCCGTCAGAATGATAATGGCTCATGGAATGAACTGCACCCCCGGTTTTCTAAGCCATCTGCATTGGTCACGTCGTTCGTCGCCGAAACGCTACTTTTGAAAAAACGAGCGGGCTCGCTCAGCGGCCGGCAGGAGCAGAGCCTTCGGCGAGCTGCAGAGTATGTCTTATGCTCCGAGGTCGGCCCCGGCTATTTCCGAAAGAATGCTTCCTATATGGCCGATTACCTGAACGTGGATGCTTCGTGCGGGGCCTTTCTTGCGCACTATGGTCAGGCGTATCACAACCCGACATATATGGAAGCAGCCCTACGGGCTGCCGATAATTGTATTGGCCACCAGGCGTCGGACGGGACATACCCCTACACAACGTCCGAGGGAGGGACGCCAGAGCGCTATCCGCTGGACGTGCCCTGCGCGCACTACCAGGGCGTCACGATCTATTACCTGGCCAAGCTGCAGAAATGCATACGAGATCGCCGGCTTGAGTCATCCATACGCCATGCCGGGGGCTGGCTGGCGAGTATCCAGGGAGCGGACGGCAGCTTTGACTGGTCTCGGAGCGGCCTCATGTTCGCATATTACCTCTCGGGCGCGTACGCTTTCGCCGCCGCAGCGTTCGACTATTGCGATCTCACCCGTAACAGGGGCTTATCCATTACAAAGATGATAGAGAATAAACGGAGTATCATGAATCGCTGGGAAGGCGACTCCTTCCTGACGCTTCCGCGGGATGCCTATACGACCTACCGATCGTCGATGGTCGGAAGTTTCCCTGCCAGGCATAGGCTATTCCGGTTCTGCTATGGGCTCTACCGCCAGTGTGCCCGGCGCAGGCAAAGCGACCGGATTGAGGATGGCCCCTTCAACGTATTATCGAAGATATTCAATATAAAGACGTCCACGATAGACCCGTTCGCGAACTACCCGGACCTCTTTATGACCAGCGAGGCACTGGATTGTCTCGGTTATATGCTATATGGATAAGGTGAAATATATGTACGACGTTCTGCTGGTCTCGATAAACTACCCGGACATATACCACGCCTGGGCCCAGTGGAACCGGAACGCGAACCTGGCCATCTCGAAACTCCCTGACGTTAGGGTTGAGATCGTCGTGCCCCGGCCCCTATCGCTGCCCATCAAATACCTTCCGTATAACGAGATGTGCCGGATCCCGGCGATGCGGCAGAGCGAAGAGGGATTGGTCCATTATCCCCGTTTTCCATATCTGGTCCCGAAAAAGCTCTTATACGGTGTGACGGGAGACCTATACGGCTATTGTGTATCGCGATACGTCTATGGCCACATATCGAAAAAAGACCTCGTTCACTGTCACCATATATACCCGGACGCGTACGGGATGCTTGGGCTTTGCGAAAAGTGGAGGGTTCCCCTCGTGGGGGACATCCATGGCGACTCTTTCTTCACGGATTATGCGGGCGATACCGGCCTCGGCCGCCGCATCCGTAGGACGGTGCACGCCTGCAGCAAGATCGTCTGCGTTAGCCACCATATCCGGGAATTGGCACTCAGGGCGGGGGTGGATGACGCGAAGCTCGCCTTTGTCCCACTTGGGATCGATACTGGCCGGTTCAGGCCGCGGGACAGGGAACAGATCAGGCGTGAGATGGGCATCAAGGAGCACCATATTGTCTTATACGTGGGACAGCTCCTGAGGAAAAAAGGCCTCTATGACCTGCTGGAAGCCATATCGCTGCTCACCGACCGTAATGACTGTAAGTTCGTGATCATCGGCAGCGGCCCCGAAGAGGAGGGGCTTAGGCGGCGTGCCCGGCGCCTGGGCATCGAAGGGCAGGTGCAGTTCGAGGGCCAGAGGCTGGGTGAAGCGTTGAGTAAATGGTATTCGCTCGCGAACGTGTTCGTGCTCCCCTCCTGGACGGAGGGCAGGCCCACGGTAATCTACGAGGCCATGGCGAGCGGATGCGCCGTGGTGGCCACGGACGTGAGCGGCATACCGGAGCAGGTTAAAGATGGTTACACTGGGCTGCTAGTGCGGCCGAAGGACCCGGTCATGCTGGCGGAAAAGCTCGCCTTACTCCTGGACAGCGGCGAAAAAATGACCGAGATGGGGCAGAACGGCAGAAAGCGGATACTCGAAGAAGATTGGACCTGGGAAGGATATGCAAGAAAAATCGATAGGGTCTACACATCGGTCCTCTGATCGGGCGGAAAAAGTCCTGCTGATCACCGGGCCATCCTCGCAGATATCGGAGATTTTCACCCGAAATCTACTATGTATCCTCAAGCGTCTGGCCCGCGTCTCGTTCATCGGCCACCTGGGCGATCCCGAAGCTCTTGTCGGGCTTGAGGCACATTATGATGTGTCGCGCCCATTCGCCAATAGCAATATCGTCTTTCGCGCCCTGAACTACCTGTTCATCCAGGTGCGTATCGCGCTCGACGCCATTGGAGAAAATGACTCCAGGGCTGCCATATTTTTCCTGTCCGACAACCTGGTCCTGTCCATGGTCCTGATGAAACTGATTCGGCCCAGGATGAAGATCATCTCATTCCCCGGTGGCCGCACCTGCGAAGCCTATATGCGAAAGAAAAGTTTACTCTACTACCCTTTTGTGCTCCTCGAAAAGGCGTCGTATATGCTCTCGGACCGCATTATCCTTTACTCTCCGAACTTAATTAGCGAGTGGCAACTAAAGAGCTATGGGGGGAAGGTATTAGTCGCGCACGAACATTTCCTGGACCTCGGCCTGTTCAGTATACGGGAAGCCTATGCATCCAGACCACCGGTCATCGGGTACGTCGGAAGGCTGAGCGAAGAGAAGGGCGTACTGGAGTTCGTTCATGCGATCCCCGATGTGCTGAAAGCACGGAATGACGTGAGGTTTCTGATCATTGGCCAGGGCCCACTATCGGAAAAGATTAAAGGCTATCTGGACGAGCAAGGGCTAAGCAGCCAAGTTACCATGATCCCATGGGTGCCGCATGACCTTCTACCCGTATACCTAAATGGTTTAAGGCTCCTCGTCCTGCCTTCGTACACTGAGGGGCTGCCTAACATTATGATAGAATCCCTAGCCTGTGGTACGCCTTTCCTGGCTACGGCTGTCGGAGCGATCCAGGACTTCATCCAGGATGGCGTGACCGGCTTCATCATGCCGGATAATGCGCCCAATCACATTTCGGGCGACATCATCAGGGCATTAAATAGTAATGCGTCCGGAGAGATTGTCGTGAACGGTAGGCGCCTGGTCGAGCGTGAGTTCAGCTATGGCGCTACAGTGGAAAAATATGCCCGGATATTAAAGCAAATATGAATTTTATCGTGATATATTAGCATGGAATTAGTATAAACGATGATTCAGGTAGTCTCTACCTTATTGGCATCTACTGGATCAGGTAACTATGTAAATACTTATATAGTAAGATAATAATATTTAATCAATATATTATATGAAAACCGATAGGTAAGATGCCGCTATGGATGTAACCATCGTATGCCACACGGAATTCGGACATGTCATAAATCGGGAGATTTCATACACGAAGAATGCCATCGACGGCGTTAGCGTCGGTGTTCCCAACCTGATCAAGCTCGCCGATAAATATGGCGCAAAGGTGACCTTTGCCGTGATGCCCGAAGTAGTAGAGCATTTTCCGAAGCCCATGAAGCATGAGATCGGGCTGCACGTACATCCCGGCTGGACCGAGTACGATAAGCTTGGCGAGCACTGGTGCATAGGCGACGCCTATCTGAGAGACCATTGTAAACAATCGATCAACTCGCCGGGACTGAGAAACTACGCCTATGAGGAGCAACTTGGCATGATCAAAGCAGGCAAAGATCGCATTGAGGACTTTTTTGGCGTGGAACCCCGCTCCTTTGTATCCGGCCTATGGTCCGCTAACAATGACACGATTAAAGCGCTGATCAAGGCGGGATTCGCATACGATTGTTCAACACTTCTGCGATTCAGGCCGTCCGTGTACGACTGGTCCGAACTGAAACGTATATGCCTGCCATATCATCCCCATCAGGATAATTACCAGAAACGTGGTGATCTGCCGCTGCTGATCGTTCCGACATCCCAGACACTGCTCCGGGAGAACGTGAATCCCGAGGTGGTGCCCATCCTGGGACTGGGGTGGCTAAAAGCCTGTTTTAAAGAATACTACCGCCAAGGAGCCCCATTATTCAATATATGCCTTCACTCTCCCTGCATGAACGACTCATATTTTTTAAATAACATGGACTCCCTGCTATGGTTCATATCGAAGCACAAGGTTAATTTCAAGTTCATTTCAGAGGTCGGCGATTATCCCGAGCACACCGTGAAGACGAGCCTGACCCCGTATGTCCTGGGCATCAACAGAGATTTGATACACACGTTCGTGGAGAAAAAGGTCCTGCCAAGGAGAATCACATCGTGGAATACAAATACATCACACTAGCCGCGATCAGCCGCACCTATCGGTTTGTTTTTCATAAGGACTTGAACAAAGACTTCCTATTATTTTTAAAAAACCTGACGTACGTTGTTTCGGGTGCGCTGCCTAGCATCGTCCTGTTAGCCATATTCAATATCCTGGCGGCGAGGTTACTCGGTCCTGCCGAATATGGTAAGTATACGCTGATCCAGTCCATAGCCGCCTTCATCGGACTACCGATGATCATGGGGTATCACACGACCATCGCTAAGTTTCTTCCGGAGAGCAAGGATTATGCGACGATCTCGAAGACCGTCTCCTCGGCGTATATCATGACGCTCCTCTTCACGCTTGCCACGATCGCCGTATGCCTGACCTTCATGCAGGACCTATCGAAGGCCTTCAATATCCTCCCCGAGTTTCTGATGCTGGCCATCATGTTCGCGGTATTATACACGTTCTATTTGCTCAACATGAATACCATCAGGGGCTTGATGGAGATGAAGCTGTACTCCATATTTCAAGTGGCGTATGCGGCGTTGGTACTCGCAATCTTTCTCATCTCCGTCCTCGGTGGGCCGATCACGTTCCAGTCCATTTTGTATCCCATCTTCATCTCATATGGCGTCACGGGCGCAGCCATTTTCCTATTGATTCGAAAATATCTGGTCTTAAAGATCGACAGGTCCTGGTTATTCCGGCTAACTAAATATAGCATAATCTGTGTGGTCGGTGCCGTGTCATACACGGTCTATTCCAACATTTCCCAGGTTTTGATACACATCTACATGACGCCACATGACCTCGGCATATACAGTGCATACAGCCTGGCCGCCATCAGCGTGACTTCCCTGATGATAAGCACTTTTATCACGGTCTTTTTCCCCACGGCTTCACAATACAATGATAAGGGCCCGATCTTCACCATGTTCTTCAAGCTTTTACCCTTCATTGTTATCCTCGGTATTCCCATGCTCATTTTCTCGGAGATCGTGGTACTGTTTCTTTACGGGAACCAATATACGACGTACCTTGACCTGGTGTTGCTCTTCTCCGTAGCTGGCGTGAGCCAGTCTATACAGAACCTCTACGGCTGGATATTGAACACCGATAGCGATCGGGGCGTGAAGATCAGCAGCGCAGGCGGGATAATCCTGGCCGTGGCGGCCCTGGTATTGAACCTAGTCCTCATACCGGTATGGGGCATCCGAGGAGCTGTCATCGCCCTGATATTATCCTATCTGGCCACATTCCTGATCATGACGTGGTTGACCAATCGTTATTATAGGACCGGTGATCTCGTTGCTGGAAACTGAATTGAAAATAATGCCGATACTGTTAAAATACAAGGAGATCTGGTTCAGCGATCACCTATACGACGTGAGGGGTTACGATTGCGTAATTTTCAGGAACTGCGATAAGATGATGGAGTGGCCCGGCTTTCGCCGGTCCGAGTCCACTACGATTATCATGGACCTCTCAAAGAGCGAGCAAGAGCTCTGGAAAGATATGAGTGAAACCAATTGCAGAAAGCCTATTAATCGTGCAAAAAAAATGAAAGTTACAATAAAAGTAAACCAACACTATGAGGAGTTCTCCGAGATTAACCGCGCGTTCCGGAAGGAAAAAGGCCTGGCCCGATGGGACCCGAGCATAGATTTCATGAAAAAGTACGGGACGCTATTCGTCACCGAGTATAATGGCGAGATCCTCAGCGGCCTCTTCTGCCTTAGCGATGAGAGGACCATGATGCAGTTGATCACGAGCTCGAAGCGCCTGGAGTCCTCGAATGAGAAAAAGAAAGAGATCGCCAATGCTAATAAGTTGATGATATGGGAGTCGATTATCTACGCGAAGAGGACTGGCATGAAAATTTATGACTGGGGTGGATACTACACGGGCGAAGTACGCGATATCCAGAAAGAACGGATCAATGTTTTTAAAAGAAGCTTTGGGGGAGAGATCGTGACGAGATATAACTATCACAAAGATTACTCGCTGCCGATGAAACTAGTGAAAGCTATGGAATCGATAATCAAAATCAAGGTTTAATTTTTTGCGGTCATTTGCAGGCGATAGCCCTATTAATGCCCATCGCCTGCGAAAAGTTAATCTTCAGCCATTATTACCCAGGTAAGGCGTCGACTTATGATTGGTCAGCCACACATCGTCCTCGCCGCTCGAATATAGCTTAAACAAGCCGGCATCGTTTTCCAGGTTGCTGAAATCCTGGAGCGTATACCTATACTGTGCCATATCCGGCAAAACGTCGATGTATATGCTCTTATCCTTATTCGTCAGCAGGACATATGTGTCGAAATTGAAGGCGCTTGCCAATGATGTGCCATTAAGGTAGCCGAAGTGGTAGGGCAGGCTCAGGTTCACATTGTTTTCTTTATAGGTAGATGGGTATACTCTGGGGAGCAACTGCGATGTATCATCGACCGAGATAAGCATGTCAGCATACCGGTATGGCGGGGTTTGTATGCTTGTGATGCTGACATTCAAGGGCCGATCACTCAGGAGCCATCCCATTGTCTGTACATCCTGCCTCGTCGTACCCATGTTGGGCTGCATCGTATAAGGCGAGGGATATAGTGTTAGTATGCCATTTCCGTATAAACCCACCATGAAGGCCAATAACAGCCCCAGGCAAAGGAGCGGTATAACGCGCCCTTTTAAAGTGCCGATGGCGCTTATGACCTTATACAAGAGGAACCCGACGAAGACCGTGCAAATTATAAAGATGAAGAATATGAGCCGCGTCGGCGAGAATCCCAGGTTTAGCGAGTAGAACACGAGTATCAACGCGCAGAATGCGGTGAAGGGGGCATACAACAGGAGCAGGTAACCGATCTTTTTTTCCTTAAGCATATGCCGGATTATAAGTGGCAGCGCGATGAGGGCGATGGCCACATACGCGATTATGCTCAGCTCAATTTTTGAGATGTATACTGCTAGGTCCTGAACCGGCGCCTTACTCGCCGCGGTTAGCACGCCCGTCATCTGCGTAGGCCCGCCGAACTCCAGTAGTTTCATCACGTTGGCGAGCGTATGATCCCATACCTGGAAGCTGCTGATCCAGAGAAGGAACCAGAGGTTAAGGCTGAGCACGATTTGCGGCTGCATGTGCACCTTCTTCAGCATGTCGATATTCTTTATGCCGAGCGGTTTGAAACGGTTAAGGCCGATCAGCACTTTCTCAAATGACCAGACCAATGCCAAGGTCGCTATAAGTCCGATGACCAGGACCGGGTGAAACGGTACACTTACTAAAAGTAACAGTAATGATAATATGCCCCAACTCAGGTCCCTCTTCCAGAGGAAGAACACGAATATGGCCAGGGGGAAGAAATAGTTAGCCAGTATATAGGGTATGAACCCCAGGTAGAACGGATTATAATAATCCGCTATGATCAGGAAACTTGACATCAGCGCGAGTATGCTCATGCCCTTATTATTCAGGAAACCGTGGATGAAGAGGTACATGAATCCAATAAAAAGCAGTGCCAGGTACAGCGGGATAAGATTTTGTAGCGGCATGATGCCCTGGCCGGTCATCAGCGATAGTTCGGCCGTATAAAAGTGGATGACCGGATATATCAGGTCACTCTGGAATAAGCCGTTCGGCGCATGCCCATCGCGGAGTATTTGGTTGATGTACCCGATGTGCGTGGAAGTATCCCCATTCCCATCCAGCATGTAGTAACCCCGGATAATAAACACCGACAAGCATAGAATGAAACACAGGAGCATCAATAAAAACCCTATTGCCCAGCGATTATTGCGCTTATATCCCCGGTTAAAGATCTGGCTGAATATGATCGCCACACCCGAAGCGATGCTTATGATGATCGATATCCAAAATATCTGGGGTGTCGAGCTATATATCGAAGGCTCATATCCCTTCGAAGGGGTATTCCATGCGGCGATCGCCGATACCGCTAAGAGAATAAGGCATATGCTCGCCAGTATCTTGATCGTAAGACCGCTGCTGTTGTTGCGTAGTATATTATCGGGGATCATGGCAACCAACCCATTGCTACATTATGCAATATAGAATAATCGGTTATATAATATATAATATTATCCATTAATGATATTTATTAATAATATTTATTCTAAGTAATACATTTGACATGCAGAATGGCAACAGTCCGGCTCCTATGGCTGCCCCGGCATTCAGTTCGTATTGCGGCACAGTTGTATAAAAATATTTAATCCTTAATATCGGAAAGTTCTGCCCGGTGTGAATTATTAAATTGCCGGAGCCCGGAGTTTGCACGGCCGGAGGATCTCATTACAATAACCTCGTATTCCCATGAGAAGACGGGGCTCCATGCCCTATGATACTTTTGCCATCGATACCGGCTTTTTCGGGGGCACGTATACCGGATGTGCATTTTCGGAACAGCCGAGCTTGACTAGGTTGAACGTGCCATCACTTTTTACAACGTTTCGGGTATCGAGGACGTTCCTGTGCCGGGAATTATCCAGCAGGTGGCCAAAGTCCAGTTCCTTGAACAGATCGTGGTCGGAGATGATCACGATACAGTCAGTGCCGCGGACCGCATCTTCCATGCTTGACAGCGGCATCTCGAAGCGGCTGACCAGTGGGTCATATGTGCTCACGAAAAAGCCTTCGCTCTCCGCCAGCTTGATAAATTTGAGCGCCGGGGTTTCGCGGGCATCGTCCACATTGCCTTTATATGCGACACCGAATACCGTGATCTTCGGCCGCCGGATATTTTCCGTCATGACCTTGACCTTAGAGAGCACGTAGGCCGGCATTGAGTCGTTGATTTCCCTCGCCGTGTTGATGATCCTGCAACGGTTTGTAGCCTCGGTGAGGAACCAGGGATCCACAGCGATGCAATGACCGCCCACCCCGGGCCCTGGCTTCAAAATATTTACGCGCGGGTGGTGATTTGCCAGGGAGATGGCTTCCCATATGTTTATCTTCGCCTCCTCAGCCAGAATGGCGAGCTCATTGGCCAGCGCGATGTTCACATCCCTGTATGTGTTCTCCATGAGTTTAACGAACTCCGCCGTGGTTATATCCGTCGTATAGATATTACCCTTCACGAACGTGGCATAAATTTTCCTGGCGAGCTGTGTGGAAGCATCGTCAATGCCGCCGATGATCCGATCGTTATAAGCCATCTCGTGAAGCGTGTTACCCGGTATCGCCCTTTCGGGGCAGTGGGCAAGATAATAGTCTTCGCCAGCTTTTAGCCCTGACTTTTCGAGGATCGGCTCCAGCACATTAATGCAGGCGCCGGGGGAGACCGTCGACTCCAGTATGACGATGTTGCCCTTCCGGAGGTGGGGCACGATCGACTCCACGGCGGACCGGACGAACTTCAGGTCCGCCATCCGGACTTCCTTGTCGAATGGCGTCGGAACGCAGATTATGAACGCATCGGCCGGCCGTGGTGTGGTGCTCGCCGTTATGCCCGATTGCTCGAGCAGGCGGTCCAGCCCGGGTTCCTTAAATGGCATGATCTTATCATTGATCTTATCGACCACGTCCTTTTTAACGTCTACGCCGACCACCTCGTTCTTCTCAGATAGCAGAATCGCCGTGGGCAATCCTATGTATCCTAAACCTATAACGCATATTTTCATGTGTGACATCACGCTGGCCAATAAATATTTTATTTTATTATATTTTTTATTAGATTATTTTTAATATAATATTAAACTTGTGGTGTAGGCTTTACCTTAGCATATTTTTATAGACTAACCCCATTGTCACTTACCAAAATAAAGAATAATACGGATTTATTAATTAGTCAGACCCGTGGATACTAAGGCAAATGCGCTGTGCCTCCATCTCTAGAGATGTCAGGCCCAAAATGACCGTGGATCCTTGATTTTATTTAGCATACAAATACCACATAATCTGCTAAACCGGTTTGTTCGTGAGGATGGCGTTATCCACATACATGCTCGAGTTGACAGGGTTCGAGGTCAATATAATATACACAATACCATTACCCAGAGTAGAACTCGGGGCAGTCACCGTAACCGTCCTAGCCTTATAAACTCCTGGCGTGAGCCGCGAGACATTATCCACATACAAATTAAGAGAGTTCGAGTTCCAATCCCCGACCTTCGTCACCACCGTGCACGCGTTACTGACATCCAGATCGTAGGTGAACGTCAACGTATCACCCGCACTCCAGCTCAACCCATACTGATACAACATCTCCCACTGATCACTAATATCCGAACCAGAAAACACCCGGGCACAATACGTACCGTTAGAAGCCCAAACCGTACTCTGCGTCAACGTGCCCGTAGTCCCCTGCCTCAAGAACTTCAACGGGGTAACACCCGACTCGAAACTCGGATTACTCAACAAATTAACCCCAGACGGCAAAGGAGAAGGACTAGGCGAAGGACTAGGCGAAGGAGACGGAGACGGATTTCCCGATCCTTGTAGCTTACCGTAAATTAATGAGGACCCGTAGTCTAAATAAATTATATCATTTTTTTGTTCTATAACATTTGCGTAAACTTGTCCGTAAGTGAATATTGCATTACCAGATACCGAATATCCGCTTGGTACTGGTGTGATTATCACATTATTTGATTTAGGAATTAGTTCCAGGCCGTAGACAACATTATTTGGATCCTGGACCACGTTTTTAACGCCTACGCAATAAACCCCGTTACGGTCAGGGCCACGTATCGTGTTAAATCCTCCAGTGGCGGATACTTGTACGTTAATGGGCCAGGTTACCTCTGTATTCCATGTTTTGCCTCCGTCTATGCTCGTTAAAATGTAGGCGTTGTTATCCTGGTTGCCCGCCTCGACATAATTAATCGCGATAAGCGTTCCGGATGGAGAGCCTGCTATACCCCACATGGCGTGCGGGGACGTATATACCATGGTATATTTGGACATATCCGATAATGAGGCATAATATACGCCTGCAGTTGGCGGGTTGCTATCGCTGCCCCACCATACATGTCCATCAGGGGTGAATATGAGATTAAGGCAACGATAAACCTGGCTTCCACTGGCATTAAGCATCTTGGCCCAGGTGGCACCGTTATCGCTGCTTGTCCACCACTGTACTTGAGAATTCTCATCCCCGCTCGTGGCATACCATTTACTATTATATGGATCGTATTGCACGCAATGCCAATGCCTGATATCCTTCGTGGAGGTCAGTGTTAATACAACATTCCACGTGGCCCCACCATCCGTACTTCTAATTAGCCTGCACATCCCAGCATTGAGAATGTACTCGCCAAAAATAATGGTCTTGCCATTGCCACCGACCCCTCCATATAAGGGTGAAGAAAAACTACCAAGGTTGGACGTATCGCTCTGGGTGAAATCGATTCCATTACTACTATAAAATATCCTGCCGTCGTCGCGAAATGCGACCATGTCACCCGTATCAGTAATCAAGCCGCTCGATATAAAACTCGGCCGTGCACTAAATAAAGATTGGTAAATATATGAATTGTCTTGCATATAAGATACGGCATATGCACTATGGATCGATAAGATCAAGAAGGATGAAAAAAACAGGATGAGTACCGTTAACAATTTTTTATTACGATACATTGAATTCTTTAAAATAATATCCGGTGCTGGCATTTCATACCTCAGATTACCCTCAATATTTATCATTGGTCGACGGATAGTGGGATTTGTTTGTTTATGGTCGCCATTCCATTGTAGCCTTAGTTTGTAAGCGAATACTCAGTAAGATATTGTATTTATAACTGAAATTTTATTTTAATATACAAAATTATAATATGTTGCAGCATTTTAATCGGTTTTAGGCCAAACGTTTGTAATAATATGATATAAGTCGCAAATCAGAGCATTTTATAACGTTTTTATACTCCATACAAGTAACAGAGAAAATACAACGATTTAAACACGGCCATTGTGCCCCCGGAGAAATATAAATTTAATATGATGCGAGCCAGAGAAGAGCAAAGACAATATAAACGATCAATTAATAGCTTTGCGACCGTAAAGAAGTGCATGAATGGTCCATATAACCGACGTGCTGCGGCCGTTTTGTTTACAAGGACAATAGTTATAACATTGACCTGATCCTGGACCATGGCACAAATGGTCGTAATGGGCTATTAGGGGCAGGCACAGTTGCCGTTTTTACGATGAAATAATATTGATAAATTTTTATATAAAAATACTCAATCAAATTGTTGCTGATTAATCGGCGATAGTGGGCTAAACTCCGATTTTTTCAACGCAAATAGTTAAAACCGCCGCAATATAACTCATATCGTATCCCGGCAAGCGCCCGTGGTAAATGCTATAGCTATATGAGTGATAATATGCCAAAACTACCATCAAGTAGCAATACAGACCATCGATTAACAAACGCATCAAAAATCGTCCATTTCATACTGGATATGGACATTGATCTAAAGCTTACCATTGTGCTTGCGTTCCTGGCTCTCACATCGATATATATACCGCAAATCAAGGGGACGGCCCTCATGACTATCCTGGGACTTTTTGTCGTCGTGGTTGCGCCCGGGTATGCGCTAGTCGCAGCATTATTCCCCGGCAAGGCGGCTATTAACGGCAACATACGTATTGTGATCTCGCTGGGTATGAGCGTCATTATCACAGCTCTCATCGGGCTCGTGCTCAACTTCACGGCCTGGGGCATACGCCTTGAGCCCGTGGCAATAAGCCTGTCTTACTTCTCGATCATCGTTGCGCTGATCGCGAATATGCGCAGGTTAGGGCTGAACGAAGAGGACCGGCAATCACCGCATATAAGGGAGACTATCTCATTAATATTTGGAGAGGCATTCCCCAAAGAGGTAAGGTTTTCGGATAAGGTGGTAACTTTTGTGTTCCTCGTGTCCATGGTGCTATCAATTACCGCCATCGGGTACGTCATCGTATTCCCTCAGAACGGGGAAAAGTACACCGAATTCTATATACTGGGGCCGGACGGTATCGCGGAAAACTATACGACTAATTTCAGATTAGGCGATAACGGGACATTCATCGTCGGCGTGGTGAACCACGAGCAGAAGAGTCTCGCATACAATGTGCGCGTGGTGATGAACAACGGTTTCGACCAATCGACGCTTTACACTGACCAGTTTACCCTCGCCAACGACCAGACCCTGGAGAAGGCGGCCCGGATATCTCCGGATATCACGGGGACGAATATGAAGCTCCAGTTTTTCCTGTATGCCGATGGTAACATGAGTTCACCCTATCGTGAATGCCACGTATGGGTGAACGTGACCCAGCCAGCAGCCATATCGTGATGCTTAAAACCTCCTTCGCTCCATCTTACCCATCAATAACACCTCTAAGATGCGCCTTAACTACCGGTCCACTAAAACGGGAGCAGTCCACTTTGTGTATTTCGAGCCTTACGTGGGATATAAAAGAATTCGTGTTTTCGTGATACCGACCGATGAGCCATACGTGCGTCGCATAGAATAGAAACGGCAGAAAAATCAAGCACGGAACTACGGGGTATTTTAAACCAATCGTTTTCCCGGCTTTTAATCCGGCCTGCACAATTTCTATGATTAACGATAGTGCCGGCCGTTGCCATCCTGGAGTCCTGTAATCTTTCTGGCGTACCTTCAAAAGTCGAAAAAATTATATTTGTAGAGTCAATTTAGCTTTGATGCTCGGGGAGCGATGCCTAGAAATGTCCGGATCACCAGAGCCGTGAAGACGCCGAGAGTTCCGCCGACCATACATACCATGATGACTATGAACCGTATTAGGTTATCACTCGTTATGCTGGAAAAAGCCAAGTATGAGCCGAGCACTAATAGTATAAGACCTAGCAGCCCATAGAAGAGCTGGAGCTTAGACCGGGACGAGAATCTAGCTATCGAAGCCAGCACCTCGATGCCGTGTGCGACAGGATTCTTACTAGACGTGTCCTTAATATCATAACGTGCACGGATTGGCACTTCAGAGATATGGAGCTTTAACTTCGCTGCCTTAATTAGTATTTCAGAGCCGATGCCCATCCCGGCATCTTCCAGGTCGATCTCGGATAATGCCTTTTTCGAATAAGCCCTGAAACCGCTCTGCGTGTCCGTGACTTTTACACCTGAGCTGATTATGGTAGCCATATCGAGCATCTTCATGCCCACTTTCCGGTACGCGGGAATATGCTGGTTCTTCTCGTTACCATTGATAAACCTTGAGCCTATGATGACATCGGCTCCCGTCCTATTCATCTCGGCAATGAGTAGCGGTATGTTATCCGGGTCATGCTGTCCATCCCCGTCGATCGTGATCATGGCGCTGACTCCCCTGGCCCGGGCGGCCTCAAAGCAGGACCTGATGGCTGCCCCATATCCGCCATTTTTTTCATGGGATATGACCTCTGCACCGACGATCCGGGCCACTTCAATCGTATGATCTCTGGAGCCATCGTCGATCACGACTATATCGTTCGAATATTTCTTACACTTTGCCACAACGCTACCGATGGCGATCTCCTCATTATAGGCCGGGATCGCCACCATTATTCCCACGTTATTTCCTGGACTTATCGGCTGTTTAATGACTTCGGGCCGTGTTTCTACGCACTTAGGTGGAATTAGTTCTTTGAATGACCGCATAGTTTCGTTTCGTATCATCTAAGTACCCTTTATTATTATAATCATTATTATAATGTATTCAATTATATAGATTATGGTTATTGAATAATTGATTATTTAGTGAACAGTTGGGTATTTATTTATTATATATGGTTTTTTTAAATTTTTGTGCTGTGTTGAATTAGGGTGGTTGGTTTTGTGTTTAGGGTTTGTTGGGTAATGTTAAGTATTTTAACATTTGTATAATTATTTTCTGGGATGTCTGGCAGATGGGGTAAGAAGTACGTGGATAAGCGCGATTGGCGGTCGAGCGACCAGAATCTTGTTGATCGTGGTGCTTTTTTTCTTGACCACTCGGTTTTGGAGAAGTGGAAAGAGGGCGTTGACATGTTGAATGAGGGTAAATACGTTAGGCAGTACGAGTTTCCTGACGGGTTGATCTATTGGGCTGCCATGCAGCACGCTGTCCTGGGCATGCCTTACCGGCAGATAGAGGGGTATCTTAAAAAGTATTTTGAGGGAACGGGCCTCAGAGTGCCTGATTATACCACGTTGTTTAGGCGTATCAGGGCCCTCAAGTTCGACCTTGAAATATGCCTTGAAAAAAAAGAACTGGTTGTAGCTGTTGACAGTACCGGCATCAAGGTCAGCCATCGTGGCGAGTAGAGACGGAAGCATCAGGGGCGGAAGAGGCACGGGTGGGTCGAACTCCACGTAAGCGTCGACCAACCATCCAAACAGGTACTTAGTTTCAGGGTTACCGGGAGCATGCACATGATAGCGGTAGAAGGCTTCTTCTCCACGTTCAAACAATTCTACGGGGAACACCTAAAAGCCACCAGCCCCATTGGAATGCTAAAGATATCATCATGAAACTCCACTTCTACAACAAGCTCATAACCTACAAAGGAGTAAGCACTAACCGATAATCAACATAGCAGATTTTTGAGGTAATGATTAAGTGGGGCTTTTAACCATCCTTTTCGATTTCGTCATCCGGCTATTTATCAAGATTCGTTTTGAAAACAAGGACATTTGGTTAAAAAACAAAAGCCCCTGGCAAGATTTGAACTTGCGACTTACTGATTACATGTCAGCCGCTCTGACCAGACTGAGCCACAGGGGCACTCTGCATAGGATAAATATATAAGCGAATGTTTAACCATTGCTCGCAAAAACCACGGAAAAACAGTATTTTCATCCATGATGAAATAAATTGCTGATATTTCGCCAAATAAACGAGTCGTTGATAAAAATTTATAATATTATGGCTAAATATGATAATAAATTTACTAGATTAGGAAAGGTATATATAAGTATAGTAAGCTATTGTTTATGTTATTACCGGAGCGCTCGTTAATGAGCACGAAATTTAAGGGAAACCTGGACGAAACGGATATCTACATCATCCGAAAGCTTTGCGAGAACAGCAACACGCCCCTCGCCTGCATCGGGGACGAGCTGAACGTTTCGCCATCCACGATACACAAGCGGATCAACCGCCTCGTAGACGGCGGCGTGATCGAGCGCTTCACAATACTTTTCGACCCCGTGATACTCGATTTAAAAACAGTCGCCTTCGTGGGCATCGAGCTGGAGCGCAGCGCCCTCACGGGCAAAAAGAAGGACGAGGTCATCGTCCAGCTCACGGGCATGCCCGAGGTGCTCGAGATATACGAGACGCTCGAGCCCTTCGACCTGATGCTCAAGCTCCGCACGAACAACGTGGACGTGCTCCGCGAAATAATCGGAAATATTTCCAGCATCGCGGGCGTGCTGAACACCAACACCATACTCACGACAAAAAAGATCCTGGAAACGCCGCTCAAGTACGATGCGGTCGACCAAAAAGCGGATAAAAATTAGTTCTAGACGCCCACGCTTTAGTGGATGTCCACGTACGACATCTCGCGGATCGACTCCATGATGATGATGGTCTCATAATCATTGATACCCATGGGAGCTACTTTTTCCTTGAGGACGCGCTTCAGCTCGTCATAGTCCCATGTGGCGATGAGGAACGTGAGATTGTATGCGCCGCTGGTGTGGTACACCTGGAGGATGTTGTCGACACGCTTGAGCTTCCGGGTCACCTCGTCGAGCCTGCCGGAGTCTACCTTGCACTTGATGATCGCATAACAGTCGAGGCCCGCCTTCTTCTTGTTGATGACGACCGTGTAGCCCTTGATCACGCCTTCTTCCTCCATGATGCCTATCCTGTCCCGGACCGTGGACTGAGCGCGGTCGATCTTCTTGGCTACGTCCTTGTAGGTCATCCTTCCCGACTGCTGCAGGATGTTGAGTATCTTTTTGTTCATTTTGTCGATCTTCATCTCATCGTCCCCGGTTTTTATGTGCTAAATTATATTTATTAGATACATAAGTATATAAATATTCGTTTTTGAGGCTGGCGCCCGACGATGGGGCGCTCCCTTACTTAAAATACTTATATTAACATCGTCCAATCAATATAATACGATTCAGAAGGATGCCAGAGCATGGGATTGGCCACAGTGAATACCGATATTGCCGGGTTCGACGCGCTCCTCGGAGGGGGCATACCGAAAGGCTCGACCGTGCTCGTTTCCGGCCCGCCCGGCTCGGGCAAGACCGTGATGGCGCTCCAGTACACGTTCAACCAGGCCCGGAAGGGCGGCCGCGTGCTTTTTGTAAGTACTTGCGAGCTTTTATATTCAATTAACAAGTTCGCTTCCACGATGTCCTTTTTCGACCTGGGCCTGGTGAGGACCGGCGTAAACCTCGACTTCTACGGCCCCCGCGAGGAGGGCGGCTTCGTCGAGTTCTGGGACTACTCGCTCGGGACGATCATGGAGGGCGAGTGTACGGGCGATATCTTCGACGTCATCCAGGAGCGGGTCAGCTCCCACCGTATCGATCACCTGGTCGTCGATTCCATTACGGCCGTGCATTTGTTCCTCGGCAGCGACGTGGAGCGGCACCAGAAGCTTTTATTGTTCTTAGGATGGGCATCCCGCTCGGGATGCACGACGATATTTACCGCGGAGCGGGATGGCGTGGAGCGCATGCTCGTCGACGCCATCGTAGACCTGAGAAGGCATGGTGCGGGAGCCCCGGGAGGGCTCGAAGTGTCGCTCAGGACGATCGAGGTCGTAAAGCTCAGGGGGCAGGAGCACTGCTTCGGGCGGTACTTATACAACATTTCAAAGGACGGCGTAACTGTGCTTGACCCGGGCACGGGCAGCCCGCCCGCGGGGGAGACTGCGAAAACCGGCATCTCTGACCTCGACGATATAATATCGGGGATGCCATACGGCTCTTCGTGGCATTTCGAAGTGCGTGAGGAAGCGCTCTACAGGCCCATAATGGATGCGATGATAAGGGAGACGCTCGCCTCCGGCGACGGCCTTGTATACATGGCATCGGCGGGCGATGACCTTTCGCTCGAATCGTTCAGGAAGCGTTTCGGGCCCGAAACGGAGCTGAAAGGCCGTCTGGCCATCATGGACCCCTTCAACATTCCCGTGCCGGATAAGCTCAAGGAGTTCGTGGTCACGGCAGATATGGGAGAATCGGGCCATGCATCGTCGAGGCAGCGCCTGATGAAAGGCAAGCGGTGCCGCATCATCGCCAACGCTGGCAGCATGGAGAAAGCTCTCGGCGTTCAAGAGGCATTGAAGACGCTCGATTATGCGCTGGGCCGTGCCCGGGGCAAGAGCGACATCCTGGCCGTATTTAGCGGCCCGGCGTGTACGCTTTCGGCCGATATTTCGGCATCGTCTGACGGTGTGGTCGACGTCTGGGACTACGGCGGCTATGCGCTGCTGCGGGTGAGAAAGGCGCCCTACGCAAAAAGTTTTGAGCCCTATGTCGCCCGGCTCGAAGATGGGCAGTTGCGGCTGAAGCGGCTCTAAGTAGAGATATTTTTAAACTTACTGGAAGGATGAGCTTATAGCCGGATCGACGCGAGCCACGAGCTGATAGCATGATACCCGTTGCTGACGCCGGCCTGCAGAAGCTGCACCGGGTCGGTGATGTGGAAGTAGTACACCAGGATGGCGGCGCCGATGACCGTGCCCAGCATGCTGCCCACGTTCGCCATGGCCGCAATGGCGATGGCCTTGAACAATTTATTCTTGAACATCTTCTTCAGCGTTTCGATGACTCCGGCCTCATCGTCGGTGCCGAGGAGCGTGTTCAGGTCCTCCATGGTCGGGGGATACTGGGTGGCCTCCACGACGCCCGCCAGCCAGCCGATGGCCAGGACGGGGTTGATGAAGGCGTACCAGGCCAGGCCGAACGCGGTCGCGATCGACTTCCAGTGGCCGCCTACGGCGGCGACGAACAGCGCCGACAGGGTGCCCTGCACCAGGAACAGCACGCCAAGCGCCAGGAGAAGCTGCTCCAGAGGTATGCCCGAAAGTATGAGCAACAAAAATACGAACACGACCGAAAGGACTACCAGCCCGCTGAAGATCTTCAGCCAGGGGATGTGCCGCTTTTTAGGGACGTCCGAGATGGACGCGATGGGCGGGATGGTCTCCGGGTGCTCCAGGTATTTCCGGATGCCTTCACGGTGCCCGGCACCGACGACTCCGACCACGCGCTTTGTCTTTCCGATCTCTAATAGATTATGTGCCAGGTACGCGTCGCGCTCGTCCACGAGGACTTCGGCGACCGACGGCGTGAATTCCCTGAGCTCCTCGATCAGGCTCGAGACCACGTCCTCTTGCGTTATCTGTTCGATGTCGACGTCCTTGGTGCCGATGCCCAGCGACGCCAGGACGAGCGAGTAGAACATCCTGAACTTTTCGCGGAACGACATCTTCGCCCAGAACCGGGCCAGCGTGATGCCCAGGTCCCTGTCGATGTACACCACTCCCAGGCCCCTGGCGTTCGCGGCTTCAATAGCGGCCAGCATCTCGGAGCCGGGCTTTACGCCCATTTCGGCGCCGACCTTACGCTGGACGAATGCTAACAGTGTCTGCATTAAAAATAGAGCCAGGTTGTTGCCCTTAAGCAATTCTTTTATGGGTATTTCCTTTTGGCCCTGATCGCCTTCTTTGAGAACCCGGGCACGGCGTATGTCGAGCTCGACGGCGACCACGTCGGGCTTGTAGGCCTCGATGGCCTCCTCAACTTCCTTTACGCTCTTCTCCGACACGTGGGCGGTGCCCACGAGCATGATGTTATCCATGGGGTTCGGAGAAATGCGTGTTTCAGCGTGTGTGTCCGCCTGTCCTTCCATCAACGTTTCACGACCGGTACCTGCAAATAAGCATTATAATTATATTATTTTTATTCATTTGTGGTTATATTTAAGCGTTGGGACTGGTTACTCCGGCCCTGGCCACCTCGTAAAGCTCCAGCGCCTTGAGCATGTCCGTCCTCGAGACGATGCCCGCCATCTGCCCGCCGTCCATCACCACGAGGCGCCCGATCTTGTTCGTCGACAGCTTCTGAAGCGCCGTGAACGCATCATCATCGGGCTTCAGCGTAATAACGTTTCTGGTCATGATATCCCGGACGGGAGTCGTGGCCCGCGCTTCCACCGGCACCCGGGACACGTCGTTCAGCGTCACGATGCCCACCATCTTGCCTGCCTCGACAACCGGGTAGCCCAGGTGCTTGAGCCTGAACATCGTATCGATGGCCTGCGCCACCGTCGTGCCGACATCGAGCGTGTGCACGTCAGTGGTCATGATGTCTTTTACTTTTATGCCCTCCAGGGTCATGGACGTCGTAGTCGAGCGCTCCTCCTCGCCTGCCGCCATGTAAATGAAGAGCGCGATGACGATGAACCAGAGGCCGGTCGGCCATGTCAGGATGCCGAGGAGCGCCAGGATGTAGGCGAACAGCTTGCCCACGCTGACCGCTATTCGGGTGGCCTTGATGTACGGCATCCGCTTCGCCAGAAAGCCTCGAAGGACCCGGCCGCCGTCCATGGGGAAGGCCGGGAGGATGTTGAATATGGCGAGGGCGATGTTCATGTACGCCAGGAGCGCGACCATTGTGCCAGTATACGGGTCGCTTTTCATGCCCGGCACGAGGAAGTATATGGCCGCAAATATGACCCCTAGCACCATGCTGGTCGCCGGCCCCACGAAGGCCATGAACATCTCCACCGCGGGGTTCCTCGGTATATCCTCCATCTCCGAGACGCCGCCGAACAGGAAGAGCGTGATCCCGCCGATCTTTATGCCGTTATGCACGGCGATGTAGGAGTGCGCCAGCTCGTGGATGAGGACGCAGGCGAAGAGCAGGATCGCCCCGATGAGGCTGAGGCCTATGCGGATCCAAATATCGGGAACGTTGCTGAACCCGAGGGGCGGGGGAGAGGTCGCGAAGGCGAAGGCGATAAATGGCAGGATGAGTAAAAAAGTTACGTGCAGCTTGATGGGAATGCCCATTACGCTGCCGATTTTAAGCGACGAGACCATAACGTTTTAATATTATCTAACAAAGTATATATCATTATAGGGCTATAAGTTGGGGAGAGGATACTTAATGATTGCTGATATCACCTCTTTATTCGACCTGAACGTCTATACGGACAAGGGAAAATACGTGGGGAAGGTGCAGGATGTCCAGCTTGAGGCGAACGAGAGGAAGATCTCAGGCCTCGCGCTGGGGAACATTAATAAGGACATGTTCGACGTTGAGACAAGGGGCGTCATTATCCCCTACAGGTGGGTGCTCGCGGCCGGCGATATCGTCATTATCAGGCAGCCGAACGTGAACCTGGGCGAGAAGAGCGAAGAAGCTGAGGAGATGTAATCTCCTCGAGCTCATCCTTTTTTTGATATTTTGTAGTGTTGAATAGATCTTATACTTCATGCGCTTCCCTAGCTTAAGCCCGCGAAGCTTGTTAAGTCCGCGAAGACTGTTTCGAGCCCGAAGACCGCGAAGCTGGCGCGAAGACCGCGAAGACATATTAAAAATTTGATTCTTGCGCGTTTTTGGGATGGCCTATATCCTATGCCGTCCCGGAGTGTCATAGCACACAGGGGCACCGAGCTCGCCGAGGTTAACGGAGATTTTTTAATGATTTGAGGCACGGAGCACACGGAGCACGGTTTATTAGTTTTCCCGGGGCACAGAGTTAATAGAGGCAGGGTTGACCAATAAACAATTAATAAGGTAGCTTTGAATAAACGGCGAGGAATGGTTTATCGTCGACTATGCCTCTTTCAACTCTGTGCCCCGGGTAAGTTATAAACCCGTCCCTGTGGCCTCTGTGACCTCTCTTTTTAATAAAAATCTCCCTGAAACTCCCTGCTCTCCGTGCCCCTGTGTGCTATGACACTCCGGGACGGCATAGGGGTAAGGCGGGAGTTCGCATAAGTAAAACCATACGCCATGAAGACACAATAAGTAAATAAAGAAAAACGCTTACCCCAAAATCGCGGAAGAATCCATTTTAACATAAAATTATCTTTTAATCTATCTTCGCGGTCTTCGCGTAAGCTTCGCGGTCTTCGGGCTCGAAACAGTCTTCGCGTACTTAACAAGCTTCGCGGGCTTTAGCTGCACAAGCGAGCGGATTGAATAATTATTTTAGCACATACGAGCCGTTCTTATTATGCGGGACTAGCTTTCTTAAATAAATAAAGCTGAGGGCACAGCCTAAGCCCGCCGTCCCGACGATGAGCCAAACGTACATACCCGGCAGGTGGTCAAGGAGAACTCCGCCCAGCAGCGGCCCGACGGCAAAGCCCAGGGTGCTCGTAAGCCCGCTGAAGCCCTGGTAGCGCCCCCGGTTCTCCTCGGTGGACAGGTTGGCCGTCAGCGTGGTCTGCGGGGGCATGTACGTTAATTCGCCCAGCGTAACGATAAAGATGCACAGGGCCAGCATGAGGAAGTTGTGCGAGAACGCGACCAACCCGAAGCCCAGCGCGTAGAGCGTCACGCCCAGGGCCATCGAGAGCGTGAGCCTGTAGCGGTCCGTGAGCCTGGTGACGAAGTACTGCGCCACCACGACCATGATACCGTTAATGGCGAAAAGCATGCCTATCTCGACCTCGGGGATCCCCACGAATCCCTTGGAGTAAACGGACAGGGGCGAGTACATCTGGGAGTAGACGACCGAGACGAGGAACACCAGGATCGAGAAGACCATAAAGGGCCGGTCGTCCGGGATCCTGCGCAGGTCCTTTAATGTGAACCGCCTGGCGGGGATGCACGTCCTCGTGTCGCTGATGAAAAAGATGACCAGGAGCAGGTAAATAGTGCTGGTGACGGCCGTGAAGTAGAACATGGACGAGTAGGAGAGCATGGCCATGACCCCGCCTACCATGGGGCCGAGGGCGAATCCTGCGTTCTGCCCGATACGTAATAAACTGAAGGCTTCTAGCCGCTTTTGGGGAGGCACAAGATCGGTGGCGATAATGTTCGGTATGGGGCGGAAGAGCCCGGTGGCCACGCGGGTCATGCATAATATGAGCAGGTAAAGCCCATAATGAGCCTTAGCGCCAACGGCCCACCCCAGCAGCAGGAAGCTCGTTATCAGGATGGACAGGCCCAGGATGAACGTGAACCGCCTCCCCATACGGTCGCACATCTCGCCCCCAACGAACTGGAAGATGGCCCCGACGAACGAGGAGGCGAACATGGCGAACCCCACGAGGCCGGCCGATACGCCCTGGTAATAGTACAGGTATATCGAGATGAAAGGCATCACGATGGACATGCCGAACTGGTTGAGGGCCATGCCGAAGAACAGTATCCATAGCCTGCGGTCATATGCCGGAAGCTTGAGGTTCTGTATCATGGACATGGCTATCACGACGGATGAAAAATGGTAATATACGATACCGGTAGATAAATGTAATGTAGCTGTGGTGACGTATGGCCGACGAGCGATTCAAGGTAAAGGAGATATACAAGGACATCAAGGCGCTGCCGCCCGTCATCGTGCGGGCGGACGGGAGGAACTTCAAGGAGTCCCTGGCCCGGCTAAAATTTAAAAAGCCATACGACCTGAAGTTCGAAAAGGCCATGGTTTCCGCGGGTCATGCGCTCATGGAGTCCAGCGGCCTGGGGCCGCTCTGGGTGTACACGTTCTCCGACGAGCTCAATGTCTTCTTCAGCGAGCTTCCGTTCGACGGAAGGGTGGAGAAGCTGGACTCGGTGGTGCCCTCGTTTTTATCCAGCGCCCTGACGCTGGCTTTAGGCGTGAAGACGCCCCTGGCGTTCGACGCCCGCGTCGTGCCCCTGCATTACGAGGACGTATCGGGGTACCTGCAGTGGAGGCAGGCGGAGGCGTGGCGTAACCACATGCAGTCCTATGGCTTTTACACGCTCGTTAAGGATGGCCTGGCCGAGAAGTACGCCTCGAAAACGCTGCGGGGCATGAAGTTCGAGGACATCCACGAGATGATGTGGCAGCGCGGCATCAACCTGAACGAGACGCCCGCCTGGCAGCGTAAGGGCGTGTTCATCTATAGAAAGATGGTAATGAAGGAAGGGTACGACCCCGTCAAGAAGAAAAAGGTCCGGGCCCGGCGGGCCGAGGTGGAGGAGTCCTGGGACCCCCCGCTCTTCGGCTCGAAAGAGGGCGAGGCGTTCCTTAAAAGCTTAAAGTCTCTTTAATATTTTGCACGGGTTGCCGGCCGCCACGACGTTCGAGGGGACGTCCCTGACGACGACGCTGCCCGCGCCGATGGTCGTGTTGTCGCCTATGTGAACTCCCGGGCCTATGATCGCCCCGCCTCCGATCCACACGTTATTGCCGATATGCACGGGCGCCCCAAGCTCTAGCCTTGTTCTTCTTATCCCGGGTTCCGTGGGATGGTACGCGCCATATATCTGCACGTATGGCCCGCAAAGTACTCCGTCGCCTATCCGCACCTCTCCGCAGTCGAGCACCACGCACCCGAAGTTCATGTAGAGCCGCTCGCCGGCATGGATGTTCGGGCCGTAGTCGCAATAGAACGGGGGCTCGATCTCAATCGGCTTCTTCAGCTTCCCGAAAAGGTCCTGGAGTATGGCCGTCCGCTTGTCGGGCTCGTCGGGCGTGGTGTTATTGTAAACGTACAACAGCCGCCGTGCCCTCAGGCGCAGGGCTACGAGCTCGCTGTCCGAAGCGTCGTAGAGCTCGCCGGCCAGCATCTTTTCTCTCTCGGTCTTCATCCAATAAACAATAAAAGTCCCACGGCCATAATCGTGACCGCGGGAAAAGCCAGAAAAAGTTACTTGAATATCTCGGGGACGATGAGCTTCGCGGCCTCGTCGTAAGCGGCCATAAGGTCGCCCTTGTCGAACCTGAACACGTCCTTGTCCAGGCTCTGGCGGGTGTCCTTCTTCCAGAGGCGCATGGTGTCCGGCGATATCTCGTCCGCCACGACGATCTTCTTGTCCACCTTGCCGAACTCGAGCTTGAAGTCCGGGAGGAGCAGGCCCCTCTCGTCGAAGAACTGCTGCAGGATCTCGTTCACCCTGAGGGAGATCTTCCTGATCTTGCGGATCTCCTTGTCGCTGGCGATGCCCAGGGCGATGGCGATGTCGTCGTTGAGCATGGGATCGTGGGCCGCGTCGTTCTTGTAGTCCATGACGATCAGGGTCGGGTCGAACTTCTGGCCCTCCTTGAAGCCGTACTTCCTGACGATGGAGCCGGCGGCGTAGTTCCTGGGGATGACCTCGATCTTGACCATGTCGCAGGCGTGCACGAGCATCTCGTCCTCGGAGACCATCTTGATATAGTGAGTGCTGATGCCGTTATCGGCAAGCAGCTTGAACAGCTTCGCCGATATCTGGGCGTTGTAGTACCCCTTGCCCTTCATGTTGGCCTTTTTTGCCCCGTCGCCCGCGGTCACGTCGTCCCTGAACTTGACGATGTAGCGCTTCGGGTCCGTCGTCGCATAGACCGTTTTGGCCTTCCCGCTGTATAATGCGTCCCCTTTAATCATGGTCATCACCTATGATATAATTCGAATTAATGAATGAAACCTTTCGGTATTTTGTCTATACAAGGCGATTTTTGCTTATAAAGCTTCACATAATCCCCTGTGTTGGCGACAAATATTTATTGCACCATCATGAACTATGGTTAATTCTTATCATTTAGGTGAGACCTTTGCACAAAGTCGAAGTCAATGTAGGCGCCAACGTCACCGAGGCCAACCGCAGGGAGGCCGAGGAGAACCGCGAGCACCTGGACGAGCACGGCGTTAAGGCCGTGGACATTCTCGGGGCGGTGGGCTCGGGTAAGACCATGCTCATCGAGAAGCTGACCCCCATATTACAAAAGCGGGGCATGAAGGTAGGCGCCATTGTCGGGGACTGCTATGGCGACGACGACTACCAGCGCATCCACTCGTTAAAAATACCCACGCAGAACCTGAACACGGGCACAGAGTGCCACCTGGACGCCCACATGGTCCACCATGCGCTCCACAAGCTCCCGCTGGACGACATAAACTTCTTATTCATCGAGAACGTCGGCAACATGGTCTGCCCCACGGACTTCCCCGTCGGCAGCCACAAGCGCGTCGTCATCGTGAGCGTCACGGAAGGCGACGACGTGGTCAACAAGCACCCCGCCATGTTCAGGGAGTGCGAGATCGGCATCATCAACAAGGTCGACCTGGCCGAGGCGGTGGGCGCGAGCGTCGAGAGGATGGAGAGGGACATGAAGCGCCACAACTCGAACATTAAGATCCTCAAGACCAACCTGAAGAAGGGAGTCGGCGTAGAAGAGCTGGCCGACATGCTCCTGAAGAACTAAGTATTTGTATGATGACTGCTCAATAAAAAAATAACGACCTATAAAGAGGTGAGCATAAATGGCAGGATGTGGATGTGGATGTGGCAGCAGCACGAAGCCCAAGACCGCCGCGAAGGCGACTAAGAAGGCTGCGCCCAAGAAGAAATAATTCTGATTTTATCATTATGGGGCTGCAGGCCCCGGCTTTTTTATAACATTTGCCCTTCGAAAAGATTATTTGCCAGCCATGCCTCGTTTAATCTATGAGCCTGCTCACTGACCTTGAAGACCTGGCGAGGGACGAGGGCGCCGACTTTTTCGGCGTGGCCGACCTGGCGCCCGCTCGCGATGCCATATTAGATCAGGGAGGCGAGATCGTCGCCGGTTATCCCCGGGCCATATCCCTCGGCTTCAGGCTATTCGACCCGCTCGTGGACCAGCTACCCGGGAGGCGAGAGAGGGCTGTAGCCGTAAGCTACCGGCTACATTGCTACGATGTCATCAACCAGAGGCTGGACCTGCTGGCCTCAAGGCTCTCGAGCGTCATCCAGCGCTCGGGATATAAGGCATTCCCGGTGCCCTCGTCGGCCAGGGCCAGTGACGAGAAGATCTGCGCCGTATTCTCGCATAAGATGGCCGCGCACCTGGCGGGCCTCGGCTGGATCGGGAAAAGTTGCCTTTTAGTGACGCCTGAAGCCGGGCCGAGAGTGCGCTGGACCACCATATTGACGGACGCCCCGCTGAAGGCGGGGACGCCCATGGACACGAGGTGCGGCGACTGCCGGGATTGCGTGGATGCCTGCCCTGTAAAGGCCTTTACAGGCAGAGATTTTACTGAGGCAGAGCCCAGGGAGGCGAGGTACGACGCGAGGCGGTGCGAAAAGTACCTGAACGGCCTGGAAGCGTCCACGGGATACGGCGTCTGCGGCATGTGTCTCAACATATGCCCGCATGGTAAAAAAGTCGAAAAATAATATAACGATACGGCCCCGATAATCTCGTATGGCTCAAATGCAGGGGCACATGCTTCCCATCGGCGAGCTGATGATCGAGCACCGGCTTATCGACCGCATGTTGAAGCTGATGAGGATCGAGCTGGACCGTATCGGCGCCTACGGCAAGGCGGACCCGGAGCTCATCGAGTCCATGGCCACGTTCATGAAGGAGTACGCGGACATCTGCCATCACGGCAAGGAGGAACAGATACTGTTCCCCCGGCTTTCAGAAAAGCAGATCTCGCCCGACATGGCGAGGATGGTGGAAGACCTGGTGCAGGAGCACAGGTTCGTCAGGAACCTCACGAACGAGCTGGTCAGGGCGAACGACCTGTACATTAACGGCAGGCCCGAGGGCAGGGCCGGCATCATTTCGAGCCTCAACAGCATCGTGGAGTTCTACCCGAGGCACGTCGAGAAGGAGGAGAAGCACTTTTTCATCCCGGCCATGGGCTACTTTTCCGATGCCGAGAAGGACGCCATGCTCCTGATGTTCCGGGAGTTCGACGACCGGCTGCTATACGACGAGTTCCGGATGATGGTCTCGGCCATGGAGGACCAGTGGCATGCCCCACCTCCTGGAAAATAATTTTTAGATTACTATCGCCCCGCTCATCCGCAACCCTTAAACCCCTTTAAAGCCTGGTTACTCCCCCGGAGGGGAGAAAATAGACCATATCGTTTACCTGAACACGGCGGCCGAGCTAAACCAGCTTCTGAGCGGCGAGAAGACCATGCTTGCAAGGGCGTCCATGGGTAAGAAGCGGCCTTATGGCCGGGTATCCGGGGGCGATTCCCTGTTTTTCCTGTGCGGCTTCAACCCCAGGGTCAAGGCAATGGCCGCGGTGAAGAGCGTCGCCAGCGCGGAGATGGAGAAGGACGTGGCCTCCGATATAAAGAAGCGGTATGGCAAGATACTGGCCCCCGCCGCGCAGCGGGAGATCCTGAACAAGCGCTACGTCATCCTCATCGAGCTGGAGAAGGCCAGGCCTATCGTGCCTTTTTTACTTTCCGAAGAGGTCCACGGCTCGCCAGGGGACTGGGTCGTCGTGGAGAACATCGACGAGGCTATCTCCTGAGATGGCTGCACTTATTAAAATGCCCTTAGACACATAATTCAGCGGCAAACCCATTTATGGCCGGGGATAAAACCGTTAATATACGGGGGGTCCTGCCTGTCCATAAGAAAATTAATGTTATATACTGCGCTCTTTGCGCTTGCCCTGCTTATCGTCATATCCCTGGTATTCATCTTCTTCAATCCGTCAGTCGAAGGTAATAGCGACCTCCACCTGGACACCATCAAGCTGCCGGCCGGATTCAGGATCGACGTGTACTCGGATGGCGTGCCCGGCGCAAGGTCGATGACATGGGGGACGAACGGCACTTTATTCGTGGGTACTCGTGACGAGGGCAAGGTTTACGCGATCACCTCGAAGGACGGCAAAACGGCAGACGGGGTCATCGTGATCGCCGAGGGGCTGAACCAGCCCAACGGCGTAGCGTTCCGCAATGGCTCCCTATACGTGGCCGAAGTGAGTCGAATATTGCGCTACGACAATATCGAGGCCAGCCTGAAGAGCCCGCCCGAGCCCGTCGTAGTGAGCGACGCGTTCCCCTCTGATGCGTGGCACGGCTGGAAGTTCATCCGCTTCGGACCTGACGGTAAATTGTACGTGCCGGTGGGCGCGCCGTGTAACGTATGCGAGCGGCCGGACCCGTACGCTACCATCATGCGGATGAACCCGGACGGCAGCGGCCTGGAAGTTTACGCCCGGGGCATACGGAACACCGTGGGCTTCGACTGGGACGCGAACGGCAGCCTGTGGTTCACCGATAACGGCCGGGACTACCTGGGAAATGATATCCCGCCCGACGAGCTTGACCATGCGCCGACGATCGGGATGAACTTCGGCTTCCCCTATTGCCATGGCATGAATATATCCGACCCGGAGTATGGCTCTGGGCATAATTGTTCGGAGTTCACCGCCCCTGTGCTTGAGCTGGGCCCGCATGTTGCCGCTCTGGGGATGCGGTTCTATGATGGCGCAATGTTCCCATCCGGTTATAATGAGCAGATCTTCATCGCCGAGCACGGCTCCTGGAACCGGGATACGCCCATCGGGTACCGGGTCACGCTGGTGAGGCTGAAGAACGGCTCGCCCGTCTCGTATGAAGTGTTCGCCGAAGGGTGGCTTCAGAACGGCACGGCATGGGGAAGGCCCGTGGACGTAGAAGTTGCGCCCGATGGGGCACTGCTGGTCTCCGACGATAAGGCCGGGGCCATCTACCGGATCAGCTATGGCTGAATACGCCGTACAAATTAGTTCGGTAGGTATCACTCGCCTTTATTAATGCCGTGTATCCTGTGGGCATTGATTTGTTCGGTCGGTATCACGAACCTCTCCAAAGGAATCACGGCATAGGTACAAAACGGTACAATGCTAGTAGGGCTTCTCAACGGTGATGCGGCCGTTACTGTATACGGGCACGATGGGGAACCGGTTCACATCACGGCAGATCATGTCCACGTCGGCCTGGTACCCGAGCCCCGCCACTTTCTCCCCGGCGGGAGTGCGCCGGATACAATCCAGCAAATGCTGGCACTCCGCATCGTTCTGGATGAAGCGCTCGGCCTCGTACGTGAAATGCCCCCGGCCCAGCATCAGCGCCATGACCTCGATGAGGCTCGCGGCGTCCAGGTCTTCCTCCGACTTCAGAGGGTCCGAGGCTAACAAATAGGTACGGTCACCGGCCATGGCGTACTCGGCCACGGCGCCGGCGTTGAGCGTGCTGCCGATGACCCCGCCCTCGACCATGACCCGGGTGCCGTTGGAGGTGGTGATGACCACGGTCTTCCCCTTGAGGTCGGCACCGAGCATCTCGGTGGGCGAATTATTAAAGTCGAATCCATCGATCTTTTTGCCGCCCCGCTCTCCCACCAGGACGGCCTCCATCTTCTTCCCCTTTTCGAGGGCCTCCCCCGCGAACTCGACGGGGATGACTCCAGCGGCCCCCGCCCACAGGGCGGCCACTATAGTGGAAGAGGCACGGAGCACGTCGACGATGATGGGCGTCCCTTCGGGCTCTGATAAGAATTGCTGCCTGCCTTCGGGGCCGATGAGATAACGCATGTGGCGGTTTGAATGCTTTTAACGATAAAAAGCTTTGCGAGCTAATCGAAGATGGCGACCTTTGATATCCGGCCTGACCTGCGGCCGTCATCGATGGTGATATCGCATGCACAGCCTTTGAGCAGGGCTTCATTGCCTTTTTTCTCCACGATTACGCCTCCAATACCTTGTGTATCATTATGAAGGGCGGCGTATTCGCGGGCCAGGCTTTCGTTGTACGAGAGCCGGTACGACATGCCGTGCTTGAGCAGCACGAGGGCCATGCTGTCGGCGGACTTGTTCGCCTGGGCCTTGAATTCGGACACTGCCTTCGCCCTCGAGTCCCAGCTCGATGACGAATGGTAATGGGCCGTTCGCTGAAGTGCGCTCTCCTGCGCCCACACGACATTCGATATATAGTCGGTCGATAGTGCCGGCTCTTCCTCGTACGCTGTAGAGTCCATGGCCGATACGCACGCTACGACGCCCATGAGGCACAGGCACGCCAGCAGCGCGGACAGCAGGATCATCTGGCCCCTGTCGTCCATCTACGCCCTCCATAGAGTGAGCTTGCAGTCGAGCATATCCCCATCGTCGTTGCAGACGATGAACGGTCTCACGTACAGGGCTGCTCCAGGCGCCGGCCTCTGTCCTATGGTCCCATATGGTGTGTCAATGTAGCAATAAGTCCCGGGGGGCAGCATGTACAGAATATCCTGGCAGATATCGGCCGAACTTTCTCTCCACTGAGCCGGGGACGATAGCGTAAATTCAAGGGACGGGCGCTCCAGGGAGCTCCCCCGGAATAAAAGCACGTTAAGCAGGTCGGACGAAAGGTCTTCCAGGCTGCAGGAATGCCCTGATGCTGGCGAAGGCGCCATCGCGTTCACGTAGAATAGCGCCGCCATGACCATCGCCGCCGCCAGCGCCGCTTCGATGAGGTGTACCGCGCCCCGGTCATCTTGCCCCAACGTCCTTCCTCCAGAGGTAAACGTTCACTTCAGCCTCCCTGTATATGCCGTCCTGGTCCTTGATGGCCGCGATGCGACGGGATTTGCAGACGTCCATCGTGTCCGGAGGGAGAGGGTACCCGGCGGCCCTGGATATGGTCCCATCCAGGCTGTCGATCTCTATCCTCAGGCCGTACTGCCCTTCATCATCAAGCCCTACCGCCTTCTTTAGGGCCGAGGCGTTAAACATGTACAGGCCGTCGACCTTGTATACCGAGAGGATATTCGGGTCTCCGTCTGAAAGCCCTATGATGGCGGGACTACCGGTGGCCTGAGGGCCCATGTGCCAGTCAGAGGGCTCCCCTGGCTCTTTCAGCAGCACGTCACCGATGCGCCCTGCAAGAGGGTCAAGCTCTCCGGCATAGCCGGCCGTAAGCCCGGCGGACATGATGTTGGTGGCCGTGAAGAATGTGCAGACGAGCAGTATCGCCAGCACCGTATAAGCCGCTGCGAAATCTACGGAGAACGCCATGTGCCGCCCCCTACGTTAGCGTGAGCGTCTTCGAGGACGCCTCGTACTGTATCCTGTGTGAGCCCGGCGCGCTGACCATGAACCCCTCTACATTAATGTCGCCCGGGACGATCAGCGGCGCCTCGTACGCCTCTCGCCCGACCAGCACGCATACGGCCCTTCCGTCGCCGGACGGATAAACCAGGTAGCTTCGGCCGCATATCCGCTCGGGAAGGGCCATCTCATCGACGACAGAGGCATGGCTTTCCACCGCTCCCGACATGCGGTCGCTCACGCGGACGGCTACGCTGTATGCCGCCTGTGCCCTGGCGTCGGCGGAAGCCGTGTTATTGAAGCTGCTCACCCCGACGAACACCGCGGTAAAGATGAGCAGGGAGATGCCCAGGAGCGCCACGTACTCGGCGGCGATGGCTATGCCCTCGTCACTCGTGGATCTCAGCCTCCGCATACGTGATATAGATATCAGAGACCTCCGTGCTTGAGGCCTTTACCGCCCCGTTCTCGTACGTAACGGCGAGCCCGCACCTCTCGAAGGCCTCTTCCCATGCAGGCAGGTCGCCGCTCCTCACATATATTACGGCCCTGCTGCCGGCCGGAACGTGGAATGCCAGAGGCTTTATCGAGACGCACCTGGCGTACATCGTCTCCGGGCCGGAGTGCCCGATATATGTGTCGGCAGATATGGATACGATGGTAAAGTACAGCGCTTTCCTGCCTGACGGGAGCGCTGCGGCCCGGACGCAGGGGCTTATTTCGGAGCTCACCAGGCCCGTATCGTTCGATATGATCGCGCCTCCCTCGAATATCACGGACCTGAACGGGGAATCCAGGGCCACGCTGCCCATAGGCAGGTACGCCAGAGGCGCAGAGTTCGAGTATATGCTCATGGAGCGAAAATCGTCGTGCCTGTCCCTGACGGCGAGCACGTATCCCGAGGGGACGGCCATCTCGAACGCAGTGTCGAACGTGTTATTGGACTCGATAATGCCGGCCATTAAATCGCCGAACGAGCGAAGTGAAGCGGCCGATCCCTGGAACTCAAGCTGCTTTTCGCTCGCCGACAGCGTCCCCATGCTCCCGGCGAGCAGCGCCACAGAGGCAATGGAAACGACCGCGACGAGCACCGTATAGCCCATAAGCTCGGACACGCCGGCATCGTCGATCATATGCCGAAAGCCCCCAGCATGTCGTATCCGGGAAAGATGACCAGCTCATATACGAGGAATGTCAAGCCCAGTAATATGGCTGCATCCCGCGCTCCTCCATAAACAATCGCTTCGCGCATCTCCCCGATAGCCAGCCCGGTGCACAAGGCAACGGAGACGGACAGTACGTAGTAGGGCATCACCGCGTCCCTGACGTTGAGCACTTCCAGGCCCGTCGCCAGCCTCATGTCCGCGGAGAGGTGCATGAAGGAGGTGATGCAGAGCATGGTGACGGCCAGAAAGATGATGGCCGTGAAGTAGATGACGAATACTGAGGAGGATATGCCCGCCTGGCGCTCTTTTTTCAGTGACTGGGCCAGCCTGCCTTCGGAGGCGACTGCCTTGAGTATGCTCTCCAGGTTCGAGCTGGTCGTGAGCGCTTCGATGATGACCGATACTGACCGGTCCACATAGCGGTTCTTTGTCCTTAAGGCCATAGCCCGCAGCGCGGACGCTATGTCGTATCCCTCCTCCTCGATCTCGGAGAGCATGCGGCAGACCTCGTCGGAAATGGTGCCATACTCGTGGCGGGACACCCTCTTGAGAGCCTTCACTATAGAGCCGCTCGCCTTTACCTGCTCGGACAGGTCGTAGAATAGCTCCGGGGCCTTGGCCTCCACCTCCGCATCGTATACGGCCACGGCCCTGAAAGCAAAGGCGATAGGGAGCAGCGGGGCCATGACCCCTGCAAACAGGGCTATGTCGGGGCTCGAGGTGAGGACGAATACCACGAAGGCCGCGACCAGGCCGGCGATGACCGAGGCGGCGGCCACCGCAGGAAGCCCGGCCGACTTAACGAACGAGCAGGTATCAGATATGTCGAGCCTGTGCAGGGCGGTCAACGACATCTCAGGCCTCCGGGTTAGAGGCCTTGATCATGCGGATCACGATGAAGCTGCCCAGCGGCACCACGACGATGGCGTCCAGCCACACGAAGGAATCGTTGGCCAGCCACCCGGCCATGTTAAACACCAGGTTGATGAGCGAGACGAAGATGGACGCGATGCCGACCAGCGACAGATAGATCGAAGACAGGCCCTGTACGCTGTCGTTGAACTTTCGCATGTCCATGCGCTTTCTCTCGGTGAACGCCTGGTACTTGCCCCGGAGATATTCCTTCAGGCTGCCCCCGCTGCCGTATACCTCGGCGATGCCGATGAGCAGCTCCTGCCAGGCGATGGAGGGCGACGTGGACTGGGCCAGCCTCAGCGCTGACACGACGTCCATGCCGTCCTCCTCTACCAGCGATAGGATGTATGTCGCCTCGAGGGCGACGTCCTCTCCATACACATCGCCGAGGTTGGAGATGTTCTGGAACATCTTCTTCAGGGGCACGTTTGACTCGGCCATGGTGAGCATGAACCCTATGACGTGTACGATGCTCGCGTCGATGAGGGCGCCCCTGTAGTCTTTATTCGACCGTACGGTGTAGGACCTGGCATAGAACGTGGCCACCCCGGTCAATACGCCGGATACCGGCACGACCGCCAGCACGAGGGGGTCCGCATACATGCCCGATAATATGATGTAAAGCCCGGATGCGACGACGGCCGCAATGGAAGCGATAAGCGTGAGGGCGGCAGTCCTGAGCATCCAGTCCTCGAACACGCGCTCCGGCCGGCACTTCTCGTAGTTCGAGCGAAGGTTTTTGGCCCGGAAGGCCATCAGCGCTGAGACGTTCCGTAGCGGGTCAGTCATAGGAGAAGTCCCCCAGCGCTATGTCCCCTTCAAAAGAGGAATGCTTTTTCATGAACCGAAGCAGGCCCTTACGGTCCCTGTGGAATGACTCCACGATCTTCTTGACCCGGGACTCGTCGACGACGCAGTTCTCGCCGATCCACCGCAGCACAGAGGCCCGGGAGCTGAGCTCTTCGACGAGCCTGCCGTCGTCCCATCCCCGGTCGCGCTTGATGCGGTCGAGCACCGAGGAGCGCGGGGCCGTCATGGATATGGAGTCGCCTGCGGGGTCCCATTCGAAGAGCTCGCGGATCATCAGGGTGCCGTCTTCGTTCACGCCGCCGATCTCGCTGATGGAGCGGCAGCGCCTGACCTTGACGTCTACGGGGCCGGACTGTATGCTCACCATGGCCAGGTTGACGCATAGCGAGAGGCTGGCCGCGGTGTGCGGGGGGATGTTGAACGGGGCGTTCATGACCCGGTTGAAAAAGCTCGAGGCGGAGTCCGCGTGGAAGGTCATGAGCACCGTGTGGCCTGAGTTGATGCCGTGAATGGCCGCCCTGGCGCCCTCCGGGGTCCTGACCTCCCCGACGATGACGTACTCGGGCCTCTGGCGGAACGCCGCCAGTAACAGTTCGAACTCGGTGATGGGGGACTCGCCCGACTCTCTCACGACTAAAGGCGTCCAGTTCTGCGACGCAAGCCTCACTTCCCGGGTATCCTCGATAGTGACGATCTTGTGCCTGTCGGTGATGGATCCCACGACGGCGTTCAGCGCGGCCGTCTTGCCCGAAGCCGTGCCCCCGATGAAGGCCATGCTGCACCGGTTCTCCATGGCCAGCCAGAGGAAGGCCAGAGACTCGGGCGAGAAGGTTCGCTGCCTCAGCAGCTCCGCCGCCCTTCGCGTTCGGTTCGCCACCCGTATCGAGAACGTCGAGCCGTTGGAGCTTACTTCCCGGTATATCGTGCCGTTTAGACGGGAGCCGTCGGGCAGCGACACGTCCTGGATGGGGTGGGCGGCGCTGATGGACTTACCGCCCTTCTGAACTAAATAAAGAATAAAGTCATCAAGCTCCTCCTCGCTCCCGAACGATATGCCGGTGGGAATGGACTCGTACTCGGGCACGTACACGTAGACGGGACTTCCGTACCCGTTACAGCTCACGTCCTCGACGTTCTCGTCCTTGAGCAGGGCATCGATCTTCTTGTATCCCCGGAAGTCCCGCTCGATGAAGTACCGCATCTTTTCCTTCAGCGTCGCCGGCACGTTCCTTTCCCTGCACAGGCGCTCGAACTTCTGGCGTATGCGCTCCCTGCCCCCGGACTTTTTCATCGTCTCCAGCTCAGAGCGGGGCTTTTTATGAAGCTCGGCGACGATGGCCTCGTATATTTTGCATTCGTCCCCCGTAATGGAAGGCTCGATCAGGTCGTACCGGCACTTACCCGACCCGGGGTCCCACAGTATCTGTACGCTGCAGTTATCGTCGATCCGGTAGCTTTTCACGACTTCTATGCCGCCGGCGGCAGGCACCGGCTCTTCCGCATCCGCCGGCCCGGCCTCGCTGCGATCGATCATGCCCGTTAGCAGGCTCTTCTTTGGCCCGTCGTCGTCCACGCCCAGTAGTGCATCCCGTGCAAGGCTCATTGTAACACCGAAAGTTATTTTCGTATATTTGTAAATAAGTAATGCGCATATTATTTATAATTTGTTGTAACTTAATCAGTTAAGGGGTTAACACATGTCAGACGACCTTGCGGCATGGCATAGCTCGCTGGAAAAGGGCATTTCTGAGGTCTTCCCCGGCATCGGGAAAGTCATCGTTTCGTCGGGCGGCCGGAGCTATCCCGAGGACATCGGCTGGCTCGCGGAGCGAATGAGCCGCCTCAGGGCGAGCGAGATGCTCATCGAGGAGGAAGAGGGCAGCGTGCTCGTGGTCAAGGACGATTATGGGGACATGGCCGTTGCCGTGAAATTTTCGGCCAATATTTCTCCCGTGAGCCTTTCCCGGTCCATACGGCTTACGTTCGCAAGGCGGGAGGCGAGGACGTGTATCAGGCCTTATGTGCCGGCCGCGGACGTGGACCGCCTCGTGAGGAGCTGGAAGAGCATGATCGCCCTCATCTTCGGCGAAAACTTCGCATCGAAGCTGGTTGAAAAGTCGTTCCGCGGCAGGGCCCGGGACGAGATGACCCCCGAAGAGGTGGAGGCCGCGAGAGCCTTTATATCCTCGGCGCTCGGCGATTGCCTGGCATTGGACAAAGTTAATAAATGAAGCACGTATTAAATGGGATGTCAGGCACCCATACGACAAACCTTATGGCTTCTCCTGCGTACGGTAAACCTTATCGTACTTCAAAGCCTTATAACAACATCCCAAAGGTGAACATTCTTGATATTACCCGACGTGCAAGCCGGAAACCCCGACGTCAAGATCAGCCTCACGAAAGTAGGCGTCACCGAAGTTAAAAAGATGGTAGAGATCGCCCGCGGTCCCAAGAGGCCGATCATCCTCATACCCACCTTCGACATTTTTGTGGATCTACCCTCGGACCGTAAAGGCGCCAACCTTTCCCGGAACCTCGCGGCCATCGACAAGGTCCTGGAGGACGCCATCAAGGAGCCCGTCTACGCGATCGAGGACCTGTGCGTCGACGTGTCGAAGGAGCTTCTGGCAAAGCACGACTACGCATCCCGTGCCGAGGTGAGCATGCAGGGAGAATACATGATGAAGCGCCGCTCGCCCGTGACGAACATGGAGTGCCAGGAAGTTTACGATATCTGCGCGGATGCCGTGGCCCTGCGGGACGGACTCATCAGCAAGGGGATCGGCGCCCGTGTCATCGCCATGACCGCCTGCCCGTGCGCGCAGGACATCATGAAGGCCGAGGCCGAGCAGAAGCTGCGCAAGCTGGGGATAAAGCAGGGACAGATCGACGAATTTTTAGAGGATATGCCCATGCCCACGCACAACCAGCGCGGCATCGGGTCCATAAAGATCGAGTTCGCCGACCACCGTGATGGCGAAAATAAGCGCATCTCCATCGAGTCCATCATCGACATAATCGAGCAGTCCATGAGCTGCCGGATGTTCGAGTTACTGAAACGCCAGGACGAGGAGTACGTGGTCAGGACCGCCCACCAGAACCCGAAGTTCGTGGAGGACTGCGTGCGCGCCATGGCCAAGAACCTGGTGCAAAAGTTCCCCGACCTGAGCGACGATGCGACTATAACGATAAAGCAGGTCAACGAGGAGAGCATCCACCGCCACAACGCCTTCGCCGAGCGCATCGCCACCTTCGGCGAGCTCAAGAGGGAAGTTAACGGCAAGGCTATCGTTAAGGCTAAGGAGCCCTCCGTAACAGCCAAAGTTGGTCGCAGGAAGGCAAAAGTTTAAAACTCTTTTTAAAAAAAAGTTTGATTTACAGGCCGTAATCCTGTATGACATCCCACCCGCTCTCCACGTAGAAGACGGGCTTATCGAAGAGCCGCTGGTGCAGGGACAGGTACTTTTCCAGGACCTCTAACACCTCATCACGGGGGATGAAGTACTTCATGTCTTCCATGCGCTCCGTGATCTGGTCGACCTCCTCGAAGATAGGGTTGAGGTCGTTGACTATGACGAACTCATTATCCAGCATGTGCTCCATGGATTCGCAGAGGCGGTCGGTCTTATCCATCAGCCTGTACTGGAGTTTGTTATATTCCTCGAGGTTCTTAATGAACTCGTCCACGTCGGCTACTTCGCCGCTCTGGACGATGTCGGCCCCGGCATCGAGGTAATAGCCCGATATGTCATCGGGCGTGAGGTCGATATTCGGGAAATCGACCTTTATGCGCCTCTCGGTCATCATGATATCAGAATTAATCAAATAAACTAAAGTATATAGCTTTTCTCGTTTACACTACAATTTATTGGGTAAACTGAACATAAAATAGAAATTATTTCGCTTTTTAAAGCTGAGCAAGGGCTTGCTTACCTATATGAGCAGTCCTGTGGCGTCCTCGACGATACCGGCGCCTGTGCCGAGCTTTTTAAGGCCGATATTCGAATCGCCGGACTTGAAGTCGAACTTCCGGACGTTGACCATATGCTCGTTATAGTTGAACACGCCGCCGTAGCGGAAGTTGAACCCGTGGTCGGCGTAGGCCTTCACCGCCATGCTCAGCGAGTAGCCCTCTCCCTGGCTGGATATCTTCCAGTTCTTCATCTTATTATCGTGCTTCACGTCGATGTTATGGACCCAGTAGAGCTTATCCTCGGAGGCCGAGTAAAAGGCGCCCTTATTCCTCAGCGGGTAGTTCAGGTCGTGGGTGCCGAAGTAGGGCTTGAAGAACACGAAGGACGAGCCGTCCTTGAACACGAACCGGGACCAGTACCAGGGCACCAGGGGCGTCGTCAGCAGGACCTTCTGCAGATAGCAGCGGCCGCTGTACTCCTTTCCGTTCAGCATGCCGTCGAAGTCGTAGTACAGGTTATACACCTGGTAGTTCAGCTTCATCTTGAGCTCGTTGAGCACTTCGGTATCGTAGCCCGAGGCCGGCTTTGTGAGCTTAAAATCGCATTTGATGGCCTCGCTGTCCACCTTCACGCGGTATTGCGGCACGGTGCCCGAAATGTCGATGTTCAGCCCGTTGCCGGCGGAAGATATCGAATTACCGGAAATGCTGGTCATCGTCTCTACAGTGGGCACGGTAAGCTTCTTTTTACCGTCGAAGCACCAGACGAACCCGCCGGTTCGGGCCATGCCCTGCCCGGGGCTATCGACGGCGATCTCGACGTTGTCGACGGACGTGCGGGAGTTCCTCCGGCCGAAAGAGGAGATGAGCTGCATGGGGTTCTTCTTTTTGTCAATCGCGGTGAAGATCGCGAACCAGTATTCCTTGCCGTATGGCAGCAGGTTCTCGCATTTATAAAAGATCTCATCGAGGCACGGCGAAGGCTCCGAGGCCCTGTAGATGGCGGTCTTGTAGCCCGAGTTCGGGTAGACGTCGATGCGCGGGAACTGGTGCCTGGATATCACGCTGTACACCTGCTCCTCATAGCCTTCCGTAGCATTGAGTATATTCCGCCCTATGCGCCTTCCCTTGTTTATCAGCGGCCGGTCCATAGAAGGTAACCTTACAGCCCCCCGGATGCCGTTCAGTAACCTCATATATTTCACGCCCTTACACCATTTTTATGATACATAAGCATTCTGGAATTTATAACCGTTTCCTATAGCATTCCATTGAGTACCGGGATGACGAACGCCTGGTAAATTGCCGATGCAGTGAGCAGTACGAGCACGACGGCGAGCAGCTTCAGGTTCTCGAGGACCGCTGCGCCGTACATCTTAAGCATCCACTGGTAGCCTGCCTCCATGTGCCCGGCGGCCACGGAGAGCTGCCGGACGCATGCGAAGATGGCGATGATATATGCCTCGCCCTCCAGGATTATTGCCAGGTACTGGGGAATAAGTTCACCAGGGGTCATCACCCCTTCAAGTGGCAGGACGTAGGCTACTCCCCATATGAAAAACCGTGCCCCTCCAATAATAGGACCCCATATCGGCAGGACCGCTGAAGGGATCGTGATCATCCCGAGCGTGTTCAGCAGGAAGCTCGAGACGAGGCCGCCGGCCATCACGGCCAGGGCGTCCGTGACGCCCGAGGGGTTCGTGAGCGGACCGCCAATGGTCTCGGCGCCGACATACCTGACCATGGATAGCTGCAGGCCCGGGCTTATCAGGGCCAACACGGCCCCCACGACGAGCACGCAGAGATATAGCGCGTTGAGGCCGGCCAGGAGCTTCCAGTCCTTCTTCATGATGCCGATGGCATCGCTTAGCGGGTTGTTCACGGTGACCCCCTATGGCGTTTCATCCCTTATATTATTTGGCTCCCGCATGGCACGGGTTACACCGGCGGTCATCAGCGCTTATACCTCACCTGCATGTGTATCTTCGCGTCCTTTTCGCCCGTGTTTCGCATGACCACCCAGTATGTGCCGTCCTGCGGCGGAATGAAGTCGAACGTCTCGTTCACCGCGTCCTTTTTCATCACGCAGGCGCTCCATCCTCCGCTATCAGGCGAGGCGCTGAACGCTGTCAAATTGCCCCGGTCCAGGATCATGACGTCCACCGGGGTGCCATTGGTCACTACCTGTGTCCTCATGAGCTTTCCGGCGCCGACGTTAAAAGAGCTCCATTCCGAGGTGTTCACCAGGATGTTCTGCGTCCAGTTCGAATAGCTGGAGTCGGGGCCGAACTCCTCGTCATAGAAGCCGAACTGCCCACCGGCCACCACTCCTCCGGCCAGCCCCGCGAAGAAGGTGACCTCCCACGCCTCATAGACCGCGGCCACCGCCAGGAGAGCGATGACTATGAGCAATAGCTTGCCGTTGTCCTTGATGGACTGCCAGTAAGCTTTAAGCCTGGAGTCCATGCCGAAATTTTTCGGCCTTATGAGAGCGACCAGCCCCCGGGTGCAGGCAAAGATGGCGACTATGTACGCCTCGCCCTCCAGAAGTATGGTCAGGTAATGCGGCACTACGGTGCTCAACGGCAGGACGCCCGGCACCGGTATGATAAGCATGATGCCCCACAGGAGAGCCCGATAGGCGCCCATGAGCACGGCCCAGAATGGCAGGATCAGCGATGGGATCGTGAGAGCGGCCAGCGTGCCCAGGAAAAAGTTCGTGATGAACGTATACAGGGCAGCCATGGGGATATTGCCGGACAGGTATGCCTCGCCGACGCCGCCCAGGGGGCTGCCGGAGCCGAAGGTCTGGCCGGCCGCCATGATCAGGCTCATCTGCAGGTCGGGCATGGCCAGGGCGATGACCGCTCCCAGGATGACTGTACCAAAATAGATGATATTTATGATCACGAATAGCTTGAGGTCCCTCTTGAAGATGTCTTTAATATCGCTAAACAGGCCCATATAAACACCGTTTCAGGCATGTTATGGGCTATTTGATAATAAAGCTTATTCACTTACCTTAAACCGCAGGAGCGCCGCCACGCCGCCCAGCTTTTCCAGGCGCTGCCCCGGCTCGAACTCCGTCGAAAAAATGACCACTTTACCCCGGGACTGCTCCACGGACTTCATCATGCGCTCGATGTCGGCCTCGCCCTTTTCTCTATAATTCCTCAGCGTCTCGTCGGCGATGAGCAGCACCTCCACGGCGCCGATGCCCACGGCGTTCTTCGTCTGGGCGTACCCGTACGTCGCCTTGCCGTCGCTCGCGATCTCCACCAGGAGTCGCTCGATGAGCTTAGCTTCGCGGGATATGCGCATCTCCTGGGCGACGCGCTCGATGGCCCCGCGCCTGAGGACTTCCTGGAAGCCCGAAGAGCCGATGGATGAGGTGTCCTCCACGATGACCTTGTCGGCCACCTCCCTGGCATGGTTCTTCAGGAACTTGACGAAGTCGTCCTTGATGAAGCCGGGGCCGGCGACCACGAACGTCTTGACCTTGTCGGCATTCTTTAATTGTGCGGCCACTTCGCCGAAGAACTCGGACCTGGCGTCCGTGCCCTCCCGCTTGCCGGACGAGGACTGCCTGATCCTCGATACTTCTTCCACCCCGTACTGCCTGAGGAAACCGATAGCCGCTTCGCCTTCTTCGATGGTGACGATCTCTATTTCGGGCAGCTTCGCCTCCTCGATGGCGTCCCTGATACGCTCGATCTGGTCGAGCTTCCAGTGCTTGATGATGGACAGTTCAGAGTACGGCTCGATGTTGAGCGTGTGGTACATCCCCGTGTCCAGGTCGGAGATGATGGTGCCCTTGATGCGCAGCCGGTTCGAGAACTTGTGGAACTCGACGGACTCGACCCTGACGCCCAGCCTCACAGGCCTCTTGTCCATCTTCTCGGGCCTGAGCTTATCGGTGGCGCTGTCCAGGACACGGAAGGTCAGCGAGAACACCATGTCGCCGGGCTCGATGACGTACTTTAAATGCCAGAGGTCGTCGAGGGACTCGGGTGTAAGCGATATCTCCCCGTAGTCTCCTCTCAGTTCCTCTTTGTTGACCTTCATTGCACTATCCTCGATTATTGCGCTATCCGGGATTCCCCGGGCGGGAGGAACGGGGCCACCTTGTCGGGCGAAGCCGCCTGCCGTATTGCCTTAGAGTCATCCTCGCCCGAGTGCTCCAGGAAGTAGCGGTATATCTTCTTAGCGATGTCGCCCTGGTTGAACTCGCCGGGCTCGACGACGACGCTGTATTTTCCCCTCGCCTTAACTGCGGCCACGGGCCCGCCTACGACGTAGCACCCGGTCTCGTCGAACCTGATGCCGACGGCCGCCCGGGCCTCCACGTTCTTCACGTAGTTCCTGTCGCCCCTTATGATGAACGCTCCCTTGGCCACGTACTCGCCGGATTCCGGGGTCTTGCTCACCTGCTCGGGGCGGACCCAGAAGCAGTCCCCGGACGACTGGCCGGACTTCCATACGGACGAGTACGCCACGGCGAACTGGGCCACCTCGGCGATGGCCTCGGGCGTGATCTCCCGGCCTTCGGTCTTGACCACGGTGATGGGAGCGCCGAACGCCTGCGCGTGGAAGAATATGTCCTTCTTGTCCAGGTACTTCTTGACAATCTCCTCGTTCTGGTCGGCGTCCCTGCCCGCGATGACAAGGAAGCCGTCCGAGGTGAAGAACCACCGGTACTTTTCGTACCACTTCGGCTTACGGGGCTTCATTTTTACGGCGGGCTTCTTTGGCTCGGCCGGCTTTTCCCGGGGCATCTCCTTCGCCATTGCCCGCTTCGTGTCCTCGATGGCCTTGAGTGCGCCGTCCTTCTTGGACTGGACCTTTTTAGCCTTATCGTAGTACGTTTGAGAATTTTGGGGAACCGTAAGGTCCACGTTAATATTGATGGTGGCTTCGGGGAACTTCACGGCGACTGTGTTGGCAGCCGGGTCCACGGACTGTATCATCGATGCTGCCGGGTTGCCCGCCTTTTTGGCATCTTTGAGTATCTTACGGATATCGTCCCATGAGATGCCCCTGGAACGGGCGCCCTTGATGACCTTGATGATGTCGTCGACCGCCCCATACTCGGCGTATATCAGCTCGCCCTTGCGGACATACTCTTTCTCTTCTTTTTCAAATTTGGCGATGGCATCTTCCTGCTGCTTCAGGCGCCGCTCCAGTACCCCTAGTTTTTCGGCCTTCTTCTCCACGACCTCTGCCTTCGCCTCGGCCACGATGTGCTTACTGTAGTACTCGTCCAGCGCCTTGTTGAACGACTCGAAGTAGACCTTCTGGTAACCCGCATAGCGGCTGAGCTCGATGGGCAGCACATCCACGTCTTTGCCGTCCTTGAGCACGATGTTCGGCCTCAGGGTGCCCTCCTTGAGGGGCCTGAACAGCTCGTTCAGCCCGTTCACGACGAGCTGGATCTCGCTGTCCACGAGGCTCTTTGCGGGCTTGTTCTTGTCCACGCCCGCCAGGGCCAGCGCCTCTTCCGCGTACATGCCCCCGATGCTCGTCTCTGTGGCCAGCGTCCTCACCAGGTCCCGGTCCGATCTCTCAAAAAGGGCTTTAAGCGATTCCACAGTCACATCAAGAGGGCTCAACTGCGGGGGAGGGAACTCGTACTGCTCGCCCCGCAGGACGTCCCTGTCCTTCATCTTCAGGGAGCGCAGGGGCATCATGATCCTGCGGTCCTGGTCCAGTAAAATGACGTTGCCCTGGCTGAACAATTCGGCGACCAGCGTGTTCATCACGCCCGCCCGGACCACGTCGATCTCCACGATGCGGTCGAAGTTATGCTGCGCTATCCTGGTGATGCGCCCGCCCATCATGTACTTCCGCAGCATCATCGGGAATGACGGCGGCAGCTTTGGCGATTCTCTCGGGTGCTCCGTGAGGTGTAATCTTTTACCGGCCTCAAGGATCAGGTCGTACTTGCCGGTCTTGAACTCCTGCAGTTTTAAGCGGATCTCGTCGGCGGTATGCTGGTAGGCCTTCTCGAGCTTCGAGTCGATCAAGAACTGGAGCTCCATGACCACGGCGTAAACGTCGACGCTCGACATTTCCTCTTTCATGAAATAAGCGTGCCTCTCTCGAAATTATGGTGTAAAAAAGCCCGTGCTGGGTTATAAAGCTTATCACGGGATGCTTACTGGGCCACCTTGTGCTTTTCCTCGAGCACTCGCTTGATGCGCTCCAGGAGCTCCGCCCGGCCGAACGGTTTCGTAATATAGTCGTCCACCCTGACCACGTGCAGGCCGATCAGCTTATCGATCCGCTGGTCCTTGGCCGTGAGCATGATGACCGGGATATCGTGGGTCTTCGTGTTGCCCTTGATGCGGGAGAACACCTCCCAGCCGTCCATCCTGGGCATGATGATGTCCAGTAAGACCAGGTCGGGCATCTCCTTCTCGATCTTATCGAGCGCCTCCTGGCCGCTGTTCGCGGTGACGACCTGGTAGCCGTCGCTCTCCAGGATCAGCTTGACCACTTCGAGCAGGTCGGGCTCGTCGTCGACCACCATGATCTTCGTCATAAGTGCTCCACTAAATATTTTAACCGTCGATTTATATAGTTTCGGAAATTAATCGAGCCACTTAAAAATGCGCCCGCGTCTTTTGAACGGGACATTAAAAACGTCGACAGAATTTACGGGACGGTAAAAAATTTGCACCGGGGACAACAGCCCCGGCTATCGATGCGCTTTTTAAGAAAAAGTGCATGGGCCGCAGGGCGTGCTCAGTCCTTTACCGCGATCATCATGGAAAGGACGACCAGCCCGCCGAGCGTTATGTACGACGCCACGTTGATTAACGACAGGTCACTTCCGAATAGTCTTACGTTGACTATGATAGCCGCAACGGTCACGAGCAGGCCCAGCACGATGCCGAACAGCTGCGTCGTATTGACGCTAACGGTATTCATAGTTTTCACATCCTTTTTTGGGCATTTTTACTGCCACTAACCCCTATTCTTTGGGGCTTTTTTTATTACTACTGCATAGTAAGATAGGCTGTGGTCGCATATATACATTTGCCTCTGCCGATTTCGTTTTAAATCGGATAGCGTCGGCGCCATAATTTTGCCTTACAGAGCTATATCCGGGCCGGTTCACGAAAGCATCAGGTTAAACCAGATGCCTTAAGAAATGGCTCCATTTAACCAGAACGTCCTTATTATGGCTATTTATTCCCGGGCCGAACGGCATTAGCCGTGGTATAGTAAGGCCAAAAACCATCCGGCAAAGATATAGCGTGTATTTACCGGAAAGACAGGCAATAAAATAGAATCGAGGGGATCGGGCTATTAATAAGCCCGAAACCACATTAGTTCCTCTTATATGGTGATGATGGTCGCCTCGGACTTCTGGCGGGAGATCGTTATCTCCGCGGTGTTCTGCCCGACGACCGCATGCCATACTTCGATGCTGGCGTTGGGGTCGGCCTGCTTAATCCTCTCAAGCGTACCTTCCTCCAGCCTCCCCATGTTCGCCGAGTGAATGATCAGCTTGATGGTGTGCTCGGGGTGCTTCTTGTAATCGTCCATTTTGAACAGCACTGTTTTTCTCATCTTGAGTCACCTCCTTTTTTAGCGGCATTGGTAGTCTATTATCTTTAAAATGGTCCGCTCGCACTGCTCGCACTGCGCCCTCCCCACGGTCCTCCTGAGGCGGAGGCACGTCCACGAGAACGCCATGCCGTCAGAGACGGTGATAGAGCACGTGACGATGTACGGACATTTTGGATATTCCTTCAAATGCCACACCTACTAGTTATACTTTACCTTTCTTTGACAGGCTTGTATTATGTTTTTAAAAGGATATACTTTGCCCGGTTGAAAATAAGATATCTTTTCCAGTATCCTATAGGCGTGGATCGATGATATAGACCCAGAATCTCCTGCCTGTATATCTTATGTTGTAATACCATTTGGTTTTTAAGCCACTAAGCTTACGGAGCCACTATTTTCACCACAATGGCACGAAGCCCACTGAGTTTCACAAAGCTTTCTTTTAAATGTGAGTCACCAAGGCCACAGAGCAGGCTTTTTGTGTAAAGAGGCACGAAGGGGACAATGACACGATGGCAAAAAGTGTTCGCATGTTCATTCCATTGTGCCATTGTATCCTTTGTGCCCTAACGCCAATGAACCGGGCTTTGTGACCTCTGTCCCTCCATCTAAAAAAAAGTCTTAGTGAGCCTTCGTGAACTCCGTGCCATTGTGGTGAGAATAGTGCCTCCGTCAGCTTAGTGCCTTAAAGATGCAAAAAATATTCATTAATAGATTCTCACCCGGGTCACTAACGAGGATTGTATTTTATCAACCACCCAAAAATTAAAAAATTTAGAAAATATCTTTATCTCATCGGCATCTGGCCTGTCCCGTACGGCTGCGTGCCGTATTGCTGCTGTCCCGCGGCCGGCTGTTGCGGCTGAGAGGCGGCGGCGCTCTCCTTGACGTCGAAGTAGTCGAAGGCGTTCTTCGCAGTGTTGAATTGCGCGTCGATGATGGCGCTATTCGACGTGTCGTAGACCTTGAGCAGGATATTGCTGTCGCCCTTCTCGGTCATGGTGCTGTACAGGTCGGCGAGCATGTACGTTAAGTTCGCCATGGTGCCGGCGAGGTCGTACGGGCTCGCGTCCTTCTGCAGGTACACGCTGGCTGTGACGGCGTCGTTCTCGGTGATGAACACGTTCGCGTTGCCCTCGGCCGCCTGGGACAGGCGCTCGCCGATGATGGCGGCCCTAGCGGTGTTGCCGTACTGCATGTCGGCCTTCGCCTTCTCGGGCGCCGGCGGGATGTTCAGCGTCTGCGCCCCTCCCTGCTGTCCTCCGCCCGGCTGCATACCGCCCTGGTACTGCGCCGCAGCCATCCCGATGCCCGCCAGTAGAATGACGGCTATCAATGCTACACTGATCAATCTCTTCATCAACAATCCACCCCTGTTAAGTAGTTTTACCAACTCAACTTTGGAGAAGCATTTATATAAAAATTAATAGCTTTTAGCGCATAATTTCATGGAAAAATAGGGCGACCTGCCGAAAGGCAGGTGCACCCGCCGGAAGGCGGGCACATGAAAAAGGATATTATTTCTTCTTGAGCCACGGCATCATGGAGCGCAGCTCTTTGCCGACCGTCTCGATGGGATGCTCCGCATCCATCTCGGTGAGCTTGTTGAACACCGGCCTCCCGGCCATGTTCTCCAGCACCCACTCCTTCGCGAAGCGGCCGTCCTGGATCTCCTCGAGGGTCCGCCACATCTCCAGGCGGCTCTGGTCGTTGATGACGCGCTTTCCGCGAGTGAGGCCGCCGTACTGGGCCGTGTCCGACACGCTGTCCCACATGTTGGTCATGCCGCCCTCGTACATGAGGTCCACGATCAGCTTCAGCTCGTGCAGCGTTTCAAAATACGCTATCTCCGGCTGGTAGCCCGCGTCCACCAGCGTCTCGAAGGACGCCTTGACCATCTCGGTGACGCCTCCGCAGAGGTCCACCTGCTCGCCGAACAGGTCCGTTTCCGTCTCCTCCTTGAAGGTGGTCTCGATGACGCCCGCCCTCGTGGAGCCGATGCCCTTCGCGTAGGCCAGGCCCGTCTGGTGCGCCTTGCCCGAGTAGTCTTTCTCGACCGCGATTAGAGAGGGAACGCCCTTGCCTTCCTGGTACATCCTTCTCACTAAATGGCCGGGGCTCTTGGGGGCGATCATTACGATGTCGATGCCCTCGCCGGGCTTGATCATGTTGTAGTTGATGTTGAAGCCGTGCGAGAACATCAGGGTCTTGCCCTTCTTCATGTATGGCTCGATCTGCTCCCGGTAGACCTTCCCCTGGAGCTCGTCGGGGATGAGCATCTGGACTACGTCGGCTGCCTTTGCCGCGTCCTCGATGGTCGCGACCGCCAGGCCGTCCTTCTTCGCCTGCGCCCACGATGCGCCGCCCTTCCTGAGGCCCACGACGACGTCCAGGCCCGAGTCCTTCAGGCACTGGGACTGTGCCATGCCCTGGCTTCCGTATCCGATGACGGCGATCTTCTTATTCTTGAGGTACTTGAGATCGGCGTCCTTATCATAATAGATCTTGACCATGTGATTCCACCTGTAATATAATTCTCGACCAATGACTTTAAATGGTATACCGAACACATACGGTTTAGTATATTTATGTCAACCGCGCTCAGCATTGGCTTAAGGCATCGGGACTGCTGGCACTCCGCTCTTTCTAAGAAGCTGTCGGCGACCATCGTCGTGAAGTACACCTACGTGCTCCCGAATAACCAGCTCTACGGGTATCAGACCATTATCAGCCCGCGCATCGGGGAGCTGGAGGCTTTCCTGAAGTCGGCCCCGCAGATCAGGAAGTACGCAATATTGTCCCGATCCGCCGACAGGGCGGATGTCATCACGTGGGCCGAACAGGGGTCCATCATCGACAACATTATTAGAAAGAACTGTGTATTCATCGGCCCGACGGTCGTGAAAGACGGGATCGAGAACTGGCACATCATGGCCCCCACGAGGGACGAGCTCCAGGAGGTCGTGGCCGGCCTCGAGGAGTGCGCCGACATCGCCTACATCCGGAATTCTGAGGGCACGGAGCCCGACATCGGGCTCACGGAGCGCCAGATGAGCACGCTGAGGACGGCCGTCGAGATGGGCTACTTCGACACGCCCCGCCGCGCATCCATCAAGGACGTGGCCAAAATATTAAACATATCGGCCTCTACCGCGGTCGAGCACCTGAGAAAGGCCGAAAAAAAGGTACTTGAGAATTATGCAAGGTCATAGGCAGCGATCGACACTGAAGGATAAGAAGGACGCGATGTCTAAAAAAGACGACGTCATCGGCAAGGTCCGCATTGTAGGCGTTCCACTGGACCTGGGCGCAGACAGGCGGGGCATCGACATGGGCCCCGACGCCCTGCGGAACGACGGGCTTGTCGAGGCGCTGGAGAAGCTGGGCATCGACGTGCAGGATACGGGCAACATCATGCTGCCCCCGCGGCCCCCGAAGAAAAAATACGATTCCCGGCTGAAGAACTACGAGGAGGTCATCTTCGCCTGCCAGCGCGTGAGGGACTTCGTGGGCAGGAGCATCGCCGACGGGTATTTTCCTTTAGTGATCGGCGGCGACCACAGCATCGCCATGGGCACGACCGCGGCCCTGAGCACCTTCTATAATAAGATCGGCATCATCTGGATCGACGCCCACGGCGACTTCAATACGGAAGATACGACCATCAGCGGCAACATCCACGGCATGAGCTTCGCCACGTCCTGCGGCCGGGGCTCGAAGAACCTGGTCGGCAAGCTGGGCGTCAGGACGAGCGTCTCCGAGGCCAACTGTGTCCTCATCGGCGCCCGTGACCTGGATCCTTTAGAGCGGGAGCTGCTGAAAAAGTCGAACGTGACGGTCTTTACGATGCGGGACATCGACGAGCAGGGCATGCACAAGATCATGAAGAAGGCCCTGAAGATCGCCTGCGACGGCACGGATGCCCTTCACGTTTCCTTCGACATCGACGTCATGGACCCCATGGAGGCGCCCGGCGTGGGCACGCCCGTGCAGGGCGGGATGACCTATCGCGAGGCCCACCTGGCCATGGAGATGATCTCCGAGTGCCCGAATTTGAAGTCGTTAGAGGTCGTTGAGCTGAACCCCATTCTTGACCGGCAGAACGTCACGGGTAAGCTCGCCATCGGTCTGATAAGCTCGGCCTTCGGGAAAAAGATCCTATAGCCGGCGCTTGGTCGGCAGGTAAATTTCCCGGAACGTGTCGTTGAAGTAGTCGTCCGTCATGCCGGAGATGAAATCCCTCACAATGCCGGCGTTGGGCGTATCATCCAGGTACCTTTTTAACTTCTCTTCCGGGAACGTGTCCAGGTAATTCTTGTAGATGCGGGAGCTTTTATCTCCCTTCTCCAGGTCCTCAAGGAACGTCTGGAAGAGCATTGAGAACATGCGCCCGACCTTCCCTGCCTCGGACTTGATCTTAGGGTTGTTGTAAATGTCCGTGTTATTGAACTCTCTCAGCTTCTGGAGGGCGGCGGCCGTGTAGCCGCTCAGGGCGACGTAGTCTTTTCCATAGCTGTTCTCGATGACGTCGATGACCAGGTTGTTCACGATGTCCCGGTTGTTGTCGCCCAGCACTTGGGCACACTCCTCCGGGATCTCCTCGCGGCGAATTAGGCCTATAGTGATGGCGTCCTCGATGTCCCGGCCTATGAAGCTGATGGTGTCCGAGACCCGGACGACGCAGCCTTCGAGCGTCATGGGCAGGATGCCCGAGTGTTCGTCATTCGTGCCTTCGCAAAGCTTCACCTCGCCTTCGAAGGCCTTCCAGGTTTTACCGAACGCGGGCTTTATTAAAAGGTCGTGAGCTTCGCCATTGTGGGCCAGGATGCCATCCAGAACTTGCAGCGTTAAATTAAGATCCTCGATCCGGTCGAGCGCACGGACGCTCTGCACGTTATGCCGGAAGCTGCCGATGCCGTGCCTCCGGCACTCGGCGGACAGGTACTTCTCCCCGTCGTGCCCGTATGGGACGTGGCCGATGTCGTGGCCCAGCGCTATGGCCTCGATGAGGTCCTCGTTCAGTAATAATCCCCGGCCGATCATGCGCGCTATCTTCGAGACAAGCTGGACATGGAGGACCCGGTGAGTGATGTGGTCGTTCTTGATCAGGTAGAATACCTGGGTCTTATCGATGTACCGGGCGTAGGCCCGGGAGTGCATGATGCGGTCGCCGTCGTGGAAAAATGGCCTGCGGATGTCCTCATGGTCGGGCCTCCGGCGGTCGGCGGCCGAGTTCTTTGCCGCAAAAGGCGAGAGCGAGCTATCGTAAGCCGTGTTATCGTTCTTGATGGCGGCCTCAATGTCCTCCGATAGCTTCCTGCGCATGCGTGAACGAGTATGCGGCACGAAAATATTAAATTATGGGTCCTGGTAAAAAGGCTCATCTGCTCTTGACGTACCGGTACATGACATAGGCCATGTAGCTGAACATGCCAAGGAGCGTCGCGGCGATGAGATAGTCCAGGGCCGTGGGGGCCGGACTAAGAAGATAGGATGCAGCGATGAAGATGAGCGCGGCCTCGATGAGCGCCTCGCCGGCGACGGTCGCGTAGAAAATGTTATTCCTGGGGGCCCGCGTCTCCTGTTCGGCCGACTCCAGGCTGATGCTGCCATGCTCTACGCCCATGAGCCGCATATAGCTCTTCAGCTCCTGGCGGTCGAGCTCGTCCTCGATGCGGGTGACCTTCACGCCTTTTCGGCGGTCGGTGATCTCTCTCACCTTCTTGTTGATAAGCTCCATCTTACTTGTGAGGGAGTCGCTCGCGGACTTCTTATTCATGAAAGTAACCTTATGCTTATCTGATATAAACATTTCTATGGGGGGAAAAGATTATTCACTTTTTAATGGCATACAATTAATATATTTTCTCAGAAGAAGTCAAAAAGCCTCTTTTGTTCTTTCATATATTTGTACAGCCGGCTCGCGTCCAGCCAGGGCTTTATGGGAGAGTTGAGGCGGTTCCCGACTTCGGCGAGCGCCTGTTCAAGCGTGTCGAAAGCCTGCGGCGGGCCTGCCAGCGCGTCCTTTGCCAGCTCCCTGAACCTCCACACGCCCAGCGGTATCCAGTCGTTCATGACCTCCAGGAATGCGATGGCCCCCGCCTGGCGCCCCGCGGCCTCCAGGTACTCCACGGCCGGGAGCCTGGCCGCATAGTAAGCGCCCGCGAGGGTCGAGGCGTAGCTCTTGCGGCCCTCGTAGAACTCGAAGTCCGAGTCGCAGTGCCAGTTCGGGGCGCTGATGTGCCACAGCTCGAGGCCCTCGAACATCCAGGGCGTGGGCGTGAGCAGGAAGACCACGTTGTTGGCCAGGGCTCCGGCGCTGAAAACGAGGTACTTGTCGATGGTGGGGTAATACTTGACCTTATCCACAAGGCCCTTGCTGACGATGTCGTCCACCGCCGTGATGCTCCAGCCCGTGGGCACGAGCCGCCGGTTCGTCTTCTCGCCCAGGAGGCCGACCGAGAATAGTCGGGTGATCTGCCGCTGGTCGATGTTGCTCTTGAAAAGGTCCAGCACGCCCGGCGCCGCCTTGTAGTCCGTGTCAGAGGTGACCCGGTCCACGGCCCTGGGTACGGAGGGGTTGTCGATGATGGAAAAGCTCTTCAGGTCGGCGGACGGCCCCGAGGGCGCCTCACGCATGGAGAACGCCACCCGGGAGTCTGGCTTCTTCTCGAATGCGGCCTCGGTATCCACGGGCTTTTCGGACAGCACCATCTCCTGCACCTTCTCCAGTACCCCGACGGGCTCCGAGGCGGTGGTGATATCGATGACGGACTTACTCCTGACGAGCTGAAAACGGTACTTGAGAATGTCGTCGAAGCCCAGCTTAAGCCACTTTTCGGAGTCCATGTCCATGGTGTCGCCGTAGAGAGGCGGGATGAGGGGGCCCGCGATGACCTTCGGGTAGCCGTAGCTGCCCACGAAGACGGCCGGGGGCGCCGAGCCCGAGATCTCCTCCTTCAGGCCTTTCAGGTCTAAGTACGTCTTCGCCTTCACCAGGATGGGGCATACCCGCTTGCCGCAGAGGGCCATGAAGCCCCGGCAGCGGACGCACAGCGACTCCTTTTTCGTCTCTCCATAGCCGAAGGTGACCTGCCTGTCCACGCCCCCATGTTGTTCTTTTAGGGGAATAATGGTTGCGTTAGCGGAGTAAAACTAATCCCAAAAGTACTGTTCAATAATTTATCCAAATAGCCCAATGCTAAGTTCATTATCTTTTTCTTTTATGCCATCTTGGTATGACCTTTCGCTGATGTGAATTCTCACTTTCTAGCTATGCCCTCGTGGCGTGTCCTTAACCACAGAGGCGCAGAGCCCACGGAGTGTCACAGAGTTTTTATTTAATAATTTGAGACACAGAGCCCACAGAGCCCGGTTTATTGGTTTACCTGGGGCACGGAGATGGCAGAGACACGGTTGATTAATAAACAACTAAAAGGTTTATCCTCACCAGTGCCTCTTACGACTCCGTGCCTCAGGAAAGTTATAAACCCGTTCTCCGTGCCCTCTGTGACCTCCATTTTTAAAAAATCTCTGTGAAACTCCGTGCGCTCGGTGACTCTGTGGTTAAGAACACGCCGAAACGGCATAGAATGTAAGGATAGGTATTCAGATTTATAAAAATCAGAAAACAATAGTTAGTACCATTAAAAAAGAGAAAAAGTGAGCGGTGTTGCTCACTTCGTGTAGTACGTCAGGTTGATGTTCCGGTAGAGCTGGTCCTGCGTGATGCTGCCTTCGCCATAGTCCAGGACGGGCACGGCGCCGGCGTCGATGACGTAGTACTCGTTGCCCTGCTCGGAGATCAGGCTGAGGTAGTACCGGTCGTAGTCGCCGAATGCGGCGGCGCAAAGCTTCAGGCCCGTCTCGATGGCGTTGTATTTCTGGGCGTTGTCCAGCCCGCCGGGCATCGAGCAGGCCAGGCTCACAGCCTTACCACCGTCGGCCATGGAGCCGACCTGCAGGCTGAGCGGCTTATAGCTGGTCCTGTTCAGGGACTCCACCAGGTATGCCTGCCTGTCGGCAGGGGGAGTGAAGTTGCCCGTGGGCTTCGGCAGCGCGGTTGCCTGCTTCGTGGACGTGGCGTTGGCGCGCAGGCTCGTGGAGTTCGGCGTTATTATCAAAGCGTTCTTCACCATCTCGGACGGCGTGAGGTTGCCCGCCGCATATAGCTCGACCAGCGGCCTCTCCAGGGCGTATACGTCTACCTTATACTGCTGGTCGCTGACCTTCTGGGTCGTGTCGATCAGCCCTACGAGCAGCGGGTCCTGGGTCTGGAACACGTCGTATACGGCAGTGAAGCCTTTCGACATGAGGCCTGCATCGTCCGAGGAGCCGGCAGGCTTGTAGATGTAGACCATCGCCGTCTCGTCGCCCATGAGGTTCTGTACGGCGGCGCCGCCGAACCACATTCCCGACGCATTGATCTTCGCTTTTAGCAGGTCGAACTTCTCCAGCACGTCCGAGGCCGTCTTCACGGCCGGAGGAGCGGCCGTAGGGGTCGTGTTACCTCCGCCGGGCGCCAGCGAGTTATAGTTCAGCGCCACCAGCGCCGCCGCGCCTACGATGACGACTCCCAGTACGATCGCGATAAGTGTGTTTTGTTTCATCGTTACCCCTCAATAGAATATAGTACGATAAGAAGTTAATAAAAATATTAATATATAATTATTTGATTATTTAATATACGCTTCCCGTGAGGTTGTCTCTTAAAAACACGGAAAACGAGCCTTCGAGTCGCCCGCCCGCCATAGTTTCACGTGGATGGAAATGTATTTGAACGTCCAGGGAAATATCAAGGACGAACGCCGGACCGGAGGATATACCGGCTTTTTAGGAGTTATCAGATCATGTGTCTTGCAGTTCTGGCTCAGTTAAAGGAAATTAAGGAAGGCAACATCGCCGTAGCCGACTTCGGGGGCCTGACCCAGGAGGTGCGGCTGGACCTGCTCGAGGAGCCTAAGATAGACGACTGGGTCCTCGTGCACACCGGCTTCGCCATCCAGGTGGTCGACGAGAAAGAGGCCATGGAAATGAAGAAGGTCCTCGACGAAGTGGCGGCCATCAACGAGGAAATGGACAATGCACGAACTTAGTATCGCTACCGACCTTGTTAATACGGCCCTGAGGACGGCGAACGAGAACAACGCCAAAAAGGTGCTCGCGGTGACGGTAGAGGCCGGCGAGCTGGCGATGGTGAACCCCGAGCAATTAGAGTTCATGTTCGACATCCTCATAGAGGATAACATGATGAAGGGAGCGAAGCTCAGGATCGAGACCGTGCCCGCGGTGGGCGAGTGCCCGAACTGCGGCTATAAGGGCCCGATCGAGGACCGCTTCGCCTGCTCATGCCCGAAGTGCGGCATGACGCTAAAAATAACGGCAGGCAGGGACATCTGCCTCAAAAACATGGAGCTGGAGATCTAATATGGAAAAGGTGGCTATAGTTCAAAAAATGCCGGAGAAGGTAAGCCTGATCCACGGCGCGGGCGGCGAGATGATGCAGTCGCTCATCGGCGGCGTGTTCGCCACCATCAAGAACAACAACGCCGGAGGCATCGGCCTGGAGGCGCTGGACGACGGCGCGGCCATACCGTTCGGCGACAAATTCATCGTCCTCACTACGGATAATCACGTCATCAAGCCCATTTTCTTCCCGGGCGGCGACATCGGGCGCCTGTCCATTTCGGGCACGGTCAACGACCTGGCCATGATGGGCGCAAAGCCTATAGCGCTCACGAACGGCGTTGTCCTGCCCGAAGGCTTCCCCATCGAGGACCTGCAAAAGATCGTAAAGTCGGTGGACGAGGCCCTGGAGGAGGCGGGCTGCGCCCTGGTAACGGGGGACACGAAAGTCCTGCCCAGGGAGGCGCTTGACAGTATCATCATCAACACGTCGGGAATAGGGATAACAGATAATCCTATAAGGGATTGCGGCCTGAAGCCTGGTAACAAGATCATCGTCACCGGCACCATCGGCGACCACGGCATCGCCATCATAGCGCATCGAGAGGGCTTCAAGTTCGGCTCGGAGCTAAAGTCGGACGTGGCGCCCATCTGGAAGACCGTGGAGGCGGCGCTCGCCGTCGGAGGAATAACGGCCATGAAGGACCCCACCCGGGGCGGCGTGGCCAACGTTTTGAACGAGATGGCGAAGAAGAGCGGCGTGCGCATCGTCATCCAGGAGGAGACGCTCCCCTTCCGCCAGGACGTCCGTGCCGCGGCCGACATGCTTGGCCTGGACCCCATGGAAGTGGCCAACGAGGGCAAGGCGGTCATCGGCGTAGAGGCCGATAAGGCCGATGCCGTCCTCGAAGCCGTCCGGAAGACTAAGTACGGGAAGGACGCCGTCATCATCGGCTCAGTGGAAGAGGGAAGCGGCGTCATCATGAAGACCCGCATCGGCGGCCAGCGGTTCATCGAGCCGCCCCTCGGCGACCCCGTGCCCCGCGTCTGTTGATTACCACAGAGGCCACAATGACTTTTTATTTTTCACCACAGTGGTCACAGTGGGATTTTATTCACCACAGTGGTTCACGGTGGTCACAGAGGTATTTTTATAAGCTGAAGGGGACTCGCTTTGCTCGCCCCTCGCAGACCCCGCTCGCTATTGGGGCATTGTGACCTCTGTGGTGCCTCTGTGGCCCATTATAAAAAAGACCACTGTGACCACAGTGTACCCCTGTGGTGAATAACAACCCTCCGTGACCTCTGTGCACCATTGTGGTGAATATAATAGCCATTGTGCCCACTGTGGTAAAATCCCACTGTGGCCACTGTGGTGAACACCACAAAAACCTTGATATAGAAAGATAAGCCATTTCTTGTAGAAATCCGTCCCGAGGCTAAAAATGCTCGACCTTATCATACTGGCCATGTGGCTCATGATGCCCGCATATATCGCGAACCCGGCGGCAGCTCTCCTCGGCGGCGGCCGGCCGATCGATATGGGCAAATATTTTACGGACAATAAGCGCATTCTCGGGGACGGCAAGACCATCCGGGGCTTCATCCTGGGCTCGCTCTGCGGCGCCATCGTGGGGCTCCTTCAGATCTGGATCGCCCCGTATATCGCGCCATATCTTGCAGCTTACGTCAGCGCGGACATGCTCATGCACGCCTCGTACATGGCGCTGTTCACCATGCCGGTGGGCGCGCTTCTGGGCGACATGGTAAAGAGCTTCTTCAAGCGGCGCCTGGGCTTCGAGCAGGGCGCCATGATGCCCATCGCGGACCAGCTTGACTTCGTCGCAGGCGCGTGGGCGCTCACGCTTCTCCTGGACACGTCGTGGTTCTTCTCGAACTTCACGCTCGCCATCGTGGTCACCGTATTGATCATCACGCCCCTCCTGCACCTGGCGACGAACATCATCGGCTTCAAGATCGGCAAGAAGAACGTGCCCTGGTGATACTCATGGATACTCAGCTAGTCGAAATGCTCAAGCGGACCGGCGCCGTCAAGTTCGGCGACTTCACCCTGTCATCGGGCCGGAAGAGCAGCTATTACGTGGATAAGTACGTTTTCGAGACGAACCCGCTGTGCCTTGAGGCCATCGGGGAGCGCATCTCGAAGATGATCCCGCCCGGCACGCAGAAGCTCGCCGGCATCGAGATCGGGTCCATTCCACTGGCGGCCATCGCCAGCGTGAAGAGCGGCATGCCCTTCGTCATCGTGCGTAAGGCACAGAAAGGCTATGGCACCAACAAATTAATAGAAGGCGTCTACGAGAAGGGCGAGAAGATCTTCGTCGTTGAAGACGTTGTCACCACCGCCAGAGGGGCGCTCGGCGCCATTCATACCCTGAGGGATGCGGGCCTGGTCGTCGATTCAATGGTCTGCGTGGTCGACCGGGAAGAGGGCGGCCACGAAAGCCTCGAAGCGGAAGGCGTGCGCGTCAGCTCTTTAGTCAAGTCCAGCGAGCTCTTAGGGTACAAGCCCTGAAGGCGATGCTAAGCTTATTGTTCGCTAAGCTTATTTATCCTCCCGCCCTTTACAATACGAAGTGAGGTTTGTTTTTCATGAAGGTCCTGGTAGTCGGCTCCGGCGGCAGGGAGAATGCTATCGTTGACGCGCTGGCGCGCAGCGCCTATAAACCTAAGATCTATGCAGCCCTGGGCAACCTGAACCCGGGCATCCGGCGCAAAGCCGAGGATCATCTTTTGACGAAAGAGACGGACGTGCCCGCCATCGTGCAGTACGCCGACGAAAAGAGCGTTGACTTTGCCATCGTCGGCCCGGAGGCCCCCCTGGCGGCAGGCCTCGTGGATGCCCTGCACGACAAGGGCATACCTGCTGCCAGCCCCACCAGGGACGCGGCCCGCCTCGAGTTCGACAAGGCCTGGACCCGGACCTTCATGGCCCGGAACGGCATCAAGGGCGTGCCCCGCTTTAAGGTGTACGAGGACGCGGGAGACGCTTATCGATATCTGGAAGAGTTCCCGAACAGCGTCATCAAGCCTGCCGGCCTTACGGGCGGCAAGGGCGTCAAGGTCATGGGCGAGCACCTGAAGACGCTCCAGGAGGGCAAGGCCTACATCGAGGAAGTCCTGAAAAGCGGCAAGGTCGTCATCGAGGACCGGCTGGAGGGCGAAGAGGTCACGATACAGGCGTTCGTGGACGGCAAGAACGTGTCCCCGATGCCCACTGTGCAGGACCATAAGCGGGCCTACGAGGACGATAAGGGCCCGAACACCGGCGGAATGGGCTCCTACACGGACCACACTGAGCTGCTCCCGTTCATGTTCATGGAGGACTATAACGAGGGCGTCGAGATCATGAAGGCCACCGTCGAAGCCCTGAAAAAAGAGATGGGCATCGTCTATAAGGGCACGCTGTATGGGCAGTTCATGATCACCGGCGATGGCATGAAAGTCATCGAGTATAACGCCCGGTTCGGGGACCCCGAGGCCATGAACGTGCTCACGCTATTAAAGACCGATTTTGTTGATATTTGCCAGGCCATGATCGACGGCTCTCTTGATAAGATGAACATCGAGTTCGAGAGGAGCGCCACCGTGTGTAAGTACGTGGTGCCGAAGGGGTACCCTGACCACCCATTGAAAGACTCGCCTCTTAATGTGGTCGAAAAGCCCGAGTATAAAGTGTACTATGCTAGCGTTAACGAGCGCGACGGCAAGGTGTATACGACCTCATCGAGGTCCCTGGCCATCGTGGGCGTCGCGGATACCATCGCCGAGGCCGAGCTATTGACGGAGATGGGCCTGGCGAACGTGCACGGCGAGTTCCACAGCAGGCACGACATCGGAAAGGAAGCGCTCATCCGCAAGAGGATAGAGCACATGGACGCCATCCGGGGAAGACGGCAGCCATAGAAGTCACTTTTTATATTTTTTACACCTTAGTGCCAGCATCTCGGCCGTGTACGTGATCGGGTCGATCATAGGTGACACGGGCGGGGCATAGCACGTCTCCACGTCGGCCAGCTCGGCAGGGGTCATCTTCTTATGGATGGCCAGCGTGAGCACGTTGATGCGCCCGTGGACGCCCTCTTTTCCTATGATCTGGGCGCCTATGACTCGCCTGCCGTCCGCTATTAGCTTGATGTCCAGCTGTCCGCCCTCGGGGTAGTACCGGGCCCTCGTGTTGCTCTTTGCTTTAAAAGATATGGGCTTGATCCCGGCCGCCTCGCAGGCCCTCGTCGTCAGGCCCACCGAGCCTATCTGGAGGTCGCCGACCACGGTGATGGCCGGACAGAGGACCGGCCCGTATGGGACGCCCATGCCCATGAGCTCGTTAGCAAGATAGCCCGACTGCCGGTTTGCCACGGTGCCTATGGCGCAGACGACCTTACGGCCGGTAATGGCGTTAACTTCCTCGACGCAGTCGCCGGCCGCATAAACATCATCCAGCACTTTGCCGTTCTTCTTTACGCGGAAGTGCTCGTCCACGTCGATGCCGCCCGCGGGGCCGATGTCGATGCCGGCCTTCTTCGCCAGCTCGACGTTGGGCTTCACCCCGGCCGCCAGGAGCACCATGTCGGCTTTTATCGTTTCCCCGCCAACGCTCACCGACTCTACACGGTCTTTACCGTTAATGGAGTCCACGCCCTTGCCCGTGATGACCACGGCGCCTTTATCCTTCAGGTGGTCCTCCAGCATCTTGGTCATGTCCGGGTCAAGGGCCCCGGGCATAAGCTGGGGCATCCGCTCGATGATGGTCACATCGATGAACCTGTCCAGGAACGCCGGGGCGGTCTCCAGGCCGATGGGGCCGCCGCCGATGATAGCCACACTCTCAACGTTATCCATGGCCTCTGCAAGCCGCTTCCCATCCTCCAGCGTCAACAGCCGGTACACCCCCATCAGGCCCACGCCGGGAACTGGCGGCACGAAAGGCACCGAGCCCGTGCTGATGACCAGCTTTCCATATTCGAGGGCCTCGCCGCCCTCGATCGTGACGGTCTTCGCCTCGAGATCAATGCCCGTTACGGCGGTGCCCGTGCGCACATCAAGGCCAAGGTCTTTAAAAACCTCAGGGGTATACAAGACAAGCTTATCAAAGCTCTCGATCTTCCTATCAAGAACGAAGGGCATACCGCACTGGCTGTAAGCCACGATGGGGTCTTTAGAGAAAAGAGTTATCTTCATGTCGGGGCGCTTACGGGCTAGCGTAAAGGCCGTGGTAATCCCGGCTCCGCCCGCCCCGATAAAAACAATGCGGTCAGAGCTCATATGTCGCCGCTGACCTTTTTGATCTCTTCCACTTTCTTTTCCAGCCCGTCGATCCTGCCGTCGAGCGTCTGCACGAACTGCTTCGTCTTCTCTGTGGTGACCGCCCCGTGCATGGAAGGCCCGATGAGGCCCTCGTGCTCCAGGACACGCAGTGAATAGCGCACCTTATGCTTGGGCAGGCCGGTGGTCTCGGCGAGCTTCATGATGCCAATGGGCTCCTCCCGTATGACGTATTTTAATATCAGTAAATGCCGTTCGAGCATTTCGAGCTCAAGTTCGATCTTGCTGATGAGCATAAGTACCCTTCTATTGGAGACCTTTCTTTTATGTTTATGCGTAATCCTTATTAAGGCTTTGTGGGTCATGCCGATATTATTTCCACCATAATATTTTTTATACGCCGGGCCCATTACTTCACGTTGCATCATGATGCCGATAAAATCTAAAGATAGTATCGTAGCGAAGGTCAAGAAGTCCGAGGTTTATGGTGAGGTCGAGGCTCCCCCGTCTAAAAGCTATACGCACAGGTCCATCGTTATAGGCAGCCTGGGGCACTATTCTAAGATAGAAAAGCCCTTGCTTTCTGCCGATACGTTAGCAACAGTGGGGGCGTGCAGGGCCATGGGGGCGGAGATCGACGTAAAGGGCGACTACCTTGAGATCGCCGGCGTCATCGGCAGGCCGAAGGTGCCCGACGACGTGGTCAACGCCGCTAACAGTGGCACCACTTTACGTTTGTGCACGTCCATGGCGGCGCTGGCGGACGGCGCTACCGTCTTTACGGGCGATAGCTCGCTTCGGAGCCGCCCCAACGGTCCCCTCATCAAGGCGCTCAACGACCTTGGCGCGATCTGTTTTTCCACCCGCCACAACGGGCTTGCGCCTATCGTCGTGCAGGGCCCCATGAAGGGCGGCGAGATCTTTATCGAGGGGGGCATCAGCTCTCAGTTCATCTCATCACTGCTCATCTCCTGCCCGTTCGCCAGGCGGGACACGACGATCAACATTAACGGCGAACTGAAGTCTAAGCCGTACGTCGAGGTAACGCTCGAGATGATGGAAAAGGCCGGCGGGAAAGTGTCTACCGATTTTAAGGAGTTCCACATCGAGAGCGACCAGGATTACGAGCTCAAGTCATACCGTGTCCCCGGTGATTTCTCCTCCGCTTCATACATGCTCGCGGCCGGAGCGCTGGCCGGAAAGGTCACGGTCGCCAACCTTTTCGAGTCAAAGCAGGGGGACGCGGCCATCATGGAGTACCTGCTGGACATGGGCGCGAACGTGTACTGGGACACGGAGAAGGGCACGGTCACGGTGGAGCAGGCCGGGCTGAGGGGCATCGACATCGACGCGGGGGCGACCCCCGACCTGGTGCCGACGCTCGCCGTCCTCGCCGCGTGCGCTAAGGGCACGACCCGTATCACCAACGCGGCCCACGTCAGGTATAAGGAGACGGACCGTCTCCACGCCATGGCCACGGAGCTTAAGAAGATGGGCGCCGACATCACTGAGGAGCCCGACGGCTTAGTGATCAATGGCGGCAGGCTCAAGGGCGCGAAGGTCGACGGCTACGACGATCACCGCATAGTCATGGCGCTCGCGGTCGCGGGCCTGATGGCCTCGGGAACGACCTCCATAGACACGGCCGAGTCCGTGGACATCTCGTACCCGGGATTTTTTGCCGACCTTAAGCGCATCGGCGCGAAGGTGGACACATGAACACGTTCGGCAGGCGCTTCCGGCTGACGACGTTCGGCGAGAGCCACGGCCCTGCCATCGGAGCCGTCGTGGACGGCTGCCCCGCGGGCCTCGAAGTAGGTGCCGGCGATATCCAGGCTGAGCTCGATAAGAGAAAGCCAGGGCAGAGCTCGGTCACCTCCGGGCGCAAGGAGCCCGACCGCGTGGAGATCTTGTCAGGCCTGTTCGAGGGAAAGACCACGGGCATGCCCATCGCCATGCTGGTCCGCAATGTGGACGTGGACTCGTCGGCTTACGAGAATATCAAAGACCTGCTCCGGCCCGGCCACGCCGACTACGGGTACCTGGCGAAGTACGGCTTCAGGGATCACCGGGGCGGAGGACGCTCATCGGGCAGGGAGACCGCGGGCCGGGTCATGGGAGGCGCCGTCGCGAAGAAGCTGCTCTCGCTCAGGGGCATCCACGTTTACGCTCATACGGCCTCTATATACGACGTCAAGGCTGGAGAGGTCACTCCAGAGGACATCATCAATAACACGTACAAGAACCCTGTGCGGTGCGCCGACCCGAGGGCCGTTAAAGAGATGGAGGAAGCCATCAATATGGCAAAGCGGGACGGCGATAGCGTCGGAGGCACTGTAGAGGTCATAGCCACAGGAGTGCCCGCGGGCCTGGGCGAGCCCGTGTTCGGGAAGCTGGACGCCGACCTGGCGGGAGCTCTCATGGGCATCGGCGCCGTGAAGGGCGTCGAGGTCGGCCTCGGGTTCGGGGCCGCATCGCTCAGGGGAAGCGAGGTGAACGACGAGTTCTACTGGGACGGCGGCGTCAGGACGCGCACGAACCGTGCCGGAGGCATCCTGGGCGGCATCAGCACGGGCATGCCCATCGTCTGCAGGATCGCCGTCAAGCCCACGCCATCGATATCGAAACCGCAACAAACGGTCAACGTTGAAACAAAGGAAGACGCGATCATCGAGATAAAGGGGCGCCACGACCCGTCGATAGTGCCGAGGATCGTTCCCGTAGTCGAGGCCATGACGGCCCTGGTGATCGCCGACCACATGCTCATATCGGGCAGGATAGGGCCGGCCCTGCCGTGAAATTTTCGACAAAGTCTGCTATACATACGCATTTTACTTTTCTTATGTAATGCCGCAGAGGATACCGGAGCTTACTATGGGCCCTTGCCGCGAGTTCGGGGAGCCAGGGCTGGAGGATATCGCCCGCCTGCCGGTGCCGCCTGTTATGCCTGACCGGGTGAAAAAGGTGGCCGGCAGGCTGGCCGCCGATGGGGCCATCGACGGGGACGAGGCCCTGTACCTGGCGGAGCTTGTAGATAAGATGGCCGTGGCCCCTGGCTACGTGCGCTTTCTCGACGCCAGTAAAAAGAGAGAGGAGGCCGTCCGTCTCTACGAAATAACCAGCAGGCTATCGCTGACGTCCCATCCGCTGAGGGACGACCTGCTCCTGTCCATCGGCATCATTCTATTCAACCTCTCGCCATCCGAAAAGCTCGTGGAGCTGCTGGCGTCCATGAGGCCCGCGAAAGGTCCGCTGGCGTACGAGTTCCACTCGATGATGGCCCTGAACTATTTACTTTTGGAGAGGCTCGATACCGCGGCGTCTCACGCGGAAGAGGCGCTGGAGTCCGCGCCCGATGAGGATCAGGCCGCATACGTGAGGATGCTCAAGGGATGCATTGCTCTACGGCAGGGCAATCCCGAATCTGCGATAACATTTTTCGATGAACGAAAGCCCGCCGGGCGCCTTCGGACACTGGCATCCTTCTACTCGGGTATCGTGCGCTATGAAAAGGAGGACTACGAGGGTGCCATCAGGCACTTCGAGTCCGCCCGGCCGGGGGCAGGGGACCCGCTGGACAGGATGGCCATCGGCTGCAACGTGGGCGCCTGTGCCGTGAACATCGGCGACATGGAAAAGGCAGAAAGCGAGCTCCAGGAAGTGAGCCGGTCGGCCTGGAAGAAGAGCGGCGCAAAGGAGGCCTACCGCAAGCTGCTCGCAGACAGCTACATGGGTATCGTGTCGCGGGCGCACGGCGACTACCCGCAGGCTGAAATATACTATAAGGAGGCCCTGAAGGCCTGCATACGGCAGAAGAACACGGTCGGCATCGCGAACCAGATCGGCAACATCGGGTTCCTGTACCTCTACGCGGGCGACCGCGCGGGCGCCCTTCGCCTGCTGAACTCGTGCATGGTGTACTCCGAGCGGATGGGCTACTGGGACGGCATCCGCTTTTCCTACGAGCACCTCTATGACACACTGACGGTCATGGGGCACGCCCTCGAGGCAAGGAAGCTAAAACAGGTGTACACGTCCCGCTACCCCGGGCTGAGATAGCCTCACATGATGGCCCGGCCGGGCCGCATTTCGAACCTTCGAGCGAAGCACTGCTCGAGGTCTGAGAACGATTCGTCCACCTCGTCGGCCTCCTGTAAGTACGAAGGATCAAGCGTCGATGCGATGGCGATGACGTAGCCCACCTTAGCGGCTTTCGCGGACTTTATACCGAGCGGGGCGTTCTCGATGGCTACGCAGTCGAGGGCCGGCATATCGAGCTTCGTCATGGCGGACAGGTATGGCTCCGGCCCGGGCTTGCCGCTCGCCACGTCCTCGGCGCCCACGATGACGTCGAACGCCCCATCCAGCCCCACCTTTTTTAAGACCGTGGCCACCGACTCCCTCTTGCTCCCGGTCACCAGCGCCAGCGCTACGCCATTGTTCCGGAGCATCCGGAGCGTTTCCCTCACGCCGTCGTATGCCCGCCCGTGCTCGTTGACCATCTCGCCAAAGGCCCTGGTCTTATCGTCGACTATGCGGCCGAGCTCTTCACCTGGTAAGTCTTTATTTTTTGAGGCAGCGATGTCCCGGGCCATGGCAGTCGAAGTCATGCCCTCCCTGAGATAGACGTCCATCTTTTCGACAACTATGCCGGCCCGGGCAAAGGCGAGCTTCCAGGACTCGTAGTGAAGGGGCATGGTATCCGTGATCACGCCGTCCATGTCGAAGAGCGCTGCCCTGTATAAGTAAATGTCAACGGAGCATCTTTCGGCCATCAGCCTCATATTGGCCTTTCAGGTTTTTAAATATCGCAAAAAGTTTATCGGACACGGGCACCTTTTATATAGAAAACCTGATAGGTACGGCAACACCTTTAAAATAACGTGCCATAAACGAGTACAGTGAGACCTTTATATGAGGAGCGATACGGTAAAGAAGGGCATCGCCAGGACGCCCCATAGGGCGCTCCTGAAGGCGGTCGGCGTGACCGACAAGGATTTTGACAGGCCGTTCATCGGCGTGGCCAACGCGTGGAACGACATCGTCCCGGGCCACAAGCACTTACGCGAGCTTGCGGAAAAGATCAAGCAGGGCATCCGCGAGGCGGGAGGCGTGCCTTTTGAATTTGGCGTCATCGGCATCTGCGACGGCATCGCCATGGGCCACGAGGGCATGTTCTACTCGCTCCCGTCCAGGGAGGTCGTGGCCGACTCCATCGAGCTCATGACGGAGTCCCACCGGTTCGACGGCATCGTCATGCTGGGCAGCTGCGACAAGATCGTCCCGGGCATGCTCATGGCCTCGCTGCGTATCAACATCCCGTGCATCATCGTCACCGGCGGGCCCATGGAGCCCGGGCGGCTCGATGGAAAGGACCTGACCCTTATTACTTCGTTCGAGGGCGTCGGGAGCGTCGGTGCCGGGAAGATGACCGAGGCAGAGCTGAAGCGCATCGAGGACGCCTGCTGCCCCGGGTGCGGGAGCTGCCAGGGCCTCTACACTGCCAACACCATGGCCTGCATGACCGAGGCCCTGGGCCTGTCGCTCTCTGGCTGCGCGACCGCCCACGCGACCAGCGCCGCCAAGTCCCGCATAGCGCTGGAGAGCGGCCGGCGCGTTGTCGAGCTCGTGAATAAGGGCATAAAGCCCCTTGACATCGTATCCCGGGACTCCTTCGTCAACGCCATCAGGGTGGACCAGGCCATCGGCGGCTCCACGAACACGGTCCTGCACCTCATGGCCATCGCCATCGAGGGGGGCATCGACCTGAAGCTTGACGACTTCGACCACATCAGCGGCGAGACCCCTCATATCTGTCACATGGGCCCGGCGGGCCCCTATACCATGAAGGACCTGGACGAGGCGGGCGGCATACCGGCCGTAATGGGGCGCCTCGAGGGCATGCTCCACGACGTGCCGACGGTCAACGGCACCTCGCTCTTATCCATTGCAAGGGCTGCAAAAGTGCTTAACCCGGAAGTCATCCATCCGCTTAGCTCGCCGGTCCATAAGACGGGGGGGATCACGATCATGTACGGCAACCTGGCGCCGGAAGGCGCTGTCGTGAAGAGCGGCGCCGTGAGCGAGAAGATGCTCAAGTTCAGTGGAAAGGCGAAGGTCTTCGACTCCGAGGACGAGTGCAACGAGGCCATCCTGGCCCGGCGCATCGTGGCAGGCGACGTGGTCGTCATCAGGTACATCGGGCCGAGGGGAGGCCCGGGCATGCCGGAGATGCTGGGCCCCACGTCGGCCATCGCGGGCATGGGCCTGTCAGAGTCGGTCGCGCTCATCACCGACGGTCGCTTCTCCGGAGGCACCAGGGGCCCCTGCATAGGCCACGTCACCCCCGAGGCCGCCGACGGCGGCATGATCGGCCTGCTGAAGGACGGCGACGTCATCGCTATCGACATACCCGGAAAACGGGTTGACGCAAAGCTGTCGCCCGAAGAAATAGAAGCCCGAAAAAGGGCGTTCACGCCCAAAAAGAAACAGCTGAAAGGCTATCTGGCCCGGTACGCGAGGAACGTCACGAACGCCTCGCTGGGAGGCCTGATCCGCTAGGACGGCCTAAAGGCCGAGCTCCTTCGCGACCTCTTCGATATTAAAAATAAGGTCTTTCAGGGAAATGGGCTTCTTTAGAAACCGCTTCGCGCCCGATTCCCTGGCCTCTTTCTCCACTGCCTCGTCAGCAGAGACGAAAATGATGCCCGTGTCCGGGTAATCGGCCAGTATCTCCCTGGTGGCCTCGACGCCGTTCTTCGTGGGCATCCGGTGATCCATGATGATGATCTGCGAGGGGTTCTCGCGGTTCTTTTCCACCGCGTCCGTGCCGTCGTTCGCGACAAAAGTAATTTCATATCCATGCGAAGCGAGGGCTAACTTATATAGCCTTTGCAGATCCGGCTCGTCGTCAACGATGGCTACCTTTAACAGTGTAGGCCCCCTCCCTTACGCGCAATGGGTTCTTTTTCAACTAATGTAAATTCGAATATAAATATTCTGCCTAAGACAACGGTTCGCTATTAATGATTCTACATACGGCACGATAGCTTTTGCCGCTTAGAGTTTTTTCTTATGGAATATTGAAGCTATGTGCCCCGAGTTACGCCCCTAATACTGGAAAAGCGTGGAGCAGCCCGTTCACCATCATTTCCACGGCGATGGTGGCGAGCACGATACCCATGATCTTCGTGAGCACGCGGGCCCCGTCCTTCTTTATGGCCCCGTACACCCAGTCGCAGTTTATAACTATTAAAAACGCGGCGGCCATGGCGATCAGTATGGCGATCATGATGGAGCCTTTTTCGATAGTAGTTCCCGCCTCGTTCATCAATATCATCACAGTGGCCATGGCGCCCGGCCCGGCAAGAAGCGGCGTGGCCATGGGCGTCACCGCGACGGATTCCCTCTCCTCGTCGGGGTCGATCTTCGAGGCAGGGCTGCGGCCCATGAGCATATCGAAGGCGATCGCCAGTAACAACAAACCGCCCGCGATGCGCAGCGAGTCCAGCGTGACGTTGAGAAGGTCGAAAAGGAACTTTCCGATGAGGGCGAACACGAGCAGGATCGCCGTGGCGATGACCACGGACTTCGCGATGGCGTTCCGGCGCTCGACGGCCGTGAACTTCTGCGTGAGCGATATGAACAGGGGCACGTTGCCGAACGGGTTGACGATGACAAAGACGCCCACTAACGCATGGATGAAGAGCGTGCCTGTCAGCGCTATGTCGAATGCCATCGTTAGCAGAACGATAAGTTACTATTAAAGTTTTTCCGTCGCCTGCGCCCCGGAGGCAGCGGGGGCTCCGGGGCCCCGAGATAAAAGTTTTATTTTCCGGCGGCAGTAACTCTAATCATGAATCGTATCTGTATTTCTGAAGACTCATCCGCCGACGACCTCGTGGAAGTCGCCATGTGCGTCCACCGCCTGTTCGGCCTCCCAGTCACCGCCCGCAGCAAGAACAGGCCGGGGGTCCGCATCGAGGACGGCCGCGTCGTGTCGAAGTCCCATACCGGCCCCGTGCTTGAGCGGGTCATTGCCGAGAATAGGGTGATCCAGGAGCGCCCGGCTTCGGGAGTCTACGAGGGCATTCCCGTCATCGTGGCGCCCGTCGACGTGGGAGGTAAGGCCGTGGCGGCCATCGGCGTGGTGGACGTGACCGGCTCGCTCGACCTCAAGTCGCTCATGGACCAGTACTCCAGCCTGCAGAAGCAGGTCGGTGACCGTTAATAAGATTTATATCCTGACGTCGCCATTGAGGTTTACAGCCATGAAGATCAACGTTAGACTTTTTGCTAATTTCCGTGAGGCCGTGGGCAAGAAGGACCTGTCTTTATCCCTGAATGGCGATACCGTCATGGCCGCCGTCCTCGGCCTGATCGCCCTCTATCCCGCCCTGGGGCCTCTGATGCTGCACGACGGGGGCCTGAAGCCCTACGTGAACGTCCTCGTCAACGGTAAAAAGGCCGGGACCACGGATAAGATAAAAGAGGGCGACGAGCTGGCCATCTTCCCGCCCGTGTCAGGCGGCTAGAAACCGTAAGCTATTTTCTTTTTCCACGCTTTTACGTACTTGTATGAAGGACCATTCGGGCAGCGACCTTGCGAGGAAGAACGCCGCCGTAAAGGCGTGCGAGCTGGTGGAGGACGGGATGGCGGTGGGCCTGGGGACGGGCTCCACGACGGCCTACGCGATCAGAGAGCTGGGCAGGCGTGTGGACGAGGGCCTTGACATCGTGGGCGTTCCGACTTCGTACGCGTCCGAGGCGCTGGCCATCGAGTGCAACATTCCGCTTTCGACGCTCGCCGAGTGCCCGGAGCTGGACATCGATATCGATGGCGCCGACCAGGTGGATTCCTCATTGAACGTCATCAAGGGCGGCGGGGCAGCCCACACGAAGGAAAAGATCGTCTCATGCTCTTCGAAGATGTTCGCCGTTGTCATCGACGGCAACAAGCTGAAGGACGTCCTCAACCGGGGCGTGCCCATCGAAGTGTTACCGTACGCCCGCAGGCTCGTCGAGAAGAAGATCGCCGGCCTGGGCGGCAAATGCACGGTCAGGACGGGCTCCGGTAAAGATGGCCCTACTATCTCCGATAACGGCAACTTCATCATGGACTGCGACTTCGGCGTTATTAATAAACCGGCGGCGCTGGCGGAAGCGCTGGCGCAGATACCGGGCCTGGTCGAGCACGGCATTTTCACCAACGCCGACTTCGTGTACGTGGGATACGAGGACAGGGTCGAGCGCCTGGAAAGGAAAAAATAACGGAAACGAAACCGCAAAAGTTATATCATTTGATATGCTCTTTAGAATGCCAAATCGTGATGTCGGAGTGGCCTAGTCTGGTTAGGGCGTCGGACTCATAGGGTATTGTAGTAATGCCATAACCTGAGACATCCGGAGGTCGGGGGTTCGGATCCCCCCTCCGACACTACTATTTATCGCCTATTATTCGTTTTCTGCCTTCGACAAGCTACATATATCGACCGGGCGAACATGTCACTAAATGGTATTTCCTCTCATCGCCGAGCTCTTCCGCACGAAAAGCGTCGACCAGCTTAAGGAGACGGCAGAAAAGAGGGGCCTGAAGAAGGCGCTCGGCCCTCTCGACATTACTCTCATGGGCATCGGCGCCATCATCGGCGCCGGCATCTTTGTTTTGACCGGGGTGGCGGCCGCGAACTATGCCGGGCCTGGCATCGTTCTTTCGTTCATCATCAGCGCCTTCGCCTGCGTCCTGGTCGCTCTCATCTACTCGGAGCTGGCCTCGATGGTGCCTGTGGCCGGGAGCACGTATACTTACACGTACGCCGCTTTGGGCGAAGTCGTCGCCTGGGTCGTCGGCTGGGACCTCATACTGGAGTACTTTTTCGCCGTGTGCATGGTGTCCTCGGGCTGGTCGGGCTACATGGTAGGTATTTTTCGGTCGGCCGGCATAGCGCTCCCGCAGTACCTGGCCGCGTCACCGGATGCCGGGGGATTGATCAACGTTCCAGCCATGTTCATACCCCTGCTTATCGGGTTCCTGCTGATTCGCGGCACAAAGGAAAGCGCTACAGTCAATCGCATCATCGTATTTGTAAAGCTGGCCGTGATTTTCATCTTCATCGTCCTCGCCGTGCCGAAGGTGGATCCGGCGAACTGGACGCCATTCCTTCCATACGGGTTCCAGGGGGTGATGGCGGGAGCAGCCATCATATTCACAGCATTCTTAGGGTTCGACGCCATGTCCACTACCGCCGAGGAAAGTGGCAACCCCGGCCGGGACCTGCCCATAGGCATCATCGGCTCGCTACTCATTTGTACGGCCCTCTACGTGGCGGTATCAGGATTGCTCACGGGCCTCGTGCCCTATACGGAGCTGAACAACCCAGAGCCCGTGGCATACGCGCTGTCGGCGGTCGGCTACAGGCTGGGCTCGGCCATCGTGGCCGTCGGAGCCATTGCGGGCATCACCACAGTCCTCCTGGTCATGATGTATGGCCAGACCCGCATCGTGTTCGCCATGTCCCGGGACGGGTTCCTGCCCGACTGGGTCGGCAGGCTCCACCCGAAGTACGGCACCCCCTACATGGTCACGGCCGTATCGGCTGGCGCTGCCGCCATCGTGGCCGGCCTGGTGCCCATCCGGATCCTCGCAGAGCTGGTCAACATCGGCACGCTCTTCGCCTTTATCCTCTCCGCCATTGGCGTGTTCATATTGCGCTATAAGCTGCCCGACCTGCCCAGGCCATTCAAGGCCCCGGCCATACACATCGTGGCACCCCTGGCGGTCATCATGTGCGCGGTGCTCATGCTAATGCTCCCATTGGCGACCTGGGTACGGTTCCTGCTCTGGTTCAGCTTCGGGCTTATCATTTATTTCGGGTACGGCTACAGGCACAGCCGGCTGAGTAAGGAAAAAGCAGTAGAATTAGTAAGTAAGAAATAGAACAAATTAGCATCGCTAACCCCTATATTAATCGTCATTTGACGAACGCAGGCCACTATGATGCCCATTATGTTACATGATGCCCCGGTTCGCTTTTAGAGAAGAAAAAAACACAGCGTCAAGCTAATTATGGCCTATTATTTTTTTATACCTATATAATAGATTAGACAAAAAAGCACCTAAAATGGCCACATGACTGTCGATTATCTCACAAGGCTTATTTAGGCGTAGAGATATTCTACATGTAAAATCATTAAGAACTTTCATATATGGTTACATACGGAGGACGGAAGTTGAAAGAAATACGAATACACGGGCGAGGCGGCCAGGGATCCGTCACTGCGGCCGAGCTCATCGCGGTCGCCGCGTTCGAGGACGGCAAGTGGAGCCAGGCCTTCCCCTACTTCGGGACGGAGAGGCGAGGCGCCCCCGTGACAGCGTTCGCGCGGATATCGGATAAAAAGATACGGGTCAGAAGCCAGATCTACGAGCCGGACTATGTCATCGTGCAGGACCCTTCCTTGTTGCCGGGCGTCGACGTGGCCAGCGGCATGAAGAAGGACGGCCTCGTCATCATCAACACCGAGATGGCGCCGGAGGACCTGAAGCTGAACACCCCGGCCAAGGTCAAAACCATCGACGCCACCACGATCGCCATCAGCATCATCGGCAAGCCCATCGTGAACACGGCGCTGCTGGGCGCGTTCGCGGGCGCGACGGGCCAGATCAGGCTGGAGTCGGTCAACAAGGCCATCAAGGACCGCTTCCCGGGCAAGGTCGGCGAGAAGAACGTCGAGGCCGTCAAGAAGGCCTACGAGCTCATGAGCAGGTGAGAAGATGGCCAGGAAAGAAAAGCTAACCATCGGCCTCGTGGGAAAGCCCGGAAGCACACTTACGTATCACACGGGCGGCTGGAGGACCTTCAGGGCCGTAATAAGCCACGAGAAGTGCATCGGCTGCAAGCGCTGTGCCGATTCCTGCCCCGACGGGGCGCCGTACGAGTGCGCCCACGACGGCAAGAAAAAGAAGTTCTGTATCGATTATGATTATTGTAAGGGCTGCGGCATCTGCGCCTACGAGTGCCCCGTGGATGCCATCAACATGGAAAAGGAGGAAAAGTAATGGCCCGCATGCATGTCGTCGAGGGCTCCATGGCAGTGGCCGAGGCCGCTAAGGCCTGCCGGCCGGCCGTGGTGTCCGCTTACCCGATCACCCCCCAGACGCACATCGTCGAGGACATATCCCAGATGATAGCGGACGGGGACCTTCAGAATTGCGAGTACGTGAGGACCGAGAGCGAGTTCAGCGCCGCGTCCATGGTACAGGGCGCGGAGGCCGCCGGAGCCAGGACATTTAGCGCCACGTCGAGCCAGGGCGCCGTGCTCATGTACGAGGTGCTGTTCTCGATAGCGGGCATGCGCCTGCCCTGCGTCATCGTGATGGCGAACCGCTCCGTGTCGTCGCCCATCTCAATATGGAACGACCACCAGGACGCCATATCCGCCAGGGATAACGGCTGGATACAGCTCTGGGCGGAGGACGCGCAGGAGGCCGCGGACCTGGTCATCCAGGCCTACAAGATCGGCGAGGACCACCGTATACTGCTGCCGGTCATGGTCAACATGGACGGCTTCTCGCTCACGCACGTCTACGAGCCGGTCGAAGAATACGACCAGAAGATGGTGGACGAGTTCCTTCCCCCGTATAAGCCGCTGTACGCGCTGGACCCGAAGAATCCCATATCGATGGGCACGCTGGCGCAACCCGAGGTCTATACCGAGGCCCGGTACATGGTGCACAATGCCCAGCTCCGCGCTAAAGAAGTGATCGAGGACGTCGCGAAGGAGTTCGGCCAAATGTTCGGGCGGTACTATGGCGGCCTTATTGACACCTACAGGATGGAGGACGCGGAAGTCGTGCTCGTCGCGATGGGCTCCATTATCGGCACGATGAAGGACGCCGTTGACGAGATGCGGGATGTGGGGATGAAGGTCGGCATCGTGAAGGTGCGGTCCTACCGGCCGTTCCCGGTCGAGGCCCTGCGTGCCGCTCTCAAGGACGTGAAGTGCATCTGCGTCATCGACAGGGACATCTCCATGGGAATGGAGGGGGCGCTTTTTACGGATCTGCGCGCCGGCCTCTATGCAAAGTCCAGCGCCGAGGTGCTCGGCTTCATCGCGGGCATGGGCGGCAGGGACATCACCATCCAGGACTTCAAGAACATGGCGAACAAGGGCTTTGCAAAGCTCAAAGGCGAGAAGGTGTCGGAGATGGAATGGTACAACCTTGACGTCGACATACTCCCGGAGGGGATATAAATGGCGGCACTGGAGGACCTGTTCGCGTCGGGCCACAGGGCCTGCGCGGGCTGCGGGTGCGCGCTGACGCTGAAGACGCTCATGCACGTCGTGGGCCCTAACGTCATCATCGCGAACGCCACGGGCTGCATGGAGGTCATCGCCTCCCCGTACCCGGAGACCGCGTGGAAGGTGCCCTGGATCCACTCTCTCTTTGAGAACGCGGCGCCGGTCGCCGCGGGCATCGAGGCCGGGCTGAAGGCCACGGGCCGGAAGAACGACACCAAGGTCATCGCCATCGGCGGCGACGGGGCCACGTTCGACATCGGCTTCGGCTTCCTGTCGGGCGTCATGGAGAGGGGCCACGACATTCTTTACTTATGCTACGATAACGAGGCGTACATGAACACGGGCATCCAGCGCAGCGGCTCCACGCCGTACGATGCCTCGACTACGACCACGCCCTCGGGTAAGATATCCTTCGGCAACCAGAGGCCCAAGAAGAACATGCCGGCCATCATGGCGGCCCACGGCGTGCCCTACGTGGCGGTCACCTCGATAGGCTATCCGGCGGACTTCACCAAAAAAATAAGAAAAGCGTTATCCATCGAGGGGCCAAAGTATATTCAGGTACACGCGACCTGCACGCCCGGCTGGGGCGTCGACAGCGCCCAGTCCATCGAGATCCTGAGGCTCGCCGTCGAGACGGCGATGTACCCATTATTCGAGTACGAGAACGGCGAGGTCACCAGCGTGCACAAGATCAAGGACAGAAAGCCAGTCCGGGAGTACCTGGAAAAGCAGAAGCGGTTCTCGCACCTCTTCAAGATGCCGGGCGGCGATAAGGAGATCGAGAAGATCCAGCAGCTCGCCGACGCGAACGCCGCCAGGTTCGGGCTTGACGTCAAGCCGAAGGCGCCGCAGGGGGCCGCTCCCGAAAAATAGGCAGGAGTAACATAATGTACGTCGGAAGGTTCGTTTGCGTTGGAAAAACGAACGGGAAGCTGTGGGCAGGATACCGGGTATCCTCCCGCTCGTTCCCTAACCGGTACGCCGTGAAGCTGAGCGACAGCACCGTGGCGATCATGCCGAAGGACGTCAAAGACCTCGAGAAGAGCCCCTATATCTCGTATAACTGTATCAGGCTGGCTGATGGGGCGGCAGTCGTATCGAACGGCTCACATACTGACCCTATCGCCGAGAAGATCGCCAGAGGCTACCCGGCACGGGATGCGATCGCCTTGAGCTTGCTGGCTATGGACTACGAGAAGGACTCTCTCAACACGCCACGGATAGCGGCAGTCCTTTCGAACGACATGGCATACCTGGGCATCGTCACGAAGGACGGCATCAACGTGAGCGATTTTCCCCTGATGGAGAACGAGTGCTACATGGTCGCCACGTACGAGAAGACCGCTTTCTCGCGGCTGACAGTAGAGGCGGACTCCGCCAAGGACGCGGCGAAGAAGATGTTCGACCTCACCTTCGAGAAGCCCGTGTGCTCCGCGGGAGCGTTCCAGACGGACGGCGGCTTCGAGGCCGACGTGTTTAACGGGCCTTGACATAAACACGCTTTTTTAATTTTTATTGCCCTAATATCTTTTTATATTTTTAAATGAATATCATATCGAGACGCATGCAGGAAAAATATCGCGAGCATCAGCGCCCGGACAAATGGTGCTCACTTCTTTTCGAGAACGCCGCCATGATGGACCGGTCGGACAGGCTTGAGGACGCACTGGGCGGCCTGTCCTGCAATATGTCCGCATCCTCCGGGCTCGATTCCTGCTTTATATTATTAAGCGATGCCGGGGGCATCGATGCGAGGAGCGAGTGGAAGGTCGCCGCAGGATGCAGGGCCGACATAAGCCCCGGCCGTATACTGCATATATCGCGCACCGCCATGGCAGCCGTGGACTCCATGGGCCCTGCGGAAGCCCACGCGGGCGACCTGGGGCTTTCCGGCTATGAGGGCACTGGTTTTCTCTGCGTACCCCTCGTCTCCCACATGCGGACGGTAGGCCTGGCCGTCCTGTACACATCCGGCAAGTGCGTGGACATACCCCCGGATACAATAGAGCTTCTCGTCATGATGGGAGTCCAGGGGGCACACGCCATCGACGAGTTCAACTATAAGCAGGAGCTGCAAAAGCGCACCGACGAGCTCCGGCGGGTCTACGAGATCCAACGCAGGATCACGAGCACCATCGACCTGGACGAGGCGACCGAGAGCATTGTCGAGAATGCCCCCTACATCACCCGCTTTCAGCATTGCCTCATTTACCTCCTGGACCCGAACGAGCGGCGGATCGTGTCCGTCAGGGCTCCCGAGGCCGTAGAAAAAAAGTTCGGCAAGCTCAAGTTCAGCCTGGACGAGCTCGTGGCCACGAGGATCGCAATGGACGAGCGAAAGCCGCTATTCATCGAGGACGCTCGTACGTTCCCCAATATCTCTAAGCGCATTGTGAACATGCTGGGCTGGGTATCGGCCATCGTACTGCCCCTTATATCGAGGGACCGCGTGCTCGGCGTCATGTGGCTCTACACAACGGACCGGATGGTGCATTTCGACGATAACGACCGGAGGAGCGCGATCGCCCTTTCCGACCAGGCGGCCAACGTCATCGATGCAGCCAGGATACACAAAGAGCTCGAGGAGTCGTACGAGAAGCTTAAGGATCTCGACCGGACGAAGATGGAGTTCTTTACGCTCATATCCCACGAGCTCAGGAACCCGCTGGCCATCATCAAAGGCTATACGGAACTCCTGTACGACGGCACGCTCGGGCCGATAAACGATAAGCAGAAGGACAAGCTGGCCCGAGTGCGGGAGAACGTCGATAAGCTGGCCGACATGGTGGGCAAGATGTCCGAGATATCCTCGCTCGAGTCGAGGAAGTACACAGTGGACAGGGTGCCGGTCTCGCTGGGCGACATGGTAAGCGAGATCGCGGAGACCATGGGCTTCCTGTTCCAGAATAAGCGCATTACGCTTAACGTGGACATACCCGAGAATCTGCCACTCGTGGAGGTAGACCGTAAGAAGATGGAGCAGGTGCTGCTTAATTTGCTGAACAACGCGCTCAAGTACACCCCGGAGGGGGGCCACGTGACCGTCACCGCCGAGGACAGGCCTGCGGACATACTCGTTTCGGTATGGGACACCGGGATAGGCATACCGCAAAAGGACCTGGACAAGATCTTCTCGGGGTTCTACCACTCGGGCTACAAGCTATCTTACGAGTATAAAGGCCCCGGCCTCGGGCTGGCCATTTCCCGGAAGATCATCGAGGGCCACGGCGGGCGCATCTGGGCGAAGAGCGAGGTGGGCAAGGGAAGCACATTTTACTTCACGATACCGAAACGTACCGTTGCCTCCGGCTCAGCTGAAGCAAAAACAACCTAAAAAATTTTGGGGCAGCCGGAGCCGCCCGCTTACAGGATTATTTCAATGTCGAGCTCTTCGGCGAGCTCCTTGTACCGGTTCCGGATGGTGACCTCGGTCACGCCGGCCACGTTGGCAACCTCTCTCTGGGTCCTGCGCTCTCCGCACAGGATAGAGGAGATATATATCGCCGCCGCAGCCACGCCCGTCGGGCCTCTCCCGCTGGTCAGCTCCTTCTCCGCGGCCTGCCTCAGGATCTCCACGGCCCTGCTCTGCACCTCGCCCTTCAGCGACAGTCCCGAGCAGAACCTCGGCACGTAGTCGATGGGGGACGTGGGCATCAGCTTGAGCCCCAGCTCGCGGGATATGAACCGGTATGTCCTGCCGATCTCCTTGCGGGATACTCTCGACACTTCGGCGATCTCGTCGAGCGTCCTGGGCACGCCGTTCTGCCTGCACGCCGCGTACAGCGCCGCCGCAGCGACGCCTTCGATGCTTCTGCCCCTGATCAGGTTCTTCGTGACGGCCTTCCTGTACACGACGGCCGACGTTTCCCTGATGTTCCTCGGTAAGCCGAGAGCAGATGCCATACGGTCCAGTTCGGACAGCGCAAAGGCGAGGTTACGCTCAGTTGCGTTCGAGACACGGATGCGCCTCTGCCATTTCCTTAAACGGTATAGCTGAGCACGATTCTTCGATGAGATGGACTTACCATACGAGTCACGGTTGCGCCAGTCGATCATCGTCGACAGGCCCTTGTCGTGGATGGTGAACGTCATGGGAGCGCCAACACGCGACCGCTTCATTCTCTGGTCGTGGTCGAATGCCCTCCACTCGGGGCCCATGTCGATGAAGTCCTCATCGACGACCAGGCCGCATTCGTTACAGACGAGCTCGGCTCTTTCGTAGTCGTGGACAAGCTGGCGGGAGCCGCATTCGGGGCACTCGACGATGCGTTCCTCTCCCTCTGCCTTCTCTCCTTCCTTCTTAACCCGCTCAAGGGTCTTCTCCTTAGGGATCTCTTTCTTCTCTATTTCTCTGATCTTTTCTATTTCTGCCACGCTTACACCTTCTATGCCGTGTAGACTCGGTCATTTATGAGCGCTTTAGCCTTGGACACCGGATAATTCTTAAAAAGCCTGACGGAAATATATGGATCCTTCTCCGGGCCAAAGATGTCGTAAACGGTGCCGATCTTCTCCATTTTTTTGGTTAACACGCTGCTGTTCATTCTGGGAAGTGACCCGTCATCCGAGCGGATTATAAGGTTGCCGTGAGTCGATAAGTGTAATACCTTGCCAAGCCTCTTCAAAAATCGTCACTTCCAAAACTATAAATAGTCTCGCCTCATAGTATATAAACTTTACGTAATGCTTAATAAGCTACGCTATATGCGTAAAGTAAGGGCGCTATCCTCTGATGTAAGCCTATACTCTCTTTTTGAGGATTTTTATTAATAAATCTTTCGAATTTTGGAGCGCTTTTTCGGCCTCTTCCGCCGTCAGGCCCGCGCCCCGGGCTACTGCGAGGGCCTTTTCCCTCGTTATGAGATCATCGGGCGAGTGCGTGTCCGTGTCGACGACGAGGCGCGCGCCCGCGGCCTTTGCCATCCGGGCGACGTGGCCGTTCGTCACGTTGTGGCCATACCGGGCCGTGATCTCTAAGCAGATGCCGTTATCCGCGGCGAGCTTAGCCTCCTCTTCGGTGATGTAGCCGGGATGGGCCAGAATGTCCACGTCCTCGCACTCCGCGGCCGCCAGGTTGGTCAGCGGAGCGACCGGCTCCACCGGGGACTCGCCGTGCACGACCACGATCTCCGCTCCCGCATGCTTCGCCATCCGGGCGAGCTTCGGGATGAGCTTCGGAGGAACATGGGTGATCTCCACTCCCGCCAGCACCCTGATGTCGTAGCTTTCCTCCAGGTACCGTGCCTTCTTCGCCCCCTCGAGTAAAAAGTCCAGGTTGGTGAAGTCAGCGTGGTCGGTGAGGGCGATGGCCTGGTATCCGGCCACCTTGGCCCTGCGGACCAGCTCGCTCGGGATCAGCTCCCCGTCGCTGAAAAGGGTGTGAGTGTGAAGGTCGATCATCATATTGACTTGAATAAGCTATTATTTATGCTTTATGAAAAGTGGCTTTAGCAGTTCTATGCTCTTCGTCCTTGTTTCTTCTATTCGACGCACGTACAGCCCCCCGGTCGGTATCACGAAAACACGAAACTTTTTATATCCCGCGTAAGGCTCGAAATGCACAAAGGTAGATGCTTTGGGGTTTAAAACACGAAACAACCTCTCTAAAATACGAACCTCTCGAAAGGATTGAAACACGAGAAAAAGCATTACCATTGAAGTTCATGCCGTTCTTGTGTTTCTATCCTTTAGTGTTTTGGAGCCCTTAGGGAGGTTGTTTCGTGTTTTGAACGCCCGGCATGAGCTTGGTGATTTCGGGCCTTACGTGGGATATAAAAAGTCTTTCGTGGTTTCGTGATACCGACCGAAGGGATCCAGCTCCACAGGAAACATGGTTAAGGGTTGATAAGCAAGCACGGAGCTACCGAATATAAAAATACAGAGCCTACTGCTTGCCACCGCGCAGCCGGATGATCTCGGCGCCTATGCGGTCCAGCAGCGCAGACTTCGGCCCGAGGTTGTCGATCGTCACGCGCCCGGACCTGTCGAACGGCCGGGCAGGGTGCGCCCGGTTAGCCTCGACCTCCGGATGTAAACCCAGATTCTCGGCCGCACGCTTGATCTCGGACACCTTAGGGGCCTTGACCGAGTGCTCCTTCTTCGTCAGGCGGCCCTCTTTCCTCGTATGGTTCAGGTCAAGGTAGACGGGCCACACGAAGATCCGCTTATTGCTTTGCATCTCCTCTCGCTGCATCACTGATACTATGCGGTCATCAACTATTTATCTTTCCAGCGCATACAGAATAATTTATAACGATTTATCCTGATGAATGAGCAACACATTTATAACATTATAATCCAGAGTACTATTTGCCAATTATATGTAAAGCCTGTTGAACGCGGTTTAGTTGTTGAACAGTTGAGTTGTTGAACACGGCACAGCGGTTGAATAGGTGTAGCATATGTACACGGGCCGCGGCGAGCCTTTAATCGCCGCCAGTGAAAACGGAGGCCTATCGGAAAGGGATCGTGAGATTCTGGAACGAGAAACTCGAAAACACTGTATTCCTTCTTTTTCTTTACTCTTTAAAATAAGCTTACGTTTTTGGGCCCATGAGTTTTTCAGCCTTCTCGGAGGCCACCTTGATGGCCTCGTCGACGGTCTTCTGGTCGACCGCCTCGCCGCGGTCGGTGATGAGCCGGATGTCGATGGTCACTTCGCCCTCGTCCAGTGCCACGGCGATATCCAGGTCGTCGATGCGCTTGACGGGAACGACGGAGTAAATGTACTCGAGGGCGGCATCGTAGACCGCCTCGATCAGGGCTTCGTCCTTCATTCGCTTAGGACTTCTTCGCCGGCCTTATGAGGCCTCTTTCCCGCTGGGGCCCTTGCCAAGCGCGGCCTTAAGCTGATCCTGGAGCTGCGTGAAACGGGACTGGATGCGCTCTTCCTGGCGGGCCAGCGACTTCATCCTCACGTCCAGGGAGTCCTTCTTCTCCTCCAGGTCCTTGAGCACTTCTTCCTTGTTGGCCTTCACGAGCAGCTCGCCGGCGGCCTTGTAGACGACGGCGTCGTCCTCGGTCTTCTTGAGCTCATCAAGCGCCCTCTCGGTCTCCCGGAGGACCATCTCGACCTGGCTTCTCTGCTGCATGAGCGCCTGCGCCTGCTGCTGGATCTGCTGCAGCTGGGCAAGCTGGTTCTGGATCTGCGGTGGTAGTTCGTTCATGTCCTTCACCTAGATAAGTCAAATAGTATTACGGGCATTCAACATCTCCCCGGCTATTTTTATGAGGCGCAGCCAAGTGTTGAGCGCCGCGCGAAGAGAGATGATGTCCTCGGCTTCGATAAATAATGTTAACAGGCCTCCGTCCTGCCTGAGCTCTATGCGGGAGCGCTCGGACGGAGCGGCCTGGAGTTCGGGCTTCAGTGCTTCATGCACCTTGCCGGCCACGGGGCCGAAGGCGAACTCGACGAATACGGTGTGCATTCGCACCTAAGCGGGAGCTCTATACGGCTTTAACACGCTTGATGGTGGTCGGCCTTTCTTTGACCAGCACGCGGTGGCCGCAGTAGGGGCACCGGACGCCGCCATATTCCTTGTCAAGCTCCACTACGTGCTTGCAGTGGGCGCATTTGTATACCATTAACGGCTCTCCTGCTTATTCCTGGGCTTCGGTGGCCTTCTTGATGTTCCTGGCCATCGTCTTCCCGGTCGTGGTCTGGGGCAGGTACGTTCCGCCGGCGTAAGTGTAGCCGCACTTGGTGCAGGCCCATATGCCGGTGCCCTCTCTCCACACGGACATGCGTCCGCACTTGGGGCACTTGAAGGCCTGCTTCATGTTCTCTTCGATGTCGGCGACGAGCACCCTGGTCTTGCGGCCGTATCTCGGGCCGAACCTGCCGGCGCTCCTCGTCTTCCTGCCTTTCGCGCTTCCTTCTACCATGATTAGATTTCCTCCAGTTTTTGTCTGAGCACGTTCGCCTTCTCTTTTGCGATATGCACGATATATTTTACTTCGTCGGGAGTAAGCGTGCCTACGCCGCTCTTCTGCATCCCGGCCAGCGCGCCCTCTTTGTTAGTGATAACGGTCAGCTTGCACGACGCCACGTTCTCCTCGTCCAGGCTCGGGTCCAGGATGATAGAGCTGCCGATCTTTACGGCAGTGACGCCAACGGGGACGTCCTCGAGCGGGAGTTTCGCGTCTTCGCCGAGGCCGAACTTTGCGTTCGGGATCTTCGCGCTCATCAGGGCTGCGATCGCGCCCATCGAGGCTGCGTCCATCAGGTTGCCGTCGTGGTCCAGGACGTGGACGTCGATGAAGACCATCCAGACTTTCTGACCACTTTCAATGCACAACTTAGATAAATCTATCGCTTCGGATTCCCTGACGCCGCGGTCTACGACGCGGGCCAGCTCGATGGCATCTTCCCTCGGGGGCCCCGTCTCGAACGTTGGCGAAGCAAGGGGCACGAGCTCGAGGTTCGTGATGATGACGCCCTTGTCGGGCGTGTCCATGAACGGCTCTCCGGGCTGGATCTTCACGCCGACGACAACCCGGGAGTCCCCGATCATCACGTCGGACGAGCCTTCAGCCTTGCCTATGACGCCGACCTTAATGGTCACCGGCCGGAACTCGTCGAACTTTCGGCCGTCGGCCCGGTCGCCCTGGCTTGCCAGGCTATAAATGTAATCCTTCTTGATCTCTGCGATGACGTCCTCACTCATTGGCAACGCCTCCGTTCGCCTTAGCCTCTTCTTCCGCGGGCTGCGCGACCATGGTGCCGTACTTCTCCACCAGGGCCTGCTTCTGCATCTCGTGGAGCTTCTTGCATCCATCTACGGCCATGTCCAGTGCCTTGCCGAACTCTTCCTCGGTCAGGTGGCCGTCCATCTGGCAGAGCGTGACCTCGCCGAACTGGTTGACCGCAACGGGCAGGTCTGCCTGGCCGTAGTTGTCCTCATCCTTGTTCAGGTCGAGCACGACCTCGCCGTCGATCTTGCCGACCGAGCAGGCCGATACCAGGCACCGCATGGGTATGCCGGCATCCGCCAGCGCGACCGATGCGGCGTTGATGCCCGCGACCCGGGTGCCCGCATCCGCCTGCAGGATCTCGACGAAGATGTCGACCGCCGATCTGGGGTATAATTCTTCCAGGACGACGGACTCGAGCGCCTCACGGCTGACCTTGGAGATCTCGATGCTCCGCCTGTCCGGGCCGGGCCTCTTGCGCTCCTCGACGGAGAAGGCGGCCATGTTGTACCTGTACCGCACGATCGCCCTCGAGGCGTTCTGTAAGTGTCTCGGGTGTACTTCCCTGGGGCCGTACACGGCAGCCATCACCTTGTTGCCGCCGAACTCCAAATAGCATGAGCCGTCCGCCCTCTTCAGGACGCCGGCCTTGAACTTGATGGGGCGCAATTCGTTTGGTCCTCTTCCGTCCAGCCGCTTCCCATCGATCATTAATTTTTCTGGCTTGGTCATGTCGTATTCCTCAACTGTTCCAGCTCTGTGCTGATGTACTCTTTGATCTTATCAGTAAGCCCTGACGTGTGCGCCTCGCGCTCGATCTTGAAGACCGTGCGTATGGCCAGGTCTACGTACTTGTCGTCGCCTTTCATCCAAATTCTTCCGTTCTGTCCGACGAAGATACTCACGTTCAGGTCCTTCTTGAGCATGCTGATCATGGAGCCGTTACGCCCGATGACGCGGGGGATCTTGACGTGCGATATGTCGATGACCCTTCCCTGCTTCAGTATGCGTAAGTGCTCGTCTCTCATCGTAAGCTCGACCTTCATTGTAGGGTCGACATCCTCCACGCGGGCGATGATCAATTCGCCGATGTGAAGGTACTTGCCCATGTTCGCGGGGTCCACGCGCTCCGGGAACTCGGAGATGTGAAGCATCCCCTCGTAGGGCGAGTTGATGTCCGCGAACCAGTTCGAGAACGTCATGTCGACGATCTTGCCTATGACGAGGTCGCCCCGGGCGGGTATGTACCGTCCGGAAAGCGGTATGACCTTGATGTTCGTCCGCCTGTCCACGAGGCCGTAGTTGGCGGAATATACTCTTCCGTCCTGCACGTAGGTCCCGATCCCGGCAAGCTTCGGATCCTCCCCGAGCATGTCGCCCGGGACAACGATTTCCCTCTCCATATCCATTCCTGTCGCATAGTTGCGTGTCGCAATACTTACGTTATCGTAATATATGCGTTATCGCAATAGTTTAGTCTCCGCCTCGCCCTTCGAAAGCTTATTGACGAGGTCGTAGAACTCCGGCTGCATGCCGGCTGGTATCTGCACGACGCCTATCCATGAGCCGTCGTTCTGCCACTCATCTCTCACCATCTTGCCGAACGCCGCGATCTCGCCGAAGGCGCGGGCCGCGTAGTTCGCGGGCACCTTCACGGCGACCTTGACTTCCTCGAAGCGGATCGGGATGATGGGCCGGATGGCCTTCATGGCCACGTTGACGTTCTCCTCGACCGACTTCGACAGGTCGATGTGAACGCCGCCCTCCTCCATGGCCCTCTCGATGCGGGCCGGCGGATGGGGCGCCATGGTCTGCGGGTTGATGGCGTTCCTCGATATGAAACTGACCACCTGGCGCCTTTTTTCTTCCAGCATACGGTGCCGCTGATCCGCCGTGAGGTTGATCTCGCCCTCGGTAATTATTTTCCTGGCGATCTCCTGCACGTTGGTCGTGCCGAAGGCCTTTATCAGGTCCTCCTCGGGGACGCGGTCCCCTCTGGAGGCGTTCTCGAAAACATCCTCTACCGCGAGCACGTCCTCCATCCTGACGGGAGCGCCCTTCTTAAGATCGTAAGCCCTGTCCGGGTCGACAAGTATCTCAAAATGCTCGCCGTGCGTCTTGAGCTTCGCGACTACGGCCTTATCGAGCGTCACCATGGCGATGCGCCTCTACTCTTCGCTGCTCCTCTTAGCGGGCTCCGCGCCGGGCTTCGTTACTCCGGCCCTCTCGACGTAATCCTTTACCTCGGCCTCGCTCAGCTTGCGGAACTTCCTCGTGGCCGCGTCGATGACGCCGATCTCGATGGTCGGCATCTCGCCCTTGGATTCCATGGACTTGTAGAGCGCCTCGATGCCCAGGAGGATCACTTCGTCCAGGCTCATGCCCGTGTTGAAGCGGTTCTCCAGCATCTCCATGACCGTGTTGCGGTTCGCGCCTATGGACACGGCCTTGTACTCGTAGAGGGCGCCCGAAGGGTCGGTCTCGAAGAGCCGCTGGCCGGTCTCGTCGATGCCCGCAATTAAAAGGGCACTGCCATACGGCCTGACGCCGCCGTACTGGGTGAACGTCTGTATGTGATCGGAAATCTTTTTAGCCAGGATCTCAATGCTGATGGGCTCGCCGTACGTGATATGGTTGACCTGGGCCTCGACTCGCGCCTTATCGACTAAAGCCCTCCCGTCGGCGACTAAGCCCGAAGCCACGGCCCCGATGTGGTCGTCGATCTTGAAGATCTTCTCGATGGACTCGGCCTCGAGCAGCTTGGTCGAGATCCGCTTATCGACGATCATCGCGATGCCGTCCTTAGACTTGAGGCCCATGACGGTTGCGCCGCGGCGCACGGCTTCCTGGGCATAGTGGACCTGGAAAAGCCTTCCATCCGGGCTGAATACGGTGATGGCCCGGTCGTAACCCATCATCTGGGGTGTCATCTGCTGCATCTTTCTCTCACTCCTTTAATGACCTTAAATCAAAAGAGGTAAGGCTTACATAGTGTGCGTTAGCCCGTTTTAGTACCTCTTTATCGTCCGGAACCATTTCAAATTCCTCTCCTCTCTCCCTCACGACCGTTCCGGACATGTTGCTAATCGGCTTAGAAAGGATATTAGTGGCAGATATATTTTTCAAGGGCATATATTTTTCTATTGCTGCCCGGATGGTGCCCGCCACGCCGAGTATCCTGATGGCCGCCCTGTTACCCTTTATGGCGCATACGGTGGACATTGCCGCCCTGGCGCTCTCCACGGCATTCAGGTTCACTCTCATGATGCCCCGCGAGCCGTTGAAGTCGATGAGCCTGTAACCTATCTCGCTGTTTCCAGTGTCGCCCACGAGCGTCTGGGTGGCGAAGAATATCTCGTCAAGTAAAGCCTTACGGTCGACGGGCTCGCTCTCGCAGGCGACCTCGAAGGCGATGTACCGCTTCTTCTCACGCAGGGACGAGGGCAGGATTTTCATGTTACTCTCAATAGCGAATCTAGATACATAATACTAATGCAAATTCACCCTCTACTTCGTCCTCGTGAAGGCGTAACTCCCTACGATGACCATGACCACGTCGAAGAGCGCAATGACCGCGATGGTCTGCCAGAACGGCAGTATGGTCTGCCAGGCGCCGCCCATTGTGACGGCCCGGAGCGCGTCCACGCCGTAGGTCAGCGGGTTGATGTAGAAGACCCACTTCAGCCAGCCCGGGAGCGTTGCTACGGGGAAAAGGGCCCCGCTCAGGAAGAACATGGGCATGTTGACGAACGTCATGATCACCCCGAAGTTCTCCAGGCTGTCCAGCACGCTCGCGATAATGAGGCCGATGCACACCAGCCCGATGGTGACCAGGATCATCAGGGGGATGACCTCGAGGGTCATGGTCAGGGTGATGGGGATGCCGATGAAGAACCCGAGGGCGTAGACGATGATGCCCTGCAGCAGGGAGTTGGTGCCCACGCCCAGCATCTTGCCGATGAAAATAGAAAGTCTCGACACGGGCGCGACTAAGATCTCCTTCATGAACCCGAACTGCTTGTCCCATATCACGGAGATCCCCATGAACATCGCCGTGAACAGCAGCGTCTGGCCGATGATCCCCGGGAAGAGGAACTCCTGGTACTTGTATCCCGTCTGAGCCCCCACGGACATGCCCAGTCCAGTGCCGAAGATGACCAGCCACAGGATGGGGGTGACCACCGAGCTTACCAGCCGGGACTTCTCCCGGAGGAGCCTGATCACCTCCCTCTTCCAGAGCGTGTAGATGCCCCTAAGCTCGCTCATGGCCGCCTCCTCATGCGCATCATGGCCGACATCTCTTTGCCCTTACTGTCCCTCAGGGCCCGGCCCGTGTAGTGCAGGAACACGTCGTCGAGCTGGGGCTCCTGGACGGAGATGCTCTCGATGTAGACCTTGTGTTCCGCCGCGATGTTGATGACCCGGGGAAGGAGCGTGTGAGCGTTCTCCACGGTAAGCTTTACTTCCTCGCCCGCGATGACGGCGCTCCTTGCGATGCCCGCCTCCTTCACTTTCTCCAGGAACAGCACATTATTCCTGGTCTTCAGGGTAATGGTCTCGCCTCCAAGCTCTTCCTTCAGCTTTTTGGGCGTGTCGAGCGCGACGATCTTGCCGTGGTCCACGATGGCGATGCGGCCGCAGAGCTTATCCGCCTCCTCCATGTAGTGCGTGGTTAGAATGATGGTGATGTTCTCTTTTTTAATGAGCTCCCGGATGTAGGACCAGATGTGGTCCCGGCTCTGGGGGTCCAGGCCGATAGTGGGCTCGTCAAGGAAGAGGACTTTAGGATAGTGGATGAGGCTGCGGGCGATCTCAAGCCTGCGGCGCATGCCGCTGGAGTAGGTGCTCATGAAGTCGTGCTGCCGGTCCTCCAGCTCGACCAGCTTTAAAACTTCGTCGATGCGTTTGCCCATCTCTGACCGGGGGACGCCATACAGGTCTCCGTGCATCGCCAGGTTCTCCCGGCCGGTGAGCTTATCGTCGATGCTCGGGTCCTGGAACACGATGCCGATGGACTTGCGGACCTGCGATGGCTGCTTGACCACGTCGAAGCCGTTGACGGTGGCCGTGCCCGAGGTCGGCCTCAGGATGGTGCAGAGCATGGAGATGGTGGTGCTCTTGCCCGCCCCATTCGGGCCCAGCAGGCCGAATATCTCGCCACTCTCGACGTCGAATGAGATGTTGTCTACTGCGGTCAGGCTGCCGAACTTTCTGGTCAGGTCCCGCGTTTCAATGATATGAGCCATGCCTTCGCCTCTTCTATTAAATGACTACGAACGGCCTTATCGGATATATATTTACAGGGCAATGCGAAAAAACAGGTCAGGGAAGGAGTTCTACGCCTTCCATTATGTATCCTGGCGAGCGCCTTTTCAATATCTGCGAAGGATAGTATGACATGCCTTTTAGCGCATCCTTATCGTTCATGCCAAAAAGCCGGCACAGCGATACGACCGCGCGCACGTCGCGCATATCGTAGTGCGACATGGCCCCGGACACCACGACGAAGGGCGTACCGTACTTTTTCGCCAGCGCCAGGTTCGTCTTATAGTTGGACAGCATCCTCACGCGGGAGCCGCCCTTGCTGCAGATGATGGGCACCAGCTCGAAGCCGATGGCGATGTGCTTGTCGGCCGCCAGCTTCGCTAAAATGTGGTTGATGCCGCTGGTCTTGCCGTCGGGAGGGTGGAGCAGGATGTCCACGCGGTCGTCCTCGCATGCGGCCCTGTTGATGGCGGAGTCTCCGCCGTGAACTGCAAGGACTTTCACCCGGCTCCGGAACCTGTCGACCTGCCTTCGCAGGTCATTAGCGTTCTTCGCGACCACTTCAACGCCCTGGATGATCTCAAACCCCTCTATGGGGCTGACTTCGAGGAAAAACTCGGGGTGGTTGGCCACGCAGATGCCCGAATAGCCGAGGCCTCTGGCGGCCAGCGCCAGCCGGGAGGCCGTGCTGCCTCCCTCGGGATAAGCATGGACCGAAAGGTCATAAAAAGCGTCATCGGCCATTGAAGTACTCCCCGAGCTTCTTCAGGCAGAGCTCCTTTTTGGCCGGGTACGCCTCTACCCTGGCCCGGATAGCGATGGAGTCCTCGGCATACGAGGTCCGGATGTCGCCCAGGTACGCGTCCTGCTTGGAGAGCTTAAAGAAGAAATCGCAGTCCCCGGTGACGCGCTCGGGCACTTCCTTGATGAGCTCCTTTAAGTCTGATCCCGGAAGCTTAGAAGTTATAAGGTCAAGATACTGCCGGGCCGCCTTCTTTTCAAGACGCGCGCGGAGAATGGTGATGGGATTATCAAAATAGCCTTTTGTCTCTTCTTCCTCAATGGGAGTTTCGGGGGGAAGAACGTTCGCGAGGGCCTGCCTGACCCGCGCGACGTCCTCAGTTACGTGTGATTGTGTCCTAAAAAGGATATAATGGATCATTTACCCCGTCTCTCGTGGCTGCCGATGGAAGGCCTGGTCTTCTCGGTACCCATGCCCTTCCTGCGCATGCCTCTGCCCTTTACGCCCGCGCTGGTCAGGCCCCTCTCGGCCCTGCCGCGGTGCGATGAGCCGGCGATCCACTTGAGATCCTTGTCGGCCAGCACTGACGGGTGGTGCGGGTCTATGAGAACGACTTCATACCACTTGTAGCGGCCGTCCTCGCCTACCCAGTAGGAGTTCATGACTTCCATGTTCCGGAACTTCTTGGACGCCCTTTCCTCGGCGATCCTCTGGATGCTCTTCCGCCTGGTCAGCGTCCTGAGGCCCATGTGCTTGGACTTGCGGCCCCTGACGTACCTGGACTTGCGGCTGCCGCCTCTCCTGACGTGGGAGCGGACGACGATGATGCCCTGCTTTGCCTTGTAGCCGCACTCGCGTGCCCTGTCGAGCCGGGTCGGCCTTTCTAATCGCACGACGGCGGGCTCACGGCGCCATACCTGTAAACGGTCCCAGAATAGCTTGCCCACATAGGACTTGTCCGGGCGTTTCCACGCCTCGCCTATGTAGTGATACATTGACTTTGCCATTAGTTTCGTGTCTCCATATGTTTCACGGTTCAGCCTCGTTCTGAGGCTACATTCCGGCGGGAGTTTTAGTCCCACGTCTGAAACTGCGTTCCATCATAACTTGTGCTAGCATATAAACGTTTCGTATTTTATCCATTTGAAATAGAGCTAGTTCTCCTTATCCTTCGCGGGTCGCTTCTATTAGATTATGGTGCGCTTCGCGGGTCGACGCCCCGCTGTTGCGGGGCTACTCGGTGTTCCGGGTGCTCCTATGTCGGGGCCGGGCTTGCACCCTACTCGCCCGGCCGCTGATGCGGCGGGCTCGTACGCAAGCCCTGCTCGAATTGGCATCAGCCAAAAGCGCCTTTTTACCCTTCGGTATAAAAGGCCATTACCCCGCCATTATGCACGAGCGCTCCGCGCGGCGAAGCATCGGCCTGATGGCCGACTGATGCCCGGAACGCCTCGACGACCGCGGACTAAGTAGTAATAATAACTTAGCGTCGCTTCGTTCATGGTTCGTTGTCTTATTCGTTTGCCATCAGGCAATCATGCTTCGAGGGTCAGCGAGGGAGCGAAGCGAAGCGGAGTCTCCCTTCAGCCTCAATAAAAGAAAGATGGGTGCCAAACCATCCATTATGTTACAGGCCAAACCATCCATTATGTTACAGGCCAAACCATCCATTATGTTACAGGCCAAACCATCGATAGTTATGTAGTTGAAAAATTAGAATTTTCTCATGACTTTCAATATACCATCGATGATGGCCTCGGGCTTCGGGGGGCAGCCGGGTATCTTCACGTCCACGGGGATGATCTTCTCGACGGGCCCGGCGATGGAGTAGTTCTCGTCGTCGATGAAGACTCCGCACGAGGTGCCGCAGGCGCCCATGGCGATGACCCTCTTGGGCTCCGGGGTCTGGGCGTAGACGCGCTCGAGGAAGGGCTTCGTGTGCAGCGGGACGGGGCCCGTGACGAGCAGGATGTCGGCGTACCTGGGCGAGGCTACCCACTTGATGCCGAGCCTCTCCAGGTCGTAGCGAGGGCCCATGCACGCCAGTAGCTCGATGTCGCAGCCGACGCAGCCGCCGGCGTGCGCGTGGTAGATCCAGGGTGACTTTTTAATGGGGCTGCTCATATGAACTTCCTCGGGTGGGTGTCCCACTCGATGCTGTACTTCCGCCGGCAGTTAACGCACACGGTCAAGTATTTTTCCATGTCCTTCTCCACGATGGCGGCGGTCTCCGGCTTCAGGTTTTTCAGGGTCCTATCCCGGACGACGGCCACATACTTTTCGGTGACGGGCATGTACTCGCCGCAGATGCGGCACTTCTGGAGCTTCAGCTTCGTATCGACCGTGGGCCTGGGCTCCTCCGAGCCGTGAGACAGGCTGACTCTCCCGGTGTCGGTCTCGCCCTCCTTCTTAGGCTCAAGGGTAAGCTCAAGCGCCCTCTCCGGGCATACGTCGGCGCAGCGGCCGCAGAAAATACATCTTAGGCCGTCGATGGATACGGTCCGCTCGCCGTCCGCGTCGGTGAGGCTCGTGGCGCCGCTGGAGCAGCGCTCGTTACAGGCGCCGCATCCGGTGCACAGGTCCGCGTTCCGCCTGGGCAGCCAGCGGAAGTTCTCGGCAGTAAAGCCGTAGCTCTCGTCGACCGTGACGGGCTTCCGGAAGAAGTTCAGGGCCAGGTCGCCAAAGGCCTTCAGCTTTCCGACGATGCTCATATGATATACGCCCCCAAAACGGCCCATCCCACGGCCAGCAGCGATATGAGCGTCGACACCCGGAAGAGCCACTTCGTGGCCTGGTCGATCCTGAAGCGGGCGAACAGCGCGTTCGTGAACCCGATGGCCGCTCCCACCAGCAGGATGCCGGCGGCGAATATGACCCATGACAGCAGCCCGGTCGAGGGCACCCACAGGAATAGGTCGACGAAGAACGCCGAGAGCGTGAACAGCATGATGAGCTTGACGACCTCCAGGGTGCCGAGCAGCTTGCCGCTGTACTCGGTGGTCAGCCCGCCGACGATCTCCGAGTCCGCCTCGGGGATGTCGAACGGCTTGACGTGCAGCTTCACCAGGATCGCGATGAACACGGCCACTGCCGCCAGCGGGTTCACCAGGATGTTGAACCCCATCATATCCCGGATGGACAGCGTATTGTACGTGATGGCCAGGGCGAAGGTTCCAAGGATGAAGGGTATCTCGTTGGCCAGCATCAGCTCCACCTCTCTCACGCCGCCCATGGCCGCGAAGAGCGAGGCGCTCGAGATCCCGCCCACGATGATGAAGAGCGTGACGAATATTAACAGGTAAAATATGACGACGAGGCTGAAGCTGTAGTCGAAGGCGTTCCCCGCCACCGGGACGAACATGGTGACCGAGAGCGCGCAAATTAGCGCCAGTACCGGGCCCCATGTGAAGAGCGTGGTGGCCGTATGGGGGATGATGGTCTGCTTAGAGAATAATTTGATGATGTCGTATAAAGGCTGCAGCACCTTGGAGCGGTTAATGTCCTGCCATGCGCCGGGCATCCACAGCAGGGGGCCCCGGCGGGACTGGACGCGGGCGAATATCTTGCGGAGGTTGAACGCCAGCACGATGCCCACGGCGAACGCGATGAGCGGGTTGAGCCAGGCCAGGTTGATCACTGCCTGCCTCCCGGCGTCCGCTTGTGATCGACAAGCGTCCTCATGTCGACAACGCTCTTCTCATTGTTCTTTATGATGGCGACCCGGTCGGTGCAGGAGAAGCAGGGGTCGATGCTCCCGATGATGGCTGGAACGTCGCCCACCCAGCCGCCCTGGATGAGCCTGAGCATGATGTGAGCTGTCAGGAACGTCGGCACTCGGATGCGGACGAAGTCAGGGGTGTTAGTGCCGTTGGACGCGACGTGGTAGAGCAATTCGCCCCTCGGGGGCTCGCTCTTGGAGATGGCCTCGCCGCACGGCAGCTCGTTGACCTTAGTGGCGAGCCCGGCGGGCGCCGTCTTGATCTTTTCGCAGCACTGCTCGGCGATGTGCATGGACATGAGCACTTCCCGCATCTTCACCTTCATCCTGGCCAGGCTGTCGCCGCCGTTCTCCGTCACGATGTCCCAGTCGACGTCCTCGTAGGCCTCGTATGGCGAGTTCTTGCGCACGTCGATCCTGAGCCCGCTGCCTCTGGCGGTCGGGCCGACGGCGCCGAGCTTTACGCTGTTCTCGAGCGAGAGCACGCCCACGTTCTCGAGCCTGCCCACGAGCACGTCGTTCGAGAGCGCCTGGTCGAAGAACTCGGGCACTGACTTTTTCATGATCCTGAGCTTGTTCAGTATGAAGTCCGCCTGCGCGGGCGTGATGTCCCGGCGGATGCCGCCAATGGTGATCAGCCCGTGGGTGACCCTCTGGCCGGACACGACCTCCAGGCTGTCCTGCATCTCCTCCCTGACGCGGAGCGAATGCATGAGCATAGTGCGGAAGCCGGTCAGGTCGCCGATAAGGCCGACGGCCAGCAGGTGGCTCTGGATACGCTCCATCTCGCATAATAGCGTCCTGGCCAGCTTCGCCTTCGGGGGAATGTCGATGGAGGCGATATCCTCCACAGACCGGGCAAAGCTGAGAGCGTGGTGGGAGTTACAGAAGCCGCAAATGCGCTCGGCCAGGAAGATATCCTTGTAATAGTCCCGCCGCTCCATCAGCTTGATCACGCTGCGGTGGTTGAATCCCAGCTTCAGGTCCACCTTCTTCACTACCTCGTCCTCCACGGACATCTTCAGGAAGTTGCTCTCGATGAACGCGGGGTGGTAGGGGCCGTAAGGGATGGCGGTGACCGGCAGGGTGACGATGTTGTCCCTGGGCGTGGTCGCCGGGGGCGCCGCGTTGATGCGCTCGGTCTCGTGGTCGGCCTCCGGCCTGCCGTTCAGGTACATGTCGTCCCAGTTCAGCGGCAGCCACAGGTGAGTGGGGTTCGGGTGGCCCTGCACCTTCACGCCTAAAAATTCGATAAGCTCCCGCTCCGACCAGTCGGCCTGGTCGGTGATAGGCGTGATCGACTGGACCACGGGGTTCTCCCGGTCCAGGTACGTCCTGAGTATCGTGTGCTCGCTGGGCTCCTTCATGTCGAAGCAGAAGTAGTAGTTGACCTTGATGCCCCGGACGCCCATGTCCACGCCCGAGGCGTAGATGAGCCGGGCTCCCCGCTTCAGCAGCTCCGTCACGTTATCGGAGATGGCGTCAGGCCTGATCTCCACGATGTTCATCGGGGACTTACTTATCCTTCATCCCCCCGAACGGCGTCTTCGGCCCGTACATCTCCTTCGTGTTCAGGTATACCTCGTCGGCACCGCAGTTGAAGTTCTCGTCCACGTTCCTGTACTCCGGGAACAGCGAGGGTATGATGACCGAGAAGAATATGTAGAACGATACCAGCGAGGCCAGCTCGGCGAACAGGAAGAGCACGATGAGGCCCCAGTCGGCGAAGAATAGCGCGCCAAGCACGCTGGTAACGAGTATGAATATGGCTATGATGAAGTATGGCTTCATTTCGATTTGATCTCCAGTTTTTCAATGAGCTTATCGACCGGCGCCGTCCGCATGTAGCGCATGCCGAAATCGTCCGGCTTAAGGCCGTACGAGATCGCCAGTAGCTCCGCCAGGTGGATGACTGGCACGTCGAAGTTGTACCCGTCCTTCTTTCTCAATGTCGCGATGGCCCGCTCGAACTGGTCGTAGCACCCCGAGCAGACCAGGACTAATGCGTCCACGTTCTGTTCTTTTATGGCATCGAACTTCCGCTTCGCCCGGTCGTAGGTGGCGAACTCCCTGTCCGCCAGGTTCGCCTGTAAGCCGCAGCACATGCGCTCCAGGCCGTACGGCACGACCTCGTCAACGAGCGCCTCGTTGAGCTCCGTGAAGTACTTTACCAGGTGGCCGTCCTGGAAGATGCGCATGTGGCACCCGGGGTGGATGGCAACCTTGATGGGCAGCTTCCGTGCCTCCCTGCGTATTCTATCGATCCCCACGTCCTCGTAGAGGACTTCGAGCAGGTGGCGAACTCGGATGTTGGCGTCGAAGTGCTTACCAGCGGCGGCGAGGTAGTGGTTGACCTCCTCCAGCGCCTTCGGGTCCTCGTTGAGGACCTTATTAGCTTCATAAAGCGTGACGTAGCAGCCGTTACAGGAGACCATGACGTCACGGCCAGCCTGCTCGGCCTGCAATAAATTGTAGGAGGCGAGCGTAAGCCAGACACGCTTATCGACCGATATCCAGACCCCCGCCCTGGGACAGCAGGTGGACTTCGTGAGGTACTCGATATCCACGCCTAGCCGGGGCAGCGTCTTCATGATGGCCGACTCGGCCCAGGGCATCTTCGTGGGCATGACGCAGCCCAGGAAGTGCGAGTATTTCGCCTTAGCTTTTATGGCCTGTACGGTCGTTTGCTCGTTCATTGAACTTGTACTCCATCTTTTCCAGGTCTAGGCCCATCTTCTTGTCGATATCGAGCGCTTTGACGATATTCTGTATGTCCTCCACCGCCTCTTTATATTTATGCGCCGTGGGCGGTATCGGCTCGATGCCCGCCTTCGTCCGGGCTTCTATCAGCTCGTCTGTCACCGGGTACAGCAGCCCGATGGAGAAGTGCCGTATAAGCTGGGGCTTCACCGAGGACGGCAGCGGGATCTTTACCGGTCGCCTCCACGGGTATAGTTCCTTCATTTAGTGATACTCCGGATGATCTTCATGCCTTCCTCGCGGGTGACGAACTTGATGGCCTTGGCCGAGCACACCTTGATGCACTCGGGGTCCCCGCCGCACATGTCACATTTGGCCATTGCCTTGAGGCCTCTTTGCATTTGCGGTATGGATATGGGGCATGCCCACACGCACGCCTTGCACCCGATGCAGAGCATCTTGTCGATGGTGACGAAGCCTGTGGCCTCGTCCTTCTTTATCGCCCCGGCGGGGCAGGCGGCCATGCACATCGGGTCCCTGCAGTGCTGGCAGTGGACTCTCACGAAGTCGCCGTGCGGGCCGTCGATGACCTTGCAGAGGGAAAGATCGTAATTGTAGGTCTTATAATTCCTAAAAGAACACGCGGTCATGCACTGCCTGCAGCCGGTGCACAGGCCGGGGTCGTGGACTATTACCTCAGTCATAGGGTTACCTGGTGTATGCACAACTCATACGAGTTGTTAAACAATGTTTAATGTTCCGTAGTCATATATTTTCTCATGCGTGCACCTAATAAGTGAAAGGCGGCGGCCTCGATTTAGAATAGCGTGCGGAGGATGACGTCCCTCGCCCGGATGACGTTCCCGTAGTCGTTGAGCTCGATGATCATGCGGTCGTGCATCTTGAGTAAATTCAGGTCCAGTATGCCGTCTCCCGGGCAGAGGTGGGAGTCCTTGTCGCCCATGTTGTCGTTGACGTGCAAGTAGGAGATGCCGCCCAGCCTGAGGAACGATACCGGGTCGGGGCAGGTGATGGCGTGGCCCACGTCGATGGTGACGCCGCAGCCGCAGTTGCGCCTGAACTTATCCAGCTCTTCGGCGCTCGTGCACAGGTATGTGGGCTTATTGGGCATGTTCTCGATGGAGAGGGTGACGTTATGTCCTTTCGCATAGTCGGCCGCCTCGCCCAGCACCTGCATGGCGTACTCCATGCACATCTCCCAGATGCGAGGTAACGGCTTGTGTATGATGCCCGGATGGGTCGTGACGTGGCTCGCCCCGATGCCGGCCGCCATGTCCAGGGCCTCCTTTAATTGCTTAAGCGTCTCCTCCCTGATGCCCCGGTTCACGCTGGCCGGGTTCAGGTCCACGGTGGGGGCGTGCAGGTACACGTCCAGGCCGTTGTTTCCCGCGCCCAGGAGCTTCTCCTTCCACAACCCGGAGCGGGGCCACATGGGGCCCTCGCACAGTATCTCCATGGCGTTAAAATTATCTTTGATGGCCGTATCGGCCCACGACTCCGGCGGCCTCATGAAGATGGAGAGCGTCGAAAAGCCCAGCCTGATACCCTTCGCTTTTTTCATCATATTACGTGTATGAGGGATTTCACTAAAACTTTATTGGAAGTTTCTGCCCCTCGTCTACTTCTGAAAAATCGTTTTTACTCTCGCATTTGAGGCACTAAGCATGCAGAGGCACTATTTTCACCACAATGGCACGAAGCGCACGGAGATTCACAAAGCTTTCTTTTAAATGTGAGTCACCAAGGCCTCAGAGAAGGCTTTTTGTGTAAAGAGGCACGAAGGGGACAATGACACGATGGCAAAAAGTGCTCTTGTTCATTCCATTGTGCCATTGTATCCTTTGTGCCCTATCGCCAATGAACCGGTCTTTGTGACCTCTGTCCCTTACATTTTAAAAAAAGTCTTAGTGAGCCTTCGTGAACTCCGTGCCATTGTGGTGAGAATAGTGCCTCCGTCAGCTTAGTGCCTTAAACAACAGGCTTGATGAAATCAGGAAAAAACAGGTAAGTGTTATAGTTTAAATATGGAATTGCCGGCCTCATTGCCCGACGGCAGCCTTAGTGCGGGCGGGCTCGCGGTGGCCGTCCTCGTACTTACGGAAGAACCGGAAGTAGAGCACGGCGGCCGCCAGATAGAATAAACAGGTCGCGGCGTAGGGCAGCAGGTAGGAGCCGTAGGACATGAGGATACCCGCAATAAATGAGCTGACGGCGATGGCGATGTAGTTGCCCATGGAGGTGAGGCTCGATACCGAGGCCATCTCCTCGCTGTGCACGATCTCCATGGAGAAGCTGTTGCTGATGGGCACGGACATGTTCATGAACAGCATCCTGAGGACGTAGGCGGCACCTGCGACGTACAGGTTCGTGGATATGGCGAGCACGATGAGGAAGGGTATGGACATCAGGTAGGTCAGCGACACGGTCTTGACCTTCCCGATGCGGGAGACCATGAAGGGCACGGCCATTGCGCCCACGGCCATGGAGGCCTGCGCCAGAGCAAAAATAAGGCCTATCTGGCCCGGCGAGGCCGAGAGCATCTTGCTGAAGTAAACGTTAAAGAAGGGCACGATGAGGCCCGCGCCAAATCCTATCAAACAACTTATCGTCACCAGCCGCTTCACGACGTTCGACGCTGCCAGCTCCTTGATCATTGAGCCCAGCTTCGGGGCCTCGACGCAGACCTTCTTTTTCTCCCTGAGGAAGAACAGGGGAATGATGGACACGACGGATACGGCCAGCGACGCGTAAAGCGTATACCGGAACGAGAGGATGTTACCCCCGTCGACGCCGAACACGGACGACCATACCTGGGGCAGGTATCCGCCGATGGCCATGCCCATCACCGTGGCCACGACGAACAATGCAAAGTTGAAGCTGAATAAATAGATCCGGTCCTCGGCCGTGCTGTTCTCGACCATGAAGGGCGCGGCGATGATCGTGGGGACGGTAGAGACGATGCCGCTCAGGAGGCTAAGCAGGAGCAGCCACTCCTGGCCGGTCAGAATATACAGTAAGAACGATACGATGCTCGATAGGATGCAGGAGACGAGCAGGCTCTTTTTACTGCCAATTCGGTCGCACACCTGGGCCGCCGGGAAGGCGAACACGCCCGTGGCGATCATGGTGGCCGATATGATGAGGCCGAGGAACTGCTCGTTGTACCCGAGCTTGATGATGTATAGGTTAAAGATGACGCTGGCCATTCCCACGTATAATGACGTAAGGAAGCTGAAGGCCAGGTACATCCTGGCGTTCGTCGAGAAGTTCTTTAGGGCTTGAACGTAATTACTCATCATCCGGGCATCCCCTCCTTTCTAAAGGTTTAAAATAATTCCAAATAAAGATAGTTTGTGGTTTTTTCGGCTCATTACGTGCCTTATCATGGTTTTGGGCAGCTTATATCGTCCGCTTTCCATGCGCCACCCCTCCTACTCCGGGTCCACGACGGCCGTACAGGCGGCCTTCGGGATGGGCGTGGCCATCATCAGGGGACGCTCCACGTCCCTGAAGTAGTAGTACAGGAGCGCGGCCGTGATGAGGTAGAAGGCGCAGGTCGCGATGAACGGCAGGATGTAGTTGCCTCCGGCGATCAGCAGGCCGCTTACCAGGGTGCTGGCGGACACGGCCACGTAGTTCCCGGTCATCATCATGCCCACGGCGAAGCCCTGCTCCTCCCTCTTTATCTGCTCCATCTGGAAGCTCGTCGTGGCGGGGCCCGCCATGTTGATGAAGAACATGTAGGCCACGTAGGCGCCGGCGGCGGCCAGGAAGCTCTTCGTGAGCGCCAGCCCCATCAGGAAGGGGGCTGCCAGTATCTTCGTCGCCACGGCGGTCCTTATCTTGCCCATCTTCGAGGTGAGGTAGGGCGTGACGATGAACCCGAGGATCATGACGCCCCCTGCGACCGCCGATATTATGCCGACGTCGAGCACGCTCATGTGGAGCGACTGGGTGAAGTAGACGTTAAAGTAGGGGACGATCATGCCCGAGGCGACGCCGAAGGTCAGGCTCGTGAGCGTGAATTTTAAAATGTCCGGCGAGAGCCGGATGTCCTTGAGCGAGAAGGTCGAGCAGTGGCATTTCGGGGCGGCCTTGTTCTCCCTGACCAGGACCATCACGGCAAGGCCCATCACGAGCAGTGAGACGGCCGAGAGCAGCGTCAGCCGGAAGCTGTCGACCTGAAGCCCGGCGAACGTGCCCCACAATCCTGGCGCGACCCCGCCCAGCGCGCAGCCCAATATCGACGCGATCCAGCTTATGGAGGAGTTGGCGCTGAACACGTGCACCGTGTCGTCCTTCCTGCAGTTCTCCGCCAGGAGGGGCGTCAGCGTCACGGAGCTTATCGAGACGAACACGCCTCCGGCGATGCTGAAGAAGATCAACGCCCAGGGGGAGGAGAACAGGTACAGGGGCACGGCTGCCAGCGTGGAGAACAGGCCGGAGATGATCATGAGCTTCCTCTTGTCGAAGCGGTCGCAGAGGATGCCCGCCGGTATGGACATGGCGGAGGACGCCAGCACGTGCGTCGAGAGCACCAGCCCGAGGAAATCGGCCCCGTAACCCAGGTTCAGTATGTACAGGTTGAACAGGATGCCGTATATGCCCGTGTACAGGCAGATCAGGAAACTGCGCAGCAACAGCAGCTTCACGTTCTTATGGAAGCCGCAGATCGTGCGAACGTACTCTTTTAAGATATCCATACCCCCTCGACTGTAAGTATCAAGCTTTCACGCGGAGAGTTTATATCTTTGTGCCTGTTCCACGATGGCGCTGTCAGGCGATCTCTCGGCGCCCCTGAAGTAGCGGTAGAGGAGGCAGGCCGCGAGGACGTAGGCGACGCACGTCGCGGCGTAAGGGACCAGGTAGTTCCCCTGCGCCATGAACAGGCCGCCCAGGTACGTGGCCGCCGCGACCACGATGCCGCTCACCGTGGACATGAACCCGATGGCGAAGCCCCTCTCATCCGGGTCTATCATCTCCATCTGCAGGCTGGTGAGCGCCGGCCCGCCCAGGTTCATCAAGAACATCCTTGACGTGTAGGCGAAAGAGCCGACCATGAAGTTCGTGGTCAGCGCCATTAAGATCAAGAACGGTATGGACGCCATCTGCGTAAGCGTGGTGGCCCGCACCTTTCCCAGCCAGGAGGAGATGCGGGGCGTGATGGCGAACCCTACGACCATGAGCGCGTTGGTCACGGCGAACACGATGCCGATCTCCGAGGGCCCGGCGCCCAGCACTTTCACGAAGTAGATGTTGAAGTAGGACACGATGGCGCCGGTGCCCACGCCGGTGAGGGCGCTGATGAGCGTGAACCTGAGCAGGTTCGGCGAGAACTGTATCTTGAGCGGCTTTCGCCTCGAAGGGGCCGGCTTCCCGTCCTTCATGAGCAGGAGCATGGACCATCCGGCGAGGAGCAGCCCGAGGGCAAGGAGCATGGCCATCCTGTACTGCCCGGCGCCCGGAAGCAGCCGCATGATGATACCCGGCATTATGCCGCCGGCCGTGCACCCGACGATGGACGCCATCCAGCTGAACGCGGAGTTCATGCTGAAGATGCGGACCGTGTCCCTCTCGCAGTTCTCCGTGAGCAGCGGCGTGGCGCACACGGCGCCCACGGACCCGCACAATCCTCCCAGGGCGCTGAAGAACAGCAGCACCGCCGGCGAGCTGGTGAGGAACAACGGCACCAGGGAGAAGAAGGACAGCAAGCTGAAGAGCAGCATCATCTTCCGCTTGTTGAAGCGGTCGCAGAGTATGCCTGCCGGCACTGAGGCTATCGACGAGGTCAGCAGGCTGACGGCCAGCATCGTCCCCAGGAAGTCCTCGTGGAACCCCAGGTCGAGAATGTAAAGGTTAAAAATGACGTCGTAGATGCCCGTGTATACGCTCAGGATGAACGAGCGGATGATGAAGAGCCTGACGTTCCTCTGTAGTATGCCGGTAATGGTCACATCCCCCTCCTTGCGGTAGATGGGGGAGATTACAATAAACCTATAAATCCTTCTGCTTGCCTGAAAAGCCTTTAAAAATCAAAAACAATCCATTACGAAGCCGTATGCCTGCGCTTTCAATGCAAAACGGCCTGAAAACAGCTTAAAAATTAATCAAATTTTATATGGATAAAAAAGATTCTGATTCTTAGAGGTGGGTGATTCAATGGATGGTCTCATCTGGCTGGCAGTACTGTTCCTGGTACTGGCGCTGGTCGCCTACATTCTCGGAGCTAGAGGAATTGCCGGGTTCAGCATGGAGATCGCAAGATGGCTTGTGATCATCTTTGTTATCCTGGCGATCATCGTGTTCCTGTTCGGAGGCAGGGTGTTCTTACCGGCACCGCTGTTCCTGAACGGCTAGCGATCCGCGGGATGTTCGGATCATAGTCGATGGCGATGGCCCATCGACTATCGTCATAGTACCAGAGAGGGCGTCCTATGGATAACGGCCAGAGTTATCCGGGCGCTCCCAACTATCCTTTTTTAAGCTAACAGACAAGTTCAAATATTCAGACATTGTATGGTACTGCAAGGGATGGAACAGGCGGCTTACGATAGTTGCCGGCCTATACGGAGTATTACAGTGTTATCGACAAGCCTTCTATTATCGGTACTGCTCATTCTTGTCGTCGGCAAGGCTTTGGGGATCGTGGCCGAGAAGGTCGGGATGCCCTCGCTGGTGGGCGAGCTACTGACGGGCATCATCCTTGGCCCCGTGGCCCTCGGCATCATCCAGCCTGCTGCCGCCGGGGCAGAGGACCCCCTCCGGTTCCTGGCCGACCTGGGCATCATCTTCATGATGTTCCTGATGGGCCTGTCGATCGATATCGAGAGCGTTTTCAAGACCAACGCCAGGAGCGCTACGTCCATCACGCTCATCGGCGCCGCGCTCGTGTTCACCTTTTCCACCGCCATCATGGCCGCCGTGGGCATGGCGCTGGGCCAGGACATTTACTTCTCCGTGCTCCAGGGCCTCATCATCGGCATCGGCCTCACGTCCACTTCTACCGTCATCGGCTTCCGTTATTTGACGGACATCGGCGACCGCTTCTCGAACGTGTTCAAGACGCTCGTGGCCGTCGAGGTCACGGACGGCATCTTCTCGATCATGGCGCTTGCCGTGCTCCTCTCCATCGTCGGGGTCATTTCCACGGCCTCCGGCAGCGCCATCGATACGAACGGCTTCATGTCCGAGATCGGCTGGTCAACGTTCAAGCTGTTCCTGCTGATGCTCGGCTTCATCATCTTCGTGATAAAGTTCGGAGGCGTAGTCACGGACACGCTGCTGGGCGTCTCCAGGAAGAGCGGCGGCGAGCAGTCCAGCCAGGCCATCATCACGCTATCGCTGATCGTCCTGTTCGGCGTGGCCACGATGAGCGACTGGCTGGGCCTGACGTACGTCATCGGCGCGTTCCTCGCAGGCGCCATCCTGGCGGGCTCCCCGTACACGAGCACGGTCATCGAGCCGAGGATCAAGGCGATCGGCTATGGCCTTTTCATCCCGATCTTCTTCGCCTACACGGGCATCTCGATGGACTTCGGCGCCCTGCTCCAGGGCCCTGCCCTGATAGTGCCCGGCGGCATCCATCTCCCGCTGTACCTTCTGCTGTTCGCGGGCCTCCTGGTCATCGTGATGGGCGGGAAGTATATCGGTACGATCGCGGGCTGCGCCCTTTCCGGCGGGTATAAGGATAATGAGCCGAGGCGTATCGGCTTTTCGCTGATGTGCGCGGGCGAGGATGCCCTTGTCATCGGCGGTATCGGTACCTCGGTGCTTTTGAACGGCTCGCCCCTGGTCACGTCGGAGCTGTTGTCCATCATCGGCCTTGTGGTGCTCGTTTCTTCGCTTATCGCGCCTATTCTTATTCAGCGTTCGTTCAGGGACCAGGATTATTCTCCGCCTATTGCGCCTCGTACTAAGCAGAGTCTGGGCGGTAAGCCTAAGGGACGTGTAAAGGGCCTGTAGTTGGCTCTTTTTTGTTTTGGCTTTTGTGTTTTGGCTTTGTATTGTGGCAAAATTTTTATATAGCATTAGTACAATTAGGAGTCTGCGCCATTTTTCGAAATGCGCCGGTAGTGTAGTGGTTATCACTATGGCTTGCCAAGCCATAAACTCGGGTTCGAGTCCCGACCGGCGCACTCGTCGTTTTATCCCTCTCCGAAGGAGAGGGCATTTTAAAAAGTTTTTTGAAAGGCCGGCGGAAAACTTTTTTTCAAAAAAGTTTGCCTGCCAAGTCTAGAAATTGTTCTGCTCTACGGGCTTTTAGAACTAGCTGGACTTCGGTTTTTTCTTCTTTCTTTTCGCGGGTCGACGCCTTGCCTGATGGCAAGGCTACTCGGCGTTCCGGGTGCTTCGCCGCGCGGAGCGCTCGTGACTAATGTCGGGGCCGGGCTTGCACCCTACTCGCCCGGCCGCTGATGCGGCGGGCTCGTACGCAAGCCCTGCTCGAATTGGCATCAGCCAAAAGCAGCGTTTTATCCTTCGGAAAAAACGCTCATTACCCCGCCATCTCCGCATCGGCCTGATGGCCGACTGATGCCCGGAACGCCTCGACGACCGCGGACTCACGTTATAATAGGTTTGCATCGCTACATCTATGGTTCGTTATTTTATTCGTTTGCCATCAGGCGATCATGCTTCGGGGGTCGGCGAGGGGGCGGAGCGAAGCGAAGTCCCCCTTCAGCCTCAGTAAAAGAAATAAGGGTGCCTAACCATCGTGATCATCGCTGGCCTAACCTTCGATTTTCTTCTTGAACCCGAAAAGCCTCGACGACCGCGGACTGACCCTATTCAGGGTAAATGAAAAAGGTTCTTATTTTACTTCCCGAAGGTCTAACTCATGGTTTACCATCACGATACAATGGTCGGCATGGTACAGCTTTTTACCCAGGCTGACCTTGCGTGCCCCTTTCTTCTCTAAAATGGCCTCTTCTTCGGGCGTCAGGTTCTGGTGGTCGCTCAGCACGTAGGCCTCGTCGCCCTTGAGATCGGCCTTACGGATATCCTCGCCATCCTCATGCAGGTAGACGATGTTATCAAGGCTTTCGATCACATCAGCGAATGAACACTTTGAAATGTGCACTCCGGGAGTCGACTCTTCCTCCCCGGTGGGCGGGGCGCCCTTCTCCAGCGCCTTCTTGATGAGAGCGGCGGCGCTGCGCTCATCGGGGCTCAGGTAGCGGACCTTTTCGCCGTTGAACCGTATCGTCACCGGCGGGCTGGGGTCGCCGAGCAGCACGGCGCAGGTGTCCACGTCACGGCGAAGGTCGTGCGATAAGAATAAGGAGGCGTTGATGCACCGGGCGATGATGTCCATGCGGCCGGCGCCGCCGGGAAGATCATTTAAAGAAAATTTGGGAGTGGTGACGGCCTTATGGGCCACGATGACGAAAGTCCGCATACGCAGTATCATCTCCGCCCGGCCGCTATAACCGTTACGGTCTGGAAGAGAGCCAGCCGAGCAGGCCGCCGGCACTGGTGGCGTTCATTGTTGCATTATTCGCGGGAGCGCCCTTCACGGTAGTCGCATTTTTAGCGCCCGGCGCAGGCCCGAAGCCAGAGACCTTATTGCCGAAGGGCAGCGAGGAGCCGAAGCTCAGGTGATTACGGAACGCGTCCGCGCCGTAGGCGCAGCCCGGATAGACGAGCCTGGCACGGTCGACTGGGGGGTAGCCCCACTGGAGCGTGCCCGGAAGCATGGCGTCGTACGGGGGCGGAAGCGCGGGGCCTCCGCACAGGTTAGGGCAGCCCGACTCCGGGGGAACGTAACCCATGATCGGCCAGTACCATCCACTGGCGGGCATTATACCCAGAGGCAAAACGAACATTAAAAGGACCATCAACATCAGCAGTCGCTCCGCACGCACAACCCCATCTCCAGATAAGCTTCTATGCCGGGAAGCAAAAAAGATTGCCTGCCCGTAAAGCGGATTTAAAAGGGCGATCATCGATTAAAATATGATAACATTTATATTTAACGTCGGAAAACCACTTCTTTGTTAACGGAGGGTATCTAGAGGTGAGAGCATATTTAGCGTACGCGGCGACGATAGCGCTTTTACTGGCCTTTGCCGCACAGCCGGCGACGGCCTTTACAGGCATGGGCATCCCTTACATATCGAGCTGCGGATTCCTCTATATGCAGCCCTTCTCGGCAGCGGACCTCACGATCATCGAGTTCAACTCCGCCAGGGCCGCCACCCATGACTTCGAGACGATAGACATCGACTTTCCTCTTTTCACGGACAGCTTTACGGCAGGCCCGACTGCCGGGCAGGTCGAGTCTGGAGATGCCGCCCTCGGCGCCGGGTCGACATCCAATATCCTCCCGTTCGGCCCCGTGAGCCTGGCGTTCCCATCTATCGGGCAGACCGCCTTCCGGCAGGCCGAATATGAGCGGACGTACTTCTACATCGACTCGATCGAGTAGTCACGCCTCAGTATCCATAGCCGATGACTCTTATGGCGACGTTCGCGCAATCGCCCCCCGGGAGCTGCAATCCCATGAGCCGGCCATAGGCGTTCGTGGCTATGCCGTGAGGGTGCTGGTACATCATGTCTCCGAGAGGCCTTCCCAGGAGAAAGGTATGGTACGGGTCGTTCAGCGGTATACTTTTTTCAGCCGTTACTTCGGCCTGAGAGCCTGCGGGCACATCGCCGTTCAAGGGCGCGGCCACGCTCGTTTCGTTGCCCCGGCCGGTCTCGCTCTCGAACTCCGGCTCGGTGATGTTCTCGGCGTATCCGGGCACTACGCCCTCGCCCGATATGCTGACCGTGGTCAGCCGCGACGGGTCATAGGGCGCCGTAGAAACGTCGGCGGCCATATAATACTCCCCCGAATAGTCGATCACCCGGTTACCCGTGGCGTTGAGCGCGTCCAGGCTCCCGTTGCCCAGCCCGACGTTGCCGAGCATGTTCGTGGAGTTCCACCCCAGCGTATCCCGGATGAATAACGGGGCGCTGCCGCTCACGTTGAAGCCCTTCATCTGCCATGTGTTGGGGCCGGACGTCGTATAGGCCGTGAGGTTCGCCCTGGCCTCCGCCGCCGGCGCCTGGAACGAGATGAGCCACGCCAGCAACAGCACGGAAAAAAATATAGCTGGCGCTTTTAAATGGCGATAAGGTCCAATCCCCATATTAGCTAAATTAGCTTACGTAATATTATGCGTGACCTAAATTAAAAACGAAAAAACAGAATTTACTTAATGTTCATCTGCTTCATGATCTTCTTCAGGTTCTTGTTACTCTGGCCGCCGCCCTTCATGCCCTTCATGGCCTTCTGCATCATCTTGTGGTATTTTAATAGCTCGCGCACGTCCTCCGGAGCCCTGCCCGAGCCCATGGCTATGCGGGCGATACGGCTGCTCCCGATGAGCTTCGGGTCGTCCTTCTCATCCTCGGTCATCGAGTCCATGATGATGCGGTAGCCCTGCATCTTGTCCTGGGTCATCCTGTAGGCGTCGTCCGGGATATTTCCCAGGCCACCCAGGGGAAGCATCGACATGATCTGCTTCAGGGGGCCCATCTTGTTGATGGCCTCGAGCTGCGAGTACATGTCGTTGAGCGTGAACTTGCCCGTCATCATCTTCTCGACGTTCACGTCCTTCTGCGAGAGCACCTCGTTGGCCTTCTCCACGAGCGCCTTCAGGTCGCCCATGCCGAGCAGGCGCGAAATGAAGCCGTCCGGGTCGAAGCGCTCCAGGTCGTCCGGGGTCTCGCCCACGCCGATGAAGGCGATGGAGGTGTTCGTGTCCGAGACTGCGGAGAGCGCGCCGCCGCCCTTTGCCGTGCCGTCCAGCTTGGTGATGACGACGCCCGTGATGCCCACGGCATCGTTGAACGCCTTCGCCTGCTCGCTGGCCTGCTGGCCGATGGCGGCGTCTAACACTAAAAAGCGGTGAGTGAAATTCGTGAGCCCCCAGATGTCCTTCATCTCTTTTATTAGCTCGGTCTCGAGGGCATGGCGGCCGGCGGTATCGACGATCCTGACGTCGTATTTCTGGGTCTCCTTCAGCCCGTTCCTCACGATGGCGACCGCGTCCTTGTTGTCGCGCTCGCCGTAGAACATGACGCCCAGCTTCTCGCAAAGCTGGCTTAACTGGTCGTAAGCGCCCGGCCTGTACGTGTCGGCGCAGATCACGGCAGGCTTGAGGCCCTTACGGGAGAAGAAGCGGGCCAGCTTGGCCGTGGTCGTGGTCTTGCCCGACCCCTGGAGGCCCACCATCATGATGGTCTGGGGCTCCAGCGCGATGGGCGTGGCCTTGCCAATGATATTGACCAATTCGGTATACACGATGCGGAGCACGTGCTCCCTGGAGTCCATCCCGGCCGGGGGGGCCTCGGTCAGCGCCCTCTCCTTGATACGGTTCGAGAGCTTCATGACCAGCTTCACGTTGACGTCGGCCTGGATCAGCGCCCTCTGGATGTCCTTCACCACGTCGTCGATTATTTCCTTGTCGATCTTGCCGGCGTTGGCGAGCTTCTGGATCGCGCTCTTCAGCGAAGACCCGAGGTTATCGAGCACCATGTTATCCTCTTGAAAATTCCAGCTTAATTCTGGCTCATTGACTTATAAACCTTATGTACCGTATCAGCAACTTGGTTATATACTTTAAGGGTTTGTCAATACAATAGGAGTGATGCTTATGGAATTTAAGGTTGCTTTGTTTGTTTTGGCTCTGGCCGGGGTTTTGCTTGTTTCGGGTTGTACTTCGCCTTCGGCGACTCCGACCGCTACGCCTCAGGCCTCTATTGAGGCGACCCCGACGGCGACTCCCATCGCCAACGCCTCGACGCCGACGCCTGCACCGTCCGAAACGGCGACACCCGTGCCTTCGGCGACCCCGACGCCCGCGGCGGCTCCCGCATACACGAACGGCTCGCCCGTGGCCGTCTCCGACATAAAGATCAACTGGGACACGACCACGTACGACGGCATGGCCCATCAAACGGCCACGATGGCCGTGGATAACGTCAACAAGGATAATCTCACCATCGGCGTCGTCGTGCTCTACAAGGTGTCCACGCCCATGACCATCATCAACCCGGACGGAAGTACGCAAAACCTGACCAACACGATCACCAAGCGCCAGGACCTCGGGACGATGCAGTGGAACGACCACGAGGACCTCACGTTCGACGTGAGCCATAACAAGAACGTGCCCGTGACCATCACCATCGAGGTACAGTGGCGGGGCGGACAGGCCGTGGTCTTCGAGAAGACGCTGACGATGGCCGACCACAATTTCGGCACCTTCGAGTTCTAAAGGGCAGGCTTTCCTGCCTATTTTTGGTTAAAGCCCCTCGAAACTTTTAAAGAATACTCGAAGACGTTTTCAGCCACGAAGCGTCTCGAAGAGGGCGTGAAGTGGCACTAAGATTTTCCTATGAAAGATTCTCGAAAAGAGGAGATATCAAAGGATATTTTCAATTTCGAGAAATTTTCATCTATTATGCACGAGCCCACGGCTCATACGCGTTTTTTTAAAAAATTGATTATGAACATTTTCTTTAATAATCAGTTAATGATATACAATACTTAAAGAATCTTAGTGTAACTTCAGGCCCTCTTCGAGTCGCTTCGTGGCTGAAAAAGTCTTTGTGCATTCTTATTATTTTTCGAGTCGCTTATCCGGGAGCAAACGACTTAAGTAAGAGCAAGCCCTTCTCATACGGGGAATTGGATTATGCGCTGTTTAATGTGCGAACGCATGTATAGCGAAGAGAATGGCGACTCGGCGGAAGGCTTCTGCAGCGAGTCCTGCCGGCACGTTTACGAGCACCTCTATAGCATGAGCGAGATGGCCGCCGCCACTAAGCTAAAAGCATAGGTATCGGCCCTTTTTATTTTGCCGCGTCCCATAATGCTTTAACGTGTGGCGCGCATAATGTTCCAGCGTATGGATTTTCATTGCGTCATGGTGCGCTATGGCGAGATCGGCATTAAGAGCGAGCAGATCCGCGCTAAGTACGAGCGCCTGCTCGTTAAGAATATAGAGGCTATGCTCCGCGAGAATGGGATCCCATTCGAGGATATCGTCAGGGAGCGGGGCCGTATCTTTGTGTTGAGCGGCGACCGGCGGGCACCGGATATCATCGCGCGCGTTTTTGGGGTCGTCTCCTCGAGCCCCGTCGCCGTTACGGGCACCGACATAAAGGACGTCCAGGGGACGGCGGCCGCCCTGGGCCGGGAGACCATAGGCATGAACAGCTCGTTCGCCATCCGGGCCCGCAGGGCGGGGGATCAGCCCTATACATCACAGGAGATAGGGCGCATGTGCGGCGATGCCGTGTTCGAGGCCGTCAGGGAGCGTAATCCCCGGGTCGACCTGAAGGGCCCGGACCACGAGATATTCGTGGAGATGCGGGAGAGCCGGTCATATGTCTTCTCTAAGATCATCAAGGGAGTGGGTGGCATGCCCATGGGCTCCCAGGGAAAGATGGTCGCCCTCATCTCGGGGGGAATAGACTCCCCGGTGGCGGCGTGGCTCATGATGCGCCGGGGCTGCGACCTCATACCGGTCTTCTTCAACAACGGCAAGTTCTCGGATAAGGACTACACCGAGCGGGCCATGGATACCATCAAAAAATTAAAGGAGTGGGCCCCTGGCCGAACTTTCAAGATCTACGAGGTGCCCCACGGCGACTCGCTCAGGGAGTTCATCGACCGGGGCAACGTGAAGTACACCTGCGTGTTCTGCAAGCACATGATGTACAGGACGGCCATTGAGATCGCTAAAAAAGAGGGCGCCCACGGCCTCATCACCGGCTCGTCGCTGGGGCAGGTGGCCTCGCAGACGTCGGATAACCTCATGATCGAGCACTACCGGATCGACTTTCCCATTTACCACCCGCTCATCGGGCTGGACAAGAACGAGATCGTCGAGATAGCGAGAAAGATCGGCACCTACGATATCTCGGTGCGCCCGGCGACGTGCTGCAAGGCCGTGCCGAAGCACCCGTCCATCCACGGGCAGCTCGAGGAGATCGAGCGCATCGAGGCGGATTTTGACATGAAGGCGCTGGCCCGCCGGGAGCTCGACGGGGCCGTCATGACTACGCTGTAGGTGGCTTTGCTTGAAGGTCGTGGCGGTGGATATCTCGGGCAGGCATAAGCTGGCTGATGGCCGATACCATCTGGTATGCGTGGCCGTGTCGGCCGTCCTCTCCCCGTTCGACGTCGAGAAGATCGAGGACATGCGGATATACCACGAGGAGGCGGACGACGTTTCCGTGGAGACGGTCGCCGACCTGATCAAGCGGGCGGCCACCCGGTACAGGGGGGCTGTCGTAACGGAGCCCGGCGAGTTCTACAATTATCCGGAGTGGCGGGTGGAGGCCATACTCGGGAGAAAGTTCAAATACGCGGAGAGCGTGGGCGAAAGAAAGGCCATCGAGGTCGCGCACCACGTTTCGCTGGCCGTGCACAGGATGCTTCATGAATAGTGACGTAAAAGGGGTTTTGCTCGTTAAGCGTATTCAGCCAGGCACTGACGGTAGCCTCGAAGAGCTTGAAGAGCTTTCGCATTCCGCCGGGTATGAAGTGCTCGGGGAGGTGACCCAGGTCCGGACGCCCGATAAGGCGTTCGCCGTGGGCCGGGGGAAGGCGGAGGAGATCGCCGCCCTTGTACAGGAGCTGAAGCCCGAGAAGGTGGTCTTCGACGAGAAGCTCAACGCCGTCCAGATATACAATCTTTCCAAATTGTGCAGGGTCGAGGTCATCGACCGCTTTAACCTGATCCTTGAGATCTTCGCCAGCCGGGCTCGCACGAGGGAGGCGAAGCTCCAGGTGGAGCTGGCTTCGCTTATCTACGAGCGCCCGAAGGCCCGCATGAAGGTCACGCTCGCGAAGAGGGGCGAGCAGCCCGGGTTCAAAGGCCTCGGCCGGTACCAGGCAGACATCTACGAGAGCGAGATCACCGGGCGCATCGCCAAAATAGAGGCGGAGCTGGACGTCATCCGGAAGCGCCAGCACGAGACCCGGAAGCAGCGGAAAGAAAAGGGCTTTGACCTGGTGGCGCTGGCCGGGTACACGAACGCCGGCAAGAGCACCCTCATGAACGCCCTGGTCGGGGAGACCGTAGTGGCGAAGGACCAGCTGTTCACCACCCTCGTGCCCACGACTCGGTCGCTCCAGATCGGGCAGCGAAAGACGCTTTTAACGGACACGGTCGGGTTCATCAAGAACCTCCCCCACTTCATGGTGGAGGCGTTCCGGTCCACGCTCGAGGAGATCTACCTGGCCGACGTCATCATCTTAGTCGTCGACGTGAGCGAGCCTCCGGAGGCACTCGTGGACAAGCTGGTCACCTGCCACGACACCATGTGGGACGAGATCGGCCCCGTGCCCGTCATCACGGCGCTGAACAAGAGCGACCTTATCACTGAGGAAGAGCTCGAAGAGAGGAAGCAGGCCATCGTGCACCTGGCCCCTCACCCCGTGGTCATCTCGGCGAGGACCGGTGAGGGGCTGGACGAGCTGAAGCAAAAGATCGGCAAGTACCTGCCGAAGTGGACATCGTCCGAGGTCGTGCTTCCCCGCACGGTGGAGGGCCTGTCGATGCTCTCGCAGCTCTATGATGAGGCCATCGTGCACCACGTCGATTATAGCGACAGCACCATAAAAGTCAACCTCGAGGCCAGGGAGAGCGTCCTCCGGCGGCTCGGGAAGCGCCTCGACAGCCCCGCCATAAATCCTTAATATGGCGGCGGCACTATTCTTCTAGCATGAAGATCTCGGTCGTGGGCGCGGGCGCGCTGGGCACTTTTTATTGTGCAATGCTTTCCTCGTCGGGCCAGGACGTCACGCTGGTCTGCCGGGAGAAGGACGCGGCCGCGTTGAGTAAAGGTATCCAGGTTACAGGCGCCGTTGAGGTTTCAGCAACTCCTTCTATCGCTACTTCTGTACCGTCGTCAGACCTTGTCCTCGTCACCGTAAAGGCGTACGATGTGGGAGATGCGGTCAGGGGCATAAAGCCGAAGCCCGGCGCCATCGTGGTAGTCATCCACAACGGCCTGGGCCCGGACGAGGCGGCAGCCTCTATCATTGGTAAGGGCCATGTTGCAGTGGGCGTCTCATATAGCGGCGTAACGTTCATGGGACCGGGCAACGTGAGGCTTGCAGGATATACGGAGACCGTGCTTGGCTCCGTAGAGCCTGAGGTGGCCACACGACTGTCGGTTGTTCGTGAGGCGCTTGAAAAGGCGGGATTAAAAGCCCGCATCGCCGGCGACATCAGGGCCGCCCAGTGGGAAAAGCTGTACGCCAACATCGCCATCAACCCGGTCACGGCCATCACGGGACTGAACAACGGCGCGCTCCTCGAAGTGCCGGAGCTGAAAGCTCTTGTCGCGAACGTCGTAAACGAGGCCGCGCAGGTCTCGAAGGCCATGGGCATCGTGACAAGCGTCGACCCGCTGGAGAATACCTATAAGGTAATAAGGGACACGTCCGGAAACCGCTCTTCCATGCTCCAGGACGTCACGCGCCGGAGGCGCACGGAGATCGATGCGTTAAACGGCAAAGTGTGCGAGCTAGGCCAAAAACACGGCGTGCCCACGCCTTACAACGACACGATAACGTCACTCATAAAGGGGATAGAGCATAAAAACATGGTACGGGGCCAATAAGAACCCCGCAAAATATTTTAAATAAGCCTCTGGGAAGCCAGCTTGATATCCTCTTCCTTGACCGTCTTACGGCCGGCATGTTTACAGAGCTTAATGGCTTCCACCGAAACTTTCATTCCATAGTCCTCCAGGATCGAGGCAAGGGCTTCCTTGGCATCCTCACTGACCCTGTCTGCGCCCGCATTCCTGATTATCCTGTCAACTGAAGCAACTGGAAGTTCTTTCATCATATTCCACCTCCTATCTCGAAAATAGGGGATAATTCGTCTACATATTAGTTAAAAACCACTCTATATATAATTTATGGTAAATCGAGGGTTATTTAGGCTTATTAGGTGATTATTAAAGTTATTAAGGCTTTATAGCGATTTTACATAAAAATTATGATTGAGAAGGTTTATCCGCTATGGCCCACAATATACGAGAGGATCAGAGGCGTAAAGATGGTCAAGGCTACGAAGGTCACGAAGTCGGGAAAGGCATCCCGCTCGCCGAAGGCGGTCAAGGCCCCGGCAAAGAAGCCTGCTGCAAAGAAGGCCCCGGCAAAGAAGCTGAGCAAGACGAACCTGGACGAGATGTTCAAGGCGGCCGTTTCCAGTAACGAGTCCTACCAGGCGACCGACGATGACTACGATAAGGCCATCGAGCACTTCAACGGGATCATCCGGCTGCTCGACGCCATCATAGCCATCGACCCGTCGTACAGGAACGCCGTGAACTACAAGGGCATGATGCTGTACGGCTGCGGCCGCATCTCCGAGGCCATCGAGTGTTTCGAGCTCATCCTCAAGAATAACCCGGTCGATAAGGAAGCGCTGAATAATAAGGGCATCTGCCTCTACGGCCTGGGCCGGGACGAGGACGGCCTGAAGTGCGTCGAGGCGGCGATCGCTGTCGATAAGCGCTACGCTGATGCCTATATGAACAAGGCCATTATCCTGACGGGCCTGGGCCAGGTCGAGGAGGCCGATAAGGCTTTCCGTAAGGCCAGGGCGCTCGACATCGTCGTGGGCTGAGCCTTAAAAAATTTTCAATTCAGGGATACCCGTTATTCTTCTTTTTTCTTACCGCTGCGCTCACGTTCCGGTAGATAGACGACATGTGCGCCCAGGTCCTTTGCGATCGTTTCAATGTCCACTTTCCGCAGGTGGTCGGCGTGGAACCGCAGTTCGCCTCCCTGGGACGCGATGACGCGGAAGCGGGGGTTGCGGCTTCCTTCCTTGCTTCGGGTACGTTCTCTCACGTAAATCTTCATGGTCACACTCTTCTTACCAGTAAAAGTTATTATTTTATACTATTTATTATTAACACTTTATAAAGAATCTTATCCACGAGGTATCATCGTTGAAGCGTAAAGAGATCAGGTCAAGGCTTACTGGTGAAACGCTTGTCAGGAGGACGCTGGTCGAGTCGACCGCCATAGAAAAGCCCTACCGTGTCACGCCCGAGCTGAACGTCATCAAGATAGGCGGTCATGGTGCCATCGATTATGGCAGGGAAGTGGTCATACCGCTCACAGAGGAGATCGGGCGCCTCTCGAAGAAGAACCAGATACTCGTGGTCACTGGCGGCGGCACCAGGGTGAGGCACATCATGGACATCGGCCTGGACCTGGACATGCCGACCGGCGTGCTCTCCGAGCTTGCGGGCAAGGTAAGCGAGCAGAACGCCATCATGATCTCCATTTTACTGTCAAAATACGGCGGCGTGCGCATCAAGCGGGACGACCTTTTAGAGCTACCGATGCTCTTCAGGATGGACTGCCTGCCCGTCACGCACGGCACCCCGCCATTCGGGCTCTACGAGCCACCTCCGGAAAAGGGCAGGATACCCGCTTTCCGCACCGATACGGGGGCGTTCCTCATCGCCGAGACCATGGGCGCAAAGCGCTGCATCTTCGTCAAGGACGTGGACGGCCTCTGCACGGAGAACCCTAAGAAAAATAAGAAGGCGAAGCTGCTCAAGGACGTCGCGGCGGAAGAGGTGCTCTCGATGGGCATGGAGGACATGGTCATCGAAAGGAAGGTGGTGGAGCTGCTCCGGTATGCCGTGAACATGAAAGAGGTGTACATCGTCAACGGTATGCGCCCGGAGAACATCGCCCGCGTCCTCAAGGGAGAGAACCCAGGCACCATCATACGGGCATAAATTTTTTTACTGGCGCTGGTAATTACTTTTGGTTACGCTACGTTTATTTAGTAAGCACCATTAAATAAGGGAGAGGTATTATATGTCTAATAAATTAATGAAGCTCTTTATCATAACAATGGTCTTTCTAGCCATTGCAGTGCCCCTGTCCGGCTGTACGACCGAGCAGGGCGCCACCGCGACGCCGACGGCGACGCCGCTGCCCAGCACGGGGCCGGCCCAGACGCTAAAGCTCGCCACGACCACGAGCGTGAACGACTCGGGCCTGCTCGGCTACATCCTTCCCGACTTCGAGAAGGAGAACAACGTTAAGGTCCAGATCCTGTCGGCCGGCTCCGGCCAGGCGATCGCCTACGGCACCAGCGGCGACGTGGACGTGCTCATCGTGCACAGCCCGGCGGCCGAGAAGACCTTCATGGACCAGGGCCACGGCTGGAACAAGACCCAGATCGCCCACAACTTCTACGTGATCGTCGGCCCGGCCAGCGATCCCGCGGGCATCAAGGGACTGAACGCCACTGAGGCATACTCGAAGATCGCAGAAAAGCAGGTTCCCTTCGTAGCGAGGCAGGACGCTTCGGGTACAGACTCTAAGAACAAGGACATATGGAACAAGTCCAGCCTGAAGGCGGTCCCGTCGAACAAGACCAACTCCTGGTACATCGGCACCGGCACCGGCATGGGCGACGCCCTGCGCCTGGCCAACGAGAAGCAGGCCTACACGCTGAGCGACATCAGCACGTTCCTGTCCCTGCAAAAGAACCTGGACCTCGTGGTGCTCGTCGAGAACGACCCGTCGATGCTCATCAACAAGTACGACGTGATCGCGGTCAACCAGACGGAGTATCCGTCGGTCAACTATCCGATGGCCAAGAAGCTCGTCGATTACCTGACCAGCCAGTCGTGCCAGCAGAAGATCGCCAAGTACGGGCAGGCCCAGTATGGCAGGCCGTTATTCTACGCGGACCTGCTGAACAACACGACCTCCAAGTAAGATCATAAGGCATGGCAGCCCGGGGGCGCTCACCTCCGCCCTCGTCCTTATTTTTTATCTCCAGCGTTTTTGACTATCGTAAGCTTTCCCCATCTTCGCCGCCAGGATGAAGTCGTTCTCTGTGAGGCCTCCGCAGCAGTACGTATAGAGCGAAAGCCGCATTTTGTTATAGTCCTCGATGCACACGTCCGGCGTGTGCTCCTCCTCGGCGGCGATGACCGCTATCTTATTCAGGAAAGAGACGGCCTCCATGAACGTGCCGAACTCGTAGTTCATCAGCAGGCGGCCGTTCTCTATCCTCCAGCCGGGAAGCTCCTTGAGTAAGTCGAGCGCGTCTTTCTCCGCGAGAGGTCGCTCATTCTCTCCCATACACGGCCTGCATCGCCTGTCCACAAGCTGCATCAAAAAGGAGTCATGGCGCAGGATTAAATCGTTAATCGCAAAACATATTCGTGTACCTGCCATATACGATATGGAATGATCGACACTCATACCCACGTGGATACCCGGCCCTACGAGGATTTCGAGGCCATGGCCCTGGCCGGCATCACCGATGTGCTAACGCTCGCCCATGACCCGATGCGCATGAGCTCCAGCGTCGTTCTCAGGGACCACTTCGAGCGATTATTCGCCGAAAGGGAACGCGTCGAGAAGTCAGGCCCCCATCTTCACGTGTGCCTTGGGCTGCACCCGCGGATCAAGCCGGATGACCCCGATAAATGCCTTGCTTTGCTCGAGTCTTATCTCGTGAGGGGCGACAGGAAGGCCGTCGCCCTGGGGGAGACGGGCCTCGAGACGGGCAGCCCGTTCGAGATAGGGCTGCTGGAGCGGCAGCTTGACCTCTCGGTGAAGTATCGCCTGCCGATCATCGTCCATACGCCCCGGTCGAATAAGCTAATGGTCACCCGGGACATACTGGACATCCTTTCCACGCGCCCTCTCGATAAGAAGAAGGTCATCGTCGACCACGCTGACGGGGGCACGGTCGCCCTCATACTGGACGGGGGCTACAACGCCGGGCTCACGGTCCAGCCGTCGAAGCTCACACCGTCGCAGGCGGCCGATATCGTCGAGCATTATGATGCTGGCATGCTGGTGCTGAACACCGACGCCTCGTCGAACCCCACGGACGTGCTGGGCGTGCCCCGCACTGTGCTCCTTCTCAGGCTGCGTAAGGCGGACGAAGATAAAATAAGACTTGTTGGCGAGCTTAACGCCAGGCGGATATTCGGGCTTTGATGGCTTCTTTGCTATTTATCTGGTCATTGCTTGTATAATAATCGCTTGATATTGTTGCGATTTATAAAGCTAAGTTGATCTGCTCCACTTTGAGGCACAAAGAGTACAGAGGCACTATTCTCACCACAATGGCACGGAGTTCACGAAGGCTCACTAAGACTTTTTTTTAGATGGAGGGACAGAGGTCACAAAGAACGGTTCATTGGCGTCAGGGCACAAAGGATACAATGGCACAATGAATGAACATGCGAACACTTTTTGCCATCGTGTCATTGTCCCCTTTGTGCCTCTTAACCCAAAAAGCCTTCTCAGTGGCCTTAGTGACTCAAATTAAAAAGAAAGCTTTGTGAAACTTGGTGCGCTTCGTGCCATTGTGGTAAAAATAGTGCCTCCGTAAGCTTAGTGCCTTAAAAACCGTGCCATCAGGCGGGGCGCCCGAACAGCGCCGACGCCCCGGATAATTTAGCGGGCTCGCCGAACACGAAGAGCCAGTCGCCGGGCATCAGTCGGGTATCGGCATCAGGGTTATAGATCGTCTCGGCTCCCCTCTTCAACAGCAGCACAGTAACGCCGTACTTCTTCCTCAGCTCGACGTCCTTGATGGTCTTGCCGGAAGCGGCCGCGCCCTCCTTGACCTGGATCGTGCTGACCTCCACGTTCCAGGCCGGAGTATCGAGGTCCGACAGCACGTAGCCGTTCGGCCTCTTCCGGAGCGCCTCGTAGCTCTCCGAGCGGAGCTCCGCGGTCATGGTGTCCACGCTCTCCCGGGGCACCAGGTACTTTTTCAGGACCCTGGCGAATATTTCGAGCGAAGTCTCGAACTCCTCGGGCACGACCTCGTTGGCGCCCATGTCGTACAGCGGCCCCATCTCTTTAAGGTAGCGCGTCCTCACGATGATGTGCACCTTGGGGCTCATCTCCCGGACTGCAGCCGTGATCCTCCGGGTGGCGTTAGCGTCAGATATCGCGATCACCGCGACCCGGGCATACGGGACGTTGGCGTGCTCGAGCACCTTCTCGTTCGTGGCATCCCCGTAATGGATGGGCTCGCCTTTTTCCTTTTCGACGGCGACCGTATCGGGGTTCATCTCGATGATAACGTAAGGCACGCTGGCCGCCTTCGCCGCCCGTGCCAGGTTCCGGCCGTTGAGGCCGTAGCCGATGATCACGAGATGGTCATTCGCAGTCATCTTCGCCGATCGTATATCGCACGAGTTTTCGATGAAGCGCTGCGGCAGGGGCAGCTTACAAATTACGTCGGAGACGCGAGGGGAGAAGTTGATCAGGAAGGGCGACAGCGCCATGGTCAGGATGGACGTGGCCAGGAAGAACTGGTACATGTCCTGGCTCAATAATCCGGTGTCGACGCCGAGCTTCGAGAGGATGAACGAGAACTCCCCGACCTGGGACAGCGCGAACCCCGTCAGCACGGCGGTCCTCATCTGGTATCCCAGGGCGATCGCCGTGCCGCCGGCCAGGATAGCCTTGACCACGAGGACGGCGACGACAGCCAGGAGAATGACCGCGGGGTTGTCCAGCACGAACTGGACGTCCAGCAGCATGCCGATAGAGACGAAGAAGAAGCTGGTGAACACGTATCGGAAGGGCAGGATACCCCCCAGCGCCTGTGTGCTATATTGCGATTCTGAAATAATTAAGCCGGCCAGGAACGCTCCCAGCGCGAGCGAGAGGCCGATGCTCGAGGTCAGCCAGGCCATCGCGAGTAAAAGCACGACGACGCTCAGCATGAACAGCTCCTGGCTCCTTGTCCTGGCCACCCTGTACAGGACCTTGGGCACCAGCCAGACCGTGCCGACGATCACCAGTACGACGAGGCCGACCACCTCCACGAGGAGCAGCGGGATCGACTGGAGCAGGGTGCTCGAGCTGCCGGACAGGAACGGTATGAGGAGCATCATGAGGACCGACACGATGTCCTGGAAGATCAGTATGCCGACGATGATGCGCCCGTGGGGTGTGTCCATCTCGTCCTTTTCCTGGAGAAGCCGGAGCACGATGGCCGTGCTGCTCAGCGACACTAAAAATCCGGCCATTATGGCGGTGTTCAGCGATACGCCGAGGGCCATTGTGATGAGGAAGGTGGCCGCGAACGTGAGAAGCACCTGCAGCGTGCCGCCGACGAAGAACTGTTTCTTTAGCTCGATCAGGTTCTTGAAGGAGAACTCGATGCCGATGGTGAACAGCAGCAGCACGACGCCGATCTCGGCGAGAAAATCGATCTCCTGCATGTTGGTGAAGATGCCGAGCCCGTAGGGGCCGGCCATGATGCCCGTGAGGAGGAAGCCGATGATCTCGGGTATCTTGAAACGGTAGCAGATGAGGAGCACGGCTATCGCAAATGCCAGTAATATGCTGATGTTCCTGAATAGTGTTACGTCCATCCGTATACCTGCTCGTGCACCGTAAATGATGGGGCATGTAAAATAAATTTTTCTGAGGCGATCCGGCAAACGAGAAACATTATATATTCGCTTATCATACATGACAAGCATCTTAAATTTGAGGGACCACATGGAAGTCGAGATACTGAAGCGGCTCGCGCTCATGGGCGCCGTAAAAGGCCAGGTCAGCCTTTCGTCGACCAGGCTGGGCTCGACCATCGGCATGAGCCCCCAGACGGCGGCCCGCCGCCTCGTGCACCTCGAGAAGCAGGGGTACATCCGGAGGACGGTCACCACCGAGGGCCAGGACGTGCGCCTCACCGACCGGGGCGTCTCGAGGCTCAAGTCCGAATTCATGGACTATAAGAAGATCTTCGAGGACGCGCACGAGCAGCGCTTTAAGGGCCGGGTCACGACGGGCCTCGGCGAGGGCCAGTACTATATTTCGCTGGACGGCTACCGGGACCAGTTCATGAAAAAGCTGGGCTTCGAGCCCTACCCGGGCACGCTGAACTTACAGCTGAAAGAGCCCTTCGCCCAGCACGACTCGTCAGCCGTCAGCATCATCGGCTTCAAGGATGCGGCCAGGACCTTCGGCGGCGGCAAGTGCTATCCCGTGACCATCGGCGGGGTCAAGGCGGCCATCATCCGCCCGGACCGCTCGAGCTATCCCTTGAATTTAGTCGAGATCATCGCGCCCGTGAACCTGAGGAAAACGCTTGGCCTCAAAGACGGGGACGAGGTAGAGGTGACACTGGAATGATTCAAGAAGCGATCAAGGCACTACAGGACGGGCAGCCCATACTCTTATACGACTTTGACGATCGTGAGACCGAGACCGATATCGTGATACCTGCCGAGCACACCACGCCTAAGGAAGTATACCGCCTCAGGCGTGACGCCGGCGGCCTGATCTGCACGGCCATCGATCCTATCATTTGTGACAGGATCGGCATCCCATACATCGTGGACGTGCTGCGGTTCGCGGGCAACTCCGGCAACGGGTTCAAGGCCATCGAGTCGATCTATGAGCGCGTTGGCGACATCCCCTACGACGCGAAGTCGTCGTTCTCGCTGTGGGTGAACCACCGGAAGACCTTCACGGGCATCACCGATAACGACCGCTCGCTCACGATCACAAAGCTTGGAGAGATCACGAAGAAGGCCATGAACGGCAACAAGGTCAACTTCGGCGCCGAGTTCCGCTCCCCCGGCCACATGCCCCTGCTAAGGGCGGCCCCCGGCCTGCTGAAAGACCGGAGAGGCCAGACCGAGCTCTCCATCGTCCTGGCGAGGGCGGCCAACATCACCCCCGCCATGGTCATGTGCGAGATGCTCGACGGCGAGACCGGCAAGGCCCTCAAGAAACAGGACGCCATCGCCTACGGCAAGAAGCACGGCCTCGTGTTCATCGAGGGTAAAGAGGTCGTGGACTACTTTAACCGGGAGATGGCCAAAGTCATAGCGTCGTCTAACGGTAAAGTGCCCCAGAGCACGACATAACTTTTTCTTATTTTTAAATTTAACGGTTCTTGTGTGTTTTTGGGATGATATATTGCTTTGGCTGATGCCTTCGCTCGTTTTTATGTTATGCCGTCGTTGAGTATTCCAACCACAGGGGCACGGAGAGCGCTGAGTTTCACGGAGTTTTCTTATAAATGGAGACCCAGAGGCCACGGAGTACGGGTTTATAACATTCCCGGGGCACGGAGTTGAAAGAGGCACTGCCGAGGATAAACCGCATTATTGTTTATTGGTCAACCGAGCCTCAATAAACTCTGTGCCCCAGGCAAACTAATAAACCGGCCTCTGAGCTCTCTGGGTCTCAAATTATAAGAAAACTCTGTGAAACTCCCGTGCGCTCCGTGCCCCTGTGGTTGGACCACTCAACGACGGCATAACTAGAAAAGAATAAAAAAAACATTCATCACAAAACCGCGGAAGAGTCAATTTAACTAAATAGCGAATGATAAAAGGTTTTTGCGCGCCGCCATATACGGGGTAATACCTGCCCATATAGACGACGCACCTATAATCATCACCCGACTCGGGGGAGCGTCCTCGTCGGTGATAGTTATGGCCACAAATACTCTACGTCTGATCTACTTCTTCTTGTACTCGGTATAGCCGCACTTGCCGCACGATAAACGGTCCGCGTGGCTCGCGAGGAATACGCCGTCGCCGCACCTCGGGCACGACTGGCCCTTGCGCACGACCTTACCCTCTTTCACTTCATACATGCGGGACTTCAGGCCCTTGCCCTTAGCGCCGCCCTTTGCGCCGCCCTTTGCGCCGCCCTTTGCAGGTGCTGCTGCTGGTTTCTTATCTGCCATGTTCAAGCCTCACTTACTTCTTCTCTTCTTCGCCTTCTTTCTTCGGCTCTTTCTTGGCGTTCCGCTGCACGATATGCTCGGTCTCGGTCTTCTTCATGTGCTCTTCGGTCTCGTAGATCTTGGCGTAGCCCTTGGTCTCGCGCCTGCCGAAATCGGACCTCATGTGGTCGACGATGACCAGTTCCGGCTTCGAGTTCAGGTAGGCGGCGATCTTCGCCTTGATCTCCTCCCTGGACGGGGTGCCCAGGTTGTGGGAGACGCTGAACTTGACCTCGCGCCTCTGCAGGAGAGGGTTCTTCTTCTCTTCAAGTACTTTTATGTCCATTTCTATCACCAGATTGCTCCAGTTGTGTTTTCATATTACGGGCGTACAATGTATATATAATTTTACTGGCCTGAGCGCTACTCCGTCACGGAGTTATTACTCCGTACCATCTGTTCCATGAGCGACAGTGTCTCGCGCTTCTTCTCGGGCGTGACCTCGACGGCCACGACGCCCTCCTTTGGCTGGCCGTATAATACTAGTGAGCCGGCGGGCGCGTACTCGCACGCGGGTATGACCGCCAGGTCCTCCTCGCCGTCCACGAAAATGCGCACGGGCCTCGGGGAGGCCATGTTATTCTTAATGGCGTCGATGAGCTCCTGCGTGATGACACCCGCAGGGTTCTTGACGACGATATCGACGAACGACTCGTGGGCCGTGCCCTTCCTGACCTCGTGGGCCACGGGAAGGCGCATGGTCATGTCGTCGACGATACACATATCCGGCACGATGCCGGCCTTTAAAAGATGGTACGCGGTCACGTCGCCGATGGCGATCACTTTGGGCGCGCCCTTATAGCTCTCGACAACGCCCCTGAGGCACGCGTCGTCCTTACAGCGATAGAGCCTGCCGAACGGCGTTTTCAGCCTGTCCCGAAGCGCCGCCGTCAGCCGGTATGCCAACTTTATCGCACCTTCAGCGCGAACTTGCCGGGCCTCTTGATGCCCATGAGCTTAGCTATCTCGGACTTCAGCGGGTCCACGATGACTAAATAGCCGCTCCAGTCCTCGCTCAGCGAGCTCGACTGGCACATGGGGCACACATCGCCTTCGACGAGGCTGTGGCACTCCCTGCATGCCTTCAGGTTGCTGCCCTTCTTCCGGGCGCGGGAATCTTTGCCTTTGACCATTTATAATACTCCTAAAATGTTGATTGCCTCAGGTAACTGTGACGACATACTTACTTTGAAGTATATATAGATTAGGTCAGCCCGATAGAAACGTTAATGTCTCTCGTGCCCCGATATTAATTCGAGGCCTTAGCTATGGATATCTCTCACCCCACGCTCGATCTGAAGTCCACGAAGAGCCGTTCCCTGGACGGCAAGCGCATCGTCTTTTGCATTACGGGCAGCATCGCGGCCGTAGAGACTGTGAAGCTGGCCCGGGAGCTCATCAGGCACGGCGCCGAGGTGCAGGGCGTGATGAGTAAGGCGGCACAAACCATCATCCATCCGTGGGCTCTGGAGTATGCGACCGGCCGGAAGGCTATTACAGAGATCACCGGCGACGTGGAGCACGTCGCCTACTGTGGGCAGCGTAAGGAGGCCTACGACCTGCTGCTTATCGCGCCGTGCACGGCGAACACCATCGGCAAGATCGCCTCCGGGGTGGACGATACGCCGGTCACTACCTTTGCCACCACCGCCATAGGCTCGAAGATGCCCATTATGATCGTGCCCGCAATGCACGGCTCCATGTTCGAGCACCCTCTCGTGAAGGAGAACATTCGGAAGCTGGAAGGCATGGGCATCACGTTCATCATGCCAAAGATCGAGGAAGGCGCCGCCAAGATCCCGCCAAACGATGAGATCGTGCTCAGGGTGGAAAGGGCGCTGTCAAGGTCGCCCCTCAGGGGCAAGAAGGTCCTCATCACCAGCGGCCCCAACTTCGAGGCGGTCGACCCGATACGGGTGCTCACGAGCCGGAGCACGGGACGCATGGGAGACGAGCTGGCGCTCGAGGCTTACCGCAGGGGCGGCGAAGTAACGGTGGTGCACCGCTCGAAGCTCAATGTCCGGGGCATCAGGGACGTGTTCGCCGACGGCTTTAGCGATATGAAAGACGCCGTCCTGAAGGAGCTGGAGAGCGGCTACGACATATACATCAGCGCGGCGGCCATCTCCGACTTTACCGTGGACCCCGCGTTCGAAAAGCTCAGCTCCGCAGCGCCGGTAACGCTGAAGCTCAAGCCCGCGGAGAAGCTCCTCGACCGGGTAAGGCACGACTATCCTGGAGTGTTCATAGTTGCGTTCAAGGCCGAGACCGTGGGCGACGATGAGCTGATCGACCGGGCCGTGAAGGCGATGGACCGCTCCATGGTGAACCTGGTGGTCGCCAACAAGTTCGGCGGGGTAAGGGACCTCGAATATAACGAGGCATATATCATCAAGCCGGACGGCAACATCGAGCACGTCTCGGATAAGAAGAGCGTCGTGGCCTCGAAGATCATTGACGCCGTGTCGGAGTACTTCGAATGATCGGCAAGGCCTTCGCGCCCTCCCATATCACGGGCTTTTTTTACGCTCACGACGATCCCGACCCGCTGAAGATGGGCTCCTGCGGCTGCGGCTTCACGCTGGAGGCGGGCGTCCACACGGCGTCCTGGCCCTCGAACGCGACTGAAGTATACGTCGATGGCATGCCTTCTGAGGCGTCCACGACGCGCACGGTCATCGAGCTATTGACAGATAAGCCCGTCCACGTCGAGAGCGACATGGACATGCCCGTAGGGGGAGGATTCGGCGCCAGCGGCGCCGGGGCGTTCAGCACGGCCCTGGCCGTCAACAGGGCGCTCGGGCTGGGCAAGACATATAACGAGCTTTCGTATGCCGCCCACGTGGCCGAGGTGAAGAACCGGACGGGCCTGGGAGACGTGGCCGGCATGACGCTCGGCGGCCTGGTCATCCGCCTTGTGCCGGGGGCACCCTTCACGCTTGACCGCATCCCCGTCGAGGCGAAGGATATCTACTGCGTCCATTTCGGGCCCATATCGACGAAGAGCGTCCTCTCGGACCCTAGAGAGAAAGCGCTCATCAACGAGGCGGGAAAGAAGTGTCTCAAGGAGCTATTAAGACAGCCGACGTTCGAGCAGTTCATGCGCCTCTCCCGTAAATTTTCGGTGGATACCGGGCTCATCAGCCCGAAAGCATTGGATACGGTGGAAGCGGTGGAGGCGTTCGACGGCATGGCATCCATGGCGATGCTGGGGGACACAGTGTTCTCCACCATCCCGGAGGGGCTGTCCGGGAACGTTATAAAGAGCAGGATAAGCCTTTGCGGGGCACGCCCCATCGGCGCCAACAACGAATAGTCCTCCGCCTTTACTTTTTTGTAGCCTTCTATTTAACCGTCGAGCTTTTATGACTATTTAGAAGTAGGCAACAGCGGGGCGCTTAATGTTTTACCAGAAGGGCATTGACGACACGTTCAAGGAGCTGCGGACCGGAAGCTCCGGCCTGTCGACCGAAGAGGCTAAGAGGCGGCTGGAGGAGTACGGCCCGAACGTGCTCGAAAAGGCCGAGGGCCCGAGCCCCGTACAGGTCTTTATTCACCAGTTCGCCGACCCGCTCATTTACATCCTCATCATTGCGGCCTTCATCACCATAGTCCTCCAGGACTGGGTGGACACGGGGGTAATTCTGACGGTCATCACGCTGAACGCCATCATCGGCTTCTCGCAGGAGATCAAGGCAGAGCAGGCGGTCCGGGCGCTCCGTAGCCTGGCCGCACCCAAGGCGGTGGTCATACGGAACGGCCGGGTGGAGGAAGTTGACGGCGAGGAGCTCGTGCCCGGGGACATCGTGCTGCTCACGTCGGGCACGCGAGTCCCCGCCGACCTGAGGCTCATCGAGATCATCCGCCTGGAAGTCGACGAATCGGCCATGACCGGGGAGTCGATACCGGCCAGGAAAATGACGGCCCCCCTGAGCCTGGAGAGCTCTTCGGTCGGGGATATGAAAAACATGGCGTTCATGGGCACCCTGGTCGTGTCCGGCCGTGGCCAGGGCATCGTGACGGCGACCGGCGCGAAGACGCAGCTCGGCAGCATTTCCAGGGAGGTGGCCCGGGTCAGGTCGGCCGTGACGCCTCTGCAGGCCAAGCTCGACCACATGGGCCGGAGGATAGGCATCGCTGTCATCGGTGTTTCCGGCATCGCTGTCGTTCTCGGCATCTTCATGGGTGAGAAGCTGGTCGACATGGTGCTCACGGGCATCGCCCTCGCCGTCGGCGCGATCCCCGAGGGCCTTCCCGTCGTAGTCACCATCACGCTGGCCATCGGCGTCAAGCGCATGGCCGACAAGAACGCGATCCTTCGCCGGCTGCACGCCGTGGAGACGCTGGGCAGCACGACGGTCATCGCCTCCGATAAGACGGGCACGATGACGAAGAACGAGATGACCGTGGTGAGGATCTTCGCGGGCGGCAGGCTGTATAGCGTCACGGGGACCGGGTTCTCCCCGGACGGGGAGATCGTGCCGGGAAGTCCCGGCGGAAGGAACATGGCGCTGGAAATGTGTCTCAGGGCAGGGCTCATGGCGAACGAGTCGGGCCTGGAGTTCGATGAAAAGAAAAAGACTTACGTCCCGAGGGGGGACCCGACCGAGGTCAGCCTCATCGTCTCCGCTATCAAGGGCGGCTTCCGCGAGGGCGAGGAGAGGGTCAAGTACGTCGACGTGGACGAGATACCCTTCGAGTCCGAGCGCATGTACATGGCCACGCTCCATAGCGACCCCGATGGAAAAGGGCATATAGCATTCATCAAGGGAGCCCCGGACCGTATCCTGGGCATGTGCGACCGGGAGCTGGGTCAAGATGGTATGGAGGCGGGACTTGATAAGGGGCGGGTGGCCGCCGAGAACGATTCCATGGGCTCCGAAGGCCTGCGCATCCTCGCCATGGCGTATAAGAAATTCCCGGCCGATGTTACGGGCATCGAGCCGTCCATGCTCGAGAGCGGCTCGGTCTTCCTGGGCATACAGGGCATGTATGACCCTCCCCGGGAGGAGGTGCACGAGGCGATCCAGCAGGCGAAGAGGTCCGGCATACGGGTGGTCATGGTCACGGGAGACCACAAGGTAACTGCCCTGTCCATCGCGCGGAAGCTGGATATAGTGGACGACGAGAATGCAGCCGTTCTCACGGGGCAGGACCTGGAGCCCATGACGGACGAGGAGCTATACGAACAGGTGGGCCGGGTGTCCGTGTTTTCCCGGGTGTCGCCCATCCATAAGCTCCGGATCGTCCAGCAGCTGATCAAGCGCGGCGAGATTGTGGCCGTCACCGGGGACGGCGTTAACGACACGCCGGCGCTCAAGGCGGCCCACATCGGCGTGGCCATGGGGAAGAGCGGGACCGACGCGGCCAAGGAGACCGCCGAGATGGTCATCACCGACGATAACTTCGCGAGCATATTCGCCGCCGTGAAAGAGGGCCGCGTCGTGTTCGCCAACATCCGAAAAGTGGTCTTATTTTTGCTGTCGAGCGGCCTGGGGCAGGTCATCTTCATCCTGGCCACCCTCGTCATGCGCCTGCCGCTGCCGCTGCTCCCGTCCCAGATAATCTGGATGAACCTGGTTACCAACGGCCTGCAGGACGTGGCCATGTCTTTCGAGCCGGCGGAGAAGGGCATCGAGTACCAGAAGCCCCGGCCGCGGAACGAGCCCATCATTTCGAGGCTTATGATGGAGCGGCTGGTCGTCATCGGCATCGTGCTGGCGGCGGGCTCGCTGGCCCTGTTCGTTTGGGAGCTGGGGCAGGGGTCGAGTATCGAGAAGGCCCGCACTGAGGCGCTCACCGTCATGGTATTCTATCAATTGTTCAACGTCTTCAACGCCCGCTCGGAGACCAGGTCGGCCTTCAGGATGAACCCCCTGGCCAACCCGTTCCTGTTCTTCAGCATCGTCGCCTCGATCATCGCCCAGTTCGCCGTCATCTACTGGGCCCCGCTGCAATACATATTCAGGACCACGCCCCTGGGGCTCAAGGACTGGCTGTTGATCCTGCCCGTCGCCTTCACGGTCATTATCGTTGTGGAGATCGACAAGGCAGTGAGGCGCATTATGGCAAAAAAGTAGCGGACTCGCCGCGATTCGAACGCGGGTCTCCGGGTCCGAAGCCCGGTAGGATATCCTGGCTACCCCACGAGTCCACGATATGCCTAAACACGCATGAGCGTATATAAGCTTTGTCTCAGCATAATAGCTACGATTTTGCTCGCAGTCAAAGCCATTTTTAAATAATCAAATGCCCACATATGGTATTATGAACACTCACCTCCCTGTTAAAAAGGGATTAATGGCACTTACGATACTCTGCATAGTATCGTTCGTTCTTTTATCGGGCTGCACATCCGGCTTCAACACTCCGTCGGTATCCACGGGGGAAAAGGGATACTCCGACGGCTCGAGTAACTATGCAACGCCGGCGTATGGCGGCACCCAGACAGCGTACGCGACGCCCATGCCCGCGTCGAGCGCAGGCAACGTCTACACGAACGTCAACGACCGCAAGGTCATCATGACCGCCTCGGTCTCGATGGAGACGAGCGAGCACGACAAAGTGGTCAACAGCATAAGGAGCATCACTACAGGAGCGGGAGGCTATGTCCAGTCCTCCAGCACCTGGCTCTCCAGCACGGACAAGAAGCAGACCACTATCTCCATAAAAGTGCCGGCTGCACAGTACGAGTCGGTCCTCTCACAAATAAAAGCGCTCGGCAAGATCAAGTCAGAGTCGAGCTCCGGGTCGGACGTCACCATGACGTACATCGACCTGAGCGCCCGCCTCAAGAACCTCCAGGCCGAGGAGAAGCAGCTCACAGAGATCATGGGCATGTCCAAGAACGTAACCGAGATCCTCACGGTAGAGAAGGAGCTGTTCAGGGTGAGGGGAGAGATCGAGAGCACGACGCAGCAGCTTAACTACTTAGGCAGCCAGGTGGACTTCTCGACCATAACGGTCACCGTCGCGGAGCCGCAGCCCACGGTCGAGTATGACTGGGGCATCGACACCGCGTTCAAGGAGGGCATCCGGGCGTTCATAGGGATGATCGGGGCCCTCATCGTGGTCACGGGGTACCTGGTGCCGCTGATACTCTACCTGGCCATCGGGCTCGCGATACTGTACTTCGTGGCGAGGTTCCTCTGGAACTTCTACAAGAGCTGGAAAAATAAGAGAGCGGGTAAGCCGTAAGACGACTAAAAGTCGTAAGCGGCTTACATCTCTTCCGGGGCGGCGATGCCCAGCAGGTCGAGCGCGTTGGCGAGGGTGATCCTCGCCGCATCGACCAGCGCAAGGCGGGCCTCGCGCAGCTCCGGCTCGGCGCTGAGCACGGGCACGAAGCGGTAGAACTGGTTGAAGCTCTCTGCCAGTTCACGGGCGTAGTTCGCCAGCAGGTGGGGCTTCAAGTCCTTCGACGCTACGTCCACGACGTAGGGGAGCATGGCCATCTTCTTGATGAGGGCCGCCTCCTCCTTTTCTTTTAGCACCGTGGCATCGAAGCTGCCGGGCTTTGCTTTCTCGAGAATGCTGCACGTGCGGGCGTGGGAGTACTGGATGAAGGGGGCGCCCTGCTTCTCGAAATCCAGGGCCTGCTCCCACTTGAACGTTATAGACTTCTCGGGCGCGACCCGGATTATGTCGAACCGGATGGCGCCGATGCCCACGAGGTCGGCGATCTTCCGCTTCTTGTCCTCGGGCAGGTCCTTCCGGCGCTTATCGACCTCGATATAGGCCCTGGCGACCGCTTCGTCCAGGAGGTCGTCCAGGTTGACGACGACGCCCTTGCGGGTCGACATGCGGCCCTCGGGTAGCGAAACGAACGAGTAGAACACGATGCGCGGGGTCTTCTTCTCGCCCAGTATTTTTAGCGTTGCGTCAAGGCGCTGCATGGCCAGCTTCTGGTCCTCGCCCAATACATTAACTGCCTCGTCGCAGTTCGAGAGCTTCCAGATGTGGTAGGCGATGTCCCTGGTGGTGTAGAGCGAGGTGCCGTCGGCCCGGGTGAGCACGAAGTCCTTGTCCATGCCGAACGACGACAAATTCAGGGCCAGCGCCCCGTCCTTGCGCTCGGCGTAGGGCGTCTTTGCCAGCCTCTCCACGATCTCGTTCACCGAGCCGTTCTTCACGAACCCGGACTCCCACACGAAGAGGTCGTAGAAGACGTTCATCCTCGCGAGGGTCGTCTTCTGGCCGTCCATGCAGGTGTTGACCATTTTCTTGAACTTCTCGGACACTTCGGGATCCATGTGCTCGTACTTATTGAGTATCTCGGAGATCTCCTTCTCGACGGCCTCGTTCGACTTCCGCAGGTCAGTCGCGGCGCGGTAAACCTCAACTATAGCGTGGTCGGGCTTCTCTATCTCGGGCGGCTTCAGGGAAAGCGAATCCAGGTGATCGTAGCCCCAGACGATGGTCGCCTCCTGCTTGCCCATGTCGTCCACGTAGTACTGCACCTGCACGTCGTACCCGCCGCTCCGCATGACCCGGGCCAGCGTGTCCCCGATGACGGGGTTCCTGCCCCGGCCCACGTGCAGCGGCCCGGTCGGATTGGCCGACGTATGCTCCAGTACGACCTTCACGCCTTTGGGCGGCAAAAGCACGCTCGAGCGGCCTTTTTTAAGAATATCGCCCAGAGACTCTGCCAGGTACTTCTCATTAGCGTAAAAATTGACGTACGGGCCTGCGGCATCCACCTTTCCGATGTGCTCGCTCGTGCCCATCTTAGAGACGATCTCTTTCGCGATCTGCGCGGGATTTTTCTTGAGCTCCTTGCCCAGCCTGAACGGCAGCGCCGAGCTCACGTCGGCGTGCGCCGACTCTCCCAGGTACATGTCCGGCGACGAGTAGCCCGCCCCGGCCACGGCCTTCTCCATCAGCGAGCGGGCCTCGCTTAAAAGTTCCAGGTACATGTTTACACGCCCGTCTTATACCGCAGGATGGCCGCGATGCCGCCGAAGGCGTTATACAATTGCTCGCCTTCCTCGAACTCGGTGGAGATGAACTCGACCTCGGTGTTCATCTGCTCCGCCGTGATGGACAGCTCGTCCACTACATCGACCTGCTCCGCGATATTCAGTGTCGACTGGCACTTCGGGCACTTGCCATAGTCGAGCGTGGCCTTCTCTCCTGCCCGGTGCTTAACAGTGGTAGTCGAAGTGTACTCGCAGTTCTGGCACTTCAGCGTGATCCGGCTCCTGCGAAGGTCTTCCGAAAGGAGTAGCACGTCCACGGAGCCCATCTTGAGGTTATTACGGACGGAATCCTCCCCGTACGCCGCCAGGCCGCCCTCGCTCACCAGTTCCCGCATGAAGCGCTCCATGAGCTTCTTCTCCTTGACCACTTCGAGGTCGGAGAGCGTGTCCTCTGCCGCATCCATTAGCTCTCCCAGGCCCGACTCGTCCGTGTAGGCGATGTCGAACAGGCCCAGTATCTTGGGCTGAAGCTCATGGTGCAAATACTCCCCCTTGACGAACTCCTCCTTCGTCGGGGTGGGGCCGCCTATGAGGATGCCCTGGAAGTCGTTCCGGTCGATGGCGTTAAAAATATCGCTGGCCGCGTCCCCTATCCTCGTGTTGAAGTCGTTGATGGCGATGAGACGCAACTGCTGGAAACGGTGAGAAGACTGGCCGCCCTTCCTCTGCTTGCCCGGGACTGTGCTCGTGAGGTGCCTCATGGCAGTGACCTTTTTGCCTTTTAAGGTCCCGATGGTCGCCTCCCGGCGGTCAAGCACGATGAGCCCGAACGTCTTCCGGTCGACGAGCATCTCGTCCAGCTTGTCCGTCTCGAAGTTGCTGCCGCACCGGTAGGAGAACGAGGTGATCGGCTGGGGCGGCTCGATGGTGATGGCCTCCATGGAGGTCCGGTCGCCGCCGATGCTGATGGCGCCGCAGAAGATGGCCATGCCGTTCTCCGGCGGCTGCTTGTAATATTTGAGGCGGGACATGATGGACTCCAGCGCGCTCTGGACGTTGTCCCTTGTAGACTTGGACTTGATGTTGGCCGACGAGCCATGCTCGTCCCGGAGGTACGCCACTACGTCCGATATTCTTTTCTCGTGCGGTATGTAAAGGGATATGAGCTCGGTGCCCTGGCCCTGCTTGCTCTTTAATTCTTCGAGTTGCTTCTTGAACTCGTACTTATGCCTTGCTTCTGCGGTCATGTGTTGATATCCTGTGAAATTAAGTTCGAAAACGTTACGGGGCTGTTTAAAACGCACAGCTAAGCGTTATAACGATGAGAAATGTGCGATGCGCTAATCACGACGGGCTGACGACGATAGAACGGGCTCGTTGCCGGCATTTAGAAATGTACTGTGGTTGCGCACAACCCCGACAATGGTGGGACACATTATATAAAGCTTACGCAGGAAAAAAAGCCGAAAAAATAAAAGAAGAAGTGGGTTGAAGCCCACTTACGGTATTACGTACTTGCCGATGAGGCGGATGGACTTGTTCTTGTCGCCGCCGATCGGAGAGCCTGCGACGATCTGGGTGACGCCCATCTTCTCGAGGTCCGCGATCTTGGCGTTCATCTCGGCCGGAGTGCCGTAGATGGAGAACGCGTTGATCATGGCGTCGTCGACTGCGCCGAAGGCAGTCTTGAAGTCGCCCTTTGCGAGGCCGCCCTTGATGGTGTTGACTGCGTCAAGGCTGAGGCCGTGCCTCTGGATGACGGGTACGGGTGCGCCTGCGGCGATGAACGCCACGACGGGCCTTACTGCGCCCTTTGCCTTCTTGCTGTCGTTGTCGATGGAGAACGAGGTGTACGCGGCGATGTCGAACTTCTTCTCGCCTGCCGCCTTCTTGATGATGGGCACTGCGAACGCGAAGTCCTTGGGGTTGGACGCGTTGATAAGGGCACCGTCACCGATCTTGCCGGCGGTCTCGAGCATCTTCTCGCCCTGTGCGCCGATGTAGACGGGGATAGCCTTCTGCTTGGGCTTGTAGGCCAGCGCTGCGCCGGCGTATTTGAAGACCTTGTTGTCCGGGGTGCTGACGGGCGCGCCGGTCCAGAGGGCCTTGATCACTGCGACGCCCTCGGTCAGCCTCGCGACGGGGGTCTCCATCGGGATGCCGATCTTCGGGAGGGTGCTCAGGTCGCCGGGGCCGATACCCAGGGTTGCCCTGCCGTCGGATATCTCGTCGACCGTGCAGATCGCCGAGGCGGTCACTGCCGGGCTGGCGGTGAAGGCATTGGTGATGCCGGGGCCGAGCTTGATCCTCGAGGTCTTGTCCGCGATGAGGGCAAGCGACTCAAAGACGTTGCGGTTGTTGTAGTGGTCCGTAATCCATAAATAGTTCAGACCAGCGTCTTCTGCAAACTTACAATAGTTGATCAGTTCCTTAATCGGAACGTTCGGAACGAATTCTATACCGAAAGTAGCCATAAATTATACCTCACTTTAGGTCTTTTTAACCTAAGTATATTGTAATGAAACTACTTACTTAAAAGAATATCGGTTTTTTAGCTTTTTATAAATAATCAATTATCATATTATAATAATATTATTATGCGCTTACCTGAGGCCTCCCACGATCTTTGGCCCGGAGCTTGTGCCTATGCGCGATGCGCCCGCGTCAATGAACTTTTTTGCGTCCTCGTAGGTGCGGATGCCCCCGGAAGCCTTTATCTTTATGCCCGGCACCTCTTTTTTTATTAGTGTTACGTCCTCGACGGCGGCGCCCTTCGGGCCGTAGCCCGTCGAAGTTTTTACATAGGCTGCGCCCGAATCCTTTACGAGGCGCGCCGCGAGCACCTTCTCCTCGTCCGTCAGGTAGCACGTCTCGATGATGACCTTTACCGCTGCGCCCTGCGTAACGGCCACGACGGCGGTCAGCTCCCGCCTTATTTCCCCGATCATGCCTGACTTGAGGTACCCGAAGTTCATGACCATGTCGACCTCGTCCGCCCCCGAATCGACGGCCGCCCACGCCTCGGATGCTTTTGCGTATGGCGCTGCGGAGCCGAAGGGGAACCCGACGACGCAGCAGGCCTTCACGCCGCTGTCCTCCAGGCGCTTTTTGGCCGTGCCCGCCCAGCACGAGGCCACGCAGGCCGAGGCGAAGCCGTACTCGACGGCCTCGTCGCACAAATTCAGTATATCCTGCTCCGTGGCGTCAGGCCTGAGCAGCGTATGGTCGATACATCGGGCAAACTCGCGGGCGTCCATGGGCATAAGTAAGCACTCCGACGATAAAAAGGTGCTTTTTAGTTGTACACGTCGTAGGCGTTCGGGTCGAAATCGGGGTTGATCTCGATGGTCCGGGTGATGCACCGGGCGGCCTCCTCGTTATTGCCCAGGATGCTGGCGAACAATCCCTTATGATACCACGCCTCGGCGAATCGCGGGTTGATCTCCAGCGCCTTATCGAAGCACGGCATGGCCTCCTCGTATGCCTCCAGCCGGCCCAGCAGCACGCCCCGCATGAACCATGCGGCCTGGCTCCCGGGCTGGAGCTCCGTTACCTTCCTGTAGCAGTCAAGGGCCTCGCGAATCCGGCCGCTGAGCTCGAGCACGCACCCCCGGTAGAACCACGCGTCGGCGTGGCCGTCCCTCATCTCCACGGCCTTATCGAGCATGGCCAGCGCGTCGTCGTACTTTCCGCCTTTTATGAAGAGCATGCCCTTCCCATACCACGCCCCGGCGATGTCCGGGCTGATCCGTATGGACCGGTCGTAGCACTCCAGCGCCTCCGCTTCCTTTCCTTCCTTCGAGAGCACTTCGCCCCTGCCCATCCAGGCGGCGGCGTTGTCCGGCTCGATGAAGATGGCCCGGTCATAGGATTCCAGGGCCTTATCCAGCATGCCCAGGCTGTACTGGTATGAGCCCAGGTAGAACCACAGGTCTGCGCTCATGGGCTCGAGCTCCAGGGCCTTATCCATGCACGACAGCGCCTCCTCGCTCTCCCCGATGCGGGCCAGCGACCGGGCGCAGCTATGCCAGGCCTGCACGGACTTCGGGTCGAACTTGAGGGACATCAGGCAGGCGCCGGCCTCGTCCTCGTACATCCCCAGCTCCCTGAAAAGAATGCTCTTGTTATACCAGAATTTCGGGTTCTGCGGCTGGAGCGTTAAAGCGCGCTCGAAGCACGAGAACGCCTGGTCGAACCGCTTCAGCTCTGTCAACACTAAGCCTTTGCAATTGTATGCGTCGCCATAGTCGCGGTCGAGGCCGATGGCGTGGTCGAACAGCACGATGGAGTCCGCCATGCGCCCCGCGCCCGCCATCTCCAGCCCCTTTTCCAGGGCCGCCTCAGCCTCGATCCGAACGTCTTCCCCCGCCATATGGCTCACCGAATGACAGCTAATACGCTTCACCACGTTATAGACTTTTTGAAAATCAGAAGCCTTATATGCCAGCGTGGCAATTAATCAAGAGGTGTCTGTATGGCCGATTATATCTATATCGACGGTAAGTTCTACACGAAGGAAAACGCGAAGATCTCAGTCTACGATCATGGGCTATTATACGGCGACGGTGTTTTCGAGGGGATCAGGGCCTACAACGGCAGGGTATTCAGGCTGGACGAGCACATAGACAGGATGTTCGATGGCGCGAAGGCGATCATGCTGAAGCCCCCCGTGACGAAGGAGGAGATGAAGGAGATCATCCTCGAGACGTTGCGGAAGAACAACCTGAAGGACGCGTACATCCGGCCCGTCATGACCCGGGGCAAGGGCGACCTGGGGCTGGACCCCAACAAGTGCCCGAAGCCGACCATCATCTGTATCGCCGAGACCTGGGGCGCCATGTACGGCGACCTGTACGAGAAGGGCCTGAACGCCATCACGGTGAGCATCCGCAGGAACGCGCCGCAGACGCTGCCGCCGAACATCAAGTCTTTGAATTATCTGAACAACATCCTCGCCAAGATCGAGGCCAACGTGAAGGGCGGCAACGAGGCCATCATCTTCGATATCAACGGCAACTTATCGGAAGGCTCGGGCGACAACATCTTCGTCATCAAGAACGGCCAGATCCGGACGCCCATCGTCGAGGTCAACCTGAAGGGCGTGACCAGGGGCGCCGTGTTCGACCTGACGAAGCAGCTGAAAATGCCGCTCAGCGAGGCCGACATGAGCTACTATGACCTCTATACGGCGGACGAGATCTTCGTGACCGGAACGGCCGCCGAGCTCTGCCCCGTGACAAAGGTGGACGGCCGCGAGGTCGGCAACGGCAAGCCCGGCCCCATGACGAAGAAGCTCATGGCCGCGTACAAAAAGCTTACCCAGACCACGGGCACGCCCATATTCAAGAAATAACCCGTTTTTCCCATTTTTTATACGGCTATTGCATGTTTAGCCGCTGATATTTTTCCAAACGCTTGTTATGCCGTCGATAAAGAATAGAACATACGATTATCATAGCCATAGACTCCCTAGCAGTTAGCCCGGGAACGGCAGTACGGCATATCGATCGAAAGGGCTTTGAATGCTTCCCCTCCAATGCCTTTTTGCCTCGAAAGCCATCACGTCTCCACATATATCGCAAACATGATGCCATATGAGCCTGTCCCGGGCCAAAAATGCTCTTTTTAATCCGCAAAACTATATTTGATTGGCTGGCGTAGAAGCCTTGGATGTACGAGTACCTGGCGCTTGTTCCTATTATACTGCCCATCGCTGGAGCCCTGCTCACGTACGTGCTGGGAAGGTACTCGGAAAAGCTCCAGGACATCTTCATCGTGGCCTTCGCCGCCCTGCTTTTCGTGTTCAACGCCTCGTATTTCGTGGCCCTCAGGGAGGGAATACTGAGGCCCGTGACTTACGGGTTCATGGTGCTCGACGCGCCCGGCATCTTCATCGGCACGCTGGTCGCGTTCATCGGGACGCTGGTCGTCTTCTACTCGTTCGTATACAAGGACAGGACGCACTACGATAACACGTACTTCATCATGTATTTCCTGCTCATGGGCATGATGAGCGGCCTGGCGAGCACCTACAACGTCATCGTGATGCTCATCTTCCTGGAGGCCGCCACGGTCATCAGCGCCGTCCTCATACTGTTCGGCCGCACCAAGAAAGCGATCCGGGCGACCTACGTGTACCTGGCCATCAGCATCGTCGAAGTGATACTCGTCGTTACGGGCGCCTTCATCCTCTACAACGACGCGGGCACGCTGGACCTCAATAAATTAACGGCAGGCGCCGTAAGCGAAGGGGACATGTTCCTGCTGGCCATGCTCTTCTTCTTCGGCTTCGGCACCAAGGCAGGGCTGTTGCCCCTGGGCATCATCTGGCTCCCGTCCGCGCACTCCGAGGCGCCGCCCCCGATCAGCGCCACCATGTCGGGCATACTCATCAAGGCGAGCGTCGTGGCCATGGTCAAGGCCATCTACCCGTTCTACCTCATATCGGGAGTTGAGACGCTCATCCTGGTCGTGATCGGGTTCGGGGTCCTGAACATGCTCGTGGGCGTAATCATGGCCCTGCTATCCGAGGACATTAAGCGCCTGCTGGCGTTCCACAGCATCAGCCAGATGGGCTACATCATCATGGGCTTCGGGCTGGCCACGCCTGCGGCCGTCTACGGCGCCCTGTTCCATATCACGAACCACATGCTCTTCAAGGGCTGTTTATTCCTAATTACGGGCGCCCTCATACTGCGGGTCAACACCCGGCAGATCCATAGGATGGGCGGCCTGATGAAGCAGATGCCCCTCACAGGCCTTTGCTTTTTAATCGCATCACTGGCCATGTCGGGCGTTCCGCTCTTGAACGGCTTCGTCAGTAAAGAGCTGATATACGAGGGCTCGGTGCAGGCCGGATACCCCGTGCTGTTCTCGGCCTTCGGCCTTGACCTGACCATATTAGGCCTCGTCGGATGGCTCACCAGCATCCTGACCTTCGCCTGTTTAATTCACGCATTCTACGTGATGTTCCTGGGCAAGCCGAAGGAAGAGTTCAAGGACGTGAAGGAGCCTCCCCTGTATATGTTGCTGCCCATACTGATCATGGCGGGGCTATGTATCGTCATAGGCGTGTACCCGGACCTGGTCTCCGGCGCCCTGGAGTTCGCCGCCGACGCGCTTCTTGCGCTTACGCACTTATGACCGGAGGAGAATGTACCCGGCACTACAGAAAGAGCTAGAGGAAAGACTTCGAGGGATATCGCCCGAAAGAGTCGTCTTTGTCGGCGTGGGCAACCGCATGAGGGGCGACGATGCGATAGGGCCGGCGCTCATCGACCACATCAAGGACGAAGTGCCCCATGCCATCGACGCGGACGGAGTCCCCGAGAACGTGACGGCCTCTATCAGGCGGCTCAACCCGAAAGTCATCATCTTCTTAGACGCGGCCAGCCTGGGGGAAGCCCCGGGAAGCGCCAGGATCGTGGAGGCGGGCGAAATGCAAAAGCTCGAGTCCAGCGTCCACAATTTTTCGCTCGACGTCGTCATGGAATACCTGGAGGCCGCGGCGGGCGCCGACGTGTTCCTGGTGGGCGTGCAGCCGGAAAGGATCGGCGAGGGCGAGAGCATCTCTCAGGAGTTAAAAAAGCCGCTTGAGGATATCGCCTCTATCCTGATAAGTGCAATAAAAAAGGGCTAGCGGATCTCGAAGCCCCGGTACCCGGCGGCATCGGCCGGATTCACCCTGACCTCGCGGACCTCGGAGACCCGGGGGCCGTGCCTGACGATCTCTAAAAGCTTATCGACCTGGTGGTCATAGCCCTCGAAGACGGCGTGCACCCGGCCGTCCTCAAGGTTCTCCACGTAGCCGCGCACGCCAAGCATGACTGCGTTTCGCCGGGTAAAGGCCCTGAACCCGACGGCCTGCACCCTGCCCGATACGATGACGTCTATGGCTTTCATTAAGGAGTGCCGCCCATCAGGGCGGCGTAAGCTTCCACGGGTTGAAGTTGCCGATGGCGAGGGCCTTATTGGTCTTCTCCATGGACTTCTTGCCGTCCTTTTCGATCCCGGTCATCGCCCGGATGCAGTCGATGTTCTCGGGCACCACGTCGGACTCCTGGTGGATGGCCTGGAACACGTTGAACTCGCCTTCCTTGTCGATGGTCACCGACTCCTCCCAGATGGCGTTCTCCATGATGTCGTTCCTGGGCCTGCCGAGCTCCCGGCCGAACTCGATGACGTCGCCGGTGAACTTGATGGTGTACCAGGAGGGGATGAGCCAGAGCCTGGGGTACTGCTTGATCGCTGCGATGATCTCGTCCCTGGACGGCTTTTTCTTTAGCGTGGCGTTCACGAAGTGCATGTGCATCAGCGTGGTGGGCACCTTCATGGCGGCCGTGTCGATGTTGATGTGGGGGAGCACGGTCTGCACGTCCGGGCCGTGGTGGGATGGTAAGTGAATGGGATCGGGCACGATGCCGTTGATCGGGCCGCGCTTGGCGTCGTTAGGGTCGCCGCCTCTCCTTACCAGGACGACCCTGGCTTTCTGCACGCCGAAGGCCGTGTCCATTGCATAAAGCAGCCTGCACAGGCCCGTGGTGTTGCACGAGACCACCCGGACGTACTTCTTGCCGATGGCCTGGGCGTAGTTGGCCGCGGCGTTAAATGACGTGCCGGCCACCTCGTGCTCCTCGCCGCCCTGGAAGATGGCGGGCTTGTCGAGCTTGTCGTAGATGCTCTTCTTGTTCTCCTCTCCCAGGCCCTCGGGGGCACAGTCGACCACGATGTCGGCCTTCTTGATCATGTCCAGGTTTGAGCCCGCGAGGGAGATGCCGGCCGCCTTGAACTTCGACTCGGCCTTGGCCGGGTCCACGGCGTAAATGGGATAGCCCTTCTTATTGGCGGCGTATGCCTCGTAGTCGGGCTTCGTCTTGGCGATTCCTACCAGCGTCATGTCGTCCTGGCGCATCACTGCGTCGGCGACTCTCTTGCCTATGGTGCCATAACCGTTGAGCGCTACTTTGATCTTATCTGCCATCAGGAATTCCTCTTGAAATTATATTATCGGGTATCATATTATATGTTGCGAGAAAAGTATGAGCCGGTCTTACCCGTCCATCATCTTCCTGAGGCTTTCCGGGTCGATGCTGCCCCTCTCCGAGGACAGGAAGCCGTACTGGTTGAACGTCCCCCGGAACATGCCGATGTTCAGGCCGAAGAACACGGGCCTTCCCCACGAGTCGGTGCCGATGTATATGGCGTTCTCGCCCTGCTCAGGCGTGCCCTCCGTCATCGGGTGGTTCTTGAAGTACACGTAGTCTCCCGTCCTGAGGCCTTCTGCGGAGCCCGGCGAGTACTCGTTGCCCGACCACTTCTCGAGCGTCTTGTACTCCTCCAGCTCGCCGTCCTTTGAGGTGGTGTACGTCTTCCACCCCCTGATCATCAAAGTGGGAAGCCGCCTGTCGAAGTTCCTTTCGCCCACGGTGTCGAGCTTCGACTTTAGCAAAATTAAGTTTATGGCCGCCGCGCAGTCGATCTTGTACTTGCCACCGCTGGAACTGATAAAGTCGTGCATGGCGTCCGCCTTGTCCACGCCGTCCTTGAGCTTCCAGAACTGGCTTCCCTGGTGATAGACGGGCTCCCAGTACTTCGTGTTAAAGTACTGGCTCTCCATGTGCCGCCCGAACTGGAGGCGCCCGGAGGACATCTTCTTATGGAAGGTGACGCAGTTGTCCACCACGGCCCTTCGGTAAGCGGCCTCTTCGGGCGACATGCTGTCGAACCCCTTGTTCGTGTCGATGCCGGCCAGGGTCTGGGAGCTGAGTGCCTGTGCCGAGGGCATCCCCGAGGACGAGTCCTGCATGCCATACATGCCCTGCATCCCGAACGGCGACATGCCCTGCATATCATATGGCACTTGTGCCTGCGGCATCTGGGCGAGCGCCGGCGTGCAGAAAGCGGTCAGCGTGACGACGAGCGTTATTAAGGTGGCGTAGTGTTTCGGCAGCATCGATAGCGATACGCGGCTTATGGGGGCTAAATGATTCGTCGAAAGAATGAATGACACGGGGCGCGGGCCGCTCTTTGTTTTCACATCCTGCCCGCGCCCCCGGTCGCTGAAACTCCAGTGTTCTAATCGCGGGCTTCCGATAGTATGCCCCCGCGCTAAGTACCCTTACCCCCCTCTAAAGGGATTTATACCAATAGCGGGAATATCGTTGGTTGTATCATGGTCAATATAAAGATGTTGGCTTTTGACGCCATCGTTATCGCTTATACGGCCATCGCCCTGGCAGAGTTCGTCCCCTGGGTATTACTTTCGCTGACGGGGTACGCTCCGCTCGCCCTGGGCATCTCCGATACCATCTTCAGATTTTTCTCCATCTTCTGTCACCAGCTTCCCTGGAGGTCGCTGTTCTATGACGACATCCAGATGCCGGTGTGCGCCCGGTGCGCCTCCATCTACGCGGCCACGGCGCTGGGGCTGATATTTTTGAGGCTCAAGGGTTTTGGAGAGAAGGAGTTCAAGATGAACTGGCTTTTGTTCGTGCTCCTTTTGGCCCCGACTGGCATCGACGGCCTGACGCAGCTGTTCGGCTGGCGGGAGAGCACGAACGCCCTGAGGCTTGTCACCGGCGTGCCCTATGGCCTCGCCTACGCCTACGTCCTTGCCTGGGCCGTGCCGTTCGTCTACGCCCTGCTCGAGCTGATCTATGTGGCCCTCAAGCGTGACGGGCAGCGGACGGATGCTGTGCTGGCCCGTGTTAAGGATATGGCGTGGCCTTTCAACTCGAAGAAAAATTGACTTCAACAGTTCCATTCCGGGATATCAATGATGTTACTGCTAGCCTATTTCGCTGATTAGTTCGGTTTCAGACACTCCTTTTTTTAGTGTTCTCCTGTGACAGGTAAGCGACGCACGCTGAATAGTACGGTTTCAGACACTAAAACACGAAATTCCTTTTTAGAGTAACACGAAGTACCCGAAGTACTCTATGCTTCACGGTTAATTCTCTAAAACCATGAAAATCACTATTAAAACCAAAGGGCACCAAAGTCGCGGTTTAAAATCAAATAACAAACTGACGTAAAGTCACGAGCGCACACCAACTAAAACAATTAATCAAACGCTACTCCAGGTTTGTGTGGTATACCAAACAATCGCTCGCCTTTGCTGTCGTTCTCTTTGATTTTTAGTTGGTGTGCGTTCGTGTCCTTAAGTCAATTTGTTATTTGTTTTTAAACCGAGTATTTGGTGCCCTTCGATTCTTAATTGTGGAATTTGAGTATTTAGAGAATTAACCGTGAGCCATAGGGTATTTAGAGTATTTAGTGTAAACTCTAAAAAATCGTTTCGTGTTTTCGTGTCTGAAACCGAACTAATATGCAAAAGGCGCTTGCCCGACATAGGAAAACTCTAAACAAGGAGTGTCTGAAACCGAACTAATATGCAAAAGGCGCTTGCCCGACATAGGAAAACTCTAAACAAGGAGTGTCTGAAACCGAACTAATATGCAAAAGGCGCTTGCCCGACATAGGAAAAAATATGGAAACTGTCCGACCTACGGGTCTTGCTGATTGGTTTTAGCCCCCACTGAATCCTTTTTAGGCCCGTCCTCGGACTCGATGATATGCTGCACGTAGGGCAGAACGAACAGGGCGCTGCCGAGGCCGAATATAGCGCCAGTGATGACTCGAATCTCGTTATTACTCAGCGTGGTCCATACCAGTTCGAAGCCGGGGCCGACGCCGCGGGGTATGGGTATGCCGAAAAGCTGGGCTGTACCGTCGATGGCCATGGGCACGCACAATAAGACATAGTAAAAGATATGGAAGGGCTTCAGCCAGGTCCGCAGGAAGTAGAAGGCCAGGCCTCCGACAAGGAAAGCGGCGTAGATGGCGAAGCACCGGGAGCACACGGCCATCTCGTAGCCGAAGACGAACAGGCTACGGTCGGGGAGCTGGTGGCATGTGACGTGGTAGGCCGCCATGATCAAGCCGGCGACCTGCACCATCAGGGGGTTGCCCGTGGAGTAGAGGTACGGGGCCAGCACGATGGGGACTATGAACAGGAACAGCAGTACGTTCATAATGGTAAGCCAGTGCCGCACCACGAAGGAGGCGGATGCCAGCAGATATCGGTCGATCGTGCTCATACCAGTCTAAACGAAAGAGGCGCCTCTGGTTTATATCTTTGATGCTTCCGACTCACGCGAGATCGCGGGTACGACGATGCGGAAGTAGTGCGTGAGAAGGACGAGTACGATGGCGCCGATGAAGAGGCCGGCGATGCCGAACACGATGGGGCCCAGGATGTAGGCGAACATGAGCAGGCCCGTGTGGACCCTGCCGCTGGACATGAAGGGCCTCAGGACGAAGTCGGGCAGCACCTCTACGAAGATCATGATGGCGGCCACCATCATGATGTAGAAGACGATATTGGGGAAGAACGTGCCCGCCATGAGGGATATCACGAGCACGTACAGGAGCAGGGGCACGATGACTATGTACATGCCCACGACCGGCAGGAGGGCGGACACTCCGCACAGGATGCCCATCAGGATGGGCGACGGTATGCTCATGCCCGGCGGCGCGAACATGTTGAGTACGCTGAACACGGTGGCGGCCAGGATGGCGAAGAACACGATGCTCAGGATGTTGCCGAAGAATATCTTCTCCAGGTCCTCGTCCACGGCCCGGCCGTACTTCAGGAGCATTCCGTCGTACTCCGCCATGAGCGAGGGGAACGTCGACTTCAGCCACGACACGAGCTTCTCGTCCTCCCTCAGCATGTAGAACACGATGACGATGACTAGGAACAGTTTGAATATGATGTCGACGATGGTGGAGCCGGTAGAAATGACGAGCTGCTGGAGGTTCGCGATCGAGCTGCCGTACCCCTGCAGTGCCTCATAAAGGTCCTGGGGCACTATGGCGCCGAAGTTCCCCGACATGATGTTCTCCATGGTGAAGTTCCGCTGGATCTCGGAGACCACGTTGCTCATGTTCGACAGCGGCCCCTCGGGCAGGGATTGCAGCCCTATGCCCGTGATCAGGGCGTTAAACTGGGACAGGGCGAGCAGCAGCGTGTAACCGATGATGAGAAGCAGCGGCAATACTAACAACAGCATGCACACCGTAACGAGCAGCGTCTCGTTCTTGATGTGCGGCTGCAGCATGCGCTTGATGGGCCTCGCGATGTAGTAGATGAAGACCGCGTAGACGATGACCGTGAGGAACGGCCACATGACCCACAATAATAGCAGCACGAGGGCCGCGCCGAAAATGAGCCATTTGGCGTCGTACGCCCGCTGGAATATCCCTGACATCTAATTGAGGTAAATGTTTATTAGATGAAATACGTTATGTATGCTTGATGGTCAGCGACTTTTTCAAGGGAAAAAAGTGCGGCATCTGCGGGAAGGATGCCACTAAAGCCATGTTCGGGCGCTATCTTTGCGACTCTGAGGAGTGCTACTGGAAGGCCCGCGAGGCCCGCTCCCAGGAGTGCGCCGGCAAGACGATGAAGCCCGGCGATAACTGAGCTTACAGGCTTATCCCGTAGAGCTTGCCGTATTTCTCTTTAATGTAGCGGACGAAGTAGTCCTCGTTGAGGGCTTCGCCGGTGGCCTTTTTCACGAGCGTGGCGGCGCCGTAGCGTTTGCCGTGCCTGTGCACGTTCTTCCGCAGCCAGCCCAGCAGGGCTCCGGTGTCCCCTGCAGCGATGCTGTCCTCGAGGCCGGGCACCTGGCTTTTGGCGGCGTGCCAGAACTGGGCCGCGTACAGGTTGCCGAGCGTGTAGGTGGGGAAGTACCCGAAGTTGCCCCCGGACCAGTGGATGTCCTGCAGGCATCCGGACGCATCGTCGGTCACGGGTATGCCCAGGTACTTCTCGAAGAGCTCGTTCCAGTACGAGGGGATGTCGGGCGTTTTTATCTTATTTTCGAAGAGAGCCCTCTCCACGTCGTAGCGGAGCATGATGTGCAGGTTATAGGTGACCTCGTCGGCGTCCGTGCGGATGTAGGAGCGCTTTACGGCATTCACATGACGGTAGAAAGCCCCGGGGGACATTTTCTTAAATGCCGGGTAAGCCTGCCTGAACTTCGGGTAATAGAAACTCCAGAAGGCCTCGCTCCTGCCGACCATGTTCTCCCAGAGCCGTGACTGCGACTCGTGGATGCCCATGGACACGCCCTCGGCCAGCGGAGTGCCGTAGTACTTCTCCAGGAAGCCCTGCTCGTACAGGGCGTGGCCGGCCTCGTGCATGGCCGGGAACACGACGTACGAGGGATCGGCCTCGTTATAACGGACTGTGATGCGGACGTCCCGGCAGGCGCCGGACGTGAACGGGTGCGCCGATACGTCGATGCGGCCCCTGTTCAGGTCAAAGCCCATGTCGGCCGCGAGCCCGGCGACGAAGGCGCCCTGGGCCTCCACAGGGTACGTCCCCTTCGGGACGGCGCCGTCGAGGCAGGGCTCATTAAGAATTTTAGAGGCAATAGGTATGAGCTTCTTTTTGAGGCGGGAGAACACGGCGTCTATGTCTTTCGACTTAGCGTAAGGCTCGTACTCGTCCAGCAGGGCGTCGTAGAGCGTGTCCTCGTAGCCGATGTGCTCCGCTATCTCGAACCGGAGGCCGATCACCTTATCGAGCAGCGGCTCCAGCATTCCAAAGTCGCTCCCGGCCCTGGCCTTCACCCAGGCGTTCATGGCCTCGGACTGGGCACGGCTGGCCTCTTTAACGAGGTCGCCGGGGACGGCCGACGCGAGCCTCCACTTCCGCTCAGTTTCCCTGAGGATGACGGCCCCGTCCACGGATAGCTCCTGCTTTTTCAGGGCCCGGATAAGCCGGCCCATCTCCTTTGACGTGAGGCGCTCATGAATGATGCCCGACATGACGGCGTGCTGCTTCGCCCTGTCCGGCGCAGAGCCGGGGGGCATGCAGGTGCGCTCGTCCCACGTGAGGATGCCCGCCGCCTGCTCCAGCGTGCCGATCTCCCTCACCCTCTCCAGTAATTCCCTGTATTCCGCGCTTGCCATTATTTCACCAGCTTTGCCACGTTCCAGCCTTTCTTTACTCCGATGGACCTGGCCACGGGCTCGCACTTCGCCCTCATGAGATAGGCGATCGGCCTGAACCCCTCGTCCGAGAGGGACTCGTAGTTGGCCATGCCTTTACTTACGATGACGTCGGCCTCCTTCATGGCCCCGAGCGTTTCCGCGGGCAGTTCTCTCATGCAGAAGCCGATAGCATTTGAGCCCGTGGTGAGCACCCGGTCCACCTTCTTTTCAAGGCCCATCTTCCGAACATCGTCCATCGTCGCATCCGTAACGATGTTCCCGCCGCGCACGACCAGCGTGACCTTTGCCCCTGCCGATTTTAACAATTCAAGGACGAGCTCGTCGAAGTATATCTCGCCGCAATTATCCGTAAGATAAGCGACTTTACCGCCCTTTGCCAGGCCCATGATGGCGTCCGTGTCGTCTACCTGCAGGCCCCGTTCCATCTCCTCCGCGAACAGCGACTCGAAGTCCCCGATGTCGACCTGGTGTTCCTGCAGGCCGAAGTCGAAGTTATTGCCCACGATGGAGGCCAGCACGGCGAGCCTGAACCGGTCTCCCAGAGGCGCCTCCGCAACCCGCTCCCTGACGGCCGGCATGAGCTTCGCGGCAATAGCGTTGCTCTGCGCCTTAATTTCACTGTACGGGTCGTCGTCCCTCAGGATGGCGTAAGCCCTGCGGTGAATGCCGGTGGATATGTTAGTGGCATTCACGCCCTCCTCGAAGTTCTCATTCAGGTATTCAAGGCCGCTCTCCATGACCTTGAAAATAAGGGACGGGTCCTTCGTGGAGAGCCCGGCCTCGTACAGCGTTCGATTTAATAAGCAGGGAGCGCATCTCGGGTCCGACTTCATAGTGGATACAGAATGGCGGCGGTACGATATATGCTTTATCAGGCAGGTAATTGAATACTTATATATTTGTAAAAATATATTAGTTGATACCTATGGAGACATTACGCATCGCGATGTTCGCGTGGGAATCGCTCCACGGCGTCAAGGTGGGCGGCCTGGCGCCCCACGTGTCCGAGATATCGGAGGCGCTGGCCAGGAAGGGGCACGAAGTGCACGTGTTCACCCGGAGGGGCGCGTACGGCCCTTACGATATGATAAACGGCGTCCACTACCAGAGAGTGAGGAACGATGGCGGCGGAAGCATCGTCCGCCAGATGGACTCGCTCTGCGGCTCGTTCCTGGACCGCTATCATGCCGTTAAAAAATTATTTGGGGAATTCGACGTCCTCCACGGCCATGACTGGCACCCCGTCACGGCGCTTACGCGGCTCAAGAAGAAGGGCAGGGACTTCGTGATGACGTACCACTCCACCGAGTGGGGCAGGAACGGGAACCGCCATAGCGCCTCGCAAGAGGCCAGGGAGATCTCTCACAGGGAGTGGCTGGGCGGATACGAGGCAAAGGAGCTCATCGTCACCTCTAAGGCGCTCATGGACGAGCTTCAGATGATCTACAGCATGCCGCCGTACAAGCTCAACCTCGTGCCCAACGGCATCTTTCCTAAGAAGATCGGGCGCGATGTCGACCTGGTATCAGTGAAGAAGCGGTATAAGATCGAGCCGGAGTCCCCGATGGTCCTGTTCGTGGGGCGCATGAAATACCAGAAAGGGCCGGACCTGCTCGTGAACGCGGTGCCGCAGGTGCTTAAGAAGAGCAGGGATGCCAGGTTCGTGTTCGCGGGCGAGGGCGACATGCGGCCGCTCTGCATTGATAAGGCCCGGAGTCTGGGGGTATCTGGCGCCTGCAGGTTCCCCGGATACGTGCCGGACGGCGAGCTCGCGGACCTCTTCAACTCGTGTGACATGCTCGCGGTGCCTTCGAGGAACGAGCCGTTCGGCATCGTGGTGCTGGAGGCATGGGACGCGTGCAGGCCTGCCATCGGAACGGATGCCGTCGGCATCATCGATAACTTCGTCAACGGCATAAAAGCGAGGCCGCAGCCCGAGTCGCTGGCCTGGTGCATCAGCGATGTGGTGGATAAGCCTCGAGCACTCAAATGGATGGGCATGCAGGGAAAAAAATTAGTGGAATCCATCTACGACTGGAACAACGTCGTGGACAAGCTCCTCAAGGTATACGGCAGGGTCGCCTAGCGCAGAAGCTGGCCGTCCTTCATCATCAGCTTCTTTTTGCCATCCCTGTATTCGACCTCTAGAGTAACGTCGGGTGCCGTGACGAAGTCCCAGTGCATGTTGCTCGAAACGTTGCCGCCGTACATGTCGCTCCGGCCGAAGGCCACGTGCACCGAGCCGCCGATCTTCTCGTCCGTGAGGATATAGCCGATGGCGCGGTCGATGACGGGGTTCAGGCCGATGCCCAGCTCCGCCACCTTCAGGGCGTTTTCCGCCCCGTATTTCTCCTTATCCAGCTCCGTCATCTTGTGCAGGGTATCGCGCAGCACTTCCTGGTTATGCTCGGCCGTGCACTCGTCAGGGAGCAGCGTCCCGTCCTTGAACTTGAGCCGTACGCCTTTGATGATGGTGCCCCGGGTCAGGTCGTCGATGGTCAAAGGACAGTAAATGGTGCCGCTGCCGTAGGTCTCCACTGGCGCCACGAAGACCTCGCCTGCAGGCAGGTTGCCGCCCAGGTCGCCCACCGCCACTTTCTCGGGAGTGAGCACGCCGTCGTCCGGGTTCAGGCGCCGGCCCTCGATGTCCAGCCGGAAGTCGGTGCCGTGCGGGTCGGTAACGTGCACGTACTTCGCGTTGTGGAGGACCCGCATCACATGCTCGCAGTCCTCTTTTAAAATACCGTAATCTATGAGGCAGCCGCCGATCACGAGCTTTTCCAGCTCGCTCAACGGAACGTTATACATCCGTGCCATGCCGTCCGTAGCCCAGCCCATGTACAGCCAGCGCTTACCTGGCTTACCATAGATGATCTGCATGACCGGGAAGTTGCCCTCGGAGCGCGCCTGGAGCTTTTCCCGGAAGTGCTTCTTAATGCTCGGGTCGCTGTACGGCTCGACGATAACGTAGGCGTCCATGGCCTGGACCACGCCCATCATGATCTTGGGCATCTTCTTGAGCTGCTGGACCGTGCACGTATCCAGGAGGCGCTTCTGGTAATCGTTGGATACTGCGGTGATGAACGGCTGGCCGCCGCGCTTCGCCACGGCGATGCCGATCTCCTCCAGGAACTTCTGTTCGTGCGTTCCCCCGCTTATTAAAACAGCGTCGCCCTCCTGCACGTCGAGCGAGCCCAGGACGTCCTCCGCCAGCTTCGGGTATATCTTCTCGTCGATCATCGTGAACACCATGCATTCATTTAGACTAGATTGTCTCTCCGTAATCAATAATGTGTTCTCACGTTTCGTCGGGCACGATGGTGATGCCGTCATCGTCGTACACGGCGAGCCAGCGCCGGTGGGCTTTGAGCTCGCCCGTCAGGATCAGGCGGCTCAGGGGCACGTAGATGAACTGCCGCACGACCCTCCTGAGCTCCCTGGCCCCGTATTCGGGGCTGTACCCGGCACGGGCCAGATAATCCTCCGCCTCATCGCTGAGGCGAAGGGCCACGTGGTGCGTCCGCTCAAGCTCTGCGAGGGTCTCGGTCAGCGTCTTTCTCAGCAGGCGCCTGACGGCGTCCACGTCCAGCGGCCTGAACGAGACGATCTCGTCGATGCGGTTGATGAGCTCCGGCTTGAACGTTTCCAGCCCCTTCTTACGCGGCCTCCGCTTCATGCCCTCTTCCATCTCCTCGTAGCTCACGCCCCCGCCGGGCTCCAGGTTGGACGTGAGGATGAAGATGGCGTTCCTGGCGTCCGCCGTCCTTCCCTTGGAGTCTGTAATCCGGCCCTCGTCAAAAAGCTGCAGGAACACGTCGAACACCCGGGGGTGGGCCTTCTCAACCTCGTCGAACAGGGCGACCGTATAGGGCCGTGCCCTAAGCATGCGGACCAGCAGGCCGCTCTCCTCATAGCCGATGTATCCGGGCGGCGAGCCGATGAGCCGGGCCACGCTGTTCTCCTCCGAGTACTCCGAAAGGTCCAGCCGGATCATCTCCGACGGGCTGCCGAATAAAAACTCCGCCAGGAGCCTCGCCGTCTCGGTCTTCCCCACGCCAGTGGGGCCGGTGAACAGGAAAACGGCGAGCGGCCCCTGCCGCTTCTCGATGCCGGAGTAGGCCACCATGAGGCGCTTGCTGACTTTCGCTATGGCCTCCTCCTGTCCCGCCAGCCTGCCCCTTAAAAATCCTTCGAGCCCGAGCAGCCGGGACGTGGTGGGGCCCTCGAGGTGAGAGGCGGCCAGCTCGAGCGGCATGCCGGCGCTGCCGGCCAGCGTTTCCGCGATGGAGCGGGCGTCCACCTGCCTGCGGGGCTCGTCCATGGAGCCCATGCTGAGCACAGGTATCCTTGCCCCGGAGCACGCCATATCCAGCAGGTCCACGGCCTTGTCCGGCAGCATGTGCTCCGCGTCGAACCGCATGGATAGGTCCACAGAAGCCTCGAGCGCTTCGTCCAGGATGCGCACGCCGTGGTGCTCCTCCAGCTTAGGCCTGAGCGTGCCCAGCATGGCCAGCGCCTCTTCCCGGCAGGGCTCTTCGACGAGTATCGTCTCGAAACGCCTTTCAAGGGCGGGGTCGGCCTCGATGTGGCGGTGGTACTCGGCGATGGTGCTCGTCCCGATACACCGGAGTCCCCTTACGAGGTAGGGCTTGAGAATGTTCGAGGCGTCGAGCGCCGAGCCGTCGCTCCTTCCCGCGCCGACGACGGTGTGGATCTCGTCGATGAACAGTACGATGCCCGGGTCAGCGACTGCCTCGTCCAGGACGCCGGTCAGCCTCTCCTCCAGGTCTCCCCGGTACTTCGTGTTCGCCACCAGGGATGCCATGCTAAGCTGGATTATGCGCTTCCCTCCGAGCACGTGGGCATCCTTGCCCCGGGCGATGCGCATCGCGAGCGCCTCCACGACGGCCGTCTTTCCGACCCCGGCCTCCCCGATAAGCACCGGGTTATTCTTCGCCCGCCGCCCCAGCACCTGTATAAGCTGTAAAAGCTCCTTTTTTCGCTCCGAGAACGGGCCCAGCCTGCCGGCCATCGCTTCCCTCGTAAGGTCCCGGCCATGCTTTTCAAGGTATCCGCCATGCTTCAGCCCCAGCCAGTCGTTCACGGCGCTGGAGATCTCCTTCTTTTCCATGGAGCGCTGGAACTGCTTATCGCCGCCCTCCAGTATGGCTATCCACGCGTACGCGGGCTCCATCATATCTCTAAAATCGATGCCGGCGCCCGAGAGCGCCGCCTCGATGGCCGGGCCGGGGCACTCCAGGATGGCCGCCAGCAGGTGCAGGCTCGATATTTCGTTCCTGGCGTAGGAGAGCCCTCCCGCCCTCCGGAACAGCGCCTTGCACTCCTCGCTCCGGTGGAACACCCTGGGCTCCTGCGACTTATCAGCGCTTCCCAGCGCCTTCCTGACGCCGCGCCTGATCACAGCCGCCGGGGACGGCCTGTCGCACGCGCCCTCGAGCACGTTACGGATGGCGTCCATCTCAGCCTTGATAGGCCCGGGGTCCGCCGTGTCGACGGCCTTGTCCAGGCTCATGATGCCGATAAAGAGGTGCTCCTTCTCGATGACACGGCTCCTCGACCTGGAGGCCTCCTCCGCAGCGATGTCCCATGACCTGGATGCGCCCGCTGTCAGCCTTATCGTGTCCATAGTATCACTGCTTCTTATTGTTTAGTGCCCGCATGCATGCCTCGGCCACTTCGGAGGGAGTTCCCGATCGCTCGAGCGCGTTCCTGAACTTCCCCGCCGCGCCGGGCTCGCCAGGATTCAGGCGAAGCGCCGACATGTACTCGCTGATGGCGCCCTGTAGGTCTCCCATTTCATCCAGGGACAGCCCGAGCTGGTAGTGCGCCCGGGCGTTCATCGGGTCGATGCCCGTGGCGATGCGATATTCGTCCACGGCGTCGCCTATCCGTCCCGTGGCCCGGAGCGCGCTGGCCAGGTTGAAGTGCAGGACCGCGTCGTCCGGGCTCAACACTGCCGCCTTCCGGTATTCCTCGATGGCCCTGTCGAAGCAGCCCGATATCGCCAGCGCAAGGCCCAGGTTGATCCTCGCCTCCACGAATGCCGGCTTGAGCCGCAGCGCTTCCCGGTACTCCCCCATCGCGTCGCCAAGCTCTCCCCGGCAGGCGTATGATAGGCCCAGGTTGTGGTGAGCCATCGCGTACTCTGGCCTGGTGGCAAGAGCTTCCCTGTATTCCTGTATGGCGCCATCGGACTGGCCTTTCGCCATGAGGGCGGTGCCCAGGTTATTATGGGCGTCAGCCAGGCCCGGGTCGAGCCGCAGGGCTTCCCGGTACTCCCCTATGGCAGCGTCCACCTGCCCCCGGGCATCGTATGCGACTCCCATGTTGTTGTGGACCATGGCCAGGCCGGCGCCGTGCTGGCCGGCCAGCATGGGCTCTAATTTTAGCGCCTTACGGTATACCCATATGGCCTCGTCTAACAGCCCCACATTATACAGGGCCAGCCCGCGGTTATTGTAATCCCACGCGTCGGGCTCTATGCGGGAGGCGGGCGCCGGGGGCTCCATCCCGGACCGGGAGCGATAGAGGCGCTCCAGGTCAGCCCTGAGGGAACGAAAATCCCCGTACCTTTCTCCGGGCGATTTTTTCATGCACTTCCGGATGATGGGATACAGCCTGCTGTTTACTCGTGGCACCGGGGCCTTGCAGTGCATCCGCCGGTATTCGTCGATGCAGTCCGAGGCGAACGGGGCACGGCCTCCGGAGGCCATCTGGTAGAGGATGACGCCGAACCCGTAGATATCGCTCCGAAGGTCGCTCGTGCCGTCGAACTGCTCGGGCGCCATCCAGGGAAGCGTGCCCGCTATGGCGCTGCCGGGATATCCGTCCATATCGTATGAGCGTAGCGTCCCCTCCCAGAACCTGGCCAGCCCGAAGTCGGTGATCTTGAGCGTGCCGTCCTGCGATATCATGAGATTATCGGGCTTGATGTCCCGGTGGGGAGTGACGCCCTGGGAAGCGGCGTAGGCCATCCCGTCGCAGAACTGTATGGCCCACCCCAGAGACTGGATAAGAGGTATTGGGCCTTTAATGAAATGGGCGAGCGTGTTCCGCCCCATGCTATCGGGCTCAATATACTCCAGAACGATGAACAGGCGGTTATCGAGGGCCTCCACGCTGACGGCCTGGACGATGTTCGGGTGGGCGTCCAGCAGCACCCAGGCCAGCGCCTCGTGCTGAAAATTATTCTTGATACGGTCGGAGTAAAGGTATTTGTCCTGGAAGGTCTTCAGGGCGTACATCTGCCGGGCACGGCGGTCGTAGCACACGTACACGACGCCCATGCCGCTCTTCCCTTCGCCGCCCAGAACTTTATACACCACGTACTGGTCGCCTATCACCGAGCCCACCCCGATCTTCAGCTCGTCGGGAATGGCCGGCCGTGCTGTGCCTCCTTCGATCATAGAGCGCTCCAGCCTGCCCGGTACGTAAACGGTCTCCTCTCCGGCCTGCTCCGGCCTGTCGCCTAGCAATATATTACCCCAGAAGTAAAAGAAGAGCAATTAGAATAAAAAAGTTACTATAGGGATATTAAAAATAATTAAAAGAGCCGTGCGGGCTCATTTATCGAACTGCGTGGGCTTTGCGCCCCTTACGAGGGCCACTTTGCCCGTACGGACCATCTCCTTGATGCCGAAGGGCCTCATGAGCTCCTCCAGGGCGTTGATCTTGTCGGTGCTGCCCGTCACCTCGATGATTAGACTTTTAGCGCTCACGTCCACGATGCTGGCCCGGAAGATGTTCACGATCTGGATGATTTCGGCCCGAGCGGTGGGGTCGGCCGTTACCTTGAGTAGGGCCAGCTCCCGGTCGACGGACTCGAGGGGCGAGATGTCGACGACCTTGATGATGTCGATCAGCTTGTTCAACTGCTTCGTGACCTGCTCGATGACGTGCTCATCGCCATGGACTACGATGGTCATCCGGGAAATATCTGGATTCTCGGTCACGCCCACGGTGAGGCTGTCGATGTTATAGCCCCGCCGGCTGAACAGGCCGGAGACGTGGGTGAGCACGCCGGGCTTGTTGGCGACCAGCACCGAAAGGGTGTGGTAATTGTTGCCGTTGGCCATTACTTGAACCCCCTTTGCTCGACGAACTCGTTGATGGACGCGCCCGCGGGGACCATGGGGAAGACGTTCTCCTCCTTGGACACGCGGAAGTCAATGAAGACGGGCTTATCGCTCTTCATGGCCGACTTGATGGCGTCCTTCACGTCGCCCTGCTTTTCGACCCTTATTCCTACGGCATGATAGGCTTCCGCCAGTTTCACGAAGTCCGGCTGGCCGCTCATGTCCGTGTAGGAGTAGCGCCGGTTATAGAACAGCTCCTGCCACTGCCGGACCATGCCCAGGTACTCGTTGTTCAGGATGGCCACGCGCACCGGGATGTCGTTGCTCACGGCGGTCGCCAGCTCCTGAATGTTCATCTGGATGCTCCCGTCGCCGGCGATGTCCCAGACCTCATTGTCCGGGCAGCCGACCTTGGCGCCGATGGCCGCGGGGAGGCCGTAGCCCATGGTGCCCAGGCCGCCCGAGGATATGAACGTCCTGGGGCGCTTGCACTTGATGTAGTGGGCGGCCCACATCTGGTTCTGGCCCACCTCGGTGACGAATATGCCGTCTTTGACGAGCTCGTTGAGCCTCTCCACGATGCACTGGGGCTTCAGCTCGCTGCAGTCCTTATCGTAGTCGAGCGGGTACTCCTTCTTCCAGTGCTCGATCTTCTGGTTCCAGGCCGAGGACTTCGGGAGCTTTATTTTGAGGGTGGCGTTCAGCTTCTTGAGGACGGCCCTGGCGTCTCCCACGATGGGCACGTCCACCCGGACGTTCTTGCCCAGCTCCGCAGGGTCGACGTCGATGTGTATGACCCTGGCGTTCGGGGCGAAGCTCTCTAGCTTGCCCGTGACGCGGTCGTCGAACCGGGCGCCGATGGCTATGAGAAGATCGCAGTCGATGATGGCGTAATTGGCGTACCTCGTGCCATGCATGCCCAGCATGCCAAGCGACAGGGGGTGGTCTTCGGGGAAGACCCCTTTGCCCATGAGCGTCGTGGTCACCGGCGCCATGATGGTCTCCGCGAGCTGCCTGACCTCGTCGGCCGCGTTCGCCGCGATGGCGCCGCCGCCCACGTAGAGCACCGGCCTCTCCGCGCTCTCGATGAGCTGGCAGGCCTTCTTGATCTGGAGCGGGTGGCCCGCGTAGGTCGGCTTGTAGCTCTGGAGCTTGGCCTCCTTCGGGTACTCGAACTCCATCATGGCGGCCTGGACGTCCTTGGGGATGTCCACGAGGACGGGGCCCGGCCGGCCCGTTGAGGCGACGTGGAACGCCTCTTTGATCGTGAGTGGCAGCTCCTTTGCGTCCTTGATGAGGTAGTTGTGCTTCGTGATGGGAATGGTGATACCGGTGATGTCTGCCTCCTGGAAGGCATCGTTGCCGATGAGCCTCGTCGGCACCTGGCCAGTGATGGCCACCATCGGGATGGAGTCCATGTAAGCGGTAGCGATGCCCGTTACCAGGTTCGTGGCCCCCGGGCCGCTGGTGGCGAGGCATACGCCTACGCGCCCCGTGGCCCTGGCAAAGCCGTCTGCGGCGTGCGCCGCTGCTTGCTCATGCCTGACCAGTATATGGCGAATGCTCGAATCGTAGAGCTCGTCATACACGGGCAGGATCTGGCCGCCCGGATACCCGAAGATGGTATCCACGCCCTCGGCCTCGAGCGACTTTATCAGTGCCCTCGCGCCGGGGATCCTCTGGGGTGCGTTCGCGCTCACTTCTTGACCTCCTTTGTTGTGCATGGCTTGTAAGAAAATAGGGATATTAATAGTTTATCATTATTGTTCATATCAGACCCCGTGCCCTCACGGCTCCGCCGCTTTCTTTACGATGCCGTTCTTCTCTTCGATGAGGCGGTTCATCCCGTCGATGAACGCCTGGACCGAGGCCATGATGATATCGGGGCCGGCGCCGCGGGCGCTTATTACTCTGCCGTCCCGGGACATCTTGACCCACACCTCGACTAAAGCGTCCGTGCCTCCGGTGATCGCCTCGACTCGGTAGTCGTCAAGCTTTACGTCCGCTACTCCGGATATGGACCGCCTCAGGGCGTTGAGCGCCGCGTCCACGGGGCCCACGCCGACTCCGGATTCGACGACCTCCTGGCCGTCGATGGTCAGCTTGACGGAGGACGTCGGGGTCGCGTGGTTGCCCGACAGGATGGTGCAGTCAATGAGCTTAATTCTCGCCACGGTGTGGTTGCCCAGCACGCTGTCGGCGATGGACATCAGGTCCACGTCGGTGACGTGCTTGCCCATATCGCCCAGGCTCTTCACGCGCTTCGTGATCTCGTCGAGCTGGGGGCCGGTCGCGCTCAGCCCGAAGCCCTGGAGGGCCAGCTCCACGGTGGAGCGGCCGGCGTGCTTCCCGAGCATGATCTGCCGCTTTCTCCCGATCGTCTCGGGCGTGATGGGCTCGTAGGTGGCCGCGTTGGCCATCAGCCCGTGCACGTGGATGCCGGACTCGTGCATGAAGGCGTTGTCGCCCACCAGCGACTTGTTGGGTGCGACGGGGATGCCCATGAGCCGGCTGACCAGCCGCGACGCGGGATATAAATTCTCGAGGACGATGCGGGTGTTGACGCCGTATAGCGACTTGAGCACGATGGCGACCTCCTCGAGCGAGGTGTTGCCGGCCCTCTCGCCCACCCCGTTCATGGTCACGTGGGCCTGGCTCGCCCCGGCCCTGAGCGCCGCTACAGTGTTCGCAGTGGCCAGGCCGAAGTCGTCGTGGCAGTGGATGCTCACCGGGGCCTTTACGCCCGTAACGAGCTTTCGGAAGATATCGTACGTTCGCTCCGGGTTGAGGACGCCGACCGTGTCGCAGAAGCAGAGCCTGTCGGCGCCCGCCTCCACGCCCGCCCGGTAAACGTCCAGTACATAGTCCAGGTCGGCCCGGGAGGCGTCCTCGCCCGACAGTTCGACGATCAGCCCGTGCTTTTTCGCGTACTCGACCATGTCCACGGCAGTGCGCTTGACCTTCTCCCGGTCCTTCTTTAATTTCTGCGTGATGTGGAGGTCCGAGATGGGCACGACGAGGTGCACCGAGTCGACGTCGCAGTCGATGGCGTAGTCTATGTCGCTTTTGACGATGCGCGCAAAACTGCATATTTCAGCCTTCAGGCCTTCGCGGACGACGGCCCTGATGCCGTCGCGCTCCCCCTGAGAGGTGATGGCCGACCCGGCCTCGATAACGTCTACGCCGAGGGCGTCCAGATTTCGGGCGATCCAGACCTTTTTCTCCGGCTCCAGGCTGACGCCCGGGGTCTGCTCGCCGTCTCTCAACGTGGTGTCAAGGAACCTGACATCGGTGAATAAAAAGATCCCTTCTGTTTTCCATAGAAGATTCCTAAGTCGTAATCGCGCTCGTTATATTTTAACCTTTGGGTTTTTATTGGCCTGTAATCGTCGCCCAAAAGAAAGAAAATGAAAAAGAGTTAAGCCCCGTGCATGGGGAACCGTATGACGGCCTTTACACGCCCGGCCCTTTATATCTTCGGCGGCTTCGGGCCATCATCCTTCTTCTGGCCGCTCAGCCCCTCGCGCTCCCTGCGCTTGCGCTCCATCCACTCGTAAATGCCGATGGAGCCGGCGATGACCGCGATGAGCGACGAGACCGTGCCCACGCAGAGCGCGGGGTTATACATGAGTGAGACCCATGAGTCTATGGGATTTACCGTGGGGGTCGGCGTCGGCGTCGTTGTCGCCACGGATATCGACTTTATCCCGATGGCAGCGACCGTCGCGTCCCCGGTGATCTTGCCGTTCGTGGTCAGGGAGGCGGGCTGATACCCGCTGGCGCTGATGGTCATCGTGTACACGTCCGGGTACATTTTGGGAGAAGTAAAGGACCCGTCGCTTCCGGTCTTGACCGGCGGGTAGGTCTTTTCGTATGACACGGACCTGAACGTGATCGTTGCGCCCGATACCGCTTTGCCCGTGGACTCGTCAACCACGACGCCCGCAATGCTCGCGCTCTCCGGCGGAAGCGCGGAGGGTGTCGGGCTGGTGATGACCGCGATCGTCTTCGTGTACGAGTCGATGAGCGTCCCGTTCTCATAGGCTTCAAAGCCGAAGGTCACGACCTGGCCGTTCTGGGCCTCGATGGACGGCGTCGACACCGTCAACGACTCGTTGGCCCCGACCGAGATGGTCACGCTCTGCGAGCGTTCCTCAATCCAGGCGATGATGGTTATGGGCTTGCCAGTATTGGATACGGTAATGCTCTCGTGGTCAACGCTCCATCCTGCCGTGGCCGTGTTGAAGACCTTCCTCGGGGCAGGCGTCGGCACGGGAGTGGGGGTTACAGAGATGCCCGGCGTGGGCGTGATGCTCTGGTTGTCAGTGGAATTGTCGTGCCCGGCGGCGGAAGCCGAACCCATGCACGGTAATGAAATAACGATTAACAGGAGTAAGATCGTCGCAGTCTTGTAGAATTTGTGCACGTTGATCCCACCGACGCCCATCGAGCGTTTCTTTTCGCTCATAAGCATTTATTTGACTATATAGTTTTTCATTAGTAAAAATACGGAGTAAAAATAAGGAAGAAGCTCACTTTTTCTTGAGCTTCTTCATCATGTCCTCGACTTCCTTGTACCCCTTCTGGTACGACTCTTCCTCGTCGGGCTGAAGGTACTTCAGCAGCCTGAGGAACTCCCCGGCGTGGACGACCTCCTCCTCGGCGATGTCCTCCAGGACGGCCTTCGCCACTTTGTCGTCGGTCGAGTCGGCGAGCTGTCTATACAGTTGCACGGCCTCGTACTCGGCCGCGATGTCGAAGCGTATGGCCCTGACCAGCTCGTCCTTCGTCAGCTTTCTCGGGGCGTTCATGCCCGCGAATGGGTTTGCGAACTCTGGCATCTAAAAACACCTAAAATAATTATATATCTCGAAATATTTATTAGCGTTTCCTCAACTCTCTCAGGGTCTCGCGCTGCACCTGGACGATCATGTCGCTCAGGTACCCGAAAATGAATATCTGGACGCCGGTGATGGTGAGCAGCGCCGTGAGGATCGTGAGCGGAAGGTGGTTGATGCCCTTGAACCAGTCCCAGGTCACGTATGTGCCGACCGCGATGCCCGCGGCGACGAAGATGGCCCCCACGATGCTTAAGTAGAGCATGGGGTTGTACGTCTTGCCCAGCTTGTAGATGGTGTAGCCGATCTTGAAGCCGTCCTCGAGCGGGTTGAGCTTCGTCGGCGCCCCGGCGGCCCTGGCCCTGTACGAGATGGGCACCTCGAGCATCCTGAGGTCCTTCTTTATGCTTTCCACCGTGAGCTCGACCTCGATGCCGAATCCGGACTGGTTAAGGTCCATCCGCTTGATGGCCTTATTATCAAATGCCCTGTACCCGGTCAGAATGTCTTCAAGGCACACCTTATAGTCGATGTTGAACAGCTTGTTCAGCACCTTGTTCCCGAAAAGGTTCAGGCCCGTGAAGGCGCCTTTCTCGTAGTTCGCAAAGCGGTTGCCCATCACGTGATCGGCCTTGCCGGCGGCGATGGGCTCGATGAGCTTCTCCACCTCTTCGGGCAGGTACGTCCCGTCCCCGTCGATCATGACGGTGATGTCCCTGTCGATGAGCCCGAACGCCTGCTGCACCGCAGTCCCTTTCCCCTTGCCATCCTGGGAGATGACCCGGGCGCCGGCGGCCTTCGCCTCCGACACGGTATCGTCGGAGCTATTGCCGTCGATGACGAGCACGTCCTCGTAGCCAAGTGCCTTGAACCGGGCCACGAGGTCACGTATCGTCTTGCCCTCGTTCAGCGTGGGGATCAGTATGCACACATTGTCTTTCATACTAGCTTTACGTTATTTGTACGGTCGAGCCGCTCATGACGGCGCTCTCGGGCACGTCCACGGTCTTCGTGACGTTGCCCACGGTGATCATGTACTTGGTCTGGGGGAGAATGCCATACGAGTACCCGTCGCCCTTCATCTCCTCCGTCGAGTATGGCACGACGAACGAGTACGAGCCGTTATGCGCCACCGTGGACGCCGTATAATTGAACACGCGGCCGTAATCGGTCTTGAGGGTGAGCATGGCGGTGACGTTCGTGCCCTCCGGGGCGCTGCCCACTAAGGTGGCGCCGTCGACCTTCTCGAAGATCTTCACCCACTTGGCTGGCGGCCTGGCATCATAGCCATACATCGTGCCCAATGAGTCCGTCGATACGACAAAGTTACTGTACATCTGGTAGATGTCCGTGGCATTCTGCAGGTTATTGAACGACAGCGGGTTATTGTAGCCGACGTATCCCTGCTCGCGGTTGACCACCTTCAGGTTCACGTAGTACGGGCCCGCGGACTCGTACACGAGCCGGTAGTGGCTCATCTTATCCGCGTCGTGGTAGTACAGGCGGTTCATGGTGGATTTGTCCCACTTGCTCGTATCCGCCAGGATGGGCACGGTGTTGTTGTTCTGGTACATGGCGGTGCTATCCATGTAGATGAAGGTGCTGTTGGTCACGTACTCCCATCCGTCGGAATCGCCGATCCATTCCTGTATCGCCGGGAACTTGCCGGTCGCCATCTGGTTGTCGATGGCCACGTACCTGGAGCCCAGGGCGTCGAGCATCTTCACGCTCGTATCCTCGTCAATGGAGCAGAAGAACGGCGACGCTCCGGTGGTCCCGTTCTCCTCGGTGATGCCCGCCTGGAACGGGTTGGCGTTGGGTATGCGCTGGGCCACGTACTCGATCATGTGGCCGTAGTCCCACCAGCTCATGACGCCGTATGCGCTCGACGGATAATCGTATGTCTTCTTCAGCGGCGACTTATAGTACTGTCCGCTCGCATAATTGAAAGTGGAGCTTACGGTCGTGCCCTGGGGGTCGGGAGTGTGGTTCCTCATCCAGGTCAGGGCGTCGTACCACTCGTAGGCCATCCCTGACGACGCCGACTCGGCGGTCTGGAAGATGACGCCCTTGGAGTTCGCTCCCGTGGAGTCGCTCAGGGGCAGTGCGGGGTATACGGCGATAAGGCCGAATACCAGCACGATGAACACCAGCGCGAGGCTTGCGCCCATGTTCTTCTTCATGTAGCGCTGGAAGCCCTCCATGCTGTCGACCTTCTTCTTGAATCCGGCCAACAGGCCGTCCAGGTCGATGATCTGGAACATCTCGAACGCCAGGTACGCCGTCAGGAGGGCGGCGTTGACCGCGAAGTAGTATGTGAAGCGGTTCTGCGCCATGAGGGCCCAGGCCATCACGATGTTCCATATGAGGAACATGAGCTCCGCCGGGCGCTGGGTCCGGAATACCCGGACGATGAGCAGGAGCAGCCCCACGACCGCGGCCGGGAAGGCCCAGTAGTACATGGCCCATAGCGTGGCGAAGCTGACCTGGCCGGTGGACCGGTCGATGAACGTCGGGTAGGCTTCCTCGATCGTGAGCGTCCCTCCGCTGGGGATGAGCTGGGTCATGCTGTACTGGAGGATGCCGAAGAGGCCCGGAACGATGAGGTATACCAGGATGATGCCGATGGCGGCGATCCCGACGATGGCCACAGGGAACGCCCATTTCTCCGATTTGCTCTCCTTCAGGGCGCGGGCCACGCCATATTCGACGCACACGCCGGCGAAGGCGAATATGAACAGCAGGGGCTGCGTGAGCGAATAGTACACTGCCTGGAACGTCATGTTGGACACGGAGTAGGGCAGCACCATGAGCACCGGTATAAGGAAGACGAGGGCGGCCAGTATGACCAGGTAGTCAAGCGAGCGGCCCCTGTAGTTGTCTATGAACGCCTGTAGCGTGAAGTATACGAACAGGCCGAACGCGAGCAGGAGGGCGCCGATCCAGTTTAGCAGGTAGCAGCCCATGAATATGCCCGCAAGGGCGCCGTAGACCAGAGGCATCTTGAGCGAGCCCCAGTCCTTGTTCTTGATCTGCTCCAGGCTGAGTTTCGACGTTCTCGCGGCATCCAGGGCGTAGACGAGGCATGCGACGGTGCACGCCATGAACAGCACTTCCGCGATGTGGTGGTCGAAAGAGCCCAGCATTGACCGGTAGAAGAAGGCGCCGGGCATGAACGCGATGGCCAGGGCGCCGATGAGCCCCGCCGGCCTGCCGAACAGCTTCTTGCCGATGTAGTAGACCGGGATGATGACCAGGGTGCCCAGCACCGCCGGATAGTAGGCGGCCACGGCCTGGATGAGCGAATCGCCCGGGTTCCCCAGGCCTAAGATGAGAAGCAATGCCGCCGGTATGAGCTCGAAGAGCGGCCCGAAGTGGATGGTATTGCCGTAGGGGAAGTGGGTGAACGGGTCATATAATATCCTGAACGGGAAGTGCTCCAGCGTGTTATACAGCAGCCTCATGTGGTAGACGCCGTCGTCCGCGGCGATGTTGGCGTAGGTGGAGCCGTTGAGCCACCCCCAGTTGGTGAAAACCGCGGCGTGGACGGGCACGGTCCTGATGTAGAACATGACGCCCATTAAAATTATAATGGCTATAGTGAATATCGTGAAGTTTGACTTTATGAAGCCGACCGCCCTGTCGGCGAAGCTTGCCTGTTTTACCGGCTCCGGGGTTGCCAGCTCTGCCGTTTGCATGCCGTTTGTCGGTTTATCCGCCGGTACCGCCTGCTCGACGACAGGCTTCTGGGGGACCGCCTTTTCCTGCTCGGCGGCCTTTTGCGTTGATTTCAATGCCTTCTTCCCTTTCGATGGTTTTGCCATCCGCTCACCTTCCGTGGATAGATTATGGGGTGAATGAGCACCATTTTACATATACCTTTCGTACAATGAGGTTGACGTGCTTGTGCTCGCCGCTTTTTATGCTTAAAATATAGGTCGGGCCTCATCATTTAAACTTTATCGTGATATCGTCCAACCGGCCGCAGCGTGGAGATGAGGGCCCCGTATTTTTCCCTGATCGTGTCCCAGCCGCGCTTCGGAGGCTCGTACGGTCCCGGCTTTTCGGCGTACACCCGCACGAGGGCGTCCCTGATCGCGCCCACATCGCCGGGAGGCACGAACAACGTGCCCGCGTAGTCGGCCATGGATTCCTCGAGCCCTCCCACCTTTGACACGACGATGGGCTTGCCGAAGGCCATGGCAATGTGGGCGACGCCGCTCTGCGATGCCCTCAGGTATGGCAGCGACACCACGTCCGCCGCGTTGAAGTATAGCGGAATGGAATCGTCCGGGATATAGGAGTCCACGAGCGTGATGCGGTCCCGGTAGGGGCTGCTCGCGATGGCCTGCGTGACCGCCTCCCTGTCCTCCCATATCTCCCCGGCGATCAGGAGCCTGGAGCTGTTCGCGATATCGGCCGGCATGTCGCCGAAGGCCTTAATGAGGTTAGGTATGCCCTTGTAGGGGCGGATGAGCCCGAACGTCAGGATCACGTATTCGCTGTCCAGCCCGAGCTTTTGCCGGGCCTCTGCCTGCGGCACCTGCCTGTACTGGTCATACAGGCCGTGCGGGATGACCTGCACTTTCTCCTCGGGTATGCGGTACTTTGAGACGACGAGCTTTTTATCCGACTCGGAGTGGGTCACGTATTGCGCGGCCCTTCTCACCAGGAGCCGGCCCATGGCCCGGGAGTATAGCCTTATGGGCAGGATGGACTCCTCGAGCGGGTCGACGACCTCGTGGAACTCGAGCACGGTCTTCGCCCTGGTGGAAAAAAGGCTTATGATGAGATGCATGTGTGCTACCGATGAGGTCCACCACTGGAGGATGACCACGTCGGGGGCTTCTCGCTTTAAGAACTGGTACGCGCCATACCATGTCAGCGGGTTGTTGTAGTCCATGCCGTTGAAGACCTTTACATCGCTTCGGTAGTCCAGGTCGGAGAGGTCCTTGCCCACGTGCTTGCTCCCGGGGAACATGAACTTCGGCAATAGATCCCTGAAATTGACGACCGAGACGCCGTAGCCGTCGGCGAGCGAGTTCGCCAGGCGTATCGTATAATAGCTGATGCCGCTCAGGAACTTTTTCGAGGGACCCACGATGCAGATTTTGGTCATAGGCGCTTCAAAGGCGTCTATCCGCCCTGCCGATATAAATAACTTTATTACTTCGTCGAAGCGCCCGCCTCAAGAAAATATATTTATGGGCGCCGGGCAATGGTAAGCCAGTAGTTGAGGCATCGGATGAGGATAGCGCAGGTATGCCCGCGGTACAGGCCTTACATCGGAGGCGTCGAGACGCACGTGGAGGAGCTGAGCAGGCGCCTTGTACGCCTGGGGCACGAGGTCACGGTCATTTCGACGGACCCTTCGGGTAAGCTTCCGGCGTCCGAGGTCATCGATGGAGTGAAGGCCGTGCGTTTCCCCGCCTTCGCGCCGGGCGACGCATACTATCTTTCATCGCAGCTGCGCTCGTACATGAAAAAGGCCGACTTCGACGTGGTCCACGCCCACGGCTACCACGCCTTCCCCGCGCTGTTCGCCGCCTCCTCGAAGGCCCCGAAGTTCATTTTCACACCTCATTATCATGGCAAAGGCCATACTCCCCTGCGGAACCTGCTGCTGAAGCCCTACGCCTATCTCGGGAAGAGCATCTTCGAGAGGGCCGGCCGGATCATATGCGTTTCGGAGTTCGAGAAAAGCCTTGTATGCAGGGACTTCAAGTGCGACGGCAAGGCCGTCGTCATCCCGAACGGCGTCAACAAGGCCGAGTTCAAGGGCCTGGAGCCTTTCCCTAAAGGCCTAAAAGTTATACTATACGTGGGCCGGCTGGAGGAGTACAAGGGAGTCCAGTACGCCATCCGGGCGATGCCCTATCTGCCGTTCTACAGGCTGCTCATCATCGGCAAAGGGCCGTACATGGAAGCCCTCGTAAAAGAGGCGCAGGATGCGGGCGTTAAGGACAAGGTGGGATTCATGGCCGACCAGTCCCGGGCAGACCTGCTGAGGTGGTACGCCACGGCTGACGTGTTCGTCATGCTTTCCACGGCCGAGGCGTACGGCATCACGGTCGCCGAGGCGCTCACTGCGGGCGTGCCCTGTATTGTGGCGAACGGCTCCGCGCTCTCCGAGTTCGTGGGGGATTCGTGCCGGGGCGTAGACGTCCCTATCGGCGGCGAGAAGCTCGCCCAATACATAAAAGAAGCACAGTTCAACGGCATGCCACGCAACGTGCTCGACTGGGGCGAGGTCGCGGAGCGGGTGCTCAAAGTATACGGGGAGTAGCGGGATGGATACGGCGATCGTCATCAAGCGGCTTGTCGGCCAGGACGCGATGAGCAACTTCACGATGGCGTCTGCCGAAGCGCTAAAGAAGACCGGAAAGGTCACCGTATTTACTTTTGCTTACGAGCGCCCTCCCGTAGAGGGCGTGGAAATTCGACTTATGGGAGGCAAAAACAGCCACAGCATGGGCACGAACCTGGAAGCCCTGGCGGGCGCAGTCGGCCTGGCCCGTGAGCTTTCGAAGTACGACGTGTTGTTAATGGTCGACCCGGATGTGGGCCCGATGCCCGCGTGCCGTCTGGCACTGCGCTATAACCCTAAGCTGAGGGTCATGTGGACCTTCCATGGCCTCACGCCCGTGCAGTACGTGAGCGGCGCCAGGGACCGGTGGCTCATGCGGATCAGGAAGTTCTTTTATGTCCGCTCCATGAGGAGGGCCGACATGGTACAGGTATTCAGCCAGTTCATTAAAAAAGAGGTATTGCATTGGGGGATCGATCCTTCCCGGGTCGTGGTCATGCCACTGGGCGTGGAGCCGGGCGGGATGCGGGGCGACGGGGGCAAGGTCAGGAGCAGGTACGGCATCGGCGACAAATTTGTGGTCCTGTACGTGGGGCGCCTGGCCAATTTCAAGCACGTCGACGAATTAATTAAGGCCGTATCCACCCTGGATGATGCCTGCCTCCTGATCGTCGGGGATGGCCCTGAGCGTGAAAATCTGCGGAAACTGATCAAGGAGCTTCACATGGATAGCCGGGCCTGGCTCGCAGGGAGGGTCCCTGACGGGGAGCTGCCCGACTATTATGCGGCATGCGACGCGTGGGCCACGGCGAGCCGGCACGAGGGGTTCTGTGTCCCGGTCATCGAGGCGATGTCGGCCGCGAAGCCCGTGGTCGTGCCCGATACGGGCGCCATGCCCGAGACCGCGGGCCCTGCCGGACTGGTATACAGGCCCGGGGACGTAGCGGACCTCGCGAAAAAGCTCGGCATGCTCATTAAGGATAAAGCGCTCTACTCTTCGCTAAGCAGCCGGGCGGAGGAGAGAGTTCGTGAGTTCGATATGCAGGCGGTGCTCAGGCAGTACGTCGGCCTGTGCTCGCGCTAGGGCTCGAGCTTTCCGTACTTTTTGTTGATGAAGTCGCCGATGCCCCGGGCTATGTACCGGCTCCTTCCGGGCCGTCCCCTGAGCAGGTTCACTAAATACGATAGGCCATACCGTATAAAAAAGAGCGGGTAAAAGATGAGCTTGTGGTACCACCGGCCGTTCACGCTGACGAAGAGGGGCAGGTTTCTCGGGCCATAGTAATAATCGGAGTCCTTCACTTTGCCTGTAGATATCCCGGCCTTGTGGAATATGCGCGCGTCGTAGTCCACCACGGAACGGTAGCCGGCCGAACGTGCCCGGAGGTTCCAGTCGGTCTCCTCGAAGTAAAGGAAGTAACGCTCCTCCATAGGGCCGATGCGCCTCGCCACCTCCGACTTTATTAATAGCGCGCAGCCGCTCACGTAGTCGACCTCCCGCACGCCGGCAAAGTCTTTTTCTGGCAGCCCCTCTCCCATGTTCCCGATCTTACCTGTGAACATGTTGATCCTGCCCCCGGCCGACCATATTTTTTCAGGGTCGCTGTACATGCATATCTTCGGGCCCACGATGCCTATGCCCGCGTCACTTTCGGCCGTGCCTACCATCCTGCCCAGAAAGCCGGGCTCGACGGTCGTATCGTTATTCAATAATAGCAGATAGTCGGCGCCTTCCTCCAGGGCTCGCTTTATGCCTGCGTTATTCCCTCCGGCAAACCCCAAATTCTCCTGGTTCACCAACAGCTCTATGTCCGGGTACTTCTGCCTGAACAACTCGACGGACCCGTCGGTCGAGGCATTATCGACGAGCAGTATTTTATAGTTCGGGTAATCGAGAGATATGAGCGAATCCAGGCACTCGGCTGTGTCGTCCGTGCCGTTCCAGTTTAATATGATGATGGTGACGCAGGGCTTCATATCTAAGAACGTTGACACATTTGCCTGAAAGCCTATATAACTTCCCCGGCCAGGGTAAAAGCAGGTTTATATCGTATGCATATTATATGTGAATGCGTTGGCCGGATGGTGAGAGAAGTTTGAGGATCGCGCTGGTGAGGGGAAATAACCTGAATCGTTTTGAGATGCAGAGCTATAAGCCCCTATCCCAAAGGCACGAGATCACGGGATATTCCTCCTACACGAATAAGTTCGAGACCGTAGACATGGGATTCCCCGTAAAAAAGCTGCACACCACCGAGGAACGTTATGGTTTTTTACCATCACCGCTGAGAGGCATGGCGTATGGATTATCTCTTCCCAGGGGCTTGAACGAGAGGATGGCTGGCCTGGAGAAGGAGCTCGAGGATAAGGATATCGTCCATACGGCAGAAACATTTACTGGCTATTCTTACCAGGCCGCCAGATACAAGGCCGTAAGTAAGGTCAAGCTTGCCCTGACCGTATGGGAGAACATACCATTTTTATCCACGCACCTCTTCCGGGGATTTGATGGTATATCGGAGACGATGCGAAGAGCCCTGACCGGTAATGACCGCATTGTCGAATATACTAAAAGCCGGGCCGATGTCTTCATTGCCGTGACTGATCGGGCGAAGGCTGCACTGATGATCGAAGGGGTTCCCGAAGACCGTATCCGGGTCGTCCCGGCGGGCATTGACACCGGGCGCTTCAAGCCTGCGCCCGCCGATCCGGAATTGAGGAAAAAGCTGGGCGCTTCTGACGATGACCTTCTAGTATTATACATGGGAAGACTGGTTAAGGAGAAAGGCGTCTATGACCTGCTCCACGCGGCCATGCTGATAGCCCGAGACCCTGAGCTGAAGAGCGTGAAGATTGCGATGGTGGGCACAGGGCCGGAAAAGGACGCCGTGGCCGAAAGGATCGCGCCCGCCGGCTTAAGGGAGCGGGTGTTGCTTGCCGGAGGCTTTTCTTATAGTGCCGTACCAGATCTATACAATGCGGCCGACACTTTTATACTCCCCAGTATTCCTGCGCCTTTCTGGCAGGAGCAGTTCGGCATGGTACTGGTCGAAGCCATGGCCTCTGGCCTCCCCGTCATTTCAACGATGAGCGGCTCAATACCCGAGGTAGTGGGCGATGCCGGCATATTGATACAGCCCAATGACCCGTTATCCATCTACAACGAGATCAAGAGGCTGGCCGCAGACGCATCGGCCAGAGAAGCGTATGGAAAGCGGGGCAGGCGGAGGGCTCTGGAAAAGTTCGATACCCGTATCGTCTCTGAGCAAGTCGAAGCTATTTATCGGGACCTGATGTAGTACTGGCCTGATCATTTTTTACTGGAGCCGCGTACTTTCCTTTGAGGATAGACCGGACCAGCGATAGGTCCTCACTATCGATCCCTCCTGCGGCATAAAGCGAGACAAAATACACTAAAATACCGCATGGTATCAGGACCAAGATGTTCCAGCTTTTCAAGAGCCAGAGGAAGGCTCCCATGACCATACTTGCGGCCGCCACCCTGCTCAAGATCTGTACGATGATAGCGCCCTTGATACCAAATCCCAGCCTTGTGGCGTAATAAAAGCTGATCACCAGCATCGTTAGCTCAGACATCACCAGCGCAAAGCTAGAGCCGATATAGCTTAAGAGAGGTATTAATATGATGTTCAAGGCGAAGTTCACGAGCATGCCTATCCCGATTATCACCGTCGTGAGCCTCTGATGGTTGGTAGAGCTGAATGTCTGCAGGAATGGCGTGTATACGAAGGACAAAAAGACGGACCATATCACTATTTGCATGACGACTATGGATGGAGAATATCCATCGCCATATATTGTCCATATGATCTTATCCGCCAGCACAGTTGCGCCAACTGCCATCGGCACGCCTATTACCAGCATGAACTTCATGTACTTCTCATAGATCAGCTTCAGGTTATCCGGAGAAGAAATGAAGAACCTGGACATCGCGGGAAATAACGCGGTGTTGACCATCAAGGGCACAACCTGGAGGTAGTGTACAAGCCTCGATGACGCTGAGTACCAGCCCAGCACATCCTGCGCCTGCATGTTGAATAATAGCAAGGAGTCAATAGAATAATAGATCGTCAGAAAAAATCCCCCAATGCCAAACGGCAGGGATTCGATGATGATTGTTTTTAAGAACCGGGGGTCTAGCTCCATTTTCGGTTTGACGATAAAAAGTGCGCTGACTATTAAGCTATAGATTATGACGAGCAGGTTCGTTGCTAGGTTGATGAATGCAAACCCCATAAGCCCGAGGTCAAAATGTATGGCCAGAAAAGTGCCCGAGAACATCAGGACGCTGTATAACACCGTACCGATGGACTGGTATTCCATCTTTTCGAACGCCTGGAAAAGCGAGTTGAACAGCCCGTTCAATACGTATAACACCGTCGATATGGCGATGATATAAACGACCTGAATGGTCTGCTCAGGATAATCACCGACATTTATGACTACGGCCATAACCAGTACCAGGAGCACGGACAGGAATATCCTGAGCGCGGCCAAGTTACCGAGGTACTTGCCGGCCTGTGACTTATCCCTGGCAACCTTCATCGCCGTCAGGGTACTGAAACCGAAGTCGGCAAAATAGGCGAATACGGTGGTAAACGACAGGGCGAAGCTCATGATGCTGAAGCCATCGGGCGTCAAATATCGCGCTGAATAAGAAAGGTATGTCAGGCTGACGGCTATGCTGATGATCTGCGCCGCCAGCAGGACGGTCGTGTTCTTGGCTAATGTTCTCGCCGTAGACATCTATCTCAACCATCACGGGCCATGAATCAGGTGCCCGTAAGGGGCAATGGATCTAGCCCCTAGAAGTATGAATTAGTTCACCTGTGCATCTTTGATAAATCTTTTGGTGTTATCCGGTTTTTATGTCGGGCGGTAATAGACCGATGCCCTGGATACCGTGGCACGTAACTGCATATGCTCGTTCAGCAAGGGCAGTACGTCTTCGTTCCCGGGATTATCCCGAATATCAGATACGATAGCCCATACAATGCCGCTATCGTCACTTATTATGTCGTCATAGCTCGAATTTTTTTCGACCATATCCTGGATCCCCAGCAAGCCGGCATACAAGCCCGGCGATATGCTGTCGCTATTGAATACTACGACCTTATCCCCTGAGCTCGAATGGTCCTTAACGTATTGCATGGCTCCCCTTATGTCTACGTTCGTGCCGCTGTACAACGGCGTAATGCTGAATGCTACGGCCAGGAGTATGAGCGCGATCATGCCGGCGAGCGTCATTACCCTATATCGGGCATTACCCGCATGCTCTGCGAGCGATACGATGCCGTTGGACACGAGCGCGAGGTACGGAACGATTAAAAATAATATATACCTGAACCCGCAGAACCTGGTAAAGTTAGATAGCAGGAGCGTGGCCATCGAAGCGATGATAAGTATCGTGAGCAGGTACGATAGCTCGCGGGACTTTTTCCTCCAGGCGAGGACGATGCCGGCGGCGGATAGCGCCATGTATGCCGCGGTAAACGCCACTGTGAGGATGGTCCGGGGGTTCTTTATGCCACAGGCCGTCAGGAAATACGCTAACTTCGGGAAAAACATGAGGTTATCGGTTTGTAGCTGGCTGGCCACCATGCTCGATTGCGACTGGTGGTACGCAACGGGAAGCTGGGGCAGGAAGGCCAGAAAGATCAACGCCATGATGATGAGCAAATGCCGGAATGCCGCCGTGTTAAGGGCGTCCTTGCTTTTTGTCCTGAACGATATGGCGAGGCCATACAGGGCCAGCGTGCCCGTGAGCAGGAAACCGTAGTAGTGCGTGTACACTATCAATACGGAGGATATCGCGAAAACCGCCCAATCGGCCAGCTGGTCTCTCTTTATCGAGCGGTAAAAATAGTACATCTGGATGGCGCCCAGGAATACCATCATCGTGTACATGCGCGCCTCCTGCGAATAGGTAATGCCGGCGAAAGAGACCGCGTAGAGCAGCGAGGCCACGATACCCACGTTCTTTCCAAAAAGATCCTTCGCCAGGAAATAGAGAGGGAATATCGCAAGGACGCCAAATATCACAGAGGGCATCCTTGCCACGAGCTCGATCTGTCCCGGCAGGCTCAGGAAAAAGTGCAGGAGAAGATAATAAAGGGGAGGATGGACGTCTTCGCTTGCCAGCGCAATTATTCCCGTGAGGCTGTTTTGGGACAGAACGATACTAAACGACTCGTCCAGCCACAGGCTATCAAGCCCCAGATGATAAAGCCTCAGCACTAGCGTGAGGAGGGAAATGGCCGCCAGGCATATTGCGTAGCGATTATTCGCTACGACTTCTATCGGGCTATTGAATGATCGTTGACCAGCCATGCCTCGGAAATCCTGAGATCCTTTACGCATCCCGGTCATAGTAGTCTATGTGATAAAGTAGCTGAGGAATGATAATTCTTGTGATTTTCAATAAAGTACAGTCGGCGTCTGGCTTACTGGTTACATTGACAGTCATACTTCCGGCCATGAAAGCGAATAGGTTAAATAAGCGCAGGATGAACTCACCTGATTGACTTTAACGTGATACCATGCTGACCCTGTTTACGATGCCAAAGCCTTTCCGGGGATACATCGGGACCATCCAGAGGAACGCCATTAAGAGCTGGACCCTGCTGCGCCCCGAATGCGAGGTCATACTATTCGGCGACGAAGAGGGCGTGGCCGAGGCCGCCCGCGAGCTGAACGTGAAACACGTGCCTTCCGTCGAGCGGAACTCCTATGGAACGCCTTTACTGGATGATATGTTCGAGCAGGCGGAGAAGATAGCGTCTAACGATCTAATGTGTTTTGTGAATTGCGACATAATTTTAATGGACGACTTTATGGCTGCCCTGGAAAGGGTAAACGGCGTAAAACGACGGTTCTTAATGTGCGGGAGGCGCTGGAACGTCGACATCATGGAGCCATATGATTTCTCCGAGGGCTGGGAGGGACGGATGAGGGAGTTCGTAAAGGCCACTGGCAAGCTTGTACCTCCGAACTCTATTGATTTTTTCGTATATCCCAGAGGCCTCTGGGGAAATGTACCTGCCTTCGCTATCGGCAGGCCGCGGTACGATAACTGGATGATATACATAGCTCTGGATAGAGGCGCCATGGTCATCGATGCCACATCGGCGGTCATGTCGGTGCACCAGAACCACGACTATTCACATGTACCGCAGGGAAAGAATAATAGCTGGGAGGGGCCCGAGGCCGAGGCCAATAAGGACCTGTATGGGAGAGAAAAGCCGCTGTACTCTCTGATGGATGCCAGCTACGCGCTTACGGAAAGCTCGCTCAGGCGGGCTGTTAGCGTAACATCGGTTAAGCACATGGTCCAAAAATTCTTCCATCACAAATTTATTTTCAAGGGCTAAGCAATAATCTCGAAATTTCCCCGCTCAGGGATACTTTGCCTTATACCACTCGATCGTCCGCCTCAGGCCTTCACGGAAGTTCACCCGGGCTTCGAAGCCGAACTCTTTTTTAGCCCGGCTCACGACCAGGCACCGCCTGGGCTGGCCGTCCGGTTTCGTATCATCCCAGACAATCCTACCCCCGTAGCCAGTTAGCTCTGATATTAGCGATGCCAGGTCTCTGATGCTGATCTCGAAGCCCGCTCCTAGGTTGATGGGCTCGGGCCTGTCGTACCTTTCGGTGGCCAATATAATGCCCTCGGCCGCGTCCTCTACGTAGAGGAACTCCCGGGATGCTTTACCAGTGCCCCAGACTTCGACCGTCTTTTTATCGTCCCTCGTGGCCTCGGCGAATTTTTTAATGAGAGCCGGGATAACGTGGGAGCTTTCCGGGTCGAAATTGTCCCGGGGGCCATAGAGGTTGACCGGTAACAGGTATATGGAGTTAAAGCCATACTGCATCCGGTAGGCCTGCGACTGGACGAGCAGCATCTTCTTTGCCAGCCCGTACGGCGCGTTGGTCTCTTCCGGATATCCATTCCACAGGTCCTCTTCGTGGAATGGCACGGGCGTAAACTTAGGATAAGCGCATACAGTACCCACGGCTACGAATTTTTCCACGCCTTCCCGTCTTGCCGCTTCCATCATCTGGATGCCCATGATCGCATTATCGTAAAAGAGCGTGGCCGGGTTAGCCCTGTTATAGCCGATGCCGCCGACCCTGGCCGCTAAATGAATGACGATATCGGCATCTTTAACGGCGTTTATGCAATTGTCCATCCGCGTCAGGTCCGTGTCCCTGCTCCGCGGTATTTTAAGCTGTTCATCTCGAACTCCCCTCTGCTTGAGCTTCTCGACGACAAAGGAGCCTAAAAAGCCCGCTCCACCCGTGATAAGTATATTTTTATCTTTCAAGTCGATCATCAGTCACACCCCCACCACTTATTCTCGAATTTTTTCTCGATTATACGGTCACCCTCGCCGGCCGGCTCGAGCCCCGAGGCGCGCATATCGGCGTCCATCATGATCTTGACCAGGTCGTCGAACTTGACCCGGGGTTCCCAGCCGAGCACACGTTTAGACCTTGAAGCGTCGGCTATCAGGTCTTCGACCTCGGTGGGCCGGAAGTATTTGGGGTCAATACGGACGTGTTCGCTCCAGTCGAGCCCCGCGTAAGAAAATGCCTTCTCTACGAATTCCCGTACGGAGTGCGATTCGCCCGTGCCAATAACGAAATCGCCGGGCAAGTCATTCTGGAGAATCTTCCACATGCACTCCACGTATTCGGGGGCAAAGCCCCAGTCCCTCTTCGCGTCTAGATTACCCATGTATAGATACTGGTCTTTCTTCGCAAGTATCTTCGATATGCCACGGGTGACCTTCCTGGTGACGAATGTCTCTCCCCTGCGGGGGGACTCATGGTTAAAGAGAATACCGTTAGAGGCGAACATGTTATATCCTTCACGATAGTTGGCCACCATCCAGTACGCGTAAAGCTTCGCACATGCATAGGGGCTCCTGGGCCGGAAAGGCGTCGCTTCGCTTTGAGGCGGGGGAGAGGCGCCGAACATTTCGCTGCTCGAGGCTTGATAGTACTTTATGCCGTTCCCGCTTCTTCGGATGGCCTCGAGCAACCTCGTGGCGCTCAGGCCAGTAGCATTTCCCGTATATTCAGGTATGTCGAAGCTGACCCGGACATGGCTCTGGGCGCCGAGGTGGTATATCTCGTCGGGCTTCACATTGTAGATAATTCCGTTGATCTGCTCACTATCGGAAATGTCGCCATAGTGTAAGAACATCCTGGCGGCGGGGTCGTGGGGGTCGACATAGATATGGTCGATCCGGCTCGTGTTGAACGTGGATGCCCTGCGTATGATACCGTGGACCTCGTATCCTTTACTCAATAACAGCTCGGCTAGATAAGAGCCGTCCTGACCCGTTATACCGGTAATTAATGCTTTTTTAGGAATACTCCACCACACCCTCGCAATATACGTTTTTATAAAGCCGTATAGCTCTGACAGAAGTGCATTATACGTGGTTCACTTGACCTACTAATCTTAGTATCGTAATATAAAGCCATTTTGTTCTTTTATTGTATTTAATTGTTGACCGGAGTACTCGGGGCGACAACATATCATATAACGCTATAGCCCGGTCATACAGGCTACAGGTTGCCGTACGCCTGGCTTGACGAGATAAGTTTTATATTGGCATATGCTAGTAAGCATCTTATCAGGAGAAATTGGATGCCTCAAAAATTAATCGATGGCGTCCACGTTAAGCAGCTAAGGCTGAACGTGGACGAGAGGGGATTTTTAATGGAGATCATGCGCCCGGACTGGGAAACGTACAAGAAGTTCGGGCAGGCCTACGTGACGTCCGCGTACCCTGGCGTCGTGAAGGGCTGGCACTATCATAAGAAGCAGTTCGATAATTTTGTGTGCGTCCGGGGCATGATGAAGGTCGTGCTGTATGACGGCCGTGAGAACTCGCCCACGAAGGGCGTTATTAACGAGTTCTTCATCGGGGAGCGGAACCCGGTGCAGGTACAGATACCGCCCTACGTGTACCACGGCTTCAAGTGCGTCGGCACCGAGGAGGCGCTCATCGTGAACGTGCCCACCGAGATGTACGACTACAAGGAGCCGGACGAGTACCGGCTGCCTCCGGACACGAAGGAGATCCCCTATGACTGGGGCCTTGCGCCCGGATTGAAGCACGGGTGAGCCTCATGTCTTTGATGGTTACGGGCGCCGCCGGGTTCATAGGCGCCAACTTCGCTCATTTTATTCTTAACAAGCACCCGGGCATCGACGTCCTGGTGTACGATAAGCTGACCTACGCGGGCAACCTGGATAACCTGAAGGACATTCGGGGCAGGATCAAGTTCGTTAAAGGGGATATTTGCGATGCTGAGGCGGTCGGCAAGGCCATCAAGGAGCACGGCGTCGACGAGATCATCAACTTCGCAGCAGAGACCCACGTGGACAGGAGTATCGACAGCGCCTCGGACTTCCTTGAATCCAACGTGAAGGGCGTCTACACCATGCTGGAAGCCGCAAGGAAGTACGACATTAAGAAGCTCCTGCAGATCTCGACGGACGAGGTATACGGGAGCATCCAGGACGGCTCCTTCTACGAGACGTCCAACATCAATCCCTCGAACCCGTACTCGGCCGCAAAGGCCGCCGGCGACCTGCTCGCCCGCTCGTACTATAATACGTACAGGCTGCCCGTGCTCATCACCCGGAGCAGCAACAACTTCGGCCCCTACCAGTTCCCCGAAAAGCTGATACCCCTCATGATCCTGAAGGCCATGAGGAATGAGCCTCTTCCGGTCTACGGCACGGGCATGAACGTGAGGGACTGGATCTACGTGGAGGATAACTGCGCCGGCATCGACACGGTCTTCCACAAGGGCAGGCTGGGCGAGGTCTACAACATCGGCGGCGGCAACGAGAAGCCCAACCTCGAGGTCGTTCGGCTAATATTAAAGCAGCTTGGCAAGCCCGGGTCGCTCATCACGTTCGTCAAGGACCGGCCGGGCCACGACCTGCGCTACTCGCTTAACAGCGACAAGACTAAGGCGCTGGGATGGAAGCCCGCCTATACGTTCGAGGACGCGATGAAGAAGACCATCGACTGGTATGTAAATAATGAGTGGTGGTGGAGACCACTACTCAACAAATAACTTTTTTTTAAATTTTTAGGAAAGAGTTCTCGCCCACGATGAGCCGTGTGCCCTTTGGCAGGTCGTTGTTCGCGGAGGCGATGATGGCGTTCTTGCCGATGAGGCTGTCCACGATGCGGTTCTCACATGACACGGAGCACCCGGCCATGAGGACCGACGACTCGACGTACGCGCCCTTCACCGTGCACCCGTCCCCGACGGCCGTGTAGGGACCGATATACGCGCCCGCCTCGATAGTACAGTCCTTGCCGATCACTACGGGGCCCCTTATCACGCAGCCCGAGCGAATGACGGAGTTCTTCCCCAGAGAAACACGGCCGGCGACGCTGGCGCCCTCCTCCACCATGCCCTCGACGAGGGGCTTCAGCTCGTCAAGCACCAGGCGATTAACATCCAGAATATCCTCGGGCTTGCCGGTGTCCTTCCACCATCCCGAGACGATGTGAGAGCGGACTTTATACTTATTGTCCAGCAGCTTCTGGATGGCGTCCGTGATCTCGAGCTCGTTGCGCCAGGAGGGTTTTATTTGCCGGATCATGTCGAAGATGACGGGGGTGAAAAGATATACGCCGACGAGCGCATAGTTGCTCTTGGGCACTTTGGGCTTCTCCTCGAGGCCGACGACCCGCCCCTGCTTATCCAGCTCGGCCACGCCGAACTGGCGCGGGTTCGCCACCGCCTGCAGCGATATAGCGGCATCGTACTGGCCTTCGGCGAAGTCATCCACGAGGCCCTTGACGCCGTCCTTGAGCATGTTATCGCCCAGGTAAACGATGAAATCGTCGTCGCCCATGAAATCCCGGGCGCACTGGACCGCGTGGGCGATGCCCAGCGGGGCGCCCTGCTCGACGTACGTGATGTTCACGCCGTACTGCTTGCCGTCCTTCAGCTCGGCGATGACCTGCTCCTTGCCGTTATTTCCCAGTATGACGCCGATGTCCGTGATGCCCGCGTCCCTCAGGTCCTCGATGACGTACTGGAGCACCGGCTTGTTGGCCACCGGTATGAGCTGCTTCGGGCCCGTGTGCGTCAGGGGCCTCAGCCTGGTGCCGCTGCCCCCGGATAAAACCAATCCCTTCATTGTCTCACTTCTTCCATCTTTTTCAATCCGTCCATGATGTCGAGCATCTGATGATATTGACCGATCTTGCTGACGTCCAGCGACGAGTCCGCCGGCCGCTTCGCCTTCTGCTTCAGCGTATCGCTGGTCACCGGCTCGATGAGCCCCGGGTCAAGGCCATAGAACCTCGCTATCTTCACCGCAAAGTCGTACCGGCTGATCCTCTCGCCCCCTGCTGTGTGGTAAGTGCCCTCCGCGCCGTGCCTGATCAGGGCGGCGATGGCCAGGGCGCAGTCGTATGACAGCGTCGGCGAGTTAAACTGGTCGGTGACCACCTTGATCGTTTGTTTTTTTGCCAGCGAGTCCCTTACCCAGGTCACGAAGTTCTGCCTGGCGTTCCCGTAGACGACGCTGGTGCGGGCGATGGCGCTTCCCGGCAGCTCCTTCACCCGGTATTCGCCCATGAGCTTCGAGTAAGCATAAACAGAGATAGGATTTACCGGGTCCTCCTCCCGGTACATGCCCTTCGAGCCGTCGAACACGAAGTCCGTGGAGACGTAAATGAGCCTGGCCCCTGCCATCCGGGCGGCGTCCACGACGTTCTTCGTGCCCATATCATTAATGGAGGCCGCCTCGTCCGGGTGGTCCTCGCAGTAGTCGACGTTCGTGAGCGCGGCCGTGTGCACGACGTACTCGGGCTTTAGCTCTCCGACGGCCCGTATCGTGTTTCCCCGGTCGGTGATGTCCAGGCGCACGGCGCCCTCCTTAGGGTGCGAGCTGAAGGTGCCCGTGACCTCGTGCTCTTTCCTCAGGACACGGATGACGTCCGAGCCCAGGAGGCCGCTGCCCGTTACCAGTATCAACGCTTTTTCTCCTTCTTTTTACTCATGCTGTCCTTGAACCACGCGATGGTGCTCTCGAGGCCCTCGTCCAGCCCCACTTCAGGCTCCCAGCCCAGCAGCTCCTTCGCCTTCCTGATGTCGGGGCGCCGCTGGAGCGGGTCGTTCTCCGGAAGGGGCCGGTAGTCGATGGCCGAGGAGCTGCCCGTCTTCTCTATTATTGTACGGGCGAACTCCAGCACGGTCATCTCGCGGGGGTTGCCAAGGTTGACGACCTGTCCCTTTACGGGGGAATGCATCATGAGGTAAATGCCCCTCACGAGGTCGGACACGTAGCAGAAGCTGCGGGTCTGCGAGCCGTCGCCGTAGACCGTCAGCGGCCTGCCGGCGAGGGCCTGGGTGACGAAGTTCGGGACGACCCGGCCGTCGTCGAGGCGCATCCTGGGGCCGTACGTGTTAAATATACGGATGATCCGGCCATCAAGCCCCTGGTGCCGGACGAAGGCCATGGTGAGCGCCTCGGAGAACCGCTTGCTCTCGTCGTAGCAGCTCCTGGGGCCGACCGGGTTCACGTGGCCCCAGTAGGTCTCGGGCTGGGGGCTCACGTCCGGGTCCCCGTACGTTTCGGAGGTCGAGGCCGTCAGGAACCGCGCGCCGTGCTCCAGCGCCGCGTTGACGGCGTTGTACGTGCCGACGCTGTTGGTCATCATGATCTCGACCGGATAGCGGTCGAAGTCCACGGGCGAGGCCCGGGAGGCCAGGTTATAGACGTAATCCACCTTCTCCCTGACCTTCAGCGGCTTCCGTACGTCGTGCTTGATAAAAGTGAAGCTGGCATTATTCAAGATGCCCTTGATGTTATCCTTGCTGCCGCTGCCCAGGTTATCGATGGCGATGACCCGGTCGCCCTTGCCTAATAAGTACTCGCAAAGATGAGAGCCGATGAAGCCGGCGCCGCCGGTCACTACTGATGTTGGCATGATCGTTAACCTCAGAATTCTATGGTGGACGAGTCCCCGATGTTGAGCGCGTTCGCCTTGCCGATGAGGATGGCGTGGTCGCCGATGATCGAGGAGTGCAGGGTCATGTACTTGACCTCGGCGTTATTGCCCACGATGCTGTCCTCGATGATGGAGTTGCTCACCACCGCGCCCTCCGATATGGACACGTACGGGCCGATGATGGAGTTCTCGATCCTGGCGTTCCTGCCGATGGATACCGGCTCGACGATGATCGAGCTCGTCGCGCCGTTCTCGGAGAGGCTTTTCTCGGAAAGCAGGATGCGGTTGACCTCGAGCAGGGACTGGGGCCGGCCGCAGTCGTACCAGCTGTCCACCTCGAACGTCTTGTAGACGGAGCCCTGCTCCACGGACTTCTGCAGGGCGTCGGTGAGCTGTATCTCGCCATGGCCGTTAGAGCCGACGAGGCCCTCGAGCGCGTCAAAGAGGCGGGGCGTGTCCTCGATGAAGTAGACGCCGGCGATGCCGACGTTGGACGTGGAGCTCTTCGGCTTCTCCACGAGCTGGCGCACGGTGTGGTCCTTGTTTAAATAGACGATGCCGTAGCGCTCCGGGTTGTCGATCGCCTTGACCCCGATGGAGCCGGAGCACTTGCCGTTCTCCCGGTGGTGCTTAAGGAACTCGCTGTAGCCGTCCCTGAAGATCATGTCCCCGAGCGCGATGAGGACGGGGCTGTCGCCCACCGCCTCCCTCGTAACGAAGATCGAGTGCCCCAGGCCAAGCTGCCGGTCCTGGTCCACGAAGGTGAGCTTCCTGAAAGCGTTAGAGTAATTCGCAGTGACATAAGAGACGATCTTGTCCTTCATGTAGCCGACCACGATGATGACCTCGTCGGGGTCGAGGCCGGCCATCCTGTCCAGGATGTGACCGATAATGGGCTTCCCGGCCACGAATACCATTGGCTTGGGCTTCGTGTACGTGTGAGGGTAAAGCCGCTTTCCCGCTCCGGCCGCCGGTATGACCACCTTCATCGTCATGATATTGCCTCCTTATCGGCTCTTACGGCATAAACCTGCCGCAATCAGCGCGGCCACGCAGGCCAGCACGCCGGGGAAAGGCGTCGAAGCTGTCGCCGAAGGCGAGCTCGTGGGCGACGGGGTCGGCGTGGCCGTCGTCTCCCCGAAGGCCATGACCTTGCCGCCCATCGTGCCTATGTAGAGCCGGCCGCCGTCCACGGTCGGAGAGGCGAAGGCGCTCTCGCCCAGGTCGTAAGACCACAGCTCGTTCCCGGCCTTGTCGAGCGCGAACAGCGTCCCCTTCTGGGAGGCGCCGTAGAGCACGTCGCCCGATACCGTCACGGTCTGGTATATGGGCCCGTAATACGCCGATTCCCACTTTAGCGTGCCGTTCTCGCCTAAGGCGAATATCCGCCCGCCGTACGTGCCCACGTATATGGTGCCGTCGGATGCGGAGGGCGTAGAGTCGGAGTAATAGCCGAGGTCGTACGTCCACCTGACCTGGCCGCCCTTCGCGTCGAAGGCGTACAGCGTGCCGCTGCGAGTCGTGATATAGACAGTGCCGTTGAAGGCGAGGGGCGAGGAATGGAACGTGTCGTTCGTCTGGTACGTCCAGGCCTGGCTGCCCGACGAGGCGTTCAGAGCGTAGAACGTGCCGTCCAGCGCGCCGACGTAAATCAAGCCGTCCTCTGCCGCGGGCGACGACTGGGCAGCCTTCGCGAGAGACCAGAGGCCGCCGCCCGTCCTGAAGTCGATCGCGTAGAAGCTGCCGTCGTCCGTGCCCACGTAGACCCTGTCCTGGTATATTAACGGAGAGGAGAGCACGCCGCTCTTCGCGTCGAACTTCCACTGCAGGGCGCCGGTGGCCGCGTCCAGCTTATAGACGTAGCCGTCGTAGGAGCCGAAGACGACCGAGCCGTTCGCAGCGGCCGGCGTGGACTCCACGGACGCGTACGTGGCGTAAGACCATTTCTTATCTCCCGTCGCCGGGTCGAGCGCCAGGAGCTTTCTTTCATCGCCGCTGCCGACGAAGAGCGTGCCGTTGTACAGGACCGGGGAGGAGAATACCTCGCCTCCGGCGCTCGTCTGCCATTCCACCGCCAGGGGCGGGTTGAGCGGGGAGTCGGCCACGGACGTGTGGGCCGCGTCGTGCCTGGCCTGGGGCCAGTCCGCCATCGCAACGGCCGGGATCATGGCCAGCAGCATGAATATCGCGATAAACGATCTTTTCATAGCTTACCACCTGCCACGGTCTCGCCGTTGTCCACGGCGGAGGCGGGCACCTGCACTTCGACGGACGAAGCGCCCGACGTAAGCACGTACGCCTGTGCCGTGCTCGTCGTGCCTATCGTGGCCGACGTCGGGTACGGTACGGTGAAGGAGAAGCTCCCGTCCGCCCCGGCTGTCGTCGAGGCGTAATACGTGTGCTCGCCGCCCTGGAAGGCCATGTTAAGGCTGGCCTTCACGACCGCTCCGGGCGATGCCGTGCCCGTTATCGTGGCCCCCTTCACGTACTCGAAGACCTTGACCGGGTCGGTGCCGTCGGTCGCATATATGAGACGGTAGCGCTGCAGGCCGCCGGCCTCGTGGCCGAGCCGGTCTCTGCCTCCCAGGCCGTCGTCATTGAATAGGCGGGAATACATCGAGCTATAGTACTTATCGCTGCCGTCGAGCACCGTCTGGCTGCCGTAGGTCACGGGCACGACGTAGCTCGCGTGGTAGCTGCTTGTATCCTCGCCGGCCAGGTATGGCATGTTCTCGAAGACGCCGGCGGTCACGCCGGCCCACGGGGAGCCCAGGCGGTAGTCGAGCATGACGTACTTCGCCTTGCGCTTATCCATGATCTCGCTCGCGCCGGCCTCGTCCTGCGCGATGAAGAACCGGGCGGCATCGCCGATGCCGGTCTGGAAGTTGTTGGCCACGGCCGGTCGCTCGGCGCGGTATAAGATGTAATTGCCGTAGTCCCACCAGCTCATGATGCCGTACTCGGGTTCCGTGCCTTTGTCCGCAGAGTACGTGTACGAGGTCTTCGGGGTGTTATCCTTGACCCACTGGCAGGCCTCGTTCCAGTCGAGGGTGTAGAACTCCTGCACGCCCGATACCGAATAGTCGCTCATCAGGATGGGTATGAGGAGGACGGCGAAGACGATGCCCATTGCCACCACCGGGGGCGTGAGCCAGGCGTCCCTGGACTGTGACGCTTTCTTATTGTTCTCCGTGCCCCTGTAGAAGCCCACCAGGTCGAGCGTCCAGTAGACGGCGAAGCCGGCGAATATGGACACGTTCACCGCCAGCAGGTATACGAAACGCTTCTGGAGTAATCCGAGGGCCAGCACTACGAGCGTCCACACGAGGAGGAATACTTCGGCGTTCTTCATGCCGCCCCATTTCCTGGTAAGGAGGAAGATGGCCAGCCCCAGTATGGCGAGGAGGCCGCCCGTAGACAGGTACGCCCACGGGATGGCGATGGACAGGCCGCCGTCGTTGATGAACAGGGGCTCGACCTCGACGATGGTCGCCAGGACGTTGCCCGAGCCGAACAGGAACTGGACGCCTCCCGCAAGTGTATCAAAGACCTGTGGGAGGGCTAGCTTCACGGCTCCGGCCAGTACGGCGGCGCCGGCGACGGCGGTGAGCACGGTCGAGAACCACGGGGCCTTCATGCCCGAGTATAGCCGGGAGAGGCCGCCCATGGCGACGAAGAACAGGGCCATGGCGATGAGATAGATGACGTGGAACCAGGAGATATAGACGGCCGAGATCGTGAGGCTCTGCCCTGCGGGGCTCGCGAGCACGAACGGGGTCACCAGGACGGCCGCGGCTAGCGAGGCAATTGCGCCCGTGATGCTCAGGTATTCAGTGTCCTCTCGCCTGAAGCCATCGTAAGCATACTGTGTCAGCGCATACAGGACGACAATGCCGATGAAGATCGGGGCGCCTTCCCAGGAGAAGACCATGCCGGCCATGCATGCCCCTGCCAGCAGCGCATAGGCCAGCGGCTTTTTGGGCAGTTTGGGCAGGCTCGGCTTTTCCTCCCTGGCCAGAGCCAGGGCCCGGGTAAAGCACAGGTACATGGCCAGTGATACGGCCACCTCAAGTGCGTGGTGGTCCGCGTACGCGAAGGCCGTGCGGAAGATGGACGCGGGCAGTATGGCCATGAACAGGGCGGCGAGCAGCCCGGCCTGCCTGCCCAGTGCGTCCTTGACGATGTAATAGAGAAGCACGATGGAGACGAGCCCCAGGATGACGGGCAGTGACGCGGAGACCGCCTCGATGATGGGCCGGGATGGGCTGCCCAGCCCCACGATGAGCGAAAGCCCGGCCGCGATAAGGTCGAACAGCGGTGGCCAGCTTATGCCGTAGCCGTAGGGATAGTTCACGTACGAGTCGAACGAGTTGAGGTACGGGAAGTTGCCGGCGGCATACGTGATCCTCCGCAGGTGGTAGTACGGGTCGAACTCGGAGAACGCGATCTGGCCGCCTGACAGGCTGTACGTGAGAGGCAACAGCCTGAGGGCGAGCCCGATAAGCAGGATGCCCGCCAGCATGATCAGCGTGCGGTCCTTCAGTAGCCTGGACAGCGCGCTTCCCTGCGTTTCGCTCGCTTTTCCTTCGTCCGCTTTGCGCCTGTCTTCCTGCTTTTTCCTTGTTTCGCCAGGCGCCTTCCGTTTAGAGCCCATAGTAAAAACCAATGATTAATCCAGCTATGTCGTTATATGCTTATCGCTGGACATGCCTGCCATTTATAAGAAAGGGCGCCGGCCGCTTTCTTTATTGAGGGGAGCGTACGCACAATATCGGCCGCTATAATGGGCCATCACGTTTATTCCTGCCCGCCATAAAATTATGAGCGGGTGTAAATGTGGCGCACGATATCATCAAGTTCGCGCTTGCGATAGCCGTTCTCGTCGTTATCGCCGCGGTCGTCGGGCTGTTCGTCTCGGGGTACCTGACGGCCACCAAGCCCGCCAATAAGACCGCGCAGGTCACTCCATCGGGCATTTCCGGAGGCAGAGGTGCGGCCGCCATAGCCTCGCCGTCGCCCACGCCCGGGCCGGCCATGCCCCTGGGCATGCCTTACGGCATGTACGAGCCGGCCCCCGTTCCCATGATCCCTGAAATGCCCGTGTCAGGCATGGATATGGCGCCCCGGCAGCAGCCCGTGCAGCAGCCCCTGCCCACGGCTCAGCCGACTATCGTGCCGACGTCGCCATCGATGACTCTCTGGTACTATATCCTTCAAGACCTTCTCAGGATGTTCCCGGGCCTTTTCTCTAACTTGCAGAGAGCTTTTCCCCAGTGGCCTGTCGGGTGGTTCGGAACGGTATAAGATACACTAAAAATATTATGTGACACGAAGACTACTTTAGCCTCAAAGTTGCTCGAAGCCTGCTCAAAGTAACTCAAAGATTTAAGAAAATATTTATAATAAATTTTAGTGTCGCTTCAGGCCCTCTTCGTGTCGCTTCGTGGCTGAAACAGTCTTCGAGCGCTCTTATTCTTTTTTGAGTGGCTTAAAATCCACACTGGAGGTCCAGAGGGCAGCCGCCGCCGCACATGGGGAACTGGATGCAGGAACGGCACCGCTCGGGCGCAAAGCTATGGGCACGAAGCTGCTTGGCCAGGTCGGCGTCCCACATCTTCGGGAACTCGTCCGTGAGGGCGTTTCCCAGGGGCTTAAAGTATGACTGGCAGGGCAGCACGCTCCCGTCGGGCTCCACGGCCAGCGTGAGGCGGGCCGCCGAGCAGGACTTGATGCCCAGGCCCATCTCTATAGGGTTGAGCTTATGGTATTTCGTGGGCGTGTACCAGATGAACTCCATGCCAAGGGCGTTGGACTGGTTGATGATGTCGGGCAGCAGGCCTTTTAATTCTTCGGGCGTCAGGCCTTCGGCCTCGGTCCCCTTGCCCGCCCGTATGACGGCGTTGATGCCGAACTTGCGCACGCCCAGCGAATGCAGGAACGGCACAAGGCCATTGATGGTCCCGACGTTGTCCCGGGTGATGGTGGTGTTCGTGGTCGTGTAGAGCTCCCGGACGCAGTTCTTTATCCCCACGACCGTGTCCTCGAACGACGAGGCGCCGCACATCTTGTTGTGGACGGCCGGGTCGGGGGACTCGATGGTGATCTGGACGTAGTCCAGGCCGGCCTTGTTGAGCGATGCGACCCGCTCTTTCGTGAGCAGGCGGCCGTTCGTGATCAACCCGGTCACGATGTCCAGGCTCTCCGCGTAGGCGATCAGCTCCTCCAGGTCGTCCCTGAGCAGGGACTCGCCGCCGGTGAACACGACGTTGGGCACGTCGAATTCCACGGCCTTCTTTATGACCTTCTTCCACTCGTCGGTGGTGAGCTCCTTCGTCTGCCTGGGCCCTCCGGCGTAGCAGTGAGAGCAGTTGTTGTTACAGCGATAGGTAAGTGCCAGGTCGATGCGGATGGGGGACTTCATGAGGCCGTACTGGGGCTCCTTTAATTTTACGTCGAAGCACGTGAAGGGGCAGGCGTTGCCCTCCGTGACGCCCCAGATGATGGACTGGAGGCGGTCGTAGTCCTGTTCCGCGCGCTTCTTGCCCACCTTATACTTGAGCATCATCTGCAGCACGACGGCGTCCCTGACGCTGCCGACCAGCGGCTTCTTTTTCGAGTACCGGATGTAGCGCTTCACGTATTCCACGCCGATGCGGTCCAGGTACAGGATCTGGGACGCGTTGATGATCAGCATGCCGGTGCCGTCGTTCTCCACCCGCAGGTGGAGCCGGGTATTATCGATCCTTGCCTTGATCATGTGCAGCCACCTCCTCCGCCGGCGCACGCGCAGGCACAGGCGCAGGATACGCACGCGCATGCGCACGAGACGCAGGCGCATGAGCCTCCCCCGCCCGAGTGCCCGCGTGCTGACGCAGGCGCGTACGACGTGGCAGCCGGCGGGGCGTTAGCCTCGTTCCTCACTCCCAGGAACTTCTCCACGCCTCCCACGACTCCGGCCGCGGTCGCTTCGACCGAGTTGGAGATGGAATTGGCGAAGCTCTCGACAGTGGTCGTGGTCCTGTTCGTCGGGGCCTGCGGGGCACCAGCCTGGGGGGTGCCGGTCTGAGGAGCGCCGGTCTGAGGAGCGCCGGTCGTGGGCGTACCATGCGTGCCCCAGTGGTGTGGCAGCCCGAAGTAATAGGGATACCACCAGTAATAGTTCGGCACGAACACGGTGTTGCTGCCCGGCGCGTCCGACACGTACTCCTTCGTCTTTTTCGTGAACTGCTCGTCAGCCATGAGCCAGAACATGTTCGTGTCGTACTTCTCCAGCTTCAGCTCGGGCGTGTCCACGGCCTTGATCTCGGCCCACGCCTCCTCGATCTTCGAGCGGTAGTAGTCTTCGGTGTCTTTACGGCAGTAGGGCCGGGTCTTGTCGACCACGCGCCGTGCCAGCACCTTGAAGCATTCCAGCAGCTTATCCTCGTCGAGCTTATCGTCCACGATGGCGTCCATGTAGAGCTTCTCATAATAGTTGAGGCCCTTTCGTGACACGGGCTCCAGCCGGATGGGGTCGGTGCCGAGGAGCTTGATGTTGCCCTTTTTCATGAGCCCGAACATGATCATGGTGAGCACGCGCTTCGGGTCTATGCGGAGCAGCGTGGCGGCCTCGACCGGGTCGAGGTTCTTGTTCACGCCGATGCCGTCCATGCTGACCACCGGCGAGTCGTAGGGCTTCCGCAGCAGCGAGCCCCCGATGCTGCCGATGATCATGATGAATATGAACGCCACGAAGATCATCGGGCAGGAGCAGGAGAACAGCGACTCCACGAGCCCCAGGCCGATGCCCGTTCCAGGGGTATAGCCGCCCTGCTTGTCGATGACTGCGCCGGAGGCCATGTAGCTGTCGGGGAAGCTCACGGCCACCTTGAACTGCTGGTTGGGCGAGAGGTCCTTGCTCTCGAAGTAGACCCATGTGCGGTTGTCCTCCACGCCGATATTATCGTACAGCTTGCTCCCGGTATACACCTGGTCTTTGGGCACGTTGCCGGGCAGGTAGAACTTGACCTGCGTGTCCGTGATGTCCATGTCCCACCAGGGCGGGATGAACTCCACTATGTCATAGCCGGCCGTATCGGCCTTATAAACGAACCCGGGCAGGTTCGAGTTGATGCGCAGGTAAACGTTATCGCCGGGGTTGAGGTTCCACCCCTGCGTCTTGATCTGGCCGCCGCTGACGGTAAAGGCGTGCCTGTTGCCGCTGCCGTCGACCACCTCCTCCACCTGCATGCTCGATACGGTCACGGGTATCCAGACCTCGTTCCAGACCCCCTTAACGATGGTCGCATTGACCTCGTACGTCATGTACACGGAGCCCGAGGGGTCGATGTCGAGCACGACGTGCTGGTCGCTGACCTGCCACCGGTACGTCTCCTGCGCATGAGCGTACGGCATCAGGGATAATGAAATGAGAACGATGAGCAGTAAACTTATGATTCTCCTGTGCATGATCACACCTTCGCCGCCTTCTCGTCCTGCTCAAAGGGGATGAGCGTGGGGAACGAGTACGTGGTGATGCCGCTCGCCTCTGTGGCGTCCAGGTTGATGTCACAGATGCCCTTCTTCGCCATCCTGTCCAGGACTTTCTCGGCCTCCGACGACTCGATGCCGACGTTGATGAGGTCGGCGACAGTGACGGTGCCGTTGTTCTTTTTCGCCAGCGTGAGCACCTGCCGCTCCATATTATGGTAGCGGGCGTCGCCCATCTTCTCCTGCCGGGTGGCCGTGTAGGCCATGTAGATGAAAAAAGCCCCTGCGGCCAGCATGATGAGCCCTACGAGCCCGGTCGCCAGCGACCACGAGCGGCCTGCGATGACCGCCATGAGCGTGATGAACAACACGAACAGGCTTACCAGTATGACGGCGGACCCGGCGATGGCGGGCAGGACGGCCTTAGAATTCATATTGCATTAATTAGGCGATTAAGAGTATAGATATTTTGTTCACAAGAGGAGTGAAAGTATCGCCATCGTGAGGAATGAGGCCGCTGCCACCGATAAATTTTCCAGGCGCCTGGAGTACGCCTCGGCGGCCATGCCCGCCGCCGCCCCCGCGATGGCCAGGGGGCCCGCGAACAGGAACCCGACCGCAGACGCCGCGATGAACCCCGATATAGAGCCCTCCCAGGTCTTTTTACCTTGCGGTAGTCTGTGCCTGCCGAATGCCCTGCCGGCTATGCCGGCTAGGCCGTCCCCTACCGTGAGCACGATGATGGCCGTCAGGCATGCCCCCCGGTCGAATACCATCGACATGGCCAGCAGCATGGCTATGCACAACAAATAGAGAAGCGGCTCCAGTGCGATGCTCTTTCTCTCCGAGTCACGATACAGGGCCGATACGAACGGCAGGTCTGCGCGGCGCCGCAGCGCCTCCAGGGTAAAAAACGTGATAATACCGGCCATCACGATGAGAAGCGACAGCTGCCGGCTAAAAAGAGCTAAAAAGGCGAAGGCAGCGCCCGATATGTGCACGAGCTTACGGGGCAGCCACGACGTCGCCAGAGCGTGCCGCAAGTGCGTATCGCCCTACCACATCTTGGTCCCGCGGACCGTGCAGCCTTCCTTCACGATGCGGCCCACGATCTTGCCGTCGGTCATCTTCACGATGGCCCCGGCGCTCTCCTTGTCGGTAATGATCACGTAGCCCATGCCCATGTTGAAGGTCTTATACATCTCCTCATCGTCGATGCCGCCGAGCTTCTGGAGCCAGGTGAACACGGGAGGCACGGGCAGGGGATCGTTGAATTCGAACCCGTACCCTGTGATGCGCCTCAAGTTCATTAATCCGCCGCCGGTGATGTGGGCCATGCCCTTGACCGGGTACTTCCTGAAGATGGGCACGACCTCGGCGTATATGCGCGTCGGCGTGAGGAGCTCGGCGCCGATGGTCTTCTTTTTATCGTAGGGCAGCGGGTCGGTGTACTTGAGGCCGGATTTCTCGACGACCTTACGTACGAGGCTATAGCCGTTCGAGTGGATGCCGCTGGAGGGCAGGCCTATGACCACGTCGCCCGGCGCAATACCCTCGCCGGTGACGACTTTGTCCTTGCCCACATATCCTACGGCAGTGCCCGCGAGGTCGAAGCCCTTGATGATGTCGGGCAGCGCGGCGGTCTCGCCGCCGACGATGGAGATGTTCGCCTGCCTGGCGCCCTCGTCCAGGCCGACCATGACCTGTCTGATGAGCTCGTCGTCCGGCTTCTCGATGGAGACGTAGTCGACGAAGGCCAGGGGCTCCACGCCCATAACATAAAGATCGTTCACGTTCATGGCGATGCAGTCGATGCCCACGGTGTCCCACTTTTTCATTGCGTCGGCGATCATGAGCTTGGTGCCCACGCCGTCCGTGGTCATGGCCAGCGCGAACTCCCCGAGGTCGATGAGCCCGGCGTACGCCCCAATATCGCCGACGGGGGCGCCGAAGCCCTTACGCTTGAAAGTCAGCCCCTTTTTAATGATGCCCGACTTGATCGCCTCGAGTCTGTTAATGTCCACGCCCGCGCCGGCGTATGTCATGTGCTTCTCCTGCATAGTCGACCAATGGCCTTGAGCCTAAATAAAATTTGTTATTGCCCGAACTCAGGTAAAGCTTACTGGTCAAAAAGTAAAGCTTTATATACAATAAGTAAAGTATACTTTACATATGCGAAACCGCTTGAAGGAGCTCAGGGCTCGATTCAACATGACCCAGGAGGACCTGGCCGTGAAAGTGGGCGTGTCGAGGCAGACCATCAACGCCATCGAGACCGGGAAGTACGACCCGTCTCTGCCGCTCGCCTTTAAGCTGGCCCGGTGCTTCGAGACGAATATCGAGCACCTGTTCATGGAGGAATAAGATGATAAAGACTGAAGAATCGAGGATAGCGGTCGTCATACTGGCGACGTTCGCGCTCCTGCTGGTCACGGGCATATTCCCGCAGTATGTGCTGTGGATGACTGTAGGGCTGATTGGATTGATCGTCGGGCTGGCAATATATGCGTACCTGACGAAGAGAAAAAGCACAGAGGTGCAGGACGAGCGTTCTGCGAGGTGCTCGCTTGCCGCGTCCAGGAACGGGTTCATCGTTGCCATAGCGCTGATCGCCCTTATCGGGGCGGCCGTGAGCATCGGCGCGCCGTTCACCGTCATCGGGGCGACTCAGGTCGTATGGGGGCTGAGCATGGCCGCATATCTCCTGTCGTACCTGTACTATAAGAAATGGGCTTGAAGGATAAATAAGAGCAAAACGTAAAAACCTGAAAAGTCATTTTTTACTATGGTGACGTCATGAGTATCACCGTGAGTAAAGGTTTGACGATCAGCAGCAAGTCATTCGAGCCCGGCCGCGAGATCCCGGAGAAGTACACCTGCGACGGCGACGACCTGTCGCCCCATCTCTCGTGGGACGGCGCGCCGGAGGGCACGGAAACGTTCGCCCTCATCATGGACGACCCCGACGCGCCAGGCAGGACTTTTACACATTGGGTCGTATTCAACATACCAGCCCATAGGAACGAGCTACCCGAGGGAGTATTCGCCGAGAAGATGATGAAGAAAGGCTGCTACCAGGGGCTGAACGATTTCAGGCAGATGGGATACGGCGGCCCGTGCCCGCCCCCGGGAAAACCCCACCGCTACAGGTTTCACCTGTACGCGCTCGACCGCGACCTCGACGTCCCATCGGGCGTCCCCAGGAGCGCAGTACAGGGCGCGATGAAGGGGCACATCCTCGCGGAGGCCGAGATAGTGGGCCTGTATGGAAGAAAATAAAAAATAGCGGGGCCCGGTCAGTAGCCGGGCACCAGATCGTTCCCTTTTTTGTAGTAGGGCAGGTAGACGAGCTTCCTGGAAGTGACCTGTAGACCGTAGTCGAGCTGCTGCAGCGTGCCGGGTTTCTCGGCCTCGATGGTGACGAAGAGGAAGTCGGCCATGCCGTCGGCCATTTCCGCCTCAACGGTGCAGGGCTCTCTTTTTACGGTGGGGTCGAGCCTGTCCGGCGAGTACTTCGGCGGCGTCAGCGTGAGCTTCTCCGCCAGCTCCTTATAGCGGGATGTCTCCGTCTCGAACGCGGGCAGGAACATGTCCATGTGGCCGGCGTTCGAATTGCCGCTCAGGAAGCCGGCGAACCGGGAGATCGTCCCGCCTTCCACCCTCTGGCTGTTGATGCGGAAGTCGGTGCCGAGCTTCCAGAAGGGCAGGTAGACCTTCTCGCCCTCTGGCGGCTTTGCGAAGGCTCCAGCCTCGTACTCGATGATGGTGACCTTGCCGTCCCTGGCGTGCAGGGTGCCGCAGCCCTGACACAGGAACACCGTATCGTGGTCCTTGCCGTACATCGGGTTCTTGCAGCCCGGGCATACGATGGGCATGATCTTCGTCATATGTTACCTCCCCTCCCGAAGTTCATGGGGCCGCCGGTGCTCATGGCATTGATCAGTTCCTTTTCGACGCCGTCGCCCTTCCCGAGGCCCAGGTTGGTGTTGAAGCCCCCCTTCAGCGTGCCGGTGGTCACTTCAGAGCCGTACCGGAAGAACCGGTAGCTTACAAAAGCGATCAGCAGGCATATGATGATGGCGATGACGCCCGCGGCGACGCCTTCCTCGTTCCCCAGGTAGCCCATGGCTATGATGCCCAGCGCGCTGCCGTAGCCGCCGGCGAGCATGCCCAGCGACATGGCGATGGTCCGCATGAGCGTGTCGCCCGGCGCCCTGCCCGCGAGCACCTTGCCCGTGATGCCGTCGATGGTGCAGAAGTACATGCGGCCATTATACTTGTACCGCACGACCCAGATGGGGTAGAATACCAGCGCCAGGCCCCGGGGGAAGATGTGCATTTTGACGAACGTCCTGTGGGGCACTCCCGCCGAGGATATGGCCGTCTGCTCGATGGATGCCAGGCCCTTTGCGCGAGCATCAGTGGGCGACGTGGTCACCTCGAACGTGGGGATGCTGCCCTCGTCGTGGAGCCCGGCCGTGCCGTTGAGGCCGCTCAGGTGCTCCACGCCGATATCGCCCACGTCACAGGCGATCTCGTTCCAGTCGAAGTCGGACGCCACCATCTTTTCCATGGGCACCCGCTCAGTACGCTTATTCCTCTGCACCTGCCGGTACCCGCACACCCACCCGGCAGCCCTGGCATGGAGCTTCCAGAATGGCGCGTAAATGGGATAACATTCGGAGATCTCAGCCTTGCCCTTGAGGTCCCGGGCCTTCAGGCCTCCGCCCATCCAGCTCCTCGCGGCGGCGACAGCCCTGGCCTCGTCCAGGTTATTCTTATAGGTGATCTTCTCCACGCCGTCGTCGCCCTCGATGGCCAGGAGCGCGCTGCAGTACGGGCACGAGGTGGTCGCAGCCCCCTCGTCCAGCGACAGCGCTCCGCCGCAGTGGGGGCAGTTCAGCGATAGCGATATTCCCATGTCAGAACCTCCTCACGATGGTGTAGGCGGCCACGAACACGACGGGCAGGGTGACGACGGCTGCCAGCAGGCCGCAGCCCGCCAGGAGCGTCAGGAACCCCTCGATAAAGAATACGATAAATGCGGCGGCGGCCAGCGCGAAATACGGTGCCGACGAGCGGCCCGGATAGTCGGCGGCGAATACCTCGCCGGAGGAGCCGTCGATGACCGCGTCGTAGTCCCGCCCGCTGAACTTATAGCTCACGGCCCATATGGGGAAATAGACCAGCGCCTGCTCTTTCGGCTCGCCCGGCAGGCGGGGCAGGTATGCCGTCATATCCATGTCCGGCTTCAGTAGCTCAACGTCGACCTTGTAGTTCTGGTCGAAGACCTTGATGTCGCCGGCGGGCACCTTCAGGCTATGGAGGCCGGGAAGTGTCGTGGACCGGGCGGGCTCGAGCATGACCTTCTCCTGGCCGTTCACCGTGCGCTTAAAAAGATAGACGGGGAAGTACTGCTGCCGGATGTTCGTCACCTGCGCCAGCCGGTCCAGGTCCTTTGCCCTCTCCGGTGCGGCCGCCCAGCGCTTGAACGTGCCCTCGGCGCCCGACCGGTCGAGGAAGTAGGGCATGATATAGAAGAACCCTGCCCCGCTCCGGTCGATGTAGAGCTGCGTGTCGCAGTAGCCGCACTTGACGAACCGGTCGCCCGGCTCGAAGCCGATGGGCGCGCCGCACTTCGTGCACTTGATCTCGGCCATCGCTTATCCTGTCGGGTTGCCGCAGCTCGGACAGAATTTAGTCCCTGGCTCCAGTTTAGCGTTACACTTCGCACACGTCGCCTGCTGCGATGCGCCGCAAGAGGGGCAGAACTTTGCACCCGCGGGCAATGACGCACCGCACTTCACGCAGGCCGTTCCCTGGGGTGCGCCGCACGCCGGGCAGAACTTCGCGCCCTGGGGGACGCTGGCGCCGCACTTCACGCACGGGGCCCCTGCCGGAGGCGGGGACGGAGGCGTCGCTACGACGGGGGGCTGCTGCCCTCCCGTCTGGCCCATCTGGTTCATCATCATGTAGCCCATGCCGATGCCGGCGCCGACTCCTACTCCTGCCCCGGCGGCCCCGCCGGAGGGATTGACCGCCGCCTCGCGCATCGCCTGGCCGGTCTGGTATCCCATGTAGTTCGTGCCCAGCACGGACATGGACGCTCTCGTGTCCACGGCCTTCTGCACCTCTTCGGGCAGGTTAATGTAAAGCCCCGAGATCTTGTCGATGACGATGCCGTAGGGGGCGAAGTCCGTCTTCGAGTCCTCTAAGAATATTTGCTCGATGTTCTTGAGGTTCGCGGCCAGGTTCACGACGCCCATGCCCTTTTCCTTGAGCTTGCCCAGGACGTTGTACATCGAGGTGACGACCTGCTCCTTGATGCGCTCCTCCACCTCGGGCGCCCTCGTGAGGCTCAGCGTGCCCACGAAGTAGTTGATGAAGTTCGAGGGCTCGGAGACCTTATACCGGAACTCGCCGAACAGGCTGAGCTTCACTAGCTGGAAGGTCTTGTCCTCGAACACGTAGGGCTGCTTGCTGCCGAACTTGCCGTCGAATACTTTTTTCTGTAAGTAGTATACTTCTGCCTGCTGCTGGACGCCGCTCAGGCGCTGCACGATCTTGCCCACGATGGGCGCGTTGATCGAGGTAAGCGCGTAGCGGTCCGGCCTGTCGATGTAGTCGAGCGCTTTGCCGTCCCTGAAGAAGACGGCGATCTCGTCCTCGCGCACGACGATGTTGTCGTTGAACTTGATGTTCCTCGGCACCTTCCACATGACGTTATTGCGCTTCTCGCCGTCCTCCCACAGTATTGTGGCCGCGCCGATGATGCTTCCCTTATCGCCGGTGATGATCCCCATTATGACACCTCCGTGCCCGTCACTGCCGTCATTCTTCTCTTGAACGTGGCCTCGAACGCCCCGGCTTTACCCGACATGGCGCCGATCGACTCCATGATGGCGGCCTTGTTGTCGGATGCGGCCGCTGCCTTTAATTTTTGCGCGTCCGCGGCCATCTCGGCCAGCGACGACAGTAGCGCATAATCGTACTCGTAAAGCTTGTTTAATTCGGCCTCGCCGACCTTCGTTTTGGCGGATATGCCGGAATAGCCCTGCGCCGCGTGGGCGACTGCCTGCTCTAATGTTTTAAGCCGGCCGATGAGCGCGCCCAGCCGCTCCATGTGCTCGAGCGAGCCGTTCTCGGCCATCACGGACCTGCAGCCCTCTGCGTCCTTCCGTATGGACGCCATGTTTCCCGCCATCTGCATGCGGAGCATGCTGTCCGCCGCACGCAGGTCCTCTTTCGCCCTGTACCCGCTGAACCCGGGGACGAATGCCTGTATCTTCGATATGATGCCCCGGTCCTCCACGACTTTTTCCCTTAGATCTGCCATGTTCTGTCCTCTTCGGGGAGCCTCTGCTCCCTGTGGCGATGCCCATTCATCGCTAATTCCGTTACTACTGGCTCTAAGCTGATATATTTTTTTGTATGGCGGCGTCGAGGGCGGGTTTTTAGACTGGGCCGCCCGAACTTCGGGCTAAACGGGCCTTATTTTTGGCGAATTGCCTGGAAACCTATATCTATAATGAATAATCATAATAGATTATTAAGAGAGGTAACGGACGATGCTCAGCGCGTTACTTAAGAAGCTCGCAGATGCGGCAGGCAAATTTTACCAGTGGCGCCTGGCGTTCTGCATCCCCTCATAAAAACGGCCTTTTAGTAACATTGCCCAGCATACGCTGTATTTTGTGGTTTTAATGGCGGCCCCTAAAATACTGTACATAAGTATAACAAATAATAATTAACAATGCAAACATTTAATTATAATGATTATTTATTATGTATAGGTGCCATCTAATGGTTAACGTTCAAACACTTGACACTAAGGAAACGAAGCTTTCCGGCGCTATTGCGCCGGCGCTGGCGAACCCGGCCCCGCTGGGGCTCATGGGCTTCGGCATGACCACCGTGCTGCTGAACCTGCTCAACGCAGGCCTGATCTCATCGACGGCCTGGAGCATGATCCTGGCCATGGGCATGTTCTACGGGGGAGTCGCCCAGATTATCGCGGGCATCATGGAGTTCAGGAAGGGCAACACCTTCGGCACGACCGCCTTTACATCCTACGGGCTGTTCTGGATATCCCTGGTCGCACTGCTGATATTCCCCAGGCTGGGTTGGTTCCCGGCCCCGGACGGCATTTCCATGGCCGCCTACCTGGCCATGTGGGGGCTGTTCACGGCCTACATGTTCGTGGGGACGCTGAAAAAGAATAAAGCCCTCCAGTTCGTGTTCGCCAGCCTTGCCATCCTCTTCTTCCTGCTCGCCGCCGGCGACTTCACCGGGATCGGCTGGATAAAGACGCTTGCCGGGCTCGAGGGCATCGTGTGCGGCTTCTCGGCGATATATCTTGCCGCCGCCGAGGTGCTCAACGAGACCATGGGCAGGCAGGTGCTGCCCATCGGCGGGGCCTGACGCAAGCATACTTTTTTTATTTATATGACCTATTTCTTAACATGGCTCTTAAGGAAGACATCTGCTCCGCAATGGAAAACTATATGATGACGTCTCCGCCAGACTGGAACGTGGTCAGGGTAGGCGAACTGAAGAAGGCCCTGGATGCCGGCCAGAAGATCTTTTTACTGGACGTGAGGGAGCCGGCCGAGTACCAGGCTGGCCATATCGAGGGAGCCGTGAACGTATCGGTCAAAGAGCTGCCGAAGCGGGTGGCGGAGCTTCCGCAGGACCGTGACGTAAAGATGGTGGCCTATTGTGCCAGCGGCATACGCTCCGCCTATGCCACGATGTTCCTGCGCGTGTACGGCTACAGGGATGTGCGCACTATGGAGCACGGCATCAGGGAATGGGTCTCGGCCGGATATCCAGTCGTTTAAACGGCGCTCTTCCTTATTTTTATCACAAGGTAGGCCACCAGCGGCACCATGAAGGCCAGCAGCCAGAGGAACGCCGTCGAAAGCGACGCCCGCTCGGCGAAGAATCCCACGGCGGGGAAGAGCACCAGGACGCCGGCGCTGGAGAGCTGGCTCTTGAACGCGGTTATCGTGGCCCTGTTCTCCGACGGCACCCGTGCGTTCACCAAATCGCTCACGATGGGCCAGAAGGCGACCACGAAGATAGTGCCCAGCCACAGCATGGGCACGCCCAGCGGGCTATTGAGATATGCGAGCAGCAGGTAAGCGCCGAAGATGATGCCCGGTATGATGACGATGAAGGTCTTTGCCGGGAGCCTGGCCAGCGCGTAGGAGTATTTGCCCCCGAGGGCGGCGAACAGCGAGTCCACCGCGAGGATGACGCCGATGGCGAAGACGGGTATGCCCATCGTCTGGAAATACTTCTGGCAGTACATGTAGACGGTCATGTCCACCGTGGATATGACGGCGAAAAGCACCAGGACGTAGAGCACCAGAGGGCTGCCGGAGATGACCCTCAGGGACTCGCCGAATAGCCGGAGAACGCTCCTTTTCCGGCCGTTCACGACGACGCCCCTCGTCTCGGTGAAGAGGTAGGCCGGCACGAGGGCCGCCAGCATGATCAATATCCCGGCATAGTAGACGTTCTCGTAGCTGTTCTCCGCCAGGAAGCCCCCGACGAAGACGCCCAGAGCCGCCGCGATGAAGGCAAGCGCCAGGATGTTCCCGTAGATCTGCTTATAGCTTTCTCCCTTGCCAACGATGCGGCAACTTTCGTAGGTGATGGACTCCGAGGCCGAGTTATAGAGGACCCAGGAGATGGCGCCGAACACGAAGCTGGCCGAATAGCCCAGGAAGTCGCCCGATATGAGGATGAGCACGTAGCTCAGTATTTTCGTGACGATGCTCAGGTAGAGGCTCGCCTTTCTCCCGATCAGGTCGCCGATGGCCCCGGCCGGCAGCCCGAACAGCAGGTAGGCAAGCTGGTAGACCGACTCCACAAGGCCGATCTGCACAAGGTCCAGGCCCCGGTAGCTCAGGAACAGCATCCAGATGCCCTTCTCGAGCATCGTGTTCATGAGCATCGTATAAACGTAGTTGAGCTGGATGTTCCGCTCGATCTTCGACGTGAGCACGTCGACGCTAAGGGCCATGGTAAAGCCAGAATATGTACCAAGACGTATAAAGCTTACTTAAAAAGGATAATAAGAAAAAGGATTAAACTTCCTTGATAACGACCTGATTGCCCTTCTTGGGGGCGCTCAGCATGACCTTACGGCCGTTAGCCAGGACGATATTCCATGTCTCGTTATTCTTGTCGTTCGAGGTCATCGACATCGTCTTCGCTTCGAATCCCTGGGAGGTCAGGACGGCCCTTACGGCCGCTTCTCCGCCCTTGAACTTGCCGACCGTTACGGTCTTATCGATCTTTCCAGCCATTGCATCATCTTCTTTTTAAAGCTCGCCGGGCATATGGTGCCAACTAAAGTTGGCACGAAGCCAAACTTAAAGCCTGCCCGACGATCGGACAATATACGCACAGTATGAGGGCTTAAACCTATCGCTCCCTTGCCGAAAAAATCAGCCTCTGCCGCAGATTCCAAAAGATTTAATATGAAACTAACCATACGACTAAATACACCTATTTAGCACCCCAATGCTCAGTTATGCTCTGCCATGCTATGGCATAACAACGGTAGGTGTATAGGAGGCTTAGACTAATGACCAAGAATATGACTAAAGCATTGTTGTTATTGCTTATGATCAGCATGGTCGTCGTCGCTATCAGCGGATGTACAACGTCCCCTGCCGTAACGCCGACGCCCGCGGCGAACGCGACCCCGACCGCGACGCCCGCGCAGAACATGACCCTGCTGACCCCCGGCACCCTGTATGTAGCGACGGAAGCGCACTACCCGCCGTTCGAGAACATTAACACGACCACGACCGCCTTCGAGGGCTTCGACATCGACGTCATGAACGAGATCGGCAAGGAGCTCGGGCTTAACGTGACGTACTCGGACCAGGCGTTCGACACCATCATCACCGGCGTCCAGGCCAAGAAGTTCGACTGCGCCATATCGGCGTTCACCATAACCCCGAAGAGGCAGGAGACCATCGACTTCACCGACTGGTACTACGAGTCCCCGGGACAGGCCATCAGCGTCAGGGCAGGCGAGACCGCCATTAAGAACGCCTCCGACATCGTCGGAAAGAAGGTAGGCGTCCAGATGGGCACGGTCGGCCAGGACGCAGTCAAGGCGTACCCGAACGTCAGCGCTGAGGATGTCAAGGCATACGCGACCATGAACGAGGCCTTCATGGCCCTGAAGAAGGGCGAGGTCGACGCCGTCGTCGGCGACCAGCCCGTCTCCGAGCCGTACATCAAGAACTATCCGGGCGACTACAAGTTCATCGGCGAGCCCCTGACGGCCACCGAATACTTCGGCATCGTCGTGAACAAGGACAACCCAGGCCTGACCGCCGCCATAAACCAGGCCCTCGCCAAGATGAAGGCCGACGGCAGGCTGCAGAAGTTCCACGACAAGTGGTTCGAGTAAATTATCCGGGGCACGTCATAGCACGCGCCCCTTTACTTTTATAAAACAAGCATAGAGTGATTATTATTCAATAGATGCCGAATAAAAAAACTTTTTAACGGTTGGGTGTGTACTAACTAACTTGTTAATCAAATGAGGGGCGCTATCAAGCCGCCCCTATTGTAAAAATGTTGCGGTGATGGGGTTTGAACAGAAGAAATGGATCGTTGTGGGCATTAATACTGATATTATTGATGATTATCCCGGCCTTTTCCGTGCCGGCCGTCTCCCAGGGCGAGAACGTGATAATCACTATAAACATTAAGGATTACATGCTTCGGTCGGTGCCGAACGCCTCAGTATCCGTGGACGGCAGCTATATCGGCACCACGGACGCCGACGGCGTCATCATAGTATCCAGCTTCACCGCCGGCATGCATAATATCACCGCGTCAGCGCCGGGGCTCACTGAGCGCACCGCCGAAAGAGAGTTCATCAACGGGGAGAACGTCAACGTCCAGCTCAACAGGGAGAGCACGGTAAGCGACCCTGACATCGTTACTTTCATCGTACTCGACAGCGGCACGTCGCAGAGCAAGCTCGCGGGCGCCTCGGTCTACATCGACGGCGTCGAGATAGGCAAGACGGACACGAAGGACGGGAAGGTCCAGTTCCTGGTCCCGCAGGGCATCCACCGGGTGAAGGTCTCAAAGAACGGCTGGCAGGATAACGAGACCGTCATGGAGATCGCACCGGGCGCGACCTACACGATGACCCTGGCGACGGCGGGAAAATTCTCCATCTTCAATTTCAACCTGTTCACCTATGCCCTCGGAAAAGAGGTCACCAGAGGTTTGCTCGTGACCATTCAGCTATCGCTCGTGGCCATGTCCATCGGCCTCGTCATCGGCCTCGTCATGGGGCTCGGCAGGGTCTCGACGAACTTCCTGTTCAGGGCCGTCGCCTCGATATACGTCGAGGGCATTCGCGGCCTGCCCATCCTGTTACAGTTACTTTTCGTCAACTTCGGCCTTCCGTTCCTGATATCGGACCTGACGGGCGGCCAGTTCAACATCGACGGTTTCACCGCCTGCGTCATCGCCCTGTCCATCAACAGCGGCGCCTACATGGGCGAGATCTTCAAGGGCGGCATCGAGGCCGTCCACAAGGGCCAGATGGAGGCGGCCAGGTCCCTTGGCCTGTCCTACAACCAGTCGATGCTCTTCATCATCCTGCCCCAGGCCTTCAAGATCGTGCTCCCAACGCTGGGCAACGAGTTCATCGCGCTCATCAAGGACTCATCGATAGGCATGGTCATCTCCGTCATGGAGGTCGTCTGGTGGTCCAAGTCCATTGGCGCCGAGTACTATAACACGTTCACCCCGCTCCTTGCGGCGGGCATGGTGTACCTCTGTATCACCATACCGCTGGGCAGGGCCGTGCAGTACATCGAGAAGAAGTACAGCGTCCAGAATACCAGGACGACGGAGAAGGCCAAGAAAAAGGCTAAGCCCATCAGGGAGGACACGGCATGAGCAGCGAAATGGTGGTCATAAGGGACCTGCACAAGCGGTTCGGGGACCTGGAAGTGCTGAAGGGTATCTCGCTGGACATCAAGAAGGGCGAGGTGGTCGTCATACTGGGCCCCAGCGGCTCGGGTAAGAGCACCATATTAAGGTGCATCAACCGCCTGGAGGAGCCCACGAGCGGCCATATCTTCATCGAGGGCCAGGAGATCACCGGCAAGAAGGCGGATTTGAATAAAATGCGCCAGAAGGTCGGCATGGTGTTCCAGCAGTTCAACCTCTTCCCCCACATGACCGCGCTGGGGAACGTCACAATGGCCCCCTTGAGGGTCCAGAAGAAGTCGAAGCAGGAGGCGGACAGGATCGGCCTGGAGCTCCTGAAGAAGGTGGGCCTGTCCGAGAAGGCGAACAGCTACCCCATGCAGCTCTCGGGCGGCCAGCAGCAGCGCGTGGCCATCGCCCGCGCCCTGGCCATGAAGCCGGACGTCATGCTGTTCGACGAGGTCACCTCTGCGCTTGACCCCGAACTCGTCAAGGAAGTGCTGGACGTCATGAAGAACCTGGCCATGGACGGCATGACCATGATCGTCGTCACCCACGAGATGAACTTCGCCAAGGAAGTGGGCGACCGTATCATACTCATCGACGGCGGCGTCATCGTCGAGCAGAACACGCCGGACCAGTTCTTCACCAACCCTCAGCACGAGAGGACCAAAAAGTTCCTGAACATGATTAAAAATTAGGGTCCTTCCTATTTTTTACTGTTCATAGCTTTACGCCATATACCCTATTTTTTAAGTCACTAAGCTTACAGAGGCACTATTTTCACCACAATGGCACTAAGCGCACTGAGTTTCACAAAGCTTTCTTTTAGATGGAGGTCACTAAGGCCACAGAGCAGGCTTTTTGGGTTAAGAGGCACGAAGGGGACGATGACACGATGGCAAAAAGTGCTCTTGTTCATCCCATTGTGCCATTGTATCCTTTGTGCCCTATCGCCAATGAACCGGGCTTTGTGACCTCTGTGCCTCCATATAAAAGAAATCTTTGTGAGCCTTCGTGAACTCCGTGCCATTGTGGTGAAAAATAGTGCCTCCGTCAGCTTAGTGCCTCAAGAAGAGGCCCACCGTATAAAAAACCTTACTAAAAATTTTTAAACGATGAACTCGTATAGGGTTAATAAGGTTTATTTGTGTGGAGTATGGCATGAACGGCATCCTCGAGGCGGGCCTCGTCCTTTCGCTGATATTTCTACTGCTGGCTGTCGATTTTATGATATGGATGATGGGCACGCTGTTCCTGCTTGGCCTGCTGGGCTGGCACCCGCCCGGGTGGCTCGCGAGCCCGGTGGCGCACGGGGTCAATACGGCAATGGCGGCCGCCGGAGGCGCGCTGGCCGTCGCCACGCCCATACTGGTCGACCTGGCGTTAAAAAAGACCATGATCATATGATCACAGTTCACCTTTTCCAAAATTTATCGACAATTGTCGATGCATACTACTAAAAAATTTATATACCAGAATCGCCTTTTAAGCGCTGATGCAGAGCAACATCGTCGACCTCAGGGCGAGGCTCGCCGAGAAGATGGCGGGCGAGATAACCCTCTCCGGCAACCCGGGCGAGACCATAAAAAAATGGCGCAAGAGTTTTGAAGTCTCACAGATCGACCTCGCGAACGCCATCGAGGTGTCGCCTTCCGTGATAAGCGACTACGAGAGCGGCCGGAGAAAGTCCCCCGGGACGACGATAATCAGCAAGATCGTGGAGGCCATGCTCGACATCGACGAGAAGGCCGGGTCCCGCAAGATCCGGGCGTACGAGAGCATGCTGTCCATCGCGAACTCGAACGTCATACTCGACATTCACGAGTACCGCTCGCCCGTGCCCCTGGAGAAGTTCGCCAGGCTCATCGAGGCGGAGCATATCTCGGGAAGCATGGACCGGCACATCAACGGCTACACGATCATCGACAGCATCAACGCTATTCTACAACTGTCCTCCGAAGAATTCTACCGGCTGTACGGCTGGAGCACGGAAAGGGCCCTCATCTTTTGTAACGTGAGCACGGGCCGCTCGCCCATGGTGGCGCTCCGCGTGTCCACGCTCAAGCCCGCCGCCGTGGTGCTCCACGGCCTGGAGGCCTCGAAGATCGACCCGGTGGCTAAAAAAATAGCGGAAGTGGAGACGTTCCCGCTCATTGCCAGCCGGATGGACATAGACACAATGATCAGCATACTAAAGGGATTGAAAGAATGACACTAGGGATCAGCGCATACGGAGCATACGTTCCGCGGTACCGCATCAAGGTCGACGAGATCGCGAAGGTCTGGGGCGACGATGCGGACGACTACAAGAACGGCTTAATGGTAACAGAGAAGTCAGTGCCGGACATGGACGAGGACACCGCCACGATCGCGGTCGAGGCCGCGAGGAACGCCATACTGAGGGGAGCGGACCCGAAGAAGATCGGCGCCATCTACGTGGGCTCGGAGAGCCACCCGTACGCCGTGAAACCGACCGCCACGATCGTGGCAGCGGCGATAGGCGCGGGCCCGAACATGACCGCCGCGGACTTCGAGTTCGCCTGCAAGGCGGGCACTGCGGCCGTCCAGACCTGCATGGGCGTCGTCTCGGCGGGGATCGCCGAGACGGCGATGGCCATCGGGGCGGACGTATCGCAGGGAGCCCCCGGAGACGCGCTGGAGTACACGGCCGCGGCCGGCGGAGCCGCGTTCGTCATCGGCAAGACCGACCTCATCGCGACCATCAACCACACGTGCTCATTCACGACCGACACTCCGGACTTCTGGAGGAGAGAGGGCGCGGACTACCCGAGGCACGGCGGCAGGTTCACGGGCGACCCGGGATATTTCAAGCACGTCCTCTCGGCGTCGAAGATGATGCTGGAGAAGGCCGGCACGAAGCCCTCCGACTATAATTATGCGGTGTTCCACCAGCCCAACGGCAAGTTCCCGACCAGGGCCGCCCAGACGCTGGGGTTCACCAAAGAGCAAATAAAACAAGGCCTGACCTGCCCGAAGATGGGCAACACGTACTCGGGCGCCAGCATGGTGGGCCTGTCGGCAGTACTGGACGTCGCTAAGCCTGGCGACCGGGTGTTCGTCACCTCGTTCGGCTCGGGCGCGGGCAGCGACTCGTTCGACATAACGGTCACGGACCGCATCACGAAGGTACAGGACCTGGCGCAGAAGACGTGGGACTACATCAAGGACGCGAAGTACATCGACTACGCCACGTATGCGAAGCACAAGGGCAAGATCAAGGTGGACAGCTAAGGGGTGACAAAAATGAGAGATGTTGCAATCATAGGCGTCGGATGTACCAAGTTCGGCGAGATGTGGGAGAGGTCTTTCAGGGATATCGTCGTGGAGGCCGGCGCGCAGGCCATCGGCGACGCGAAGCTGAACGGCGAGGAGATCGAGGCCATGTACGTGGGTAACATGAGCGGCGGCCAGTTCGTGAGCCAGGAGCACATCGGCTCCCTCATCGCGGACTTCACCGGGCTGGCGTCGACGTTCCACATACCGGCCACGAGGGTCGAGGCGGCGTGCGCCTCGGGCGGCCTGGCGTTAAGGAACGCCATCATAGCCGTCGCCTCGGGCTACCACGACGTGGTCGTTGCCGCGGGGGTCGAGAAGATGACGGACGTCGAGACGGGCGTGACCGTGGACGCGCTGGCGTCGGCGGCGGACCGCGAGTGGGAGGGCTTCATGGGGGCAACCTTCCCCGCGCTGTACGCCATGGTCGCCAGGCTTCACATGCACCGCTATGGCACGACCCGGGACCAGCTCGCCCAGGTGGCCGTGAAGAACCACCACAACGCGGTGAACAACCCGAGGGCCCAGTTCAGGAACGAGATCACGCTTGACACGGTCAAGAACGCAACGATGGTCTCGGACCCGTTCACATTATTCGACTGCTCTCCGATAACGGACGGCGCGGCGGCCGTAATAGTCGCCCCCGCCGAGGACGCGAAGAAGTACACGGACAGCCCCGTCTACGTGCTCGGCTCGGGCCAGGCGACTGACACGATATCGCTGCACAACAGGGCAGACTTCTGCACCTTTGGCGCCAGCGTCGCGGCGGGCCAGAGGGCCTACGAGATGGCCCACGTTACCCCGAATGACATCGACCTCTGCGAGGTGCACGACTGCTTCACCATCGCGGAAATACTCGCCATCGAGGACCTGGGATTCTTCAAGAAGGGCCAGGGCGGCCCGGCCACGCTGGCGGGCGAGACGGCCATCGGCGGCAAGATCCCCATCAACACGTCGGGCGGCCTGAAGGCGTGCGGCCACCCCGTGGGCGCCACCGGCATCAAGCAGGCCGTGGAGTGCGTCGAGCAGCTAAGAGGCACGGCCGGCAAGAGGCAGGTCGACGGCGCAAAGATCGCCATGACCCACAACGTGGGAGGCACCGGCGGCACGGCAGTGTGCCACATATTCTCGAACGAGAGGAGGAAGTAACATGGGAGTCCCAAGATTCTGGAGAGAGATACCGGCCCGCTATAATCTGATCGGCTCGAAGTGCGAGACCTGCGGCGCCTTTTATTTCCCGCCCCGGCGGTTCTGCCCCGAGTGCAGGCGCCAGGGCAAGATGGCCCCGTACCAGTTCAAGGGCACCGGCGAGGTCGTCACGTACACGACCATCTACACGCCCGGCGATTCCTGGATCGGCGGCAAGCCCTACGTGCTCGCCATCGTGAAGCTCGACGAGGGCCCGCACCTTACCACCCAGGTCATCTGCGACCCGGCAGAGGTCAAGATCGGCATGCGGGTCAAGAAGGTGTTCCGCAAGATCGGCGAGGACGGCGATAAGGGCATGATCCACTACGGTACGAAGTTCGTGCCGGCGTAAGGGGCTCGCATAAGCCCCCTTTTTTATTTCCCTGTCAAGGCCCTCAAAAAAAATAAGCTTTCTCAAAGACGATTTCAGCCACCAAGCGACTCAAAGCCGGCTCCAAGCTACACCAGGATTTTTTAAAAAGTTCTAAGATATCTTCGTGTAACTTCAGGCATGCTTCGAGGCCTTCGTGGCTGAAAAAAGTCTTCGTGCGCTCTTATTATTTTTTGAGGAGCTTAATTGTTTCAGCCACGACCTCCTTTTGCCCTTTATACATCTCCACCAGGCCGGCGGCCTCGACCTCGCTGCCGGGCTTCGTGGCGTTGGCGGCCTCGAAGGCGCCGCTTCCCGCGGGCACGAAGACGTCCAGGGGCCCGGCGGAAGTCTTAACGCAAAGAATAACGTGGCCGCCCTGGTAGGTGTTCTCCTTAGCCAGCACCAGCCCGGTCACCGTTACTCTTGCGCCCTCGGGAGAGTCATACGAGTAGGGGGCGCTGGCGCCCGTCAGCAGGAACAGGGCGCCGATGGCCACGAGAGAAAGGGCTAATATGACGATGGTAGCCAGCTCTTCATTCTGCAAGCGCATGATGGACAATAGACGTCAAAGCAGATAATTGTTTTCATCAGCGTGAAATAATTCAAATATATATAACGTTTTATCGGGCATATCTTCGTTCATATGAGCCTGCGAGTCGTCTCCTATACGGAGAAGGAATTAAGGGAGATAACGCTCGAAGAGGCCGTAACATGCTCCGGATGCAATAAATGGGTCAGCATGCTCTCCCCGAGCCCGCAGGAATTCAAGGCAGTGGCCGACGCGTTCGAGCTACACCCGCTCGTCGTCGAGGACATGGCGAACGATAAGGAGCTTCCGAAGGTCAACGAGTACGCGCACTATACGTTCCTCATCCTGGACGTCCCGGAGCACGACGACGAGTTCGCCATAAGCAAGCTGTACATCGTCATCGGCCGGGATTTCCTGATATCCCTTACAGGCAACTGGGACGTTCTCCGGGCGGTCGATGCCACGCTGAACTCGAAGGACGACCCCATACAGAAACACGGGATCGATTACCTGGCCTATGCGCTCATCGACCGCTCAGTGGACCGTTTCTATCCAATACTGGACGACCTGGAGGACCTGGTCTCGGACGTGGAGGAGAGGGTCATGGGGAAGCCGGCGAAGGAGATCATCGGGACGATCTCGGAGGTCCGCCGCTTCCTGCTCAAGATACGGAAGGCCGCGTGGCTCGACCGGGAGGTGCTTTCGGCGCTGGAGCGCCAGGGCTCGCCGTATTTTACCTCAGAGACGGCGCTCTACCTGAGGGACGTCTACGACCACATCGTACAGGTAATGGACTTGATAGAGACGTACAGGGATATCCTGGGGGCCGCGAGGGATACGTACATGTCCTCAGTGTCCAACGCCCTCAACGAGACCATGAAGCAGCTCACCATCATCGCCACCCTCATGCTGCCGCTCACGTTCATCTCGAGCATCTACGGCATGAACTTCAAGAACATGCCGGAGCTATACTGGGAGTACGGGTACTATGCCGTCCTCGTCATCATGTTCCTTCTCGCCTCGGGCATGATCATCTACTTCAGGAAAAGGGAATGGCTATAAGGCCGCGAAGCTATTATACTATAAGCTAAATATTATATTTTTGAGGCAATGTATGTTGGACGTCCTGATCATTTACGATACGAATACCGGGAATACGGAGAAGGCGGCGCAGGAGATCCTCGGCGGCGTTAAGGAGAGCGGGGCCAGCGTCGAGATGAAGAAGGTCGACGATACGACCGTGGAGGACCTGAAGGCCGCGAGGGGCATCATCCTGGGCTCGCCCAACATATACGGCAATTATTCGGGAAAGATGAGGGACCTCGTGAACTCGAAGCTGGTGCAGGCGAAGCCGTCGGACAAGGTCGGCGCCGCCTTCGGCACGTACAAGTGGAACGACGATAACCTCAAGAATCTGCAGAACGACTTACGGTGGAAGGGCGTGCGCATCGTGAGCGAGGGCGTCAACGTCCACAGGCACTCGAACGGCGATGTCGTGAAAAAACTAAGAGAGCTTGGCAGGAAAGTCGGGGAAGAGGCCAAAAAAGCCCGTTAGAATATTTTTATCAGGAACTTACAGTGGTGATGGCCCGTCCCGTAGCACTCCACTTCCTCGATGGAGCACCTGACCTTCAGCTTTTCCTCGATGATGGCCTCCAGTATGCCCTCGTCCATGGAGCACTGTGTTTGGCCGATGTTCGGCATGGTGCTGCAGTCGAAGCAGTCATCGACGATAATAGTCGGCACGTCGCCCTTCACGATGCTGACCCGGCCCAGGCCCTGGGATTCCCAGAACTGCGATACCTCTTTCAGGAGAGCGTCGGCCGTGGTCGCCTTGAACCGGGGCGCCAGCACCCTGCCCACGTCCCGCCCGATCTTCTTGAGCGCCGGGCTCGTGTCGACGCCGTAGGACTCCATGCCCGAGCGCACGAGATGGAAAAGCGACTTTAAAAAGCCGTACTGGTCCCCGATGGTCGCCGGCACGGATTGCAGGATCTTATCGTAATGGGTGGTCACGGGCATCTTCGAGCTGGCCAGGAGGTCCGTGTTCAGGCCGAAATACTTCTTCCGGCGGTCCCGGGAGTCGACGCGCTTATACACTAAGCCCATGCTCAAAAGGTCATTAAGGTGCACGGACATCGTCGATCGGGCCTTGCCGCAGACCTCGATGAGCTCCTCGAAGGTGAGCTCCCGCTCGGCCAGTTTTTGCAATATTCTGTTTTTTATGGGGCTCTCGATGGCTATCATGCCCTTCTTCGTGGAGTATATCTCGACCTGGTCTCGCATCTATGCATACATGCACGCGCCGGTATAAATAGGTTCGCTATATACGAACTGTTCGCTAATTGCGAACCTATAGTTACATATAAAACGGCCATGCCACCAATATCTATTTATAATTAGTACGTATACATACGAACTAAGGATACCTATAACGAATATCACCGGAGGAAAATTGTGACTGCGACCAGCATGTTTTGCTATCAGTGTGAACAGACGGCGAACGGAAAGGGCTGTACGAAGATGGGCGTGTGCGGCAAGACGGCCGACGTGGCGGCTTTACAGGACCTGATGATTTATGCCGTGCGCGGCCTGTCGGAGGTCGCCGTAGAGGCGCGTAAGGCCGGGGTCGTCGACCCCGAAGTCAACAGGTTCACCGTTAATGCGTTGTTCTCGACGCTGACCAACGTCGACTTCGACCCGGCGCGATTTCAGGTTCTCATCGGCCGCTGCGTGGAGCTGAGGGAACAGTTAAGGAATAAGGCAAAGCTTGGTACCTTCGACGGCGCGGCCGCGTTCCAGCCGGCGAAGGACCCGAACGGCCTCGTCGACCAGGGCACGAAGGTCGGCCTGATGTCGGACACGTTCTCCGCCGACGAGAACATCCGGTCCCTGCAGCACACGACCCTGTACGGCATCAAGGGCGTGGCGGCCTACGCGGACCACGCGCAGATACTGGGCCAGGAAGACGACAGGGTATACGCTTATATCCACGAGGCTTTAACAGCCATGGGCAACAAGAGCCTCGGCCTCAACGACTGGGTAGGCCTTACGCTGAAGTGCGGCGAGATCAACATCCGCACGATGGAACTTTTAGATGCGGGCAACACGGGCACGTACGGCCACCCGGTGCCGACGGCGGTTCCGCTGGGCGCGAAGAAGGGCAAGGCCATACTCGTATCGGGCCACGACCTCAAGGATCTAGAAGAATTATTAAAACAGACCGAGGGCAAGGACATCTACGTATACACCCACGGGGAGATGCTGCCCACCCATGGATATCCGGGCCTGAAGAAATATAAGCACTTCTATGGCCACTACGGCACGGCCTGGCAGAACCAGGCGAAGGAGTTCGCCGCCTTCCCGGGCCCTATCGTGATGACCACGAACTGCATCCAGAAGCCCCGGGAGAGCTACCAGAATAGCATTTACACTATGGGCCCGGTCGGGTGGCCGGGGGTCGTGCACCTCAAAGACCGTGACTTCAGCCCCGTGATAAAGAAGGCGCTGGAGATGCCCGGCTTCACCGAAGACAAAGAGGGCGGGTCTGTCATGGTCGGCTTCGGCAGGAACGCCGTCCTGGGCGTCGCCCCGGCGGTCATCGACGCGGTAAAAGCAGGCAAGATCAGGCACTTCTTCCTGGTGGGAGGGTGTGACGGCGCGAAGGCCAGCCGCAACTACTACACGGAGTTCGTGGAGAAGGTCCCGAAGGACTGCGTTGTTTTAACGCTCGCCTGCGGCAAGTTCAAGTTCTTCGACAAAGAGCTGGGCAACATCGGCGGCATTCCGAGGCTGCTGGACGTCGGGCAGTGCAACGACGCCTACTCGGCAGTCAAGATCGCCATGGCGCTCGCCGACGCGTTCAAGATCGGCGTGAACGACCTCCCCCTGTCCATGATCCTGTCGTGGTACGAGCAGAAAGCGGCCGCGATCCTGCTGTCGCTGCTGTACCTGGGAATCAAGGACATCAGGCTGGGCCCCAGCCTGCCGGCGTTCATCACGCCCGCGGTGCTCGACGTGCTGGTGAAGAACTTCAACATCATGCCCATCACCACGCCGGACCAGGACCTCAAGGCCATCCTTGGGTGAGATAAAACCGGAGCTCTCCTCCCCATTTTTCTTTTTATGAGCGATATCGCAGGGCTGAAGGACCGCGACCCCAAAGTCCGTAAGAAAGCCGTGATCGCAGTGGGCGACGCAGGTGGCTCCGGCGCCGTGGAAGAGCTTATCGCCCTGCTGGACGACCCCGATGATGACGTCCGCCTGGAGGCCGTGGTGGCGCTGGGAAAGATCGGCGACCCGAGGGCCGTGGAGCCGCTCATTAAAAAGCTAAAGAGCTATGACTATTTCTACGTGCGAAAGAAGGCAGGATATACGCTCTATACTTTCCTGAAGCAGGAACGCCTTGACGAAGGCCTGCGGCAAAAGATCCGTGCCAACTGGCGCTCCTGGTATCTAACCTGAAAAAGTATATTGGCGCGGAGGCCATTATTTTCATCATATGGCAGAAAAGAAGCTAACCATCGTCATCGAGGGCATGCACTGTAACCACTGCTCCCAGGCCATCGCCGACGGCCTGAAGAAGCTCAAGGGCGTTAAATCAGCGGACGTCATATTCACGACCGGCAAGGCGAAGGTCGTATACGACCCCGACGTCGTCAAGGTCGACCAGATGCTCGCCGTCGTGAAGGAGCTCGGCTATACGGTAAAGGGCACGAAGGAGTGATATCGATGGCAAAATGGCAATGCATCCCCTGTGGATACATCTATGATCCGGCGAAGGGCGACCCCGACGGCGGAGTGGAGCCCGGGACGCCGTTCGAGAGCTTACCCGAGGACTGGGCCTGCCCCGTCTGCGGCGCCTCGAAGGACCAGTTCGAGAAGGTCGAAGAGTAAGCATTCCCTTTTTTAACGTAATTTATTTGAGGATGATTGGAGATATTACCGCAGGATCCGTTATGATCACCAAGGGCAAAGACATGGAGCAGAAGGCCGTCGAAGAGGTGGCGGCCCTCATGTGCGCGGCCGCCAGGACGGCGCCGAAGGGCAAGGGCGTGGACAACCTGGCGACGCTGGTCGTCACTGGCGAGGACAAGGACAGGCTCGCCAAGGAGATGCGGCGCATCGCGGAGGAATACAGCGCCGCGTTCTTCGCCCGGGACGCCGGCAACGTGGACTCCTCCGAGGCCGTCGTCATCCTGGGCCAGCGGCCTGTGCCGTTCTACCTGCCCGTCTGCGGCTACTGCGGCTTTGAGAACTGCGCCGAGAACAAGGAGAAGTCCGGCGTGTGCGCCGTGAGCGTGGGCGACCTGGGCATCGCCGCCTGTTCTGCTGCGGCTGTCGCGGGGCTGCACCACATTGACAACCGCATCATGTTCTCGGTGGGCCGGGCCGCGTTAAACTTAAAATTGTTCAACGACGACGGCATTGTAGAGGCCTACGGCATACCGCTGAGCGTGTCCGGCAAGAGCCCCTACTTCGACCGCAAGTAGCGGCCTTCACGTCTTTTTCCCGGTTAAGTTAAATATCTAAAAATACCAGAATTATAGGGAGTTTACGATGGGAGTCGACCTCACGGACCTGGTGCCGGAGCACGAGACAACTCTCGTGGACCTTAATGGCAAGGTCATCGCCATAGACGCCTTTAACACCTTATATCAGTTCTTGAGCATTATCCGGCAGATGGACGGCACGCCTTTAGTAGACGACAAGGGGGAAGTGACGTCCCATCTTTCGGGCATCATCTACCGTGTGACGAACCTGGTCGAGCAGGGCATCAAGCCGGTCTTTGTGTACGACGGCAAGCCGCCCGTGCTGAAGGCCGAGACCATCAAGGCACGCCGGGAGGTCAGGGAGGCCGCCAGGCAGATGTACGAGGCGGCCAGGGCCGCGGGGAGCGCCGAGGCCTACAAGTACGCCCAGGCCTCCACGAGCATCAACGCCCAGATCATAAAAGACTCCAAAGAGCTTTTAGGCTACATGGGAATGCCGTTCCTCATCGCCCCATCGGAGGGCGAGGCGCAGGCCGCCTACATGGTGCAGAAGGGGGCCGCCGACTTCGTGGGCTCCCAGGACTATGACTCGTTATTATTCGGCGCGCCCCGGATGGTGAGGAACGTGACCATCACCGGCCGCCGAAAGATACCAAGGCGTGGGGTCTACGTGGACGTAAAGCCCCAGATCGTAGAGCTCAAAGAGGTCCTGGAAACGCTGGAGGTCACGCGGGAGCAGCTCATCGACATGGGCATCCTGGTGGGCACGGACTTCAACCCGGGCATCTATAAGGTAGGCCCCAAGACCGCCCTCAAGCTCGTGAAAAAGCACCCTGACATGCGGGCCATCTTAGATGAGCTCGGCCAGGATATTGAGAACTACCAGGAAATAAGGGAGTTCTTCCTTCACCCGCCCACTACGGACGATTACAGCATCAAGTGGGGCAGGCCCGAGCCCGAAAAGATCAGGCACTTCCTCTGCGACGAGCATAACTTTTCCCCGGAGCGCGTGGATAAAGTCATCGAAAGGCTCGACAGGGCCGTGTCGGAGACCGGCAAGCAGAAGACGCTGTCGGCGTGGTTCTAGTGCTCTCACAAAGGCTTTAAGCTTTTAAGCTCATTTTTTAATTAACAATGTTAAGAGGTAGCTATCATGGCCAATTATGCAGAGATGTCATCCAAGCTGAAAACGTTACTTGGCCTCAAGGGCTCGCCCGTGGCCGTACGGTTAATAAAGGAGAGAAGCGAGATACCGGCGGGCACGCCGGAGCTTAAGGAAAAGCTAAGGCACTGCGAGATGGTCCAGAAGGCCCGCGGCGGAGACGTGTTCTACGCCACCAGGGAGCAGCACGCCTGCGCCGGAGGCGCCGGTGCGCTGGGCATCATGGAGACCCCGGAGAAGATCAAGAGCGGAGAGTTCTACTTCGGCCTGGGCCGGTTCAAGACCCTGGAGTCGGCGAAGAAGACCATGGACGCCGTGCCCCGCACGAACAAGCAATTCATTGCATCGCTGTACGCCCCGCTGGAGAAGGCCGGATTCAAGCCCGACGCGATCGTCATCATCGGCAACCCGAAGCAGCTTTTAAAAATAGCCCAGTCCAACATATACGAGAAGGGCGGCCGGAACATCGTGAGCTTCTCGGGCATCCAGTCGGTCTGCGCCGACGCGGTGGCCCAGGTATACAACACCGGGGAGATGAACGCCTCCTTCGGCTGCGACGGCTCGCGGAAGAACGCTAAGATCGCGGACGACGAGCTCGTCGTGGGAATTCCCGAGGCGAAGCTGGAAAGCCTCGTCGAGGCGCTCGAAAAGATCTCTAAATAAATTTTTTTAAAAGTGGCTCTTCACGTAGCCGATAAGCTCCTTATAGAGCACCATCAGGTCGCCGCTATCCCTGCCGGCGATCTCCTGCTGGTCGAGCTCCATAGTGAACGTGCCGTTAAACCTGTTAGCCTTCATCTTCGTGAGCAGCATACCCAGCGGCAATAAACCGTTCCCGGGCACGAGGTGGCTGGCTTTACGGCCGCCGTGATCGCTGATGTGAACGCTTTTTATCCGGGGCGCCATCATGTCGTAGGCCTGGAGTATGTCCCGGCCGCTGGCGGCGCAGTTGGCCACGTCGAAGCTGATGAACACGTCCAGCTCGTAGGCCAGGTCCCGGACCCCTTTGATGTCCATGATGGGAGGCACCCTGAGGCTTCCCGAAGGGGCGCCGTTCTCGACGCATATGGCGCCTCCGCCGTACAGGCTTTTGAAGTACTGCAGCCGGTCCTTGAACATGTAGCCGGACAGGTCCCTGAGCACGGGCGTATTGGGCAGGCGGAAGACGATGCGCTGGGGCTTGAAGACGTGAAATGCAGAGTGCGCGTCGATGTCGCCGTGGATCAAATAGTGCACGGGCTGCCTGAAGGTCAGCGTGGGCGCCAGAAGGCTCTTAACGGGCATGTTATAGTCGACCGACTTCACGTAAAGGCTGTCCAGGTCGGCCTTAAGCCCCGCGCAGTCGAGCTCGATGCCGTCGTAGCCCGCCCTTTCGGCGATCTCGAAGATCTCGTCGGCCTTCTTCTGGTCCGGTAATCGCACCTGTAGTAATACTTCGGGCATTACAACAGTGTCTGTAGGCGAATGGATAAATCAGGGAAGCACGGAAAAAACCAGCATAAGCCCGGATTGGCCGAAATTATTACATTTCGTAGTAGAGCTCTTTGATCTTTATGTAGACGTCCCCGACCATCTCGTATTCCTTGAAAACAGTGTCGTGGTCGGTGATATGCCTCTCCACGTTATAGCCGTTCAGCCTCAGGATGTCACCGATGGGCGTGACCTGCCGGCGGATCTCCTCGACGAACTCGGGAGGGTTCCTGGCGACGGGCATCTCGACCGTGGAATGGACGATGACCTTGCCGTCCTTTAAAAATTCGGATATGCGGAAAATTACGCCGTCCTTTTCTTCCTGGCCGACGACCCTGAACTCGACGCCCGCGTAGTTATCCATTAAATAGCGCGTGGTCGAGCCGGTGGAATTGATGATCGCTTTATACCAGGGCATCGATGGCGTGCTCCCAGCCTTGGTCTTGGAATAAATAGGGTTGAACATCTCCTTGTAGGGAGATGTTCATATTGTTATATAATCTTTTTCTTATGCCTTTACGTATAGTGTGCCTTTTCCTGCTTCTGCGCGGTCGCCCTGGTAGACCTTGAACGCTGCTGTCCTGCCGTCCACCTCGACGTCCTTCGTCTCCTTCAACGCGAAGCCGGGCATCATGGTCTCTATCCTGCCGAGCATGTAGATGTTCCCGCGGATCATCTGGGCGCCGACACGTCCGGGACTGTCGCCGTAAATGACGATCTTGCCGCCCACATCCTTGGCACCGATGGCACGGCCGGCATGAATGCCAGCGTTAATATCCACGTTGCCTTTAACGGTGATCGTGCCGCCCATCATGTACTCGCCCAGGTCACAGCCAGCGTTGCCGCTGACGGTGATGACGCCGCCCTTCATGCCACGCCAGTCGCCACGGTAAGAGGCGCCGAGATAGTTGCCGGCGTTCCCCTCGATGATGAGCTGTCCGCCCTCCATCTGAATGCCCGCGAACGCATCGGTATTGCCCTTGACGATAATCGAGCCGCCCTTCATCCACGCGCCGCAGTACATGTCCACGTCGCCCTTACACAACACGGCGCCCGCGGTCATCCTCGAGCCAACGTACTTGACCCGGGGCACGCTACCGTTGATAACGATAGCCTGATCGGCAGCGTTAGCAGCCGTACTGCCCTGCACATCGAAGAACTTGCCCAGCGGCCACGAGGTGTTACCCTCCCAGACCAGCAGAGCCCGGATCTCCTCGAGACTCTTGCCCGCAAAAGCATCAGGCGTTATCACTTCAGCCTCCAGCACCAGGTACTTCTCGCTATTGGGAGTTAACGTGATCTTCTCCATCAGATCCCTCCTGCAAGCGGGCCGGCCTTAAGAACCGTCGGATTGACGAGATACGAATCCTGCACCGGGTAATTGTTCAACGTCACCGAGTAGTACTTGAGGAACTTATCCACGATGTCATGCTTCACTTCAGGATTATCGAACCCGTCAGCATCAGTCCAATACGTGCTCTTCGTACTGCCATTCGACACGACTTCGCCATCCTTCACGACGATATCGCCGCCCTTGATGGTGTAAGCAGCCCTCTCGAGCGCCTTAACAAGCAACTCAGGCCTCTGCGTCACATCAGTCGTCTTCAGGTTAAGGTCGTATATGGCAACGTCACCGTCAGCACCGACCGCCAGACTGCCCTTCCTCTTACCCAGGCCCAGCGCCTTAGCAGGCCCGGCACGGCTCATCTGCGCAATCTCGTACAGCGACAACTCCCTGGAAATGCCGCCAAGCTGGCACCTCTCGGCAACCCACTTGTGCAATGAGCCAAGCTTCTCATCCCTGGCCTTCTTGCTCATCAACCAGCTAGTCACCGTCGGATACCTGGTGAACGGACCAGCATTCGGATGATCAGTGGTCATGTAACACTTCATCGGATCCTTAATAAGAAGTGCCAACTCGAGGCCGATGGCCCACTGCAGGCCGAACACGTGGTTCTTCGGATCGTAAATGAACGGAACGACCCCAGAACCGGTCTCCAATTCGACATCAACGTTAGCCCACTTTAGATGGTTGAGGCCGCTGAGCGAGTATTCGAACGGCCCGTCAGCAGTCATCGTCGTGGTCTCATCGAGAGTTACGAACCCGGCGTCGATGGTGACATGGTCGTGCGAGTTAACGTAGTCAGCCAGCACGCCCGCTTTGGACTCGAAGTCCTTCCACGACGTGCCGCCATAACTGTTAAACTGCGCATGGGTCAGGTGAACGTTCTGGTTCCTCCCGCTCTTCTTGTTAGTCTTCAAATTCTCCGTCAACGCCAAGGTCTTCAGCGTAGTGGTAATGTTCCCGGGGTGGCCGAGGTTGTTCGCATGCACATGAATGCTATGCGGCAAACCCAGACGCTCGTTAGCGCCCGCAAGGCCCGTTATGATATCCCTCGGAGTAACGTCGAAGTAAGGCACCGTATCATCGATGGACACGCAATTCTTGCCCCACCCCCACGCCTCAGTACCACCGGGATTGACAAGCTTAACTACTGAGCCTTTAGTGGCCTTGAGCATCCATGCCACGAAGGCATCAAGCTTCTCCGTCTCCCCTCTCTTGATGTACTCCATCACAAGCCAGTTGTTACCCAGCAGGGTAAAAGCAGACTGGTCGATGATCGGGGTATCACGGATCTCCTCGTGCGTATGCCTCGCTAAGAGTGGCGGCATTGCCGCCTCGTTAGCCATCGTATACCCGAGCACGGCGTACCGGTAAGCCGTGACGAACGTGCTGGGCACGCTGAAGCCCCCGCCCGCTCTGAGGAGCCTGGACGAGTGCTGCATGGCCGGGTCGTGAAGCTTATCCTCGGGCCTGTACAACCTGCCCACGTTGATCTTCGGGCCGGCAATATGCGTATGAATATCGATGCCGCCCGCCAATACCGCCTTTCCACGGGCATCGATCACTTTAGCGCCCGTAGTGAGCTTCGAGGCCTCGACTATCCTGCCGTTCTGAATGGCGATATCCTTCACATCGCCGTCGATGCCGCTGGCAGGGTCATACACGAACCCGTTCTTCACTAAAATCTCGTTAGTTGCAGTGACTTTCTTAGTCATGATAACACCTAATGCCCCTGCCCGGCAGGCAATCCCTTAAGCTCCTTAACACGAGCAAGGATCCTCCGAAGGACTTCCTCGTCCGAAAGCATGCCCTCAGGCCCGTCAATAACCTTCCTGCACCTGATAGGCACATTATCCATACGATAAGCCGTCCCCTCCTCCTCCACACCAACCATCGTGCTCGGAATGACGATATTCGAAACACCAGTAGTCGGAGTGTAGTGGGGGTCCAACGCAATCGTCGGTATCTTGGCGTAATGCTTCATGCTCGACACCGGGAAGTGCGCTCCAGGATCCGAAGCGATCACCATGGCCGCATCCACCTCTCCCCTCCGCAACAGGTCGTTAGACGTGGTCTCCCCGGGATTGTACCTCGGGTAACCCCTGCTAAAGTCCATCGCGAACGGGAAGCCGCTCTGCCAGCACATGACCTGACCGCTGCCCGTCACATTGTAGTGGCCCCGCATGGGAATGAGGCTGAACTTCGTATACTTGTTCATATCCGCAACCCACGAAATGGCAATGTCAATATTACGATGCTTGCCAATCGTCTGCGTAACCCCCATCCCGAAGAACAACAAACCGAACTTCTTCGTCTTCGCAAGCTCAGCCAATTGTACTATCTGCGCCTTCGGCACTCCTCCCACTACGTCAGGGATGTCCTCCCCACGGGTGGCGGTCCTCAACGCGTCCAGCACCTCGTAATCTTTGCCCTGCTCAACCTGGACGTAAATGTCCGCCTGCTTCGCAGTATCCGTAGGCCTCGGATCCACGACCACCAGCGTACGGTCATCGAACCCACGCTCGGTAAAGAACCCCCTCGGATAGATCGTGTACCGGCTCATGTGCCTCGGATGCGCATGGATCGGGTTGCAACCCCAATAAATAATGAGGTCAGCACGGTTCTTCACCTCACCCAACGTGCACTGCGGAGCGCCAACCGTCTGAATCGCCATAATACTGGGCCCGTGACACACAGTAGCCGTATTGTCCGTGACCCCACGGCACACTTCGGCCAGCTCGTTCCCAACCTCCTGCGCCTCGCAGGAAGTAGACGACCACCCGTAGAACAACGGGCGTTTAGCCTTGGCCAGTATCTGGGCCGCCTTCTCCACCGCATAATCGTAGCTCACCGGGGTGAACTGGGTCGTGCCCTCCTCCCTCTCCAGGGGCTGCATGACCCGGTGGCCCGCCTGCGCGCTCTTGAACTTCTCGTTCCCGATAATGCAGGCGTTCATCGTGTCCACGATCCTGTTGCCGTCCAGCACCACCTTGACATCGTCGCACAACGTGCCGCAGAACGGGCAGACGACATCCGTAACGACCTTCAAGCCCTCGCTCTTCGTCGCAGCCTGCGTCTTCGTCTCTATCATGCCGTCGTCTCCTTCAAATCCAACGTGGTCTTTTGTAGCAGCTCGATACCGTTCATCACTTTCTCGTTAGGCGCTGGCTCAATACTGACCCTCACTCCCTTAAAATTGGGCATGCCCGTGCTCCAGGTGTTCGGATTCGTCACCTGGTTAGCCCACGGCCCCATGGGAATAAAGACCAGCCCAGGGTGAGGACCCTGGGTCGCCTTGACCGCCCTAACGACTACCGATCCGTGAGCCGACTTGACTCTAACGGACTGGCCCGGGTACACCTTAAGCTTCTTAAGATCACTAACATCGATCTCGCAAATACCACAAGCCTTAATATACTCATCCTCATGCTTGTGCCCCTCAATAGCGACACCCTGCATGAAGGTCCTACCTGAGATCAGGTTAACCTCAATCGTAGTCATCTCTAGGGTCTCCTCAGAAGCCCCGGCTCACTTCTTCTGAACCGGCGCGGCTTCCAATTTCACACCAGCGCTCGCCTTTGCGATCTCGGCCAGGTCGTCGTCTGCGCCAGCGGGGGCGTGGCCTGCCTCGTGCAGGTCGGCTTTCTTCTGGACGGGCGTCGGGCCCAGCTTCTTTACAGTATTGACCATATCCTTGACGACTTCCGCCCACAGCGCTCCTTCCGAGGCCGAGACGAAGGTCATCTTGAGCCTTCTCGGGTCAATGCCGAACTGTTCTATCACTTTTCTGGTCAGAGCGATCCTGCGCCTCGCCTTGTAGTTGCCCGCGATGTAGTGGCAGTCGCCGATGTGGCAGCCGGATATGAGCACCGCGTCGGCACCGAGGCTGAACGCCTCCATGACGAAAGCGGGGTCGATACGGCCGGTGCACATCACACGGATGACACGCACGTTGGGGGGGTACTGGATACGGGATGTGCCCGCGAGGTCTGAGCCTGCGTAGGTACACCAGTTGCACAGTATGCCGAGTATCTTGGGTTCGAACTCGTCAGCCATTTTAGGCACCTCCTGCGGGGGTGAACAATGCAGCGATCTGCGCCCTGATCTGTTCGCTCTTGAAATGTTGCATGGTAATCGCTTTTGCCGGGCACGCTGCACCGCAGGTGCCGCAGCCCTTACACATCGCGTCGTTCACGCTGGCCCTTCTCTTGCCATCCTCGATCTCGTTCAGGGTGATGGCCTTGTACGGGCACAGGCTTCCGCATACTCCGCAGCCCGAGCAGAGGTCGTCGTCGACCTTTGCCGCGATGGGCTCCAGCGCGACCTTGCCCTGGTTGATGGGCACCTGGGCCGCAGCCGCCGCACCGGCAGCCTGGGCCACCGTGTCGGGGATGTCCTTCGGGCCCTGGCAGCACCCGGCCAGGAATATGCCGTCCGTCGAAGTCGAGAACGGGTTCAGCTTCGGGTGAGCCTCGAGCAGGAACTTGTCCGGGCTCCTGGAGATCGTCAGCTTGTTCCTGAGCAGCTCGGTCGTCTCCTTCGGGACGATGGCGGATGCCAGCACGACCACGTCGGCCTCTAAGGCGACAGGCGTGCCGAGCAGCGTGTCCTCTGCGTGGACGATCAGGTTCTTGGTGGCCGGGTCCTCCTCGATGTACGAGACCCTGCCCCTCACGAACTTCGCGCCCTCGTCCTGGATACGGTAGTAGAACTCCTCATACGCCTTACCGAACGCCCTGATGTCCATGTAGAACAGCCATGGCACCACTCCGGGCATCTTTTCCATGATCTGGTGGGCGTGCTTCAACGAGTACATGCAGCACACACGGCTACAGTACGGGTTCGCGTCCTGGTCCCTCGACCCTGCGCACAATACGAACGCAACGTTGTGAGGCTTCTGGCCGTCCGAAGGCCTTATCAGCTTACCGCCCGTCGGGCCGGAAGCGTTGATGAACCTCTCGAACTGCATGCCGGTAATGACGTTATCAAACCTGCCATAACCCCACTCCTCCTTCTTCTGGATCTCGTACAGGTCAAAGCCGGTGGCCACGATGATGGTGCCGACTTTGATCTCTACCAGCTCGTCCTTCATGTTGAGGTCGATGGCGTTCTTGTCCCCGCACTTCTTGACGCAAAGCTCGCACTTGATGCAGCTGTTGAAGTCAACCGTGTACTTGAGGGGCACTGCCTGGGGGAACGGCACGTATATGGCCTTCCTCGGCCCGAGGCCAAGGTCGAACTCGTTGCCCTTCGTTACCGGGCATACTGCAGCGCAGTCGCCGCAACCGTTACAGTCAGCCTCCTTCACGCCTCTCGCCTTCTTGCGCACCGTGACGGTGAAATTGCCGATGTACCCGTCGACCTTCTCCACCTCACAGTAGGTCATGGTCTTAATGTTCGGGTGCCTGTCAACATCCACCATCTTGGGCGTAAGGATACACTGCGAACAGTCCAGCGTCGGGAACGTCTTATCCAGACGGGACATGTTACCGCCAATACTCGGCTCCTTTTCCACTAAATAAGTGGTAATACCCGAGTCGGCGATCTCCAGCGAGGCCTGAATGCCCGCCACGCCGGCACCTATCACCATGATCGACTTCTCGACCGGGATGTACTTCGTGTCCAGAGGCTCAAGAAGAGTTGCCCTGGCAACGCTCATGCGTATGATATCCTTAGCCTTCTCCGTGGCCTTCTCCGGCTCCTTCATGTGGATCCACGAGGACTGCTCACGGATGTTGGCCATCTCGAATATGAACGGGTTCAGGCCGCCTGCCGCCGACGCCTTCCTGAACGTGGGCTCATGCAGACGGGGCGAACACGCCGCGACCACGACCGCATCAAGGTTCTGCTCCTTAATTGCGGCTTTTATCTTTTCTTGCCCCGGAGTTGAGCACATATAAGTGTAGTTGTCCGCGTGCACCACGTTGGGGAGGGTCTTAGCGTATTCCCTCACCTGGTCGATGGGGATGACGCCCGCGATGTTGGTGCCGCAGTGGCAGATGAACACTCCGACTCTGTTAGGTTTCTTTTCTGTCATTTCTTCTCCCTCACACGATCTTATCCAGTAATGAGTCTACCTTGATCTGGTGCGCCTCAAGCCCCAGCTCGTCCGGGCTCAAGCCCTGGGCAAGCCCGAGAAGCTGGCCGTAGTGCAGCACGGGTATGTTGTACACGTCGCCGAACTTCTCCTTGATCTCCACCTGGCCCAGGTCGAACTGCAGGTGACAGAACGGGCACACGTCCACGATACAGTCCACTCCGACGGCCTGCATGTTCCTGAGCTTCTCGTTGGTCATATCAAGGGCGAAATCCTTCTTGTACCCACGGACGCCTCCGCCTGCCCCGCAGCACATCATCTTGTTCTGGTACTCCATGCTCCTCGCCCCAAGCGCCTCGACCATCTCATCGAGGAACCTCGGCAACTCGGTGCCGAAGCTCGGAGCGTTCGGGAAGTTCCTCTCCCTGCCAGGCCTCAACAGGTGACAACCGTAGTGAATACCCACTTTGATACCGTTAAGCGGCTGCACCACGCTATCCCGGATCTTCTTGATCCCGACATCGTTATACAGCTGCTCGGCCACATGCCGCACCTCTATAGAGCCCTGGAACTTCATGTCAGCCAGCTTGAGGATACCGTTGACCTTCTCCTTCTCCGCAGGGTTCTGCTTCAACTTCTCGTTAACATCATACAACGACTTGTAACAGCCATTACACACAACTGTGCAATTCATGCCCATCTGCTCCGACAGGCAAATATTCCTCGCCGCCAAAGCCTCCCACGTCAGGAGGTCCATCGAACCGAACGCGCCCGGAGCCGGACAGCACCCGGCACCCTTAAGGTCCACCAGCTCAACGCCAAGATTCTTCGACGTCTTAATGGTGGCAGCCTCAATGCCCGGATAACGGTTCGGAGCAATACAGCCCAGGAACAACGACGACTTAAACTTAGATTCGCTCATTTCTTTACCTCCTTAGCGTCATACTGAGCTTTGAGGGCCATGAGTCCTGTTCCCTCCAGGATCTTCTGCACGCCGGGCATGTACTCCGGGTACGCGTGAGTCGTCGGCGGCACCTCGGACAGTCCCAGCTTGACCCTGAGCTTCTTGGTGGCGTCGTTGATCGGCACTGCGTGGCCGGTCTGGTAGATGAACGTGGCGTTCTGCAGGAAGTTCTTCGGCGCCATCAAATTCTTCGTGGCCATGTTCCTCAACGCCAGTATCACGTCAGTCGGCTTCACGTGCCTCGGGCACCTGTCAGTACAGGTGTAGCACGTCGAACAATACCAGATCTCATCGCTCTTCATCAGCTCATCCTTCAAGCCAAGAGCGGTCATCCTCATGATCTTCCTGGTACGGAGAGCGTTCCTCCTGCCCATGGGGCAGCCTGCGGTGCAGGTGCCGCACTGGTAGCATACGGAGATGTTCTCTCCTCCGCCCTTCTCCACCTCGTGGGTGAAGTTCACGAGACCCTTGTTAAGATTTAAAACCTGAGATTCTAAAGCCATTTTACGCCCCCTTGATCTTGGGAGTCTTCTCGGCCATCAGCTTGTCGGAGATCTTCTTGGACAGGTTCGTCTCCTCGCCCTTCCAGTTGATCTTCGTCCTCTTCATCCTGATGGTACCGTCAGCCGGGCAGGCCTTGATACATGCTCCGCAGTACATGCAGAAGTCCTTGTTGTAGCTCAGCTTGCCGGGCTTCTGGCCCGCTTCCTCGACCGGCGGGATGTATAATGCGTTGGCCGGGCATACCTCTACGCAGGTAGAGCAGCCGGCGGGGCACCTGTCGGTGACGAGCTCGTACTCGCCCTCGAACAGCTTCTCGACCTTGGCCGCGTCCCTCGGGCAGATGACCTGGCACCAGGAGCAGGTGATGCACTTCTCCAGGTCGATGTCGACCTTGCCGCTCAGCTTCGGCGCAGCGAGCTCCTTTCTCTCTAGCTTGATGGCCTCTTCGGGGCAGGCGCTGATACATAGCTGGCAATAGTCGCACTTCTTCTCGTCGAAGTTCAGTTTGCCGATCTTCTTCACGGTGAGGGGGGTCGGCTCCTTGTAATCGATCTTGTAAGCGTCACAGAGCTCGGCGCAAATGCCGCAGAGCGTACACTTGTCCTCGTCGAGCTTGAATTCAAGCGCGTACTTAGTGTTCGTCGAAGACGCTTTGTGGCCCTGGTCCACGTCGGCCACTTCTCGCTTGATGGCGTCCCTGGGGCAGACTTCCTCGCAAAGCACGCAGCGAGTGCACTTCTCGGGGTCGATCTTCGCGTCCTTGGCGATCTGGGGGAAGCCCTGCTGCTCGATGATGGGCAGCTTCGGCTGGCCGTCCACGGTCAGCTTGATCGCGTCGAACGGGCACATGATGTTACAAACGCCACAGTACGAGCACTTCTTAGCGTCGACGTCGATCTTCGAGGTCTTGGCCTTGCCGCGCCCGACCGCTCCGAGCGGGCCTTCGCTGATGGCCTCTTCGGGGCACGCGTCGATGCACACTCCGCAGCCGGTACACTTGTCGAGGTCGACCGTTAAGTTGGACCTGGTCAATAGCAACTTTTGCTCGACGTCCAGCTTATTATTCTCTATTTTTTTCGAGTAACTGGGAAACAAGTATATTCTCCTCCTATACGTTTATTCCGTTGTTAGCGTGATCGCTCTCTGGGGACATACCATTAAGCAAATGCCGCAACCATTGCAGACGTCCTCATCGATCACTACAGCCTTTCCGTTCAGCACGTTGTACGTCTTCTTCCTGGTCACCGGGTTGACCACGGTGAGCTCCAACGCATTGACCGGACAGGCGACAACGCAATTATTGCAACCAGTACAGATCCTGCCCTGGATATCTAATGCTATTGTCGTCACTTTTCGCACCAGCCATTAGGGATTTTTTTCATTTTTGTATGCCTACGTATCTATTTATAGATTGCCATCGCCTACGTTTGCCTATTTGAGGTGTTGAACATCCTATTTTGAGCGTTAGTTTTTAAATATTTTTTTCCTCTGGCCCTTTTAGGTATATCGGCAAGCTCAGGATGGCTCGTAAATTTTTGGCACCATACCGGCGCTCGTTTACTCGACGCTACCGGTTGGTTATCACATTTAATTACAATTTCAAACCTATGACTTTATAAACTTTTCCGGTGACTATAAATAATAAATTAGTATAATAAACATATATTATAGGTCGAAAGGAATTTATACTTTTAAATTATAGAAATGTGTAAGGGTATACATATATAAGGCTGTCGCCCCGGCACGAGAGCGCTTGAGCTGCCAGGACAGTCTAACATATTATGCCCGAACCGCGGTGAAAAATTTTTCAATTATAACTAAAGCTTTAAATACCCCCGCGGGAAAAAGAACATCATACTAAGCACAGGGACTATTGATTCGGCACCCGGAGAGGCCGAAATAGGACCAAGTCTTGTTAATTGGAGTGAATAAAATGGGAGAAAAAGTAAAGGTAATCGAGTCATGGATGGGCGCATGCGCCGGCTGCGAGATCTCGGTGCTCGACCTGCACGAGGCCCTCTTGCCCGTCCTGGACAAGATCGAGTTCGTCTACATACCCGTGCTGATGGACACCAAGCACCCGCCCAAGGCGACCGTAGGCATCGTGAGCGGCGGCGTCAGGAACAGCGATAACCTGCACGAGCTGCTCGAGATCAGGAAAAATTGCGATATTTTAATTGCGCTGGGAAGCTGCGCCTGCTTCGGCGGCACTCCCGGCATGGCCAACTTATACGACCTCAACGCGCTGCTCGAGGAGGTCTACATGACCACCAAGAGCACGAAGAACGACATCAACAGGCTCCCGTACATGGACGGCCTGCCGACCCTCATGCCGGACATGAGGCCGGCGAGCGACTACGTCAAGGTCGATGTCATGATACCGGGCTGCGGCCCGACCCCGGCCATGATCGGCGCGGCCATCATGTCGCTGCTCGGCGGCGCTCCCTACGAGCTCAGCAAGAAGTCCGTATGCGACGAGTGCTCCAGAGTGAAGAGCGAGCGCAACATTAAGAAGATCCTGAGGCCCTTCGAGGGCACTCCGGACGACAAGAAGTGCCTGTTCGAGCAGGGCTACATCTGCAGCGGAGCCGCCACCCGCGCGGGCTGCGGCGCAGCATGCCCGGCCGCCGGCGCCGCATGCCGCGGCTGCTTCGGCAAGTGCGAGAACGCCCCCGAGCAGGGCGCCGCGATGGTCAGCGCCGTCACGTCCTGCTACGGCCTGGACGACGACCCGGCCACCGATTTAGATAAAATGGTCGCCGACATCTACGACCCCATCGGCAACTTCTACAAGTACACCGTGCCCGTCTCGTTCCTGACCAAGAAGGCGGTCGAGAAGGTCAAGTAAGAGGTGAATATCATGGTCAAGCAAATCAAAGTAGCACCCGTATCAAGGATCGAGGGCCACGCCCAGATCACCATCGACGTCGAGGACAGCGGCAAGGTTAGCGACGCCCGCCTCAACATCATGGAAGTAAGGGGATTCGAGAAGTTCCTCCAGGGCAGGCCCGTCGAAGAGGCGCCCAGGACCGTCACGCAGATCTGCGGCATTTGCCCCGTATCGCACCACCTGGCCGCGGCCAAGGCCGTCGACCAGTGCTTCGGCGCAGGGACTGCCCCCACGGCCACCATGCTCCGTGAGCTAATGCAGATGGGCCAGTTCATCCACTCCCACTCGCTGCACTTCTACTTCCTGGCCGCCCCGGACTTCGTGTTCGGCCCGGACGCCGACCCGAAGCAGAGGAACGTGTTCGGCATCATAGCCGCCAACCCGGACCTCGCCGTACAGGCCGTCAAGTTCCGAAAGATCGGCCAGCAGATCGTCGAGGCCACCGGTGGCAGGTCCATCAACCCCGTGACCTATGTCCCCGGAGGCATCACCAAGGGCCTCACGAAGGATGACGTCGACAGGCTGCTGCCCATGGCAAAGCAGGCCGTCGAGTACTCAAAGGCGACGTTAGCGCTGGCCAAGCCCATCTTCAACCAGTACATCGACGCCGTCAAGCTGTTAGGCGACGCCGACTCGATGCACCTGGGCCTCGTGAAGAACGGCAACCTCGAGCTGTACGACGGCACCGTCAGGCTGCTCGGCAAGGACGGCAGCATCGTCAAGGAGTTCGCGGACAAGGACTACCTCCAGTACATCGCCGAGTACGTGTACCCGCACTCCTACATGAAGGCGCCCTACTGGAAGGACATGGGCTGGGAGAACGGCATGTACCGCGTCTCGCCGCTGTCCAGGATCAACGTCTGCGACCAGATCGACACCCCGCTCGCCAACGCCGAGCTGCAGGAGTTCCGCAAGGCGTTCGGCCGGCCGGCCCAGAAGACCCTGCTGTACCACTACGCCAGGCTGATCGAGCTTCTGTACGCGTCCGAGAAGGCCGTCGAGCTGCTCTCCGACCCGAAGATCACCGGCAAGGAGCTCCGCGTGCCCGTGAAGGCCCGCGCTGCGACCGGAGTCGGCATCATCGAGGCCCCGAGAGGCACTCTGATCCACGACTACGATACGGACGACAAGGGCTTCATCACGAAGGCCAACATCATCGTCGCCACGGCGCACAACAACAAGGCCATCAACGTCGGCCTGAAGAACACCGCCCAGAAGATCATCAACACCCCGACTCCCGCCGAGGGCGTCCTCAACAGGATGGAGATGGTCATCAGGGCGTACGACCCGTGCTTCTCGTGCGCTACACATACGGTCTCAGGCAAGATGCCCCTCGAAGTGGTCATCAACAGGCCCACCGGCAGGGAAGTCATCCGCAGATAAAATCAGCACATGTTCGCGAGCCCTGCGGGGTTCGCTATCTTCTATTTTTATTATATCCCACATTCGCTTAGTGGGTAACCTTTATTGCCTTTAATGGCATATAGCATTGCCAATTGGAGGGTTTAATCATACAAAAGAAAACAATTTTGATCAGCGTAATTGCTATAGTAATTATCGTCAGCGCCCTGAGCGGCTGCCTGGGCTCGTCCGGCACCACCCAGACCTCGACGCCGACGGCGACCGCGACGGGCACGCCATCCCTGGCCGCCGGGTCCGGCGACAAGATCACCGTGACCCAGTCCGGTAACACGATGACCATCAAGGGCGGAGTGGCCAACAAGGTCGTCTCCGAAAAGTTCCCGATGGATGCGGATGCCTGGTACATGATCACGTACGAGTACAATGGGCCCGAGTGGAGCAACTTCATCACCATGATATCCACCCCCGAGTACATCGCGAACGACGAGGCGATCGGAGGATTGCTGCCGATGCTGCTCGAGCCCGGAAAGGGCACCATCATCAAGGAGAAGGGCGTCTACAAGTCCACGGATTACCAGCTTTTGGCGGATACGTGCGGCGGCCCATGGACCGTTACCATTGTGAAGAACCCGGCGCCGGCGGCGTCAGGGCAGGCCAGCTTCAGCCACAAGGCGGCGGACTCGACCAACTCGATCTCCCCGTACTTCCACCTGAACAAGGGCTCGGCCACGTTCACCGTGAACCAGCAGCTCCCGGGCCAGTACTCGGTGGCGGCGGACGTCCAGCTGTATAATGCCGACACGGGCGAGTGGGCCGCGGACATCACGCACAACGATAACACGGCGACCATCACCCGCACCGTGGACATAGAGGCCGACGGCAACTACATCATGGGCGTGACCTGCGGCGGCGACTGGCAGATATCGTTCACGCAGTAAACGGCATGCCATGGCTTCCTTGCCATGGCCCTCTTTTTTTAACACAAAAATTTATAGGCTATCGGTGCCTTGTATGGCACATCATGAAGCCAGCCCCGGCCGTAGTTTTACTTATTGTCATTCTCGCCGCGACGATGAGCGGGTGTTTCGGCACCGAGCGCAAGATCACTAACACAGTGCCCCCGGCCACGCCTGAGCCGACGGCCACCCCGGAGCCGACTGCAACGCCAAAGCCGACCACCACGGCAGTACAGCCCAAGGTGACCACCGTGGGCGATACTACCTCGATAGCGGGCGCCATGGCCGGCGTGGCGAGGGACTTCAGGCTGAAGCAGGGCGTATACGTCGTCACCTGGTCGGGCTCGGGCACGCAGCTAAGCCTGTCGCTGGCCGACCTCAACGGTAACACGGTATCGGACCTGTCGAACGGCAAGACGTCCGGCAGCCGGCTGCTGGCCGTGGACGGCAGCTCTTTTTACGCGGGCAACTACAGCCTGATGGCCACGTCTGACGGCGAGTGGTCCGTCACCATCAAGAGGCCGGACACGCCATCTGCAAGCTCGCTCCCGGTGACGATGTCGGGCGGAGAGTCAGAAGGCGCGGTCTCTGCGCCGTTCAAGGCCCATAAGGGATATATCAAGATCGGCTATACGTTCACCCGCACCCCGTATGACTCCGGATACGTGTATATTTACGACGTCCTGACGGGCGAGTCGTTCTATATCAGGCCCATGACACCGGGCTCCCAGCTCGGCCAGTCCATGGCGGACGTGCCGGCCGAGGGCGTCTACATCGCTCAGGCCACGATGCCCCCGGGCTCCTCGTACGGCGAGATCACGATAAGCCAGTGAGCCTACAACGAAGAAAAAAAGAATTATGCCTTAAGCCAGCCCTTTTCTACCCAGTGCTGGTAGTTGTGGGCCCAGTTCTCCTTATTGTACTTGACGCTCTGGCTGAAATTCTTGCGCCATTCCTTATGGGCTGCCTCCTGCTCCGGGTAGTGGCGCTTTTCCTTTATTGCCGCGACCATGTCCATGCCCAGGGCGTGAGCCTTCTTGATCCCTGCGTCCATCCCCTGGGGCCCCTGGGCCGCCAGGAAGCTGGCGCTGCCGACCACCAGGCCGCCGGACTTGTTGATGAAGGCGTTCATGACGGCGAGCACCTTCTCATCGCCCCCGCCGCCCGCCGTGGTCAGCGTGACGCCGTACTTGCCGTCCATTAGCTGCTCGTGGATGAAGTTGGCGCTCCGGTCCAATAGCGTCTTGAGCTGGGCGGTGACGCCGTCGATGTAGTTGGGGCTGCTCAGGATGATGCCGTCGGCTGCGAGCAGCTTTTCTTTTATTCCGGCGTACTCGTCCTTCTGCGCGCACTCGCCGACCTTATAGCAGTTAACGCAGCCCTTACAGTAGTTTACCTTTTTCCGGGCGACGTCGATGATCTCGGTCTCGGCGCCGGCCTCGCGGGCCCCCTCCAGGGCCGCGTTCACGAGCCTGAGCGTCAGGCTGTTCTTGCCCTTCGGGCTGCTGGTGATCGCGATGATCTTCATATTATGAAAGGTTGGCCCGCGGCCTGATATATTTTCGTATGAAGGAGCGTACCACTAATTTTTAATATTTTGAAAATAAGTCTTTATTGTGCTTGAGCTTTCGCTGTTATTATTAGCATCGTCGGTGCTCGCCGGCATCGCGGTGGGCGCTGTGGCAGGGCTGCTCCCGGGGGTGCATGTTAACAACACGTCGGCGATCCTGCTGGGCCTTGCCCCTGCGCTGGCGGCCCTGGGCGTGCCGGCCCTCTACGTGGCCGTGATGATCGTTGCCAGCACCGTCTCCCAGAGCTTCCTGGACATCGTGCCCTCAATATTCCTGGGGGCTCCCGACGAGGCCACGGTCATGGCGGTGCTCCCCGGCCACCGGATGCTGCTCGAGGGCAGGGGCGTAGAGGCTGTCCGCCTTTCGGCCATGGGCAGCGGCCTGGCCATCGGCGTGTCGCTATTGCTCATGGCGCCGCTCTCGCTCTTCTTCAGGCACTTCAACGGCCCCATACAGGACTACATGGGCCTCATCCTTATCGCGATATCTGGGCTGGTGATCCTATCGAATAAAGGTACGGGGCCGTTCGCGGGGGCTCCTGAAAGGCTGAAGGCCGTCGCCTGGGCAGCCGCCATATTCCTGGCTTGCGGTTTCCTCGGCCTGGCGGCGTTCGGCGCCGAGGGGCTGCTCTCCCCTCTCATACACATCGCCGCGCCCGAGATGCTCCTGCCGCTCCTGTCGGGGCTGTTCGGCGCTCCGACGCTTCTCCTCAGCCTGCGCTCCACGCCGATCATGCCTCCCCAGTACAAGAGCACGCTATCGCTGCCGGCCGGGGATGTCCTGAGGGGAGCGGCCGCGGGCACGGCTGCAGGCGCCCTGGTATCCTGGTTCCCGGCGGTGAGCACTGGAGTGGCGACCACCATAACCGGCATGTTCTCGAAAAAGAGCGAGGCCGACGACAGGAAGTACCTCGTTTCCGTCTCTGGCGTGAATACGGCCAACGCCGTCTTCTCGCTGGTGGCCCTGTACGTCATCGGCCACCCCAGGAGCGGCGCTGTAGCGGCCGCCCAGGCGGTCATCGGAGCCATCGACTTTCGGACGTTCATGCTGCTGGCATTCGCCATGTGCCTTGCGGGGGCGCTGTCGTACCCGGTAACGATGCTAGCAGGCGGCGTCGCCGCCGCAGTGTTCGCGAAAATTAACTACGGCCTGCTCAACACCACGGTACTGGCATTCCTTGGGGCAATGAGCCTGACAATGACGGGATTCCTGGGGTTCGCGGTCTTTGTGCTGGCGGCAATGCTCGGGCTGGCGCCCCACCTGGTTAACGTGAGGAAGACGTGCCTGATGGGGGTGCTCCTCGTTCCCTGCATCCTCTATTTTATCTGAGGCCGCGTCTAAAGGCTTATATCCTCCGTCGTGTTATTAAGTTCGATAATACATGGTACGAATAGCGCTGCCCAACAAAGGAAGGATATACGAGCCGATCATGGACCTGTTCGAGCGGGCGGGGCTGCATGTCGTGGACCACTCTTCGCGGAGCCTTTTCGCGAAGACCGTGGACGATGATATCTCGCTTTTGTTCGCCCGGGCGAGGGACATTCCCGAGTACGTGGAGAACGGCGCCGCTGACCTGGGCATCACCGGCGAGGACTTCATCCGTGAGTCAGGGGCGAGCGTCGAGACGCTCCTCGACATAGGCATCGGCAAGGCCGACCTGGTGCTGGCAGTGCCGGACGAGTCGGGCATCGGCCGGGCGGAGCAGCTTGCCGGAAAGAAGATCGCCACCGAGTTCCCCGAAGTGACCGGGAAATTTTTCGAGTCAAAGGGCATCAAGGTGCACGTCGTCGAGGTCTCGGGGGCCACCGAGGTCACGCCCCATATCGGGGTCGCCGACGCGATAGTGGACCTGACGTCCAGCGGCACCACGCTGTCCATGAACCATCTGGTAGTCATCGAGCACGTGCTGCGCACCTCGCAGCGGCTCATCGCGAGCAGGGAGAGCCTGGAGAGGCACCCGAAGAAGGTCTCCGAGATCAAGCTGGCGCTGGAGAGCGTCATCGAGGCCAAAGGCAAGCGCTACTTAATGATGAACGTTCCCGCGACCTCGCTGGAAGAAGTGAAGAAGAAGCTCCCCGGCCTTTCGGGCCCGACGGTGATGAAGGTCGAGTCAAACTCGCCCATGTGCGCGGTCCACGCGGTCGTCCCGGAGAGGGAGATCTACAAGGTCGTCAACGAGCTGAAGAGCGTAGGCGCGCGGGACATCCTCATCGTGCCCATCGAGCGCATCGTTCGCTAAAAGGAGGATCATGATCGACTGGAAGAAGTGGAGGCACGTGACCAAGCTGGACCCGGATAAGCCCATCACGCCGAAGGCGGTGGCGGAGATAGTGGACTCCGGGACGGACGCCATCATGGTCTCCGGCACGCAGAACATCACGAAGGAGAACGTCGCCCGCCTGGCTGAAATGCTCAAGGACTACAGTATCCCTAAAGTGCTGGAGCCCTCGGGCACGGACGGCCTGCGGGACGATATGGACCTGCTCTTCGTGCCCTCCGTGCTGAACACCGACGTGGCCTTCTGGTTCATGGGCGCCCACAAGATATGGGTACAGCACTTCGACATCGACTGGGACAGGGTCGTGCCCGAGGCGTACATCGTATTAAACCCCAGGTCCGCCGTGGCCATCGTCACGAAGGCGAAGACAGAGATAACGCCGCGCGAGGCGGCCGCCTACGCGGAGTGCGCGGACCGGTTCTTCCACTTCCCCGTCGTGTACGTCGAGTACAGCGGCACGTTTGGCGAGCCTTCGCTGGTAAAAAGCGTCAAGGAGAGGCTGCACGATGCCCGGCTGTTCTATGGCGGGGGCATCAACTCCCGGGAAAAGGCGGAGGAGATGGCGCAGCACGCTGACACCATCGTAGTGGGGAACGCCGTATACGAGTCGGGCGGAATTGAGAAGCTCAAGGAAACCATTGTAAGATAAACACTTTTTTATTTATAGAGTCGCAGCCGGTAAGTAAAAAGCCGGTAATCGATGTCGTACTTTTTGAACCTTGAGCCCGAGGCCAGCTCGCCCAGGGACTTCTCGTCGTAGAAGTGCTCGGTGAACGTGTGCAGGTGCATGAACGTGGGGGCGAAGAAGCCGTATCGCCGTTTCAGGTCCTCCCATACCAGCGGGTTGACCTTTTTAGGGATGTCATAGATCCAGGCCTCGCCGCCTTCTCTCAGGACGCGGTATAACTCATCGAGGGCCTTACCGGGCTCCCTCCAGTGGTGGAACGAGAGGGTGCTTATCGCCAGGTCGAACTCCCGGTCCCCGAAAGGCAGGTCGTCGGCGCTGCCCGCCCTGAAGTCGACGTTAGTGACGCCCCTCTTCGCGGCCAGGGCCGGGGCGATCTTCACCATGTCCGCAGAGAGGTCCAGGCCCGTGACGTGGACGTACTTGTTCTTAGATGCTATGGCGATGGGCAGCCTCCCGGGGCCTGTGCCCACGTCAAGGATGCGGCCGGCGGGCAGGCGCTCCAGCACCTGGGCGGCGACGCTATCGTAATAGTCCCTGACCATGCGGGACGACGTGATCCAGGAGTAAAGCCTCGACAGCGGGAAAGGTATGGCCTCGGGCTCGATACGGCCTATGAGGTCGTGCAGCGACATGGCATTTACCGCGTATGGCGGGCGCCGCAATAAAAGTTATCAGAGCAAAGCCGTGAGCAGCACGCCCAGGAGCGCGATCGCCATCGAGGCGAGCGTGGTCTTACGGGCTTTCCCTATGGTCCTGACGTCGTGGCTCTTCAGGAGCGTGTAGCACACGTAGGCAAGGATGGCCACCGAAACGAGGGCAGAGGCGCCGTAGACGGGGCTCATGTAGAACTTCGTGTTCTGCATTAAAAGGGGCAGGGGCGACAGGAGCATGCCCAAAACATAGAGCGCCACGGCCATGTATTTGGCCCGGTCGGGGCCCCAGGTGCGCGCCACGGTCCGGACGTCACGGAGGGCGTCGCCCTCCATGTCCATGATCCCCTTCATGATCTCCCGGCCCAGCCCGACCACGAACGCGATGGCCGCGATGGCGTACAGGGCGAGGTTGTTATTGGCGAAGAGCATGCTGCCGAATATGAAGGGGGCAGCCATTGTGAAACTGATATAGACGTTACCCCAGATGCCGTACTCCTTGAGCCTGGCGTTATAGAGCGCGCCGAAGAGGACGAGGAATATGAGCGCCAGGACCGCGCCCATGCTGCCGGTGAAGTACATGGCCACGACGCTCAGCAGGGACGTCGCAATAGCGATCCACAGGGCCTCGGCCTTCGAGACGTCCCCTCTCACGATGGGCCTGTCCGTCCGGTTATTTTTGATGTCCACTTCGACGTCGAAGTAGTCGTTAAGGGCGAAAGCGCCCATTTCAGCCAGCACGGCGCCGGCGACGCCCGCGGCCGCGATGGCCGGGTCGGGCACGCCCCCTTTGCCTATGGCGAGGGCGATGAGCACGCCCAGCCCGTAGATGAAGCCGTGTTCCAGCCTCGTCAATTCCCAGATAGCTTTTAGTCTGATGACTATTCGAGCGAGCTTGTTCGCCATAAACGTCCCCGGCAAATATTAAAGCTAAATCACGCCAATCCTATAAACGATTTTCCATGGTCCCGCTGTACGTGTACCACGCCCGCCAGGACGACCCGAAGAAGTGCTCGGCCCGCCGGATGCAGAAGTTCGGCCTGGCGACGGTATACGAGGCGGTGGATAAGCTGCCCAGGGGGGCGGTCTTGATGAGCCCGCTGGCGGAGAAGGCCATCTCGAGGGCCGACCTGCCTTATGCCCGGAGGGGCATCGTCGTGCTCGACTGCACCTGGGAGGAAGTGGAGCGCATATTCCCGAAGCTCAACTCCAGGCGGATGGAGGAGCGGGCGCTTCCTTATTTATTGGCTTCGAACCCCGTGAACTATGGTAAACCCTTTATGCTCAACAGCGCCGAGGCCTTCGTCGCAGCGCTGTATATCCTGGGGTGCGAGGAGCAAGCCCGCGAGGTGGCGGACAGGTTCAAGTGGGGGGAGACATTCCTCGCCCTGAACAGAGAGCCCCTCGACGCATACGCCTCAGCAAAAGATTCGGCAGAGGTCATCGCCGTCCAGAAAGATTTCATGCCTGGGTAACATTTAAGGCCTGACCGTCCTTATAGTACAATTAACAAGCCTTAGCTTAAGAAAGGATCCGCAAGGGGGGCGCGGAGACAGCGATGTACGGTCGGGTATGCGTATCAAACACATGTCACGGTAGCGACACTAATTTTTGGCGTCTGGAGCCTACGGGCCGGAGGTATGGCACATGGTAGGCATGCTTCCAGAAGATAAGGGCAATTTTTACGACCGTCTCCATGACTCTGTGATACTACCCTCCAGCATCGTCGAATTCTACCCGGACGCCACGCTCGTCGTCGACAACGGGGGCAGGGTCGTCGCCTGGAATAAGGCGATGGGCGAGATGACGGGCGTCCCCGCGGAGGACATGCTGGGAAAAGGAAATTACGAGTACTCCATACCGTTCTATGGCAAGCGCATGCCGATACTCGTGGACATGGTCGGGTTGCCCAGGGAGGAGGTCAGCAGCAGGTACACGAACATCATCGTGCACGGGGACACGCTTGAGGCGCTGACCATCAAGGCGAAGGTAAAAGGGCGGGACGTCGTCCTCTGGGGGACCGCGGCCAGGCTGTACGGCCTGAACGGGAAGCCGGTCGGGGCCATAGAGTCCATACGGGACGTGACCGCGCAGGATATGGTCGAAAGAAAGCTGATGGAGTCCGAGGAAAAGTACCGGACGATCATCACGTCGACGAACGATGCTATCATTACGGTGGACACGAAAGGCATTATCACCTACGTTAATCCCAGCGGAATAAAAATGATGGGCAGGCCATACGATGACATCATTGGCCGCCATTTCACCTATTTTGTCGTGGACGCCTATAAAGATCGAGCTATACAGGCGTTCAGCCAGGGGATGGTAGGGTCGCCGGTGCCGCCCCTTGAGATCGAGATGGTCGACGGGGACGGAAGGCAGGTGCCAATAGAGCTGAGCGGCGGGGCACTGCATTCGGGGAGAGTAAAGGTAGGAGCCATCGTGACCTTCCGGGACGTGAGTGAGCGCTGGAAGGCTCACGAGAGGCTGGAGCGCCGTGTCAAGGAAAGGACAGAGGAGCTGGCCCTGAGCGAGGAAAAGTTCCGCGTGCTCGCCGAGACCACGTCGTCGGCCATCTTCATCTACCAGAAGGGGCGGTTTAGGTACGTGAACCCCGCCACGTGCAGGATCACCGGCTACTCGGAAGAGGAGCTGCTGACGATGAACTTCTGGGACTGGGTCCACCCGGATTACCAGGAGCTCGTCAAGAGGAACGGCCGGGCCAGACGCCACGGCCAGCTGTCTCCGCCGCGGTACGAGATCAAGTTCGTGACCAGGGGCGGCGAGGAGCGCTGGGCCGAGCTGACGCCAGGGCTTATCGAGTACAACAAGCGCCCGGCCATCCTGGTGACGGCCGTTGACATCACGGACCGCAAGCGGACCGAGGAGGCGCTGAAGAACTCTAAAGAGAACGCCGAGATGTACCTGGACCTCATGGGCCATGACATCAACAACATGGACCAGGTGGCATTGGGATACCTGGAGATGGCCATGAAAGCGGTGCAGGAGGACGACCCCGTCTACGCTTACATAAGCCGCTCCTATGCAATGCTCCAGGAGAGCTCCAGGCTCATCGATAACCTGAGGAAGGTCCAGCAGGCCGTAGACCGGAAGCTCAGGCTTGAAGCCGTGGACCTCGGGGCGATATTATCGGAAGTTGCGGAGGAGTACTCCATCGTGCCCGGAAGGGACGTTACTATCGAGTACCGCCCCGTCGAGTGCCAGGTCATGGCCAGCCGGCTGCTCAAGGACGTGTTCTCGAACATCGTCGGCAACGCCGTCAAGCACTCCACCGGCCCCCTGAAGGTGTCCATCGGCGTCAGGCCCTGCGTGCATAACGGCGTGCGCTGTTGCGAAGTGAGCGTCGAGGATGACGGCCCCGGCATACCCGAGGGCCTGAAAGATGCTATCTTCTCCCGCATGAAGCGCGGCAGCACCAAAGCGCCCGGCAGCGGCCTTGGCCTGTATATTGTGCGGTCCCTGGTCGAAGGTTTTAACGGCCGGGTCTGGGCCGAGGACCGCGTCCCCGGAAAGCCCGGCGATGGTAGCCGTTTCGTCGTGCAGCTCCCGTCCGTTTAAGCCCCTCAAAGCAATATAAGAATGCACGAAGACTTTTTCAGCCTCAAAGCGACTCGAAGCTGGCTCAAAGCCACTCTAAGATTTTTAATATAATTAAATAACAGCGATCAATAAGCCCCTTTTTAAAAAATTTTAGTGTCACTTCAGGCAAGCTTCGAGACACTTCGTGGCTGAAACAGTCTTCGTGCATTCTTTTGAGGCTTAGAGAAGCTTAACCTCGCTCGAGGAGAGTACTTTCGGGGCGCGAGGGAAAAGATGATTTAAGATGGGGGCGTCCTTTGCGCTAATGAAAATAGCCGAGCTGGACCTGCCGACAGATATCAAGGACTTTTACGAAGCCTCAGGCATCAGGGAGCTCTACCCGCCCCAGGCGGAGGCCGTAAAAAAGGGCTTCCTGGACGGGAAGAGCCTGCTGGCGGCCATACCCACGGCCAGCGGCAAGACGCTCTTAGCCGAGATGGCCATGCTCAAGTCCATCGCCGCCGGGGGTAAAGCGCTCTATATCGTTCCTCTGAAGGCGCTGGCCTCGGAGAAGTTCGAGCGGTTCAGGCAGTTCGAGGGCCTCGGGGTCAGGGCAGGCATATCCACGGGCGACTACGACTCGAAGGACGAGTGGCTCAAGGATCGTGACATCATCGTCGCCACCTCGGAAAAGACCGACTCGCTGCTCCGGAACGGGGCCCCGTGGCTGTCGAGCCTCACCGTGGTCGTCGCCGACGAGGTACACCTCATCGATTCTGCTAACAGGGGCCCGACCCTGGAGGTCACCCTGGCCAAGCTCAAGCGGCTCAATCCTGCCTTGCAGATCATCGCCCTGTCCGCCACCATCGGCAACGCTAAAGAGCTCGCTGACTGGATGAAGGCACAGCTGGTCGTAAGCGAGTGGAGGCCGACGGAGCTTAAAGAGGGCGTATTCTTCGGAAGGGCGATCAACTTTTCTAACGATAAGCGGGTCATAAAGACGCCCGGCCCCGACGACGTTCAGGCGCTGGTCTCCGACACGCTGGCCGAGGGCGGCCAGTGCATCGTGTTTGCCAACACTAGGAAGAGCAGCGAGAGCATCGCCCAGAAGCTCGCCAAAAGCCTCTCCAGGAAGATGACGGAGGAGGAAAAGGCCGCTTTTTTAGAGGTCAAGCAGCAGGTCATGCGCCACGCGGAGACGGACACGTGCGCCAAGCTCGCCGCCTGCGTGGAGCACGGCGTAGCCTTCCACCACGCGGGGCTCAAGGGCGAGCACCGGCACATCATCGAGAACGCCTTCAGGAAGAACACCGTCAAGGTCATCGCGTGCACGCCGACCCTGGCGGCCGGCCTTAACCTGCCGGCCCGGCGAGTGATCATAAGGGACTACCGGCGCTTCGACGTGAACTACGGGAACGTGCCCATACCGGTCCTCGAGTACAAACAGATGGCCGGGCGGGCCGGAAGGCCCGGGCTCGACCCATACGGAGAGGCCGTGCTCATCGCGAAGAACTACGATGAGCTGGGCGAGCTCATGGAGAACTACGTGCTCTCCCTTCCCGAGCAGATCACCTCCAAGCTGGGCACCGAGCCCGCGATGCGGGCCCACGTGCTTTCGGCCATCGCCACCGATTTCTGCGGCGACGTCATAGGCCTTAACGAGTTCATGGACACCACGTTCTACGCTCATCAGCGAGGCGACCTGTCCGCCGTGATCGATAATGTGCTCGATTTCCTGGAGGCCGAGAGGATGATCATAAGGACGGCGGACCGGCTTAGGGCGACCGAGCTGGGCAGGCTGACGTCCCGCCTGTACATCGATCCTCTATCCGCCTCCATCATCGTGAGGGCGCTGGAGGCCTCCAAGAAGAGGCAGGAACCCTATAACACTGAGATGGCCCTTTTACAGCTGATAGCCTCGACGCCCGACGTGAAGTCCCTGTACCTCCGCCGGTCGGACTACGGCTGGATCATCAAGTACACGGACGAGCACATATCGGACTTCCTCACAGATGTGCCCGACGTAGGGGACGAGACGGATTTCGAAGCCTTCCTTTCAAGCGTAAAGACGGCAGCCCTGGTAGACATGTGGGTCAACGAGAAGAACGAGGAGGAGATGACCGCCTTCTACAACATCGGCCCCGGCGACGTGCGTAATTTAATGGAGACCTGCGTCTGGCTCATGCACTCGACGGCCGAGATATCGCATTTGCTGAAAGCGCCCTTGACCCGGGAAGCACGGGAGCTGGCCGTGCGCATCGACTACGGCGTCAGCAAGGAGCTCATGGATCTCATTGAGCTGGAGGGCGTGGGCCGCGTCCGCGCCCGCCGTCTCTACGAGGCTGGCTATAAGAACAGGGAGGCGCTGAAGCATGTCGACCTCCAGGTACTGGCGGCCTTAATGGGCGAGAAGGTGGCCGCGAAAATACTGTCCCAGCTCGGGCGTAAAGACGTTCCCGTCTCGACGGAGCCCGACGAAGAGGTCATGGGACAGAGCACGCTGTTCAGCTTCGGGGATTAATTTTATCTGTTTTTAGCCTCAAGTAGGCAGTAATGACGGGTCTCATCATCGTCGGCGGCAAAGTGGAAATTAAAGACGTTAAGGCTTTTATTGGTAAGCTGACGGCCATCGGCAAAGAGTGCGGCGTCACGGTACAGGCGGTCAACGCGGACCTGGTGGCCGGCCGGGGCCACATCGAGTTCGCCTCGGACAAGGCCGTGGAGGCGTTCCGGGAGAAGAGGAACCTGGCCCGGGACCTGGGCATGGAGATCATGCTGTACCTCAGGGGCCGCCGCCAGATCGAGAAGGCTCTGGAGCTGGGCATCCGCGAGGGCACGAATAACGTAGCTATTATTATCGTGGGCGACGAGCCGGGATGCGCCGAGGATAAGGCACGGGCCGCGCTGGACAGGGTGGACGAAAAAGTCGTCGACTACGACCACCGGAAGGACGAGGCGCTCATGCGCCTGTACGACATCACGCCGGCCGAAGTCGACATCGTGGGAAAAGAGCGTATTCCGCTTTTGGTCAGAGAGCGGTCCGCATTACTGGAGTTTGAAAAATAGTTTAAACGATGATACGCTCCGGGCACGAGAACGCCTTTAGCTTATCCTTATCGGCGAAACAGCACAGCGTCAGGTTCGCCCTGCGGGCGCCGTCGATGCCCGAGCTAATGGGCGCAGCCTTCGATACGACGAGCGGTATTCTCGCCCGGGCGGCCTTCATGACCATCCCCGCGGGCTGCCGTCCCGAGGACAGCATGAACATCTTCGTTATGTCGTCCCCGGCGAGCGTCGCAGCCCCGACAACCTTATCGATGGCGTTGTGCCGGCCCACGTCCAGGGCGATGTGCCCTGCCCGGCCCGAAGCGTCCACCAGGCACGCCATGTGGGCGCCCCTGGTGCGGTCGTGAACCTCCGAGTAAAGGTACTTCAGGCTGTCCAGGATGACGTTGATATTAAATTTCTGCTCCACGGGCAGGAACAGGTCCTCGTCCCGGTGTTCCCAGTTGATGCCGATGCACCCGGAGGAGCGGAGCTCGTACCACAGGTCGAAGTGCTCGAAGTTCTTAATCTTCACGTCCACTTTGTTGCCCTTCTGCTCGATACCCTGGATATCGTCCCGGGAGCGCACAGCGCCCTCCGTGACGAGGTATCCCATGACGAGCTCCTTGTGCATCTCGGGCGTGGTGACGATGGAGGACAGCCGGGTCCCGTTCACTAAAAGGTCGATCGTCGTCTCCACGATAACGGGGTCCTTCGCGGGCTCCTTCCCCATCCTGGTCACTTTAACGGAGTCGTATTCTTTTACAAGAGGGCTGTCCATGTGATCCACAAACCCAAAATATATAGTGTAATTAGAACATAACAATGCGTGATGGGTAATAAATCATTCCTTACGAAGAGGCAGGTCATGGTGCTGAGGCTGAGGCAATCCGGCCTTACCCAGGACGAGATCGCCCGGCGTATCAAGACCACCAGGGCGAACGTCAGCCTCATCGAGAAGAGGGCCAGGGAGAACATCGATCGCTCCCGGGAGACCCTGAAGGAATGGGAAAGCATCGTCTCCCCCGTCCGGATCGCCATCAAGAAGGGGACCGACGTCATGAAGATACCCGAGATCGTGTTCTCCGAGGCGGACAAGTCGGGGATCCACGTGAAGTCGAATTCGCTCGACCTGATCACCCGCGTAAAAAAAGAGAAGGGCACCATTATCGGTAACAGGACGCTCGAGGACGACATGGAGATCGACATCACCGATACCGGCGAGGTGAGCATCCTCTGATCTTCGCCATCGACGTGGGCTCGGGGACTCAGGATGTACTTTTAACGGACGATGAACTGACTTTTCATGCTAAGATCGTTATGCCGGCGCCCACGCAGCTCTATGCTGCCGTCGTGCGCAGGGCCCGGAAGGATATCTTTTGCGATGGCTACACCATGGGAGGGGGAGCCTTAAGCGGCGCCCTCGTGAGGCATGCGCAAAAGCACCGTGTGGTCATGACCCCCGATGCTGCCCGAACCGTCCGCGACGACCTGGAGCAGGTCAAAGCCAGGGGCATCGAGGTCGGCACAGAAGAGGACATGAAGAAGCCGTACCTGAAGCTTACTTTACGGGACATCGATATGGCTTCTTTTAAGGACGCGTTCGCAAGGATGAGCTACCCGTTACCGGAGAGGCCCGTGGTTGCGGTGGCCGTGCAGGACCACGGCGTGGCCCCGAGGGGAGTAAGCGACAGGCAGTTCCGGTTCGAGCAGTTCGGTAAAAAGATAAAAAAGGGAGCCACTTTCAAGGATTTTATTTTTACGAAAAAGACGCCGAAATATTCCCGGGTGAGCGCCGTAATCCAGAGCCTGAAGGACGAGGGATACGAGGACGTCCTGGTGATGGACACGAAGATGGCGGGCATATTCGGGGGCCTCTACGCGGAGCCCCTGCCCGCGGTCGCCGTCGACGTAGGCAACGGCCACACCACGGCCGTCTCTGTTTCAGGGGATGGCACCATAGCGGGCATATTCGAGACCCACACGGCCGACCTGACCCATAAAAAGCTGGCGCTGTACATAAAAAAGCTGGCCGACGGTACCCTGACCAACGGGGAGATCTTCGACGAGGGCGGCCACGGGGCGTTCGTGAAGGAGACCGTCGAGCCGAAGGCCGTCATAGCGACCGGCCCCCGGAGGGACATGGCGATGAAAATGAAGATGGGAGCGAAGCCGGCCTCTCCTTTTGACGACGTTTACATGGCGGGGCCCGTCGGGATGGCCCGTGCTTATCTTGCTCTCCATGGATAAGCCCTAAAATAAATATACGCTAATACCCATATATTTGGCAGCCAAATATATGGCACGACATCCCTTAATTTATGACCGCCAGGAGAACAAATTTTATATAAGTACAGGTTTAACTTATCCCTATTAGGGGATGGTTGAGTTAAAAAAACTTGTTAAAATAGCCTTAGCCATAGCGGTCATTGCCGCTATATCGGCCGCAGCTATTATAAAAATGGGCGTATCTTCTACTGGCCCTGGTGATAATAACACGGCCATGTTATCGCTTTCATCGTCATCGGATTCGGGCATAGTGGCATATGCGGCAACGCCCGATCCGACCGTATCGCCTGCGAGGACTCCTCTGGCCGGCGACCGAAATTGGTACACGGTGGACGAGATACTCGGGGCGTTTGGCCCGGAACCTGCCTCATTAGCTCAGAACGCTACTGAGACTTTTCCGGTAAAATGCGGCGATAGGGCGTACCCGTACCCGAACGGCACCATGGCGTACTATACCGATCACATGGGCGCTGCCAGACCCACGACCGACCAGGTCATCGCGTTCCTGGCCACCGACGACACGTACAGGCAGCACACACTGACGGAAGGCAAATTCGTCTGCGTGAACTTCGCCGTGATGCTTCATGACAGCGCCGAGGCCAGGGGCATCGAGGCCCACATGGCATCCGTGTTCTTCTCGAGCGGCCCATCTTCGGGCAGCGGCCACATGGTCAACGCGTTCAACACCACGGACGCCGGATGGGTCTACGTCGACGCTACTGAGAACGGGTGGATACTGATAGGCCCCCTCCGGGAGGGAGACAAGTACCGGGGCACACTCATGGAATGCCGGGACGGCAAGTGGGGCTTCTTCCGGACCGAGACGGGGAATATCGTCAGCACCGTGGAAATAATATAATAGGGGCCAATGGGCCCCATTTTATTTTGCCTTGATGGGCTCGACTTCCTTCTTCTGCTGTCCCACCATGTTGTCCAGCGTGAGGGCCATGAGGAAGGATATGGCCAGGAATACGAGGATGCACAAAAAGGCGCCCTTCAGGCCGATCCAGTCGCCCAGGAGGCCTATTAGTATAGGGCCTCCGCCGTCGCCCACCTCCTTAAAGGTGCCCGACAGGCCCATGACCGTGCCCATAATGGCCGATGGGGCGGCGTAGGCCAGGTATGAGTTCGATACCACCCACAGGGCCGATATGCCGAGACCTGACAGGATCACGGCCGCTCCCCAGACTAGGGGATCCGGCACCAGCGCGATCATCAGCACGCCCGCCGCCAGCAATATCGAGCCGGTCATGATGGGCACCCGTGAGCCGTACTTATCGGCGAGCTTCCCGGAGTAATACTGGGCCAGCACGTATACGACTGCCTGCACGCCCAGTATGGCGCCCGTCACACCGGCGCCGATGCCGTTCTGCGTGCCATACACGGGAAGGAAGGATATGATCGAGTAGAAGGCCAGCATGCCACTCATGCCGATGAAATAACAACTGAAGAAGTCGAGCTTGTTGCTCTCCTTGAGCATGAGGCCGACTGACTGCTTCTTTTTCGGGGGCGTGAAGCTCTCCCGGACAGAGACAAAGCAGAGCACGAGCACTACGGCGCCCGCTATGGCGCAGAGGAGGAACGTGTCGAAGAAGTCGAAGTACTGGGTGACCAGGCCGCCAAGGATCGGGCCGAGGGCGTAGCCTGCGCCCTTGAACGAGTTGTACGTGCCCATGGCCTCGCCCTTGCGGTCCGTGAAAAGGTCGGCCACCAGGGCCGTCGAGGTGGTGGAGAACGCGGCGATGGCGATGCCCTGCATGAACCGGATGACGAATAATAAGAGAGGGGTCTGGAACATGGGGAACATGAGGGAGACGATAACGAGGAGCGCCAGGCCTCCGAGCATGAGCTTTAGCTTGCCTACGCGGTCCGAGAGGATGCCGAACGGGGTCTTCAGGAGGACTTCGGCGATGGCCAGGGACCCGATGACCAGCCCGATGACGGTCATGCTCGAGCCGTATGAGCCCATGTAGTTGCCCAGGTTGGATGATATGAGGTGTCCGGTAAATGAAGCCGTGAACCCTACGAGTGATAGGGCCATTAATGCGATAGTGTCCTTTTTTAACCAGTTTATCGCCATATTTCCATCTCTATGCCTGGCAAAGATTGTATTACTAACCTAAATATTTTTTCTATGGCGTATGCTTGGTAGTTATTTTACCCATCATCGCCAGTGGCGGTAGCCATGTTAATGTTCGTAAAAAGGATAAAATGCCGGCCTGAAGCCGGCATCAACTCATTTTTTCTATGAGAATATCCCGGCGCCCCAGACGAATAGGTTGTAGGCCGTTATCGTCGGGTTGCTGATCGGCCCGGTGACGATCCAGCTGAGTATATTATTTTCGTAGATATAGCTCATATCGCTTTGCGGCGGGAGAGCTATCGTTACTGACGAAGGTCCGGCCTGTTCAACAGGGCTAGGAGTCGGGGTCGGGTTCCATGTCGGTTCGGGCGTGACCGTGGGTGTTGGAGTAGCCGTAGGCGTGGCTGTTGGGGTTGCCGTAGGTGTAGCCGTCGGAGTGGCAGTTGGCGTTGCTGTGGGCGTCGCAGTAGGTGTAGCCGTCGGAGTGGCAGTTGGCGTTGCTGTGGGCGTCGCAGTAGGTGTAGCCGTCGGAGTTGCCGTAGGTGTAGCCGTCGGAGTTGCCGTAGGTGTAGCCGTCGGAGTTGCCGTAGGTGTAGCCGTCGGAGTTGCCGTAGGTGTAGCCGTCGGAGTTGCCGTAGGCGTCGCAGTAGGCGTCGCAGTAGGCGTTACAGACGGATTCACGGGCAATGTCAGATCCAGGTAATTGTTACCGGTCGTCAGCGTGATCGACGCGCTGGCCGTCGCCCCGTTCAGGCTCGCCGTTACAGTGCACGGCCCCGCCGGGACGTTGGAGAAGTGACACTCTCCGCCGTTGTTAGTCGTTCCGGTAAAGGTCGTGCCGTCCGGGTATACCAGCGTCACGGTGGCGCCTGGCGCCCACCCGCCGCTGGAGAGACCGACCTTTACGTTCAGGTTAATATCGGTTTGAGTCGCGATGTCGATATCCGCTACGGGTCTGGCGTAGGAGATAAGCGCCATGCTGATCATTACAGTAATTAGTACAACTATGAAGATGGTGGCTAGCTTTTTATTTGCCATATATTATAATGCCCCCTTATTGTTATTAGACATGCTATGTATGGGATTACACGGCAATGTCTACAATACCAAGTTAGAAGATATATTTTTAAATAGTTATCGCTTATTGTAAAAGGGTTTGTCAAAACTGTTATAAATTATATAATGTTTATTAAAAAAATATTTTACACTCAAAGATATCTCTAAAAATAGTCAAAAATATTCGCTTTAGCTCACTATATTTGTTTATTGTTCATAAATTATAATTTATGATTTACTGTGATATGGCTATTGTTGGTATGCCGAGCATAAATCAAAATAACGTTAGTTAGGAAATTATGGTAAATATCCCTACCAGTTATTTATCGCTTTCAGCTCGAGCGCTTTAAGGCATAAAAAATTACGGCATACGATGGGCTTGGTCTCGTGTATGGAGCACCAGCCGTCCTTTAAAAAGTAACAGGACCTGCCTGGCGATGTGACCTCGTGTACCTGCCTGCCTTCCACGACCCTGGCCTTGATGTGCGCCAGGATATCCTGCCGCCCCTCTGCCTTCCATCGTTCGACGTCCTCCGTTGAGACCCAGAGGAAGCGCGTACAGCACCGGTCCGGGTGGCAGCTCGTGCAGAGGTCCTCGATGGATACGTGTTTTTGTTGTGGCTCCCCTACCATGGTATTTTCCCTAAATTGGAGGCTCAGAGGGCATTTTTGATATATAGCCCTTATGGTGATGCCTATAAAATGTTGTAGATTATAGGACCATAAGCTATTATTAACCAGGCATTATTATGGCAACTATTATATACAAATATCATTTATAAAAAATTAAATGGACAATAATTATAGAAATAAGCTTATCAGCCCTATGGTCATCATATTTCTGGTCGTAATCTTATTAGCCGCATTTTTAGTCATATTGCAGCTCAGCGTTTCCATCGCTGCTAATAATTCGAGCGACAAACCGGCCTCAATATCCTTTAGCCCATCCACGGCCTCGACACTCTTTTCCATGCCAGTACTCACGACGTCGACTGAAAGGATACCCCTCGATAATAATAAAATATGGTATACGGAGGATGAGATCCTCAACGCGTTCGGGCCGGCGCCGTCGGCAATATCAGGTGCGACCACCCAGGTACTACTGGCGAAGAACGGCATCGTCTTCCCGTACCCGAACGGCACTCAGGCGTACTGTACGGAATTTGCAGGCGCACAAGACCCGACGACTGAAGAGCTTATAGCTTTCCTGGCCACGGACGACACGTACAGGCAGCATGATCTTGTCCCCGGAAAGTTCGTTTGCGTGAACTTTGCGGTCCTGCTGAACGACCGCGCGGAATCCCGGGGCATTAAGGCATATATGGCATCGATAATGTTCACGAGCGGCCCTGAATCAGGCACAAATCACATGATCAACGCGTTCAACACGACCGATGCAGGGTGGGTGTACGTTGACGCCATGGATACCGGTTGGATACTGATCGGCCGGCTGGTCCCGGGAGAAAAATACATGGGCACGCTGATGAAAAACCAGGACGGGAAATGGGGCTTCTTCCTGGCGGAAACTGGTAACGTCATAGGCGATGTCGAAATTATTTAAAGAAGAGGCCGAGGGCGGGTGCCCCCGGGGAGTTATTTTTGTTTCGTGAAGTACCAGTATCCCGCCACTAACGCCACGGTGATGAGCAACAGGATGAGCCACCACCAGGACGACAGGTCCGTGGTCTGGGCGGCCGCCGTCGGCTCGGGGGTCGGCGTAGGTGTAGGCAATACCGTTGGTGTCGCCGTGATGATGGATGTCGGCGTGGCTGTCGGTACGGGCGTTGGCGTGGGAGTTGACCACAGGCCGGGGCCTAATATCCAGTCGTCGACATCGCTGGGCGCACGTGCCGTGGGATGTGCAGTCGGCTGAGGTGATGTAGATGGTTCGTTTGAAGGGGTAGGAGTCGTCGTCGGCGTTTCGATGGTGATTATAATGTTTCTTTGAAACTTATCCATATTGGGAACCGTGAACGTGTCCCTGACCTCGTGTCCATTGTATTGGGCAACAATTGTTACCTGTTTTCCTACCTGTATGGTATATTTAAACTGATAAAACCCTGACCCAGCACTCGTAGCCTGTTGGCCATCACAATTTAACGTAGCGCTACCGACAGGGTTGCTATTATCGTTAATATATACATACCCGTAAATGGTACAGCCCGGGTTAGTGCCTTCAGATAAAGCGTAAAGGGGTATTTGGCTGAATGTAATTAACCCGATGGCTACTATTATTATTAGACTCTTCAACTGCCCGAATCCCATATTCTCCCGCAACCTTAGAATGTATATTTTACTATGTTTTCAGATTCCGAATAAATGAAGTACCCCTCTCCGGGTATCATATCGAAACTATATTCATCTGGACTTATTCCTTCTATATAGCTTTCGTAGTTATCGACTGGGTTTATATAATGATCAATAGTCTGACTGCCATCCATCTTACCACATACGGTTTTCGCATTAGACGTACTTAAACTACTCCAGCCGATCAGATTCCAGCCTGGAAATATATCAATGGACCGATGGTCCGGTAAGGAACCATAGATTACAATAAAAGTGTCCTCTTCACAGTATAGGAAATATCCGCTATCTGTCCTCAGATTTATATCGTACGACGGGGGACTAATCCCAACGAGATATGAGGTAAAATTGCCGCTGACACGATCATATGATAATACTGTTGATATTGCAGTACCAGTAAACTGGCTCGCCCAAACAGAATCATTTACGAGCGGGAATGATATGAGGTTCCATCCCTTCTTTAATTGGATAGTAAATGATTGTTGGTCATTCTGGTCATTATCTAATATATTCAACACGGCGGTCTTTTGCTCTCCGAGCACTGCCCCGCCCGTCGGAGCGCTCAACTCAAGGTCGACGGACTCGGTCGGCTCGGCATCGGCATCGTTGAGGATAGTCACATCGAAGGTTTTACTCATCTCGCCCTGGCTAAATGTCAAGGTGCCGCTCGTCTCGAAGTAGTCCTCATCGGGGATGGCGGTGCCCGGCTTTGTCGTATAGCTTACGGTAATGGGGTTCTGGGCATCGTTGACCCTGGTCGCCGTGATTGTCGCGATATGGCCATCCTCGCTCACGAAATACTCGCTCATGCTGAACTGGATAACGGGCGCTAGGTCGTTGCCGCGGTCATCGCGGATCGTCAGCACTGCGCTGCCCGGGGTGCCGATGCCCGCGCCGCCGGCCGCATTACTCAAGGCCAGGTTGACCGTCTCGTCGGGCTCATAGAGGCCGTCGTCGAGGATACGCACTTCAAAGCTCTTACTGAACTCGCCTTTGCTGAAGGTCAGCGTGCCGCTGGCGGCCGTGTAATCTTTCCCCTGCGTGGCAGTACCATCGCTCGTGGCATAATCGACCGATACCTGGCCTTCCGCATCGTTTGCCCTGGACACGGTGATGGCCACAACGCCGCCGTCCTCGTCCACGCCATACGTGGAGGAGCTGAAGTAGACGACAGGTGCGGGATCGTTATCGTTTATCGTGAGCACGGCGCTACCCGGTGTGCCAATAATTGCGCCGCCAGTGGGGGCGCTCAATGTGAGGTTCACCGTCTCGTCGGGCTCATACAGGCTATCTTCAAGGATTGGCACCTTAAAGCTCTTAGTGAACTCGCCGGGGCTGAAGGTGAGGGCGCCAATGGCCGCAATATAATCGCTGCCGGCACTGGCCGTGCCGTCGCGGGTCGCATAATTTACACTGACGGGGCTCGCTGCGTCGTTGGTCCGGGTGACCGTGATCGTGGCATTGCCGCCGTCCTCATCGACTGAGTACGCTGAGGAGCTGAACTGAATTGCTGTCGCGGGGTCATCGTCCTTGATTGTCAGCACCGAGGTGCCCCGGGCGCCGATGCTCGCGCCGCCCTTCGGGTCGCTCAAGGCCAGGCTGACCGTCTCGTCAGGTTCATAGAGGCCGTTATCGACGAGGGGCACCTTGAATGTCTTGCTGAACTCACCCTGACCGAATACCAATGTACCGCTCGCAGGAAGATAGTCCAGCCCCTGCACAGCGGTACCATCGCTTGTGGTATAGAATACCGAAATGGGCCCGTCCGCATCGTTTACCTTGGACACGGTGATAGTCGCATTACCATCGCTCTCGCCGGCCGTGTAAGAGGCCGCGCTGAACTGGACGACGGGCACGGGGTCCGTGTTGATGACCGTGACTGTGGCGGTGCTCGGGCTGCCGAGGGAGCCACATACGGAGGGGTTGGTAAGAGAGATCGTAAAGTCCTTATGGATGGAGTTGAGGCCGTCATCCAAGATCCCGATGGTGATCGTTTTACTCGTTTCACCGTCGCCGAAAGTGAGGGTGCCGCTTGTACGCTCATAGTTCCGGCCGGCGACCGCTGTTCCATCTTTCGTGCCATAGGAAACGCTCAATGTACCGTAGCTCCCATCGCCGCGCTCCACCGTGACAATAGCAGGGCCTTTATCCTCGTCGACCGAGTAGGTCGCGGACGTGAACCGAAGCTTACCCACGTCCTTCGTCCGGATGGTCACGTCGTCCAGCTGCCACCAGGATTCGTACGGGGACGACTTGACTGGCGGTGCGCGGAACATGAAGGTCAGCCTGACGTCATCCCTGCCCGCCACGATGTCCGAGATGTCGATCGAGACCTTCCCGTTATAACTTTCTTTGTTATAGCACCAGACGACGTGTTTTCCGCAGCCGGTCTCGACGATGACCTTGGCCATCAGGTCGCCGACCTTCACGTCATACTTAAGATCGGTGTTGAACTCGAGCACCGCCGTCTTCACGCCCGACAGGTCGATCGTGGGGGACTCGAGCGGGGCATTGAACGGCTGGGGAGGGGCCGTGTTAATGGTGTGCGTACTCACGAACGCATAGCTGCCCGAGCCACACTGGTTGCCGGAGCCATTCACTATCCAGGACCCGTCGCCGCTCGACCATCCTGAGGGTAGTGTATCGCTATTGAAGGGCTCGTAAAAAATGACTCCAGGCCCGGCCTGCGGGGACATGGCTTCGGCCTGGCCTGACCGCTGTACGATCGTGGAAATGGAGGGGGCTGTCGCTATGACGAGAATGAGCATGATGAAAAGGGTTAATGGTACCTTGAATATGTTACTCTGCAGGCGATCCCATGGACGTCGCGGCTTTTCGCTGCCCGTCCCACTATCTTTTATATTAGATTTATTTCCCGTCGTATTTCTGCCCCCTCATTTGTATACGCGAGATTACGTATAGACCCTAAATAATAGGAAAATTACAGTTTGTCTATATAAAGATATCTTAAAAAAGAAAAATTTATTCCTGAAAACTGGAAAATACGAAATTTATTACATTTATTATGAATGGCATACGTTCTAATCCTATGATATTGATTCTGATACCAATCTAAATGGCTTGATTAAAATAGCTATATTATCGGATTTTAAAAATCAGTTTCTAAAAAAATCTGCCCGTTGCTGGTTGTAAATAATAAAAAGTAGGGGGTAATTACCCCCAGTTTTATTGCTGCCTGGTGAAGTACCAGTATCCCGCCACGATCGCCACGATGATGAGCAATAGTATGAGCCACCACCAGGACGATATGTCCGAGGACGGAGCGGCCGTGGGCTCAGGAGTCGGCGTGGGCGTGGGCTCTACCGTAGGCGTCGGGGTGATCGAGGCCGTTACCGATGCTGCCGCTGTAGCGCTGGGCGAGGGAACGGGCGTAGGCGTCGGTGTCCCCGGATAAGTCCAGCTGCCGCCGCTACCGCCGGATCCGCCGTTGTTGGGGTTGGCGGTCGGTGTTGCCGTTGGCGTTGCCGTAGCCGTGGCAGTAGCCGTGGCAGTAGCACTTGGAGTCGGCGTAGAAGTCGAGTACGTTATCTCCAGATCAACTGTTTCAGCACCCTGCATATTTTGTGTAACTGTATGCGATGCAGAATGGCCGTCGTAAGTTGCTGTTACAGTAACGCTTGAACCATTTGCGACAGATGGAGCGATCTGATAGTAGCCGTTACTATCGGTAGTCTTCGTCGAACCGCCGGCTGTTACAGTAACGCCTTGCGTCAGGACTCCGTTCACCTTAACATGCCCCGAAATGAACAGGGGCACTCCCTGGGCTGAAACCGCCGGCGTTAACAAGCATATACACATGATTAACGTCGACAACACCGTTGCTAGAGTTAATAACAATCCTTTTTTCATTTTAAATCACCTCATAGTATAACATCTGCGGTGCAGCGGATGTCGTGTATAGGAAGTATCCTGCTCCGTCGTGCACTGTAAAGTCGTACTCGTCCGGGCTTGAGCCTTCGGCGAAAGCATCATAATCGCCCGTTGTCAAGTTATATTTTGCGATTATTTGCACTCCCGTGAGCGATGGCTGGGCGCATACGGCCTTGGCGGTCGAGCTCGTGAAAGAGCTCCAGCCTATCAGATTCCAGCCCGGATTGATCGAAATGCTCCTGTCCGATGGGCTTGGGCCGTAGACGGATATCGAAGTTTCAGCCGTACAATATACGAAGTAGCCGATGTCGGTGCTCATCGTTATGTCGTACTCCGACGGACTGCTTACGGTATTATAGGCATCGTAATCCCCGGTGTCCTTATTATAAGAGGCTACGATGTATACTCCAGTCCCTGCTAGATCGCTCGCCTTGAGAGTCGTGTTCACGACCGGGAACGATATCAGGTTCCAGCCCTGCTCCAAATTGATCACGTATGGATCTACGTTGGTTATTGTAACCGTGGCAGTGCTCGGAGCCTCCAGATTCGAGTTACTTGAATTACCGCTTAACTCGACCGTGAACGATAGGTCCGGCGTATATACCCCGTCCGGTAGTATGGGAATCGTGATCTGCTTTGTCGTATCGCCGCTGTTAAAGGTCAGCGTATCGGTCACATCGCTTCCATCGCCCGCGGTGCCGAAGTTCACGCCAGCTAGGGCCGTCCCATTAGCTGTCGAATAAGATACCGTCACCGTACCATTTATATTCACGGTACGGGTCACGTTCAGCGTCACGTGGCCTCCATCCTCGGCTACCGAATAGGTGGCAGAGTCGAATTGCAGGACCGCGAGCGTGGTATAGGTGTCCATATCCTGGATTGTGACCTTGGCGATGTTGGGGTCCGCCAGGGCCGCGTTACCCGTGGGAGTGTCAAGCGAGACGTTGAACGTCAGGTCCGGCGTGACCACGCCATCGGCCAGGATCGGTATGGTGACCGGCTGGGACGTGACGCCCGGCGCGAAGCTGACCGTGCGAGTGTACTCGTCAGGGTCTCCGAGAATACCATAGTTCACTCCGGGCTGGGCGGTGCTGTTATCTGTCGTATAGTTCACGCCGACGGTGCCGGTAGTATCCCCGCCGCGGAGTATGTTAAAGGTTAACGTGCCGGCGTTTTCGTCAACGGTATACGAGCTCGCGTCTAAATATAAAGTGCTCCATGGTGCAACGTCTGACTTATTACCGAAGACCATGACGTCGTCGACTTCCCACCAGCAGTTACTGTTCTTCTTGTTGCTCTGGTACTGGAAGGTCAGGCTGATGCTCTTATTTCCGGCGACCAGCTTTGAAATATCGATTTGGACGATACCGTCATAGCTCGATTTGCATTTAGACCAGACGTAGTACGAGTAGCCCGTCTCGTTAGTGACAATGACATACGACCTCTGGTTAACGCGCTTGACGCATGAGACGTCAGTATTGAATTGGAGAAGAACCGTTTTGTACTCCGATAGATCAATATTGCTGACCGTCTTCAACGTCTGAGGCTTATTATATTTCCCATCACCGGCATTAATATATGCGATATTCCCGGTGCCCCAGAGATTAGGCGTGGACCCGTTGGTTATAAATTGCCATCCGCCACCTTTATTCCAGTTGGCCTCGTTATCGAATGAGTCTGAATAAACGACATCCATTCCCGAGGTATCAACCAAAGCGCTCGCAGGTACAACCGCTATCAAGAATAATGCCATAATAGGGATTATTCCTGACATGAGTAGTACCGCTACTATTGCTGGAAACTTTGCAGCAAAATTTACAGATTGTTTACTATTAGAATCGATTTTATTTATTGAACTTGTTTTATTTATCGGTATCTTTATATCTACCATTAATCGAGCCCCCTGTGATAGCCATTCAATAGGTAGCTTTGCTAATTAACTGTACTATAGAAATTTGGGGTTATAAACTCTTCGCATAAGGAGAGAAAATATATTGTATAATCGCTTGTTTTTCGAAAAATACTACTCGGATAGGCCTGAAAATGCAGAAATATTCCACCTTTTGTCGAAGATTTATTTTTATTTTCGAGGAAATTTTTAATTGTGCGCACACAAAATATCAAAAAATTTTTCACAGGTGTTTATTGTAATTATAAATGTATTAGAAAATGGAGGCTACATCTCACGGCCGCGGCCGGTAGCCAAGCCCCTCGATATCCTTTTTAAATTCTCTGGAGCCCAGCACGTCCAGGAAAGCCTTGATTGCGGGCTTGTCCATTCGGGCCTTCTGTACTGCGAAGTCGTACTCCTCGTCCCGGAGCGGTATGAACCCTAAGCCGTTCTGGTCCGCCACGGTCTTTATGCCCAGGCCCACGTCGGCCTTTCCGGTGAGGATGGCCGAGGCCACGGCGCTGTGCGTCTTCGCCTCTATATCGTAGCCAGGTATCGTGCCGGCCAGCGCCTTGAGCGTGGTATGCCTTTCCGCGGCCAGCTTTTTCAGCTCCAGGTCGAGCAGCGTCCTGGTGCCCGAGCCTTTCGTGCGGTTGATGAACCGCTTTCCGGGCAGGTCGGCGATGCCTTTTATGCTCATGGGGTTGCCCTTCGCCACGATGAGGCCCTGCTCCCGGATGTAGCCTTTTACGAGGACAGCGTCCGGAAGGTCACGGACGAAGGACTCGTTGTACGTGCCCGACTCGTCCAGGAGGTGAATGCCGGCGACGTCGGCGATGCCCTTGCGGATGGCCCTGAGCCCGCCGGCGGAGCCCGTGTTGATGGAGCGGATGGTAAAGCCCCGGGCGGCCATCATGCGGGCGATGACGTCGATGCCCAGGCAGTGGCTGCCGATAATTAACAGGTCCGGGAAGGCGATCTCGTCGGAGAGCAGGCGCACTTTGACCGGCTCGCCCTCCTCGAGGACGTGCACGTCCTCGCCGATTTCCACGTATCCGTCCGCGTCCAGGAGCGCCGACACGGCGCCCGAGCCCTTCTCTACGGGGTAGGCGGACATGCCTTCGGGCGCTTTAAGGAGGCCAACGGGCAGGAGCACTTCCCTCCCGCCTTCGGCGGAGACCCGCAGCGCCATCCGGGCGGGCACTTCCTTAATGGCCCGGCCCCTGCGCCCGCTGATATGGCGGATCATGGGCGCCACGACCTCGTTGAAGATGGTGAGCGCGGACGACGGGTAGCCCGGAAGGCCTATGAATGGCTTGCCTTCGGCTTCCCCGATGATGGTGGGCTTGCCCGGCTTTATCTTTATGCCGTGCACCAGGACCCTCCCGACCGAGCCCACGGTGGAGAACATCATGTCGGAGGCGCCGGCCGACGTGCTGCCGGACGTGATGACCACGTCCGCCTTCTTTATGGCCGCGAGCACGGAGTCCCGGAACGCTTCGGGAGTATCACGCACGATCCCCAAGTACAGGGGCACGCCGCCGTTCTCGCTTACCCCGGCGCCCACGGCGTAGGCGTTGACGTCGTATATCTGCCCCGGCTCGAGCCTCGTGCCCGGAGGGGCCAGCTCGTTGCCCGTGGACATGATGGCGACGACTGGCTTTTTGTAGACCCTGACACGGTCCAGGCCCACGGCGGCCAGGACGCTGACCTCACGGGACGTCAGGGTCGTCCCCTCCCGGAGCACCAGCTCGCCCATCATGACGTCGGCCCCGGTGTGCATGACGTTCTCCCCGGGCGTGACGGGCTTCCGCACGTTGACCATGTCGTCGTGCAGGTCGGTGTTCTCGACCATCACGACGGCGTTCGCCCCGGCGGGCATGACCGCCCCGGTGGCGACCTCGACGGCCGTGCCCTCTTTCACGGCAATTGCCGGCTTATCCCCGGCATGAATCATCCCGGCGAGCCTGAGCGCCTTCGGGGCTTCCTCGTCCGCCCCCCAGGTATCGGCGGCCTTGACGGCGTAGCCGTCCATCGAGGCCCGGTCGAACCCGGGCACGTCCACCTTCGAGTACACGTCCTCCGCCAGCGTGCGGTCGTAGCATTCGCCCAGCGGCACGCTCTCTACGGAACGCCGGTAGAAAGGCTCCAGCGCCTTCCTGGCGTCCTCTAACGAGACTAAAGTCCTGAACTCCTTCCTACTCAAGGAACGTCACCTCCACTTCCTCTCCGGCCTCGTGGCCCTCGGTGTCCTCGGGCGTGATCACGTAGCCGTCGGCGTGGGATATTGAGCTTAATATGCCTGAGCCCTTCGTGCGCATGGGCGTTGCTTTATCGCCCTCGATGGATACCCTCGTGTATGAGCGGTACCCTGGCTCCGAGAAGATCTTTCTTGTGAGCGTGGCTCTCTGCGTCCGGTATGCCGCCAGGGGCATGTGGCCAAGCCTTTTAACCGTCGGGTCCACGAAGACCATGGAGTCCACGGCGCATGCCGCCGGATAGCCCGGAAGACATACGATGGGCGTCTTTTTACCATCGTGCTGCACCAGGCCCAGCGCTACCGGCTTTCCCGGCTTGATGGCGACGCCGTGTATAAGCACTTCCCCCGCTTTCTCGAGGACTTCGGCGATGAGGTCCCTCTTTCCCACGGAGCTTCCGCCCGTGGTCACGATGAGGTCGTAGCCGGCGCCCTCCCGCAAGGCGGCGGCGAGCAGGTCTTTTTTATCGGACACGATCCCATGCACCGCGGGGATGCCGCCGAATCGCTTTACGTAAAGGTAATTCATCACGCCGTTGCTCTCGTTCATCTGCCCCGGGCCAGGCTCCTCGCCCCTGGGTACGATCTCCTCGCCCGTGGGTATGATGAGCACCCGGGGCCTCGCGTAGACCGATACTTCGGTAAAGCCCATGGAGGCCAGCAGGCCAACGTCAGACGGCTTGAGCTGCCTGCCCTCGTGGAATACGACGTCGCCCTTCCTGACGTCCTCGCCCCTGCGCCCTATGTTCTGGCCGGGGGATACCTGGGCCAGCGCCTCGATGCTGTCGCCCATCGTTTCCACGTACTCGAGCATGAGCACGGCGTCCGCCCCGTCCGGTATGGGGCTGCCCGTGTGCACCTGCTTACATTCGCCGCTCTCGATGGCATCCTTCGTCGTGAGCTTCAGGATGGCCCCGGCGTCCTTGCTGCTCCCGAACGTGTCCGAGGCCGCAACGGCATACCCGTCCATGGCGCTCCTGTCGTAGTGCGGGACGTCCCTCGGCGCCCGGATGTCGGATGCGAGCACCCGCTCGCCCGAGGCCTCCAGGGGCACGGTCTCTACTCTCGCGAGGGGCTGAAATGAGCTTAAGAAAGTGCTGAGCGCGCCGTCGATGCTCGTTAAGGCGCGAAAGCCGGACTTGAGTGGCATAACAGGATTAAATGGATTCGATAAAAATAAACCTTCTGTTTACTGTTTTTGATTGACGCCTATCGTGTGGAAATTAAAGCGATGGAGGGGCGTAGGCCCATTCCATTACCGGCGTATGTTGAATATGTACAGCACCGCTGCGCCGGCGATAGCCCCGACCGCGAACATGGCGATGAATATGGGGAAGCTCCACATGTTGTTCTCCGGGATGGGTGTCGGCGTTGCCGTGGGCTCAGGGGTCGGCGTGGGGGTGGGCGTGGGCGTGGCCATCGGGGCCCTGATCACCGTGAAGGTGCCCGCATCGCCCGGAGGGATGAACTTGACGGTCGTCTCGTTGCCCGATACGCTCATGCTGAGCTTCAGGAGCTGGTAATCGGGGCCGGAGCTCCTGACCAAATAATACGTGTGGTCCGGGTTGACGCTCGTGTCGGACGAGGTAATTTTAAGAGTGTACGTCGGGTTGCTTTTGTATCCCCAGTCGCTCGGGCTCTTCGTGATGTTCATCACCCCGAGCGCCAGGCCGCTCTCCATTCCTGGAGGCACGGCGGCCGAATCGGCGCTTAAGAAGTTGATGTCCAGCCAGCAATTATCGGGAGGCATCGAGCCCAGCTCGCCCTCGACCGTCAGGACGCAGGTCGAGTTGCCCACAGTGTCGTTCTTTTCGGCCCATACGAGCACGCTGTTGAAATTTTTGGCATCAAGGTGGCCGATGATGGTGCCGTCGCTGGATTTTAATGGGTCGGTGTAAGATGCGAACACGGGGGGGTTGTAGCTGCCGCCGCTGCTGCCGCTACTACCACTACTACCGCTATTGCCACCACTGTGGGCATCACTCGGAGGTGTCGGTGGAAGTTCCTGTGCTACCACTATTGTTACCGTCATCCCTAAAAATAGTGCCAGAGTGATCAAGACTATAGCATATTTCCAATTCTTATTTTTCATATCAGCCCTCCCCTTTAATAGTGTACCCAGTAACCTTTTCCAGGGTCAAGACTATCCAGATGGAGATACTTCGGACTATATCCCAAAGTATCGCTGTAATAATACCACTGCCCATTATTGTAGTACCACATATCCTTATTACCTGAATAGACCTTGATTGCATTCAGCGACCCGAGGCCTTCGATGCCGATCATGCTCCATCCGCTACTCACCGAGGAAACGCCTTTGACCTTGTTTAAGCCGTTTATAGTGAATGTCGAGTTATTCGATAGCTTTACCCAATAGCCCTGGCCGGGCGTCACATTGGTAAGGTGAGCGTATTTTTGGCTATATCCCTGTGTGCCCGAGTAATAGACCCAGGTACGGTTATTGTAATACCACATATCGGTCAGGTTAGCCCTTACGGCAGCAGGGAAGAACGCTTCCACGCTATCGTTTTCTAAATATAGGGGCACGGATATCAAATTCCAGCCTTTCGTCAGGTTATATGTAAAGGTCGATGCCTGTTCATCCTCTAGTATTGTGAGCGTGGCCGTCTTATTTGTGCCTAGCATGGAGCCGTTCGTCGTGCTATTCAATTTCAGGTTAATGGTCTTATTTGCGCTTTTAATATCATTATCGATGACCATGACATCGAATGTTTTCAACGTCTGGCCGTCACCGAAGTCGAGCGTTCCATTGGTTGCGGTATAGTTCAGTCCGGAATACGCCGTTCCGTCCGTAATGTTATAGGTCACGGACACGGCGCCCGTCGTTACGACCGACCTGATGACAGTAATGGTCGCACGGCTCTCATTCTCCCATACGGTGTATGAGGTTACGTTAAACTGGATGACAGGCACCGGGTCGTCATCATTTATCGTGATAACAGCATTACGATTGGCGCCAAGCACGGAATAGTTCGTCGGCAAGCTCAGCGCCAGGTTGACCGTCTTAGCGGTGCCGTTGTAGCTATTATTGATGATGGGGACCCGGAAATTCTTCATGGACTCGCCGTCGCCGAAATCGAGAGTGCCACTGGAGGCAGTATAATTGACCCCGGCCTTAGCCGTGCCATCCGAGGTGGTATAAGCCACCGATACCGGGCCATGCAGGTTAGCGCTTCTTGCTACAGTAACGGTAACGCAGCCGACGTTCTCGGATACTACGTAAGAGGCGTCGCTAAACTGGAGCACAGGCTGCGGATCATCTTCAAGGATAGTAATAGCCGCCGTAGCGTTAGCGCCTATAGACGAGTTCCCTCCAGGATTGGACAGCGTCAAATTAATTACTTTATTGCCATCATAAACCTGGTCGTCAATGAGCGTGACGTTGAACGTTTTGAAAAGCTCGCCGGGGCTAAACGCGAGCGTACCGTTATTCGCAAGGAAGTCCCTACCGGCCAGGGCAGTGCTCTCGCTCAGATTGTAATCGATTGTCGCAGCGCCCTCGCCATCGTCCAGGCGGGACACGCCGATGGTCACATTTCCAGCGCCCTCGGGAAAGCCATACGACGTCCGGTTCAGGTTGAAAGTGCCGTTATACGTGATATTAAAGACAGCGTACATGGCCTGCACGCGGCCATACCCATAAACGTTGTTGGGGACTGCGCTGCCCATGTGCTTCGCCGACCGCTCGAGAATGGACTTGACCTGCGCCGGCGTCAGCGAGGGGTCCTTATCGAGCATAAGAGCGACGACGCCCGAGGTCATCGGCGTGGCCATCGACGTTCCGCTCATCGACATATAGTAGTTATTATCCTGTAGAGGCGAGCCTATGCTCGCATCCTTCGAGCGTGCGGATATGACACCTACGCCAACGTTAGATATTTCGGGCTTCACGTTACCGAAGGATGGGCCTCTGGAACTGAACGAGGCGATAATGTCATCATTGTCCACTGCGCCCACGGTGATCGCGTTCGGATCGTCGCCCGGGCACGAGATGGAACCGCTCGACGGGCCGGAGTTTCCTGCGGCGACGACGACGACAACTCCTGCGGATATTGCGTTATCCACCGCTTCATCCAGAGATGAAGAATGAGACGAGCTTCCCAGCGACATGGATATGATGTCCGCGTCACTGGATACGGCCCAATTGATCCCATCTATGATATCCGATATGTAGCCGCTGCCCCCGTTATCGAGCACCTTGCCCTCGATAAGGCTGGCATTCGGCGCCACGCCCTTATATTTTCCGCCCGAGGCATTGCCCGTGCCCGCGATGATGCCCGATACATGCGTGCCGTGTCCGTGGAAATCGCAAGGCGTCGAATAATTATAAAAGGTGAAATCTTTCCAGGCGATGACCTTGGTGCCGTTCAGGTCAGGATGGGTGACATCTATGCCCGTATCGAGCACTGCGACCTTGATGCCCGTGCCATTGTACCCCTCAGCCCAGACCCTATCCGCGCCGATCTGCGGCACCGCCTCGTCGAGCAAGACATGTACTATCTGGTCTTTTTCAACGTATTTTACGCCAGGGATGGTTTTTAACTGCCCTGCCATTGAGTCTGGCAGGGTGACGGCCATGCCATTGATTACATTATAGCGGTATTTGACGTGTCCTCCATACGATTCAACAAGACTTGAGGCACTCTGCACTGCCATTGTTTTGGATTGTAGCGTATCGTTAAAGACGACGATATAGGTAGAAATGCTTGAATTGGAGATGCCATTATTAGGCGCATTTGGCGCATATCCTGCCTGTACCGGCACTATCGATATCAATAGTATGATGATAATGAAAGCCGATAATGCCGACCGCTGTATCACAGCACGCCTATCGGTACCAGTCTCCCTTGATCCGCCCCTCATACTTCCACCGTTTTTAGCCTCTCCATCCGGCAAACCTAGACCGTTCCGCCAAAACAACGCGATCAAACCCGGACGAAGGTTAACCAAGCAAGTATCTAACGGCAAGCATATAACCTTTTCTTAGGCAAGCGCCGGCTTGAAATTATATTGCCTGGTGACCGATGTTCGGGAAAAATATGTGCAAATAGTGATGTTTATATTCCGGGCGCCCAATATGCAATAAGGTGAAATAATGAAAGTAGAGCTAGTCGTAGACGGGAAAAAGATCCCCCTCAACAAGTTCGTACAGGAGTTCCTTGCAGGCGCAGTCGTCGGAATGGTCGAGACGCTGGACAGCGTCGAGACGCCCTCGAAGCACATCGAGCTCAAGATCGAGCAGGGCAAGGAGTAGTCTTCTTTTTTCTTTTCTCTTTTTTCATATACCCTTTTATTGTTACGTAATCTATTTTGATTACGAAAAGTATATTAATTAAGCATTGTTATTTGCATATCGAGGGGCGTTATACAATAATTGGGTCTCCTATCCGCTAACCCGCCTGCAGCCGGCACGGCCGCCACAGCCGAAAACCCCCTCAGGGCCGGCGCAGGCGAATGGGTAAAAACGCACTAAAGTCCATAGACCGCAACCTCGCCCGCTATATATTTAGCGGCGGGCGAACATTTATTTTGCAGGTGGAGTGTCAGAGTTGGGATATATCATCGACGGCATCGTCCAGGCTTTACTTCTTATCATCAGCCTCAACCCGGAGATCGTGGAAATCGCTTCCCTTTCGCTGAAGGTATCGGGCGTGGCCACGCTGATCGCGGCCGCCATCGGGATACCGCTGGGCGCCTTCATCACGCTCACCGAGTTCCCTTTTAAGGGCCTGGTAAAGAACGTCATCTTCACCTTAATGGGACTCCCGCCCGTCGTGGCCGGGCTGCTCGTTTTCCTGGTGCTGTCCAGGGCAGGGCCCCTTGGGCAGTTCGGCGTGCTTTTTACGCCCACCGCCATGGTCATCGCCCAGGTCCTGCTGATATTGCCCATCGTCACCGGCCTGACGATCACGGCCACAAAGGCCGTGGACAGGTCGGTCGTCGACACGGCCATGTCCCTTGGTGCCGACCGGCTTCATACAGCCGTCATCGTGCTCAACGAGGCCAGCCAGGCCATAGTCGTCGCGGTACTGTCGGGGTTCGGGAGGGCCATCGCCGAGGTGGGCGCCGTCATGATCGTGGGGGGCGACATCCAGTGGAGCACCAGGGTGCTCACCACTTCCATCGTACTGGAGACGAGGAAGGCAAACTTCAGCCAGGCAATAGCGCTTGGCATCATACTGCTGCTTTTATCGTTCACCGTCAACATGGTGCTGAACATCATCCAGGGTGAGAAAAAATGATCACTGCCAGGGGCATCTCGAGGAGCGTGAACGGGCGGTATATATTAAAGAGCATCGACCTTGAGGTGAAGGACGGGGAGGTGCTGGCGGTCGTCGGCCCCAGCGGCTCCGGCAAGACCTCCCTGCTCCGCATCCTGAACATGCTCGAAAGGGACTACCAGGGCAGCGTCCTCATCGGCGGCCGTGATATCCGGGACAGCGGCATGGCCGTCAGGCGGTCCATGGCCATGGTGTTCCAGAAGCCCGTCGTGTTCTCCATGAGCGTCTACGAGAACGTCGCCTACGGCCTGAAACTACGGAAGGTCCCGAAGGCGGAGATCGACGCCCGCGTAAAAGAGGTCCTGGCCCTGCTGGACATGTCCGGCAAGGAAAGTGAATACGCCCGTCACCTCTCAGGCGGAGAGTCCCAGAGGATCGCGTTCGCCCGGGCCTATGTAGTCAAGCCAAAGCTGCTCTTTTTAGACGAGCCCACGGCGAACCTGGACCGGCAGAACGTGGCCATCATCGAGAAGGCGGTACGGGACATCAATAAGCGCTATGGTACCACGGTGGTCATCGTCACGCATAACATGGCCCAGGCGAAGCGCCTGGCGGACCGCATCGCCGTCGTCATCGACGGCGAGCTCGTAGAGACCGGCACCGTGAAGGACATCCTGGAGAAGCCCGCCGACCCGCGGACGAAGGCGTTCGTCAGTGGAGATATGGTATTTTAGATAAAAACGGTAATTGGCCGGCATTATAGAACAGGTCGTATCTCCGGTCGCTCAGCTCATTTTGGTGGTCTGCACAGAACTCCGTGGGCGGGCCGCCCTTGCCAAAGAGCCATGAGCGCTTCTCCATCACCACGGAGGTCATGACGCAGGTCCGGTCGTCGTCGTGCTCCAGCCCCAGGAGGTGGCCCGTCTCGTGTATTAGCACGGACTCCTCGAGCTCGTCGTTGTCGATGTGGGGGGTGAGGATGATGAACGAGTCGGCCCGGTAGGAGATGCCAACGACCGTGTCGTTACCGTTATTCGTGGCGGGGCCGTCGGCGTCGACGTACAGGATATAGATCGGTATGGTCCCGCCCAGCCATCCCATGTGAGCCCTGCCATACTTGCTTATGATGCCTTCGCCGATGGAGTATATGTTGCTGTCGTCGATGCGCTCCGTGACGACGTCGTCGGGCAGGTCCTCGTATGCCTTAACTTCGACTTGCTTGCCCGTGTACTTCTCCAGCATCCCCTGCAGCCCCGCGAGGGCCTCGTCCGAGGGCGCGGCGCCGGGCTCGTAGTGCACCTCCACGGCGATGGTGGAGTACGGCGAATACTCGTATAAGTATAAGGGCGCGTACGTTCCCACGACCTCCCCCACTGTCGTATGGACATACAGGGGAAACCCAACGAAAGCCGCTGCAAGAAGTATGAGCAGCGCGGCCGGGATGAACCAGAGGTCTTTCAGGGACGGCATTGACAGGGGATTAATCGGCGCCTATATAAAATGTTTGGCGCCGTGACATACATCGGATAACGTTTTTGCCTAGCGTTTTAATTGTAATATGGTGGATGGGCGTGGAGAAGGAGATTACTGGCCTGACGGAGGCCGAGGCGCGGGAGCGCCTGGCGAGGTACGGCCCGAACCGTATCGCGAGGCCGCGGGAGGTGAGCTTCCTGGGCATCGCCGCCGAGGAAATAAGGGAGCCCATGATCCTGCTCCTGTTGTTCGTGGGCGTCGTCTACTCGTTCTGGGGCAATCTAACGGACGCGCTCACCATATTCGTCGTCATCGTTTTGCTGGTGCTCGCTGAGGTGTGGAACGAGTACCGGGCCAAGAAGGCCATTGCTTCGCTATCGAAGATCGCGGCGCCCCGGGCGAGGGTGATACGCGGCGGGCAGGTCGAGGAAATAAAGACCGATGACGTGGTGCCTGGGGACGTGCTCGTGCTCGGCCAGGGCACGAGGGTGGCTGCGGATGCCAGGCTCCTGGTCTCGTATAGCGTGCAGGCGGATGAGTCGGCGCTCACCGGCGAGTCCTTCCCCGAATACAAGAAGGCGGGGGACGAGGTGTTCGCGGGGACCGTCGTTGTGTCGGGAGAGGGCAAGGCGGAGGCGCTGGCCACGGGGAAGGACACTCGCCTGGGCAGGCTCTCGGCCACGGCCCGGGAGATAAAGCAGCCGAAGACCCCGCTCCAGAACGCCATGAAATCCCTGGCGAAAAGCCTGGTGGTCGTGGCGCTGTTCTTCAGCATCACCATACCATTATTAGGCTACCTGAGAGGCCAGCCCCTGAGGGAGATGGTGCTGACCGGCCTGGCGCTGGCCTTTGCGGTCATACCCGAGGAGCTCCCGATCATCATTACCATGGTGCTGGGGCTGGGCGCGTACCAGCTCTCGAAGGAGAACTTTCTGGTCAAGAAGCTGAAGGCGGCCGAGGTGCTGGGCGACGCCACCGTGATCCTCACGGACAAGACGGGCACGATAACCGAGAATAAGATGAGCGTCGTGGAGGTGTTCCCTCCCGGGGGCAAAGTGCTGGATGCTGCCCTGGAGTCGATGACGGACGTCTCTCTGTCGCCCACGGACCGGGCCATCGCGGACAGTGCCCGGGAGGCGGGGTCCGTGGCAAAAGGCGAAGTCGTGAGGGAGCGGAGCTTCGACCCCGAGCGGAAGACGCGGTCGCTGCTGAGGCGCATGCCCGGCGGGCTATGCCTGATCCTCACGGGGGCGCCCGAGCAGGTCTTGAAAAGCTCATCGGCCCCAAGGCCCGACATCGAGCAGGCCGTCGCCGCCGAGACGTCGAAAGGGCGCCGGGTGGTGGCCGTGGCGACGAAGCAGGTCCCGGAGAGCGAGCAGGGCCTGCCGTTCGAAGAGCTGGAAAATGGCATGGACGTCGCGGGCATCGTGGGCATCGAGGACCCGCCCCGGCCGGGCGTCAGGCAGACGGTCGAGAAGGCCAGGGAGGCCGGGATACGCACCATCATGGTCACGGGGGACCACCCGAAGACCGCCGCCTACGTCGCGGGCGAGGTGAGCATACCGAACGAGCGCGTCGTGACCGGCGCAGAGCTGAGCAGGATGCCTGATGGCGAGCTGCGGAAGACAGTCGAGGACGTTTCGGTGTTCGCCAGGGCGACGCCCGAGGACAAGTACCGGCTGGTAAAGGCATTAAGGGAGAATGGAGATGTCGTCGCCGTCACGGGGGACGGCATCAACGATACGCTGGCCCTCAAGGGCGCCGACATCGGCATCTCCATGGGGATCAAGGGCACGGACGTGGCCCGGGAGGCGGCGGACGTGGTGCTCGCCGACGATAATTATGTCACGATAAGCCACGGCATATTCCAGGGGCGGAAGTTCTTCGATAACCTGAAGAAGGGGCTGAAGTACTATTTATCGGTCAAGACGGCCCTGGTGCTGGTATTCCTGGTGCCGGTGCTGCTGAGCATGCCACTGCCGCTGGCGCCCATCCAGATCATACTCCTGGAGCTGTTCATGGACCTGGCGGCGTCCGCCGGGTTCGTGGCCGAGCCGGCGGAGCGCTCCATATTCGAGCCGGGGCAGAAGAGAAAGCTTTTCGACCGGAGCATGATAGCGGGCATCGCCCTGTCCGGGCTGAGCCTGTTCGCCGCGGTCTTCGGCTCCTACTATTACGCGCTGTACCGGGGATACCCTCTGGCCGAGGCCCAGACCTTCGCCTTCGCGGCCTGGCTCATCGGGCACGTCTTCCTGGCGTTCGTGTCCCGCTCGGAGCGCGAGCCGCTCATATCGCTGGGCCCGCTCACGAACCGCGTGATGGACGTCTGGGCAGTAGTGGCATTTTTATTTTTACTTGCCATCGTCTTCACGCCCGCCGGGGCACTGATCAAGGCCGTGAGCCTCGCGCCGTCGCAGGTCCTGCTGGTCGCCGTGTTCGCCTTCGTCGCCATCTTCTGGCAGGAGGGCGTCAAGATGCTCAGGTACGGCCCGGCCGGAACGCCAGCGATAAAAAGGTCTAAGCCAGCGGCTTCCCACGATAAGCGATAGAATAAAGTGTAGGAGCCCGGATGATTTTAATTTTAGTAGCAACAGTTTGGGGGGTATATAGCTTGCGACTTCAACACCAGGTTCCTACGGGTAATTGGTTTGCTGAATAGGTATATAAACTTACCCTTGTTTGACTAGCAAATACCCTGCGTAAAAAACCCCTAATTCTCATACAAACTTTCTTATATACAATATTGCATACTCCCCTAATGTGATTTCACATGGGGAATCGTTTTTTACTCCGTAGAGATACCGAATAGGAATAGAGCAATAGACATTTTTGATACCACTCTCCGTGATGGGGAGCAAACGCCCGGCGTATCTTTTACGCACGAAAAGAAACTTGAGATCGCCCGCCAGCTGGATAAGCTCGGGGTAAACGCTATCGAGGCCGGCTTCCCGATATCTTCGGCCGGCGAGAAGGATTCTGTAAGGGATATTTCCCGGCTAGGCCTGAACTGTACCGTATGCGGCCTGGCCCGCGTGATCAAGGCGGACATCGACGCGTGTATCGACGCCGATGTGGGGATGGTTCACACCTTCGTGTCGACCTCGGACATCCAGCGGGAGCACACCATCAAGAAGTCCCGGGAGGAGGTCGTCGCCATGGCCATTGAGGCCGTGGAGTACGTGAAAAGGCACGGCATGCCCTGCCTGTTCTCGGCGATGGACGCCACCCGGACCGACGTGGACTACCTCGTGCAGGTCTTCAAGGCGGCCGAGGACGCGGGCGCCGACGCCCTGAACATTCCCGACACCGTCGGGGTGGCCTCGCCCGTAGCCATGCGGAGCCTGACGGCCGAGGTCTACCGGAACGTGAAGATACCCATCGCGGTGCACTGCCACAACGACTTCGGGCTGGCCGTGGCCAACAGCCTGGCCGCTGTGGAGGCCGGCGCGAAGCAGGTCCAGGTAACGATGAACAGCCTGGGCGAGAGGGCCGGTAACGCGGACCTCTCCCAGGTGGTCATGAGCCTGCATTCGATATACGACCTGAAGACCAGCATTAACACGAAGTACCTGGTCGAGACGGCCCGCGTAGTCGAGCGCTTCTCCGGCATACCGATCTCGCCGACACAGCCCGTGGTCGGGGCGAACGCCTTCTCCCATGAGTCGGGCATCCACAGCCACGGCGTCATCGCGGAGAGCAAGACCTTCGAGCCGGGCATCATGACCCCGGAGATGGTGGGCCACCAGAGAAGGCTGGTCCTTGGAAAGCACACGGGCAAGCACGCCGTCAAGAAGATCCTCAACGACTCCGGGCTGGAGCCGACCGACCAGGAGCTGAACGCCATCCTGGAGAGGGTCAAGGCCCTGGGCGATAAGGGCAAGAAGGTCACCGACGTGGACCTGTACGCCATCACCGAGGCCGTCATGGGGGAGGTCGCCCACGCCGACCGGCGCATCGTCCTGGAGGAGCTCTCGGTCATGACGGGCAACACCGTTACGCCCACGGCGACCGTGCGGCTCACCGTGGACGGGAAGCAGTACGTCGGCGCTATGACCGGCGTCGGCCCCGTGGACGCCGCCCTGAGGGCTGTGGAGAGCCTGGTGGACGGCGAGGGCAACCAGATGCGCCTCCGCGAGTTCAGCATGGAGGCCATGACCGGGGGCTCGGACGCGCTGGCGGAGGTCATGGTGGGCGTCGAGGACGGAAAGGGCCGCATGGTCACAGCCCGGGCCGCCCGGGAGGACATCGTCCGCGCCTCGGTGGAGGCGCTGGTGAACGCCATGAACCGCCTGGCCGCAACGAAGTAAGGGGCGTATGCCCCTTACATTTTAGTAACAGGAGAAGGTATTTTAACTAACGGATTATAAAGTAATACCATGGCGGAAAAGGAAATATTAAAGCACCATTATTATAAAAGGGTGCAGCATTCCGATTGCCTCGATGCCAACCCGTGTATTTATTCCGACAGTGTTATTACCTTGAAGTCGGAACAATAAATAATAATATCGATAATATTAATGGAGTCATCATAATGGCACCTATAAAGAACACGTTATCATCGCCTATCAAGAACGCGTTTAACCTGGATAAGATCCCCTTTTTTAGAGAGAGAAAAAAGGACAGGAGGAACATTGCCCTGCTGGTCGACGGCCCGAACATGCTACGCAAGGAGTTCCAGATCGACCTGGAGGTGGTCAGGGACATCCTCAAGCGCTACGGGGACATCAAGGTCGGCAAGGTGTTCCTGAACCAGTACGCCTCCGATAAGCTGGTCGAGGCCATCGAGAACCAGGGCTTCGAGCCCATAATCGGCTCGGGCGACGTGGACGTCCGCCTGGCCGTGGACGCCGTGGAGCTCGTGTTCAGCCCGACCATCGACACCATAGCGATCGTTACGAGGGACGCCGATTTCAAGCCGGTGCTGGCGAAGGCGAACTCCCACGGCAAGGAGACCATCGTCTTCGGCGCCGAGCCCGGCCTGTCCATCGCCCTCAAGAACGTCGCCGACTTCGTCATCGTGTTCGACGGGAACGAGTGGCACGAGGTCACCAAGTCCCACGACCGCGAGATCGATACGACAGAGCCCGTGCAGCAATGAGTTAAGCTGCACTAAAAATCATAAGAAGGCTCGAAGGCTTTTTCAGCCACGAAGACCTCGAAGTTGGCCTGAAGTATCACTAAAAATTTTTAATAATATTTTCTAAATTCTTAGAGTCGCTTAGAGCAAGCTTCGAGTCACTTTGAGGCTGAAAAGTCTTCGTGCATTCTTATCAGGCTTAGAGGGGCTTAAGTTTCTTGATAGCCTCGGCGACACAGGCGTCGAGCACCGTATCCGCGCTGGCTTTTCCCTTAACGACCAGCCCGGCGGCCGCCGCGTGTCCGCCGCCGCTGCCCCCGAACCTCTTTCCCACGTCGCTGAGGAGCGCGGCCACGTCCAGGGATACGCCCCTCTTGACCCGGCCCGAGACGCGCACCTCCCGGTCGAGCTCGGAGCCCACGAAGGCCACGTCCGCCCCTATGGCCACGAGGGATGCGGCCGACTGGGCGCCGAACGAGCTGACTTTTGAGGTGACGATGAGGTGGTCGCCTTCCCGGGTGAGCGTCATCCGGGACGCCGCCTTCAGGGTGGCGATGCGGCAGGAGACGTCGGTGGGCACCTGCGTTAGGAAGTCCAGCACGTCGGAGAACTGGATGCCTCCCCTTTCGAGCATGCGGGCGGCGACCTCGAACGAGTGGGGCGGCGCATACCGGAAGTGGCCGGTGTCGGTGACCATGGCCAGGAGCAGGGCGAAGGCGATGTCCGCGTCTACCGGCTGCCCGCTCTTCTCGTAAATATCGTACACGATCTCGGCCGTGGCCGAGGCCTTCCGTATGAGCGAGATGCGGCAGAGCTTCGACAGGTCGCCGGGCTCGTGGTGGTCGATGACCGCGCAGCTTTTTAGCTCCGGGTAGCCCGTCTGGACGAGGCTGGAGGTATCGACGACCACGGTGATGCCGTATTTAGACGGGTCCGGCCTGACGACCGCTGCGACCTTCAATTTCTCCGAAAGCATCTCAGCCATGGTGCTGAGGCCGTCCTCGACCCCCACCGTGCCCCCGAAGATGCGCGCGAGCGCGTACGCGCTGCCGAAGGAGTCGACGTCCGCGTTCTTATGGCATAAAAAAAGGATGTTCTCGTACTTCTGAAGCTCGTCATAAAAGGCCTTCTCGTCCATTCAATCCCTCAGCATGCTCAGCGGTATGCGGCCGTCGTGCACGGCCGACGCGACGATGGCGCCGGAGGCGCCGCATTTCTCTAATAGCTCTAAGTCCTCCACGCTCCTCACTCCGCCCCCGACGATGATGCCGTGCCTGCTGGCGGACGCGGCCGACGTAACGAACGGCACGTCGATCCCCGCGCCGGCGCCCACCCGGCCCACGTCGAGCAGGATGACCGCGCCGAGCTCGAACCGGTCCAGAAGCTTCAGCGCCCGCATGGGCGTGGTGTTAAACGCCGGGTCCCTGCACATCATGGCCCCATTCTTCATGTCCAGGCTGACGATCGCCTTTGGCCCCTGGCGCTGCTCGATGACGCTTAGGGGCGCCGTCTCGGTGCCGATGACCACGGCGTGGGACACGCTGCACGCCAGGTCGAAGTCGGCGGCGCTCGACACGCCCGTGTCGGCCATCGTCCTGGTCATGCCCGTAAGCGTTTTAATAATGGCAAGATGGTCCCCGGCGCCCATGATCCGGTCCAGGTCAGCTATATAAGTCTCCTTCGGCTTTATCTTACCGATGACCCCGGCGGGGTCGGACGTGTCGACGACCCGGCTCGACAGCGCGATGGGCCCGTACCGGGACCTCTCCCCTCTGACCCCTTTAACCACGATGCCGCCCTTCAGGTCACACGCCAGTATGCAGCGCATACCTCCTACATATCGCTCAATTTATTTAGACCTTAGCAGAGGCGCTTTTGGCCGTTAAGCAGGCCGCTCATAGGGATGTTTTTTTATAAATAGTTATATGTCCCACTTCAACTTGATGCCCGCGAAATATGGCCACGCCTTCAGCCGTCGCCGTTATTACCGTAAATTCTTGCTGGCGGCGGCCCTGATGGCGCTTCTACTGCTGGTGCCCGCTATGGGCTTATGCGCTTCCTGTGAAACGGTCAGGGTCACGTACGTCTACAGCCCGCTGTGCACCATCTGCGAGCATTCCGGGCCGTCGATACGGGCGGCGGTGAACGATTCCATGAGCGCGGGCATCGACGTCCGGTACGAGGAGCACATGTTCAGCTCTAGGGAGGGCAGGGCCGATATGGAGCGATATGGCCTCAGCTCTGTGCCGGCGGTCATCGTCAATGGCAGGGCCATCAGGCCCGGGGACTTCGACGGCGACACGAAAAAGCTCGAAAGCCTCCTGAGGCGGGCCATCTCGGACGCCTGCCACTATAAAACTCCTGTGACGCTGGAGCGAAAGATCGTGAAAGTCGCCGAGAAGGACACCGTGAGCGTCGTTACCATCATCGCGAATTCGGGCACGGAGCCCGTGTATGCGACGATACGCGGGGGGACCTGTGAGGGGGTCAGCGTTGTAGAAGGAGAGACATCATGGGAAGGTACGGTCATGCCGGGAGAGAGGCAGTACCTGGCTTATGAGGCCGACATCTCGCGCAATGTAAGGTCGCTCCCGCCCCAGGCCCTGACATACAGCGACTCCCTGGGAGAGCACAGCGTATCCTGCCCTGAAACGCCGGTGTTCATACTGAAGAAGCTGTCGGTCGCGGCAGTGTTCATCGCGGGGCTCGTCGCCGGGTTCAACCCCTGCCTGCTGGCCGTCATGGCCTTCGTGTCCGCCATGGCGCTATCGATGAAGGGGCGGCGGCTGGACATCATCTTTAACCTGCTCGCCTTCTCGGCCGGGCTGCTATGCATCTACCTGCTAATGGGGATAGGGTTCCTTAGGCTCATCGAGAGCGTGCCATCCCTGACTTCAGCCCTCAAGACGGCCATCATCGTACTCCTCGCCGGGCTTGCCGGGTTCGCCTTTTACGAGGCCTGGCAGGTAAAGAAGGACCCGGACAGGGCCTCGCTGTTCAAGTCGTTCGTGGACAGGTATAAGCCCCTGTATAAGAAGTACTGCCTGCCCGCCAGCTTCGGGCTGGGCGGGGCGTTCGGCCTCATCAAGATGCCGTGCGTCGGCGGGATATACGTCGGCATCCTTGGGGCCATCGCGGGGTCGGGAGAGGCGGGGAGAGGCCTTTTATTACTGGTGGCCTATAATTTCGGCGTGGTACTCCCGGTGCTGGCGCTCGGAGCGCTGCTCGTCCTGGGCATGAGCCCTGAAAAGGTCGACAGGCTGCGAAAAAAGCACCGGTATGCGCTCAAGCTGGCCACGGGCCTGATCCTGGCCACCATGGCCGCGGGCTTCATGCTCAACGTCATCTGAGGCGATACGGCAATGTCGGGCCTTTCCAAAGATTTAAATATCCACAGGCCATTGCTCTATGGAGGTTAAGATATGCTGAAGTGGTTAGTAGCTATAATCCTTGTACTGGCGATACTATCGGTTGCCGGGTGTTGCTGCTGCAGCAGCAGCGGGTACAGCGGGTACTATTCGACGGTAAGCCAGGAGGAGGCGACATCGGCCACGGCGTGCGATACGCCGTACGAATGCCCGGCCGGCGGCTGCACATCCGCCTGCCCGAAATGATTTTTACGCAGGCATATTTTTTATCCATTTTTTTACATTCAGTCTTTTGACGCAGGGAAATGCCGGTCGGCTTTGGAAATCTTTATATACATATAAGATTTACTTTACGTTAAGGATAACATGGATATGCCATACCTGCTGGACATACTGGGCAACGAGAACCGCCGGAACATCCTGACGCTGCTCTCCTACCGGCCCTGCTATGTCACGGAGATCTCGGAAGAGCTGGGCGTCGCCCCGAAGGCCATCATCGACCACCTGAAGATACTCGAGTCGGCGGGCCTGGTGGTGAGCTACCACGACGAGCAGGGGCGCAAGTACTACGAGATCGCCAACAACGTGCGCATCGAGGTGTCCATCTCGCCGCTCATGTTCGAGGTGAACGTGAGCCGGGTGGATACGGGGCCCGCGGAGGAGAGAACGCTCAGGGAGCGGTATCACGTCGACAGCGAGGCGGCGGGGGCGCTCAGGCAGATGTCCGAGGAGCTTCAGCGGCTCGGGCGCTCTGCGGCCGAATTAAGGGAGGCCCAGAAGTCCGTGCAGGCGACGATATCCGAAGTTACCGGAATGTGTATCGAGCTCATCAATCATGTGGCGGCCGACCAGATAGAGGCCGAGATACTCTACCTTCTGGTCAGAGGCCCTACGAGCTACGAGGAACTTGCAGACAAGCTGAACATCCCCGACGTGGAGATGAAGGGCGAGCTGGCGAGGCTCATGAAAAAGGGCCTGGTGACATACAATACAGGATCATGGAGCATCAAATGACAGAGGTGACCATTTAATGGCAGATAAGAACGAAGTGACGCTGCGGGTGCAGGAAGCCTACCACAGGGACGTGGGAAGGGGGATCGCCCGCATCGACATGGAGACGATGAAGAAGCTGGGCATGGTAAGCGGCGACATCATCGAGATCGAGGGCAAGGGCGCGACCTCGTACGCGGTCGTGTGGCCCGGCTACCCGAGCGAGGAAGGCAAAGGCGTAATACTTATAGACGGTAACACCCGGGCGAACGCCAGGGTCGGCATCGACGACCGGGTCAAGGTCCGCAAGATCCAGGCGAAGCCGGCCGAGCGGATCACGCTCGCCCCGACGCAGCCAATCAGGATCACGGGCGGCGAGTACTATCTGCTGAAGCTATTAGAGGGCCGGCCTATTTCAAAGGGGCAGACGATACGCGTGGAAATGCTGGGCAGCCCCATGCAGTTCATCGTGACGTCCACGAGGCCCGCCGGAGCGGTCATCGCCGACAGGCGCACGGAGATCACGATCAGCGAGAAGCCCGCGGCCGAGAAGCTGGAGAAGGTGCCGAGGCTCACGTACGAGGACATCGGCGGCCTGAAGAGGGAGATCGGCCTGGTCAGGGAGATGATCGAGCTTCCGCTCAGGCATCCCGAGCTGTTCCAGAAGCTGGGCATAGACCCGCCGAAGGGCGTTCTGCTGTACGGCCCTCCTGGAACGGGCAAGACCATGATCGCCAAGGCAGTGGCCAGCGAGACGGACGCGAACTTCATCAGCATCAGCGGCCCCGAGATCATGTCTAAATATTACGGAGAGTCGGAGAAGCAGCTCCGGGACATCTTCAAGGAGGCGGAGGATAACGCGCCCTCTATCATATTCATCGACGAGATCGATTCGATAGCGCCGAGGCGCGAGGAGGTCACCGGCGAGGTCGAGCGCAGAGTGGTGGCCCAGCTGCTCGCCCTTATGGACGGCCTCCAGGCCCGCGGCCAGGTCATCGTGGTGGCAGCCACGAACCGGCCCAACGCCGTGGACCCGGCGCTGCGCCGTGGCGGCAGGTTCGACCGTGAGATCGAGATAGGCGTGCCCGATAAGAACGGGCGCCTGGAGATATTGCACGTCCACACGAGGGGCATGCCTCTTGCGAGCGACGTGAACCTTGAAAAGCTGGCGAACGTGACCCACGGCTTCGTGGGGGCGGACATCGCCTCCCTGTGCAAGGAGGCGGCGATGCACGCTCTGAGGACCATCCTACCCGAGATCGATATCGAGAAGGAGATCCCCCAGGAGGTCATGGACATGCTGCAGATCAAGATGGTCGACTTCGAGGACGCCCTGAAGAACATCGAGCCCTCTGCCATGAGGGAGGTGTTCGTTGAGGTGCCGAACGTCCACTGGTCGGACATCGGCGGCCTGGAAAAGGTGAAGCAGGAGCTGAGGGAGACCGTGGAGTGGCCCCTGAAGTACAAGGACGTCTTCGACATCACGCACACCGTGGCGCCCAAGGGCATCCTGGTCTTCGGCCCGCCCGGAACGGGCAAGACCCTCCTGGCCAAGGCCGTGGCCAACGAGTCGGAGGCTAATTTCATCAGCATCAAGGGCCCCGAAGTCCTGTCGAAGTGGGTCGGCGAGTCGGAGAAGGCCATACGCGAGACGTTCCGCCGTGCGAGGCAGAGCGCCCCGACGATCATCTTCTTCGACGAGATCGACGCCATCGCCCCGACGAGGGGCATGAGCTCCGATTCCCACGTGACGGAGAGGGTAGTGAGCCAGCTGCTCACCGAGCTGGACGGGCTCGAGGAGCTCCACAGCGTGGTGGTGCTGGCGGCCACGAACCGCCCGGACATGGTGGACACGGCGCTGCTGAGGCCCGGCCGCCTCGACAGGCTCCTGTATATCCCGCCCCCGGACGAGAAATCCCGGGTCGAGATATTCAGGATCCACACGGAGGGCAAGCCCCTGGGCCCGGACATCGACTTCCAGTCGCTGGCGAAGCGGACGCCCGACTACGTGGGCGCCGACATCGAGGCGGTGTGCCGGGAGGCGGCCATGATGGCCATCCGGGACTACATCAACGGCGCCATGTCGCCGGAGGAGGCGAAGTCCAGGGCCGCGGACATCAAGATCACCATGAAGCACTTCGACGGCGCGCTGAAGAAGATCAAGCCTTCGGCGTCCAGGGAGAGCATGAAGCAGTACGAGCGCCTCGCGGAGAACTTCGCCCGCCAGGTCACCACCATCGAGGAGGAGGCCGGCGAGGAGGCCGCGAAGGCCCCCGCGGAGAAGAAAGAGAAGGAGAAGAAGGAGAAGAAGCCGGCCGAAGCGAGGACGGCTTATTAAGCTGATAAAGGAGGAACATTATGGCAAGGAGAAGAAACCCGTTCGACATATTCGGCGATTTCGACGAGATGTTCGAGGAGATGCTGAAGGAGTTCGAGAACATGGGGCCTGGAGAGCACGAGAGCGGCCCGTTCTTCTACGGGTTCTCGATCAACCAGCGCCCGGGCGAGGAGCCCGAGATCCGGGAGTTCGGTAACATCCGCCCGGAGTCCGGCAAGATCGAGATCGGCGAGCGCAAGCCCCTGGTCGACGTCTTCGATACGGATAAGACCGTGCAGATCGTCGCCGAGATGCCCGGCATCGAGAAGGAGGACGTGGAGCTGAGCGCCGAGGGCCGTGAGCTGGAGATAAAAGCGTCGCACGGCGAGCGGAAGTACCACGAGTTCGTGGATCTCCCGGCCGACGTGGACATCGACTCCGCGAAGGCGTCCTACAAGAACGGCGTGCTGGACATCACCCTGAATAAGATCCAGAGGCCAAGCCGTAAGAAGAGAATCAATGTGGAGTGAGCCGGCTACCGGCTCCTCTCATATCTTTTTTTACTTATTTTTACTGTATTGAATTATTATCGTCTAGCCCTTTTATAAGCTGGTTATAATGGCGGCTATAATCGTGCCTATCACGCCCGTGAGCACGATGCCGTCGAAGATGCCCGCGCCGCCGATGCTCACGAAGTCGGAGCCTGCCTTACGGATGCTGCCCAAATGAAGCACGTCGGCGCCGATGATGGTGCCGAACACGCCCGAGGCGAAAGCCAGGCGGGCAAGGCCAGAGAAGCCGGTGCCCCCGATGTACAGGGCGATGAGCGACGCGCCCACGGCCAGCAGGGGAGGCACGAGCACGGGCACCATGACCCCCACGCTCCTCACCGGCCGGGCGAAGTAGAACACGCCCAGCGTTACTATTATAGTGGTCGCCAGGAGCTGCATGGGCGGCAGGCCGAGCACAAAATAGGCACTAAGGGCCGCGGGTATGATGCAGCCGCCCACGTTGAGGGAGACGACGGTCCTGTGGCTGAGCCACTGGGGCATGTGATGCCGTGCGCCCAGATAGGGGACCATCTGAGGCTGTGTGCCTCCCGGGCTCTTGAACTCGTACACCGGTATATTGATGAGGCCGCCCGCGAGCATGGCGATATAGATCATCAGCGCCGCGATAGGCGACAGCCCCAGCGTCCTGCCGACGACGTCCGCGGCCGCCAGGCCCAGCAGCGCGACCGCCGCCAGTAGCACGAGCGGCAGTAACAAGAGCAGGATAAAAAAAGGTATCGCCAGTGGAAAAGTAATAAGTTTTTTCATGCTGGCGTTTTCGAATTACGTTGTAGAGGCTTTCTTGTCCACGACGATGTAGTCCTTGACGGCCCTGACGGCGGAGAACGGTATGAGCACGAAGCCGTCCTCGGTCCTGTAGTTCTCCACGTTGAGCGTCATGTCCGGGCGGACCATCAGATCGATGAGGTCGCCCGTCCTCATGTCGCACGTAATGTTATATAAGATGCCCATATCGGACCCGTCGGTCCCCATGATCTTCTTGTTGGAAAGCTTTTTTGCCATTACTTTAACCATTAGAATCCCTCCATCTCCTACGCAGCCCATAAACGGGCAGCCCATAAATGGAATATAATAATATAACCGCGGTACTCTTTAATAAAATTTCTTGTCCCCTAAAAAGAAAAAGTGGCCAGTACGCTCACACGTACTGGTCTGTCGCAAAGACTTTCTGGATCTCCTTTGACACGCCGCCCTTGAAGTGGTCCTTGATGCCCTGGTAATAGCTCTTCACCATGTCGTTCATGGTGGGCTTCACCTTCTTCAGGGCCTCGCGGAAGTGCCTCATCTCGACGACCTTCGCCTCGAAGTTCTCCCTCAGGGCCAGCATGGCCGCCTCGCGGCATACCGACTCGATGTCGCTGCCCACGTAGTTTTCCGTCAGGTCGGCCAGCTCCTGGAAGTCCACGTCGACGGACAGGGGCATGACGCCCTCGTAGAACGGGCTCGACTCGCCAGGGGTGCCGTCGCCCTTTTCCTTCGAGAGGAGCTCGGGCTCGGCCCTGACCTTCTTCAGGGCATCCTTGAAGTGCTTCATGGTGATGATCCCCGAGTCTTGCTCGCCGGAGGCCAGCTCGGCCGCCACGGCGGAGATGGACCTGACCTGCAGGTTCGTGTAGGGCTTCAGGAGGTCGAACAGCTCCACGAGGTGGATCTTCTTATCGAGCTTCGCCTTTGCGGGAAGGCTCTTGACGAGCTTGTCCTCCAGGTTGTTATACCTGGTGTGGATCTTGAAGATGCTCGCCCGGCCCTCGGCCGTCGGCGGGCCCACGTAGACGAGGCGGTCGAACCGCCCTGGCCTCATGAGCGCGGAGTCGATGATGTCCGGCCTGTTGGTGGCGCCGATGACGACGCAGCCTTCCAGCTCCATAAGGCCGTCTAATTCAGTCAACAGCTGATTGACGATGCTCCGCTCCACGTTCTGCAGGCCGCCCTCTCCGGCGCTCCTGGCCGGCGTAAGCGCGTCCAGCTCGTCGAAGAAGATGATGGCGGGTGCCACCTGCCTGGCCTTGCGGAAGGTCTCCCGCACGGCCTTCTCCGACTCGCCGACCCACTTGGACAGCAGCTCCGGGCCCCGGATGCTTATAAAGTTAGCCTCGGACTCGTTCGCCACCGCCCTCGCGAGCAGCGTCTTGCCGGTCCCCGGGGGGCCGTAGAGCACGATGCCCTTGGGGGGCCTGATGCCCATGTCCACGAACTTCTTCGGGTTCTTGAGAGGCCACTCGATGGTCTCCACGATCTCCTGCTTGGCCTCGTCGAGGCCGCCCACGTCGCTCCACTTCGTGTGCGTGAGCTCGATGAAGATCTCCCTCATGGCGGAGGGCTGGACCTCTTTCAGGGCCTCGGCGAAGTCGTTGTTCGTGACGCGCATCTGTTCCAGGAACTCCCTCGGGATCTCCTTGTCCAGGTCGATGTTGGGCAGATAGCGCCTCAGCGCCTTCATGGCGGCTTCCTTGGCCAGCCCGGACAGGTCCGCCCCGACGAACCCATGCGTCGTTGAGGCGAGCTTCTCCAGGTTCACGTTGTCCAGCGGCATGCCGCGGGTGTGGATCTGGAGGATCTCGAGCCGGTCGTGCGCGTCCGGGACGCCGATCTCTATTTCTCTGTCGAACCGCCCTCCACGGCGCAGCGCCGGGTCGACTGCGTCTACCCTGTTGGTGGCCCCAATGACCACGACCTGGCCCCTTTCCTCGAGGCCGTCCATCATGGTCAGGAGCTGCGCGACCACCCTGCGCTCCACTTCGCCCGTGACTTCCTCACGGCGGGGGGCGATCGAGTCCAGCTCATCGATGAAGATGATAGAGGGGGCGTTGTCCCTCGCGTTCTCGAATATCTCGCGAAGCCGCTGCTCCGACTCGCCGTAGTACTTCGACATGATCTCCGGGCCGGCGATGGAGAAGAACTCGGCGCCGCACTCGTTAGCCACGGCCTTGGCCAGGAGCGTCTTGCCGGTGCCCGGGGGACCGTGCAGGAGCACGCCCTTTGGGGGCTCGATGCCGAGCTGCTGGAACAGCTCCGGGTGCTTCATGGGGAGCTCGATCATCTCCCTCACGCGCTGCACTTCATCTTTTAAACCGCCGATGTGCTCGTACGTGATGCCCGTCGACTTGGTCTGCTCGTAGCCCCGGACGGGCTTGTCCCTGAGCTCTATCTCGGTGTTCTCGCCGATAATGACGGAGCCGGAAGGGTCCACCTTGACGGCGATGAGCGGTATCGCCTGGTTGGACAGCGTCCGGCCCATGAACGGGTTCGGCATGCTGCTCATCAAAGGCACGACGTCCCCCAGCATGACGGGGCGCTTCAGCAGCTGGTGCTTGATCATCTCGACCGCGTTGCCGCTGAACTGTATGGCGGTGCCCTCGGGGGGAGCGAGCACCACGTGCACGGCGTCCTTGACCGCGGCCTTCTTGACCTTCACGCGCTCGCCGATGCCCACGTCGGCGTTCTGCCTGGTGAAGCCGTCAATGCGTATCATCTCCTGGCCCCAGTCCTGCTTCTCGGCGCGCCAGACCTTGGCGACGGTCGCCCGCTTGCCCTCGATCTCGATGATGTCGCCCGGAGACAGCTTGAGCTCCAGGAGCGTGTTGGGGTCGATACGGGCTATGCCCCGCCCGAAGTCGCTGGGCAGCGCCTTTGCTACCTTCAGATACAATTCCTTCATTTAACTCCTCTTATGATATTGATCGTCCCGCTTATCAGAATGCGTCCGCATCGAAGAATGCGTATTTATCCCCGACATAATATAAAGCGGGCTAACATGAAGCTTTATCGGTCCACAAATACAAAAATTTTCTCTTTGCATTAAAAGCCCACTATAAGTTAAAATAAAAGGGAGGATAAAAATGGTGGTTAGGACCGGTGAAAATTTGAAGTGCTTGATCTTTGACCCGTTCTGCGGGGCCACGGAGGAGATGATCCTCGGGGCCATGCTCGCCTGCGGGGCGGACGAATGGAGAGTGCGCAGCGCCGTGGAAGGGCTCTGCGACGCGCCCCTGGACATAGAGGATAAGCAGAGCGGGCGCATGGCGGCGAAGGCCGCAACGGTCAACAGGGCGGCCGCCAGGAAGGGCCATAAGGCCATGAGCCGGGACGAGGCGATGGAGAAGATGAACGTCATGCACGAGAACCAGCCGGTCCGGGTGGACGCCATGGAGATCGTCCGTTCCGTGTTCGACGCCATCGAGTCCCTGTATGGCCAGGGCTACCGTATGGACGTTTACACGATCGCGCTGATCACCGGCATCTGTGCCGCTTATGACTCGCTGGGGAGGCCCGGGGTGTTCTCCACGCCCGCGGCCATGGGCGGGGGATTAACGGCGGATAAGAAGATGCCCGTGCCTAGGCCCGAGACGATGCGGATCCTGGAAGGCTCGAAGCTCATCGTCCAGGGCGGCCCCTTTGACGGGGAGCTTCTCACGCCGGGCGCCGCGTCGGCGCTGGCCTACTACGTGAAGGAGTCGGGCCGCTACTATCCGGATAACCGGCCGCTGGCCGTGGGCTATGGCGCCGGGGCGATGAGCCTGCCCATGCCCGACGTTCTGCGCGCCACGCTTTCTGAGGCGGACGACGCCCTGATCCTGGACCGCATGGAGCTCCTTGAGACGAACGTGGACGACGTGACCGGGGAAGTGCTGGGCGCCCTCATCGAGGACCTGATGGCCGCGGGCGCCATGGACGCGAGCATCGTGCCCGTCACCATGAAGAAGGGGCGGAGCGGCCACATCATAAGGGCCATCGTCAAGGCGGAGGACGGCCCGGCCATCGCCCGGAAGATCATGGTGGAGACCGGCTCCCTGGGCGTGCGCGTGATGCCGGTGAAGCACCGCTTCATCGCCCGGCGGGACGTCGTGGTCATGCCCATAACAATAGAGGAGAACGTCTACGATATGCGGTTCAAGGTGTCTGCGGACACCGGCGGCCTCATACTCGACGTCTCTGCGGAGTACGATGACGCCAGAAAAGTGGCGAAAGAGCTGGCGCTGCCCCTGAAGACGGTGATGCGCAAGGCGGAGGCCGAGGCCTGGAAAAAGTACGACACGGCTAAGCGCTGATCCCCTTTTTTCGGAATTGCCTGGCGCATAGTAACGCGATGAACGGGAGCGCCAGGATCCAGTAGTGCAGGTACTGCCTTATTAAGATCGTGCCGGCGAAGAGCACGGCGGCCAGGATGAAGTACTCGTCATAGGGCGTCAGCGGCCGGTCCTGGATCACGTTGGCCAGGGCGAACAGGAGCAGGGACGTGAATATCGTCACGGCCATGATGAGGTTGGCCGCCAGTATGATGGGGTCCGTCGTCCTGTAGCTCGTTACGTCGCCCATGCTGGACTGGGTCAGGTACGTGTCCGCCACGCCGTAGCTCCAGTACAGCGATGCCGCCAGCGCGTCCTGCCCGTACGCCAGGAATATGGCGCCGAATACGATGATGAGCGGGATGGCTATCCCGAGGAGTAGTTCCGTCGCCCTGCGAAGCTCCTTTTTCCTGTACAAGAAGAATAGCAACAGCGGTATGAGCAGGAGGGCGTACTGCTTGAAGCCTATGCCTATGCCGGCGCACAGGCCGGCAAGCAGGTACTTCCACCGGCTCTCGCTGAACACGAGCAGGTACGTCGAGAGAAGGATGAACGTGAGGGCGAACGGCTCGGTGATCACGAAATAGCCCTGGGCCCAGGCGATGTTCAGGGAGAACAGCAGGCCGGCGAGCATGCCCGAGAACCGGCCGTAGAGCCTCCAGGCCATGGCCATGAGCAGAAGGGCGCTGACGAAGTTACAAAGGCCCACCAGTATGAGCCCCCCGAGGAGAGGCTGGCCCAGGATGACCGGGAGAGTGAGCGTGAAGTAGATGAGCGGAGGCTTGGGGTCCTGGTAGTCCAGGTATGGAGTGGCGCCGTTCACGATGGCCTGTGCCATGGCGTAGAAGCGCTGCATGTCGTACGTCGTCCAGTCGCTGCCCATGAGGGTGCTCGAGACGAAGGCAAGGGCGAAGATCACGACGGCGAAGAGCACGGCCGAGCCGATGAAGTACGCCCGGTCCGATATGCGCAGGCCATACAGTCCCTGCTCTTGCTTTTGTTCGCCATGATAAGCCATAGTTCACCTATGCTTAATGACCGGCGCCAAATTATTTAAAGCTTGTTTTTCGGCCGAATTTACCCTGGCCGGGGCGTTTTCAGGCCCCTTGAAGGCGCTGGCGCACAGCAACGCCAGGAAGGGCAGGGCGATGAACCAGTACTGGAGGTACTGCTTCAATACTAATGCCGAGATGAAGCAGAGCCCCACGGCAAGGCAATAAGTCTCAAAGGGCCCGCGGTGCCTCGAAAAGCCGAGCAGGGCCAGGGGCAGCAGCGAGGTCAGCATGCAGGCGGAGAGCGCGATCCCGGCGACGGCCATGAGCAGATCGGGCGGGCGGTATCCCTCGTCCGTGAGGAATCCAATGGCCTCGAATCCTCCGCCGGCGGCGACCGCCGGCGCGCAGTAGCCGTATAGCGCGAGCGCCAGCGCCATCGCGGCGATGAGCGGCAACGCCGCCGCGACGAGGGCGAATGCATGCCTCGCCTCTCCCCTGCGGTACCTGACGGCGAGGGCCACCGGCAGCAGCACGAGCATCAGGGGCTTGTAGCACGCGGCCAGCCCGATGAGAAGGCCGGACAGAGCGTACTTATGGCCCCATTCAGTGCAAAACATCGCGTAGGCCGATATCAGGGCAAGCAAGACGGACAGCGCGTCCCCGATGTTAAGGTGGCCCTGCGCCATGGCCATGCTCAGGGCGAACAGCAGCCCGGCCATAAAGCCCGAGGCGCTCCCGTACGATCTCCGGCCGATCTCCATGACCAGCAGTGCGCCAGCAAGGCATAGCACGCTCACGATGAATATACGATAGCCGGATAATACGCCGGTGTGGAATAGAAGTACGGGGGACGATGCCCCCTCGCCCAGAATGGCGTATATCGCCGGCACTGCCGAGGATGCAAGGCCGTAATATGAGGCGATGTCGAACGGCCTCCACGCCCCGCTGATCAGGATGTCCTCCAGGAACGCGAACGCCAGGAACAGGGCCCCGTAGGTCCCGGCAGCCAGGGCGTATACCGTCGCCTTGCTCATTCTGGCCTGTCCTCCCTTTTCCGGTAAAGCCTGACGCATAGAAGGATGACGAAGGGGAGGGCTAGCGCCCAGTAGTGAAGGTATTGCCTCACGGCAAGCGTGGCCAGGAAGGCCGTGGCGGACAGCACGAAGAGCTCGTCGTACGGCGACAGGGGCCGGTCGAGAAGGACGCCGGCCGCGGCCGCCGCCAGCAGCACGATGAACAAGCCGGCCGAGAGCCCCAGGTTCGCAAGGCCCACCAGCGGGTCTTCCGCTTTGTAAGCAGGGATGTCCCCCAGGTAGCTGCTGCTTAAATACTCGTCGGCCACGCCGAAGCTCCAGTAGAGCGAGGACGCCCCGGCATCGGGGCCGTAGGCCAGGAATATGGCACCGTATATGATGAGCAGCGGCATCACGACTCCCGCCAGCAGCTCAGGGGCCCTTCGGAGCTCTTTTTGCCTGAGCATGTAGAACAGCAGCAGCGGCACCAGCAGGAGGGCGTACTGCTTGAAGCCGATGGCGATGCCGGCGAAGATGCCCGATAACAGCTCGTTCTTCATGAAAAGCAGGGCATAGACGGATAATAGTATGAACAGAAGGGCGAAAGGCTCGGTCAGGATGAAAAAGCCCTCGGCCAGCGCCAGGTTCGGGAGCAGGAGCAGCCCCGCCACGAGCCCCGGGAGCCTCCCGTAGAGCTTCCAGCCGATGCGCATGACCACGATGGCGCTCAGGAAGTTGCACAGCCCCACGAGCAACAGGCCTCCGTAAAGCTGCTGGCCCAGCGCCGCGGGCAGCGTGAGCATGAAGAAGATGAGGGGGGGCTTAGGGTCCCTGAAGTCCACGTAGGGGACGCCGCCGCCCAGGATCACTTCCGCCATCCTGTAGAAGAGCTTCGTGTCCCCGATCAGCCAGATATTCTGGAGGAACCAGGCCGCGCAGGCGGCCAGCCCGAAAGCGACAACGCCGTAGGCGAAGGCGGACATGAGAAAGAACGCCCTGTCGGACAGGCGAAGACCTTTATGCTCCATGGGACTCGCCCAAAGGTAGGCCGGGGAATATGATAATGTTTATGCACTAAAAGCAATCTTTCCTATTAATATGGCAACTTTGATCGGTAGCAGCGGGGCCGGCGACGACCTCATCCGCAAGTTGCACGAAATGGGCGTATCGCGGAGCTGCACCACCATCAAAGAAGTGATGGAACGACGTGATGCCATAGACCAGGTCATAGCGCTGGAGAGGGAAAGGCAGGAGCGCCTCCTCGAGAAGGAGAGGAGGACGCTCAGGAGCGGCATGAGGAAGCATGCGCTGCTCGACTCGCTGCTGTTCTTCAACAAAAACAAGAAGAGCCGCGAGTACCTGAAGAGGATAGACCACCTTGATAAGAACAAGGACGCGATCATCGAGAACAACCTGCTTTACCTTTACCGCGAAAAGGACGTGCTAGACCGGGTGACGAGGGAGTACCGGAGCGAGCTGAAGGGCTATTACGGTGAGCTACTCGTCATGGACACGCTGGAGCGGCTCGGCGACGAGTACTACGTGCTGAGCGACGTGCGCATTACCCGCGAGTTCGGCCATAAGTTCGATGGAAAAATGCTGAAATCCGCCAGAGTTGACCATGTGGTTGTGAGCCGTAAGGGCGTCTACTGCATAGAAACAAAGAACTGGAATCTGCGGTGGAAGAGCGAAGACCGGCCCACCCCCGGCGAGCAGGCCCGGAGGGCCTCTTATTTGCTCTACAGGTACCTGAAATACACGTGCGACATCCCGCGAATACGGGTGATGAGCATCGTGCTGTACACGAACACTACCGTGAAGGGCAAGGAGGACTTCGTCCGGTTCCTGCGGTACGAGGACTTTCCCGCGTACCTCGAGGCCCGGCAGGAGATCCTGTCGGACGAGGAGGTATCGAGGGTTCTCGAGTGCCTGGGGAGCAGGGATATCAAGTTCGACGATAAGCTTCCCGAGTCTGAGAAAGAGGTTAGTAAAGAAGGGGAGGCAACTGTCGAGCTGAGCCTGCTCGAGGAAGTCTCTGGCGGAGAGACGGTGTGACGGCGCCTCCGGCGCCGCCCTTTTTTATTTCGTTTCCGGGCTTACCCCGTTTAGATGGCCCTTGTGCATCTCGATGGCCTCGTCGAGCGTTATTTCGCCCCTGGCGACCCTGCGGGCGAGGTATTTGGGTATGGTGGCCCGGCCCTCGGATTGAGAGCGGCTGGACTCCTGGATGACCCGGATTTCGCCCTTGGAGGGCTCTATTTCCCTTTTACCGACGGGCTCGCCTTTAATGCGGGCGATGTTGATGGCGGCGATGATATCCCGCACCTGGCTCGTGTGGATGTTCTTCCCGACGTAGGGCGTGGTGCCGGTCTCGTCCACCAGTTCTACCTTGAAGCCGCCCTCCAGGAGCGTGTTGATGATCTGGGCGGTCATGAGCCTGGCCCCGCTGCCGATGCGGATCGTGGAGATGTTCGCGTGGTACTCGTGGGCCACCTTCCGGAGCGTGGGCTCCACCTCGGTGACGCCGACCTGGTAGACCGCGATGACCATGTCCCCCGAGAGGACCGCGATGCCCGGCCTGCGCCCCGGGTCGATGCCGATGACCAGGGGCTCGGAATGGCCGTTGCCCCTGATGATGTTGATGGCACGGTCTATGGTACCCTGGGGGTCGTCGAAAATGAGCAGGTGCCCGCCGGCCCAGTCGATGGACTGCGCCTCGCCGGCGGTGGTGATGACCACTTTAACGTTATGGGGGATCGGGTCCGTAAGCCTGAGGGTGATAAAAGGCGCCTGCCGTTCCTTGAGGAGCGATATGGCGGCCTCGTAGACGGCGAAGTCGGACGTGATGAGCGCGATGATGCCTCGTTCTTTCCTTCAGGACCCTCCGGATACTGTAGAAATGAGATTATCCATGTTATTTATAATTGCGCATGGCACGTAAATGTTATGGGTGGCAGGGGCAAAATAAGGCCGCCGTAGATTATTTTCGGGGCCTCCAACAACCATATAAATGAGTAAGTTGCATTGTAGCAGGACGAAATGGCGATGAGCGAGACACTAATAAATCGGCTTCCCACGGGCTCGAAAGTGCTGGACGGCCTGCTGGGCGGGGGCTTCGAGGCCGGCACGATCTCCCAGTTATTCGGCGAGCCCGCGAGCGGGAAGACCAACATTTGCCTGCAATTAGCCGTCAATACCCTGAGGGCCGGCAAGCGGGTCGTGTACATCGATACCGAGGGCTTTTCCGTCGAGCGGTTCCAGCAGATCGCCGGCGAGGACGCCCAGAAGCTGGCCCAAAAACTCATCCACTTCAAGCCGACGAGCTTCGAGGAGCAGTACGTGGCCGTCAAGGAGACCGAGAAGATCGTCGGGCAGAATGTGGGCCTCATCATCCTTGATTCGGCAACGGCCTTCTACCGGGTGGAGCTGGAGAGCCGGGACAGCATGCTCTTAAAGCGAGAGCTGGCTAACCAGGCGACCATACTCCTGGGCCTGGCCCGGAAGTACGACATCGCCGTGGTCATCACTAATCAAATTTATATGGACGTCGACAAGGAGGAACTGCGCGCAGTGGGGGGCAACATGCTGGAGCACATCAGCAAGGTCATCGTCCAGCTGTCCCGCACCGGGATCGGCACCCGGCAGGCCGTGCTGCGGAAGCACCGGTCCATGGCCGAGGGGCAGAGCGCCGAGTTCAGGATCACGGCGAACGGCGTGGAATAAGTCACATCGTTTTAAAATATTTCCAGCCCGTCTTGGCGAGCCTCATGCGCTCCCCGGGCCTTTCCTCGATCCACCTTATAATGCTTTTAAAGGGGTTTTTAGGGTCGTGGGTCTCCTTGGGGTCCACGTAGCCTTCATACCCCAGGTCCTTCACGTAGGCGGCGAACCGATTTTCCAGCTTGTCCTGCAGGAGGCCTTTGATCTCGGTCACCTTCACCTCGTACCCGGCCTTCCGCAGCGCCTCCTTCGAGCCGACGTTCACGTAGCCCGTGCATATCTCGACAAGGGTATCGCCCGGGCGGGCATCGAACCGCTTAAGGAGTTCCAGCGTGACCGTGGCGGCATAGCCCAGGTACTCGTGGCGCCCGAACCGCTCGCCCTGGAAGTAGTCCACGGGCACCAGGCCGGTCTCTACCCGGCGCCCGTCGCTGGCGCCGATCATGACGCCGCCCAGGGGGAAGCCCCACCCGGCGTCGTCCACGCTGATGGTATGCCGCTTTACGGAGGGTTTGCGCCCCTCGAGCATATCAGTAAGCGCCTTCAGGTCTACGGTCACGAGCTTCAGCCGCCCGCCCTTATCCTTATATACGCGGGCGTTCCACTTCTCCGGGGCCCGGGCGCCATCGCCCCGGACGCTCAGCACTACGTAGGGGTTGCTATCCCTGGCGCCCGGCAGGCCAAGCCCCCGGATACGCTCCAGGCAGGCCTCGTCTATCAATCGCACGTCCATGGCCGTGACCGTATATTATAATTGATTTTTTGTAAAAATATTTGCCCCAAATATTTTATGCTAGTTACCATAATATAATTATTAATTTAGCCTCGGGCGGGGTAATCTAAGGAGGTAACTATCGGAGGCCTGCGACAGGGTTACGTGTATTTGGCGGACCAGGGGATTATCGGGCCGTCACTTCCATACCGCCAACTACAAAACGAGATATGACGATAATTATAAATGTCCACACATACACTACGAACGAGAAGCCTTATAATCTATCAAGCATTAACAAGTAGTCATCAGGTGGAAAAAACGATCATCGGGTCACATATCCCATGTGACAAAAAGGGATGGTTGAATGGCTTATTATACAAGATCCGACAGCACGAGTGCTCCACCTGCGCCCTACGGGGGCAAGGCGCGAGAGGGGAGCATATACATCATCAAGTCCGACAGCAGGATAGAGCTGTACGACCCCAACAAGGTGGTCGTTAGCCTCATACGTTCCGGCGTCCCATACAAGGCGGCCGCCGATATAGCGGACGAGCTCCAGTATAAGATATACGACGGCATGTCCACCCGAACATTGCGTACGATTTTGATCAACCTGGTCGACCAGAAGAACCCGGAGGCCGCGCTCAAGTACAAGCAGGCCCACGAGATGTTCGTGCGTACCTCCAAGGGCACGCTCGAGCGGTTCGACCCGAAATTCATCGAGGACTCCCTCATCAAGGAAGCGGACCTGTCAAGGGAAGTGGCGGGCCACGTCTCCAAGGAGGTCGAGGGCAAGCTTCGAAAGCTCAAGGTGAATTACCTCACCGCGCCTCTTATCCGTGAGATCGTCACCGTGCAGCTGCTCGAGGAGGGCCTGGAGGACGCGCGCTCCCAGTATACGAGGCTGGGCATGCCCGTCTACGACGTGACCCAGCTGATCGAGCACGGGAGCAGGGAGAACGCGAACCTGCACCACAACCCGGAGACGATCCACAAGTTCGCGGGCGACCAGATCCTGAGAGAGTACTTACTGGTCAAGATCCTTCCGCGCCACATCACGGACGCCCACCTGAGGGGCGACATCCACTTACACGACGCGGACTACTTCGCGATACGCCCTAATTGTTTGCAGCACGACCTGTCCTGGTTCTTCCAGAACGGCCTGCGCGTCGACGGCACGGGCAACCACACCTCCGTGGCGGCGCCTCCAAAGCACGCCATGGTCGCGGCGCTCCACGCCGCCAAGATCCTGGCCTCTTCGCAGACCAACATGGCCGGCGGGCAGTCGCTGGATAATTTCAACGTGTTCATGGCCCCGTTCTTCACGGGGATGAGCTACGACGAGGTCAAGCAGGTCGCTCAGGCGTTCGTCTACGAGATGAACATGCAGTACGTGGCCAGGGGCGGCCAGGTGGTCTTCTCGAACGTCAACATCGAATTGACCGTGCCTCCCTTCCTGAGGGACGAGCCGGCCATCGGCCCGAAGGGCAAGGTCGTCGGCACGTACGGCGACTTCGAGGACGAGCTCCAGGTCTTCACCGAGGCGCTCCTCGACGTGTTCCTGGACGGCGACGCCCGGGGCAAGCCGCACCTGTTCCCCAACACCATCGTGAAGGTCAGGGACTCGGCGTTCAAGGACCCGAAGCAGCAGGAGATGCTGCTCAAGGTGCACTACCTCTTCTCCAAGTACGGCACCCCGTACATCCTCAACATGCTGCCGAAGTGGCAGCACGGGGCGGTCAACAGCATGGGCTGCCGCACCCGCCTCAGCGGGGACTGGGCCGACAGGCAGGGCTACACGAACCCTCGCTATAGCACCATGAGGACGGGCAATATCCACTATAACACCCTCAACCTGCCCAGGATCGCCATCGAGGCGAACGGCGACGACAACAAGGTCTTCGAGATACTCGACCAGAGGCTCGACCTCATCAGAGAGTCGCTCGAGATCAAGCACGAGCTCATCGAGAGGCGACTCTACGATAACAAGCTACTGCCGTTCCTCACCCAGAAGGGCCAGAGCGGCGAGGACTACTACCAGTTCAAGGACCTGACGCACACGGTCGGCTTCGTGGGCTTAAATGAGTTCACGAAGATCCACATCGGCAAGGGCCTTCACGAGTCAAGGGACGCCTACGACTTCGGCATGGACCTGATAAAGTACATGCGCGACTGGGCCGAGTTCAGGACCGAGATGACGGACTGGCGCTGGACGCTCACGCAGTCCCCGGCCGAGTCCACTTCCGGAAGGTTCGCGAAGCTCGACCTCCGCGAGTTCGGCGACCGCGCCATCGTCAAGGGCGACAAAGAGAAGGGCAACGTCTACTATACGAACAGCTCCCACCTCGAGGTGGACGCGGACGTGCCGATGTTCGAGAGGGCGAGGCTCGAGGGCGAGTTCCACCCTGTCTGCAACGGCGGCCACATCACGCACCTCTTCCTGGGCGAGGGCACGCCGAACCCCGAAGGCCTCATGAGCCTGACGGAGAAGCTGTGCCGGAACACCAGCATGGGCCTGTTCGACTTTACGCGTGACCTGACGACCTGTAAGGCGTGCGCCACCGTGTCCGGCGGTTTACAAAAATCCTGCCCGAACTGCGGCGCCACGGGCGCTGCGCTCGAGTACTACTCGAGGATCACCGGCTACTGCCAGCGCATCGGGAGCGGCGAGTCGACCACGGGCGGCTGGAACGACGCCAAGGTCGCCGAGCTCCGCGACAGGCGCAGGTACTGCATATAGAGGGGCCCCGATGGCCCCGGCTATTTTTTAAAGTAATGTTTATCGTATTATAGCTCCAAGTTATTCACTCATGAAGCTCAACCTCGGGGACGTCATTCCCACCTCGACGCTGGACTGGCCCGGCAAGGTCGTGCTGGTCGTGTTCATGTGGGGATGCCCGCTGAAGTGCCCTTATTGCTCCAACTCCCGCTTCATCGAGGTGCCCGAGGACATCCAGGCTTCGGACACCGAGACCGTCAACGCCAGGGTGCTTGAAGCGTCCCGCTTCGTCGACGGCGTGATCTTTTCTGGCGGCGAGCCGTTCATGCAGCCCGCCGCTCTCAGGGAGATGGCCGAATATGTAAAGGGGCTTGGCCTGCTCGTGGGCGTGCACACCAACGGCGCCTACCCGGACCGTATCGAGGAGATGGCGAATGCAGATCTGCTCGATGCAGTGTTCATGGACGTTAAGGCTCCTCTGGAGTATGAGCCTTACAGGGCGGCGTGCGGAGACATGGACAGGAGCCTCTTCGAGGCGATCAGGCGCTCGCTGGCGCTGTGCTGCGAGCTCCGCAGGAAAGGGAAGATACAGCTCATGGAGGCCCGGACCACCGTGTTCCAGGGCATCAGCGACAGGCCCGACGATATAGCGAAGATCGCCCTGGAGGCCGAGTGCGCGGACGCCTACGTGGTCCAGCAGGGCAGGCCAGAGGTCGCCATGGACGACAGGCTCAAGTCCTCCGAGGCAGTCCACCGGAATAAGCTGGTGGAGCTGGCCAGGGCAGCCAGAGAAAAAAGCAGTGTGAAAGTGGTAAAAGTAAGGACGCACCTGTACGGCGACGAAATAATAAAAGCTTAGGTAAGCGGCTCGTGCGTCTTGATGGCGCCACTCTTTTTAAGCCGGCGGACAGCCTCCTCGTGCATGGCATTCCACACGGCCTTCTCGATAAGCTCGCGCCGGTAGGCCTCGTCATAGCCCAGGTACGCGAACAGGATTATCGAGGCGACGACGGCTACGACCACGAGCACGATGGCGACTGCCAGGTAGGGCATCTGCGACAGGACGCCGATATAGTACATGTACGCCTCCGCGAGGATCGCGAGCAGCAGCGGGGCCACCAGCCCGGCGTAGGAAAGCCAGACGTTCGACGGCTTTTGCGCCGGCACGCTCGCCTTGAAGCCGGTGATCTGCTCGATGAGGGTGAGCGACTCGCCCGTGGTACAGGTCGCGGTGACGAACGCCGTCGCGTCCTTGTACTGGCTCTTCGACAGGGACGGGCTCGACAGCATCGTGGCCAGGTCGCCCAGCAGCGGCACGTTCCTGAACCGGTTCTCCTCGGCCCGCTCCTCGACCTCGGAGCGGATGGCGTAGACCTTCAGGATGGTGGAAAGGATAAGCTCCTTCCTGTTCACCCGGCTCGCCGGCACTATGGAGTCTTTTCTGATCATGGTCTTTTGCCTTGAAGAATAGTTTAAACGCTCAATGGTGAAAAATGTTGTCGTGCTCTCCAATTGCCTGCAATTGCCTGAACGGTTTTGCACAAGTATTAATACGAGCCGGCGTGTTATGGATTTTCATCGAGGTTTACGCTTTATGAAGGTCATCGCTTTCGTCGGCATGCCGGGCGCCGGTAAGACCGAGGCCTCCAATGTGGCCCGGGACCTGGGCATTCCGGTCGTCATCATGGGCGACGTGCTCCGGGAGGAGGTAAAGAACAGGGGCCTTGCCCCCACGGACGCGAACATCGGGGGCACCGCAAATCAGCTCAGGAAGGAAGAGGGAATGGACGCGATAGCGAAGCGGTGTATCCCTAAGATCGAGGCATATGAAGGTAAGGCGAATGCGGTGGTCGTGGACGGCATCAGGGGCATCGCCGAGGTGGAGACATTCAAGAAGGCTTTTGACGATAATTTTACCCTGGTGAAGATCGACGCCCCTTTTGAGCTGAGGCTTGAGAGGCTGTCCCGCCGCGGGCGCTCCGACGATATGGCGAGCGCCGAGGGCCTGAGGCAGCGGGACGAGAGGGAGCTGTCCTGGGGAATGGGGAAGGCGATCGAGGCGGCCGATAAGGAGGTCACGAACCTGGACCCCATCGAGCGGTTCCGGGATGAGATCCGCTCCATCCTCGTTAAGGAGGGCATTGAGACCACCGTCTCCGCTCTCGTGTTCCCGACGGAGCCAGAGGAGAAGGTCAGGCATGCCATCGGAAACATATTCCCTGACGCTAAGCTCCATCTTATCCAGCAGAAGGGGTACGTGGACAGGCTGGAGGGCAAGGCAGGCCTCGACCGCCTGCACGAGCTCTTGAGGGAGCAGAAGATCCTGGACACCGCCCGGGGCGCCATGTACAAGGGCATGAAGGACGATGAAATATCCTTTGAGCTGAACAAGCAGGCCGCCTACATGGGCGAGCTCAACTTCCTGGACCACGACGTGGCCCTTGGCGGCATCTACGTGACCATAAGATACAAAGACCCGATGCTCATCACAGACTGGCTTGCCCCCGAGACCCGGGAGGGGAAGCCCCTGGAGGAGATCGAGCTTTGAAGGTGGGCTTTTCGGCCTACAAGCTGGTCACGAAGCCCTTCGACTGGGCGGCGGGCCTCGAGGACATGGGGTTCGACGGCTGGGAGATCGTGAGCGAGGGCCAGCAGAAAATTACCAAAGAGAGCCTGCCCGGTTTCATGGATATCATCAACAGCATGGACATCGAGATCACGGTCCACGGGCCGTTCTCCGACCTGAACCCGGCGTCCGTGAATGACGCTATAAGGGACGAGACCATACGGCAGATCAGGCAGTGCGTGGAGCTTTCCGCCGACTTTTCAAGAATTGTCGTCGTTCACCCGGGCATCCTGTCGCCCCTCGGGAGCCAGATGCCCGACGAGGCGTGGACGAGGAACGTGGACGCCCTCAGGGAACTCTGCAAACACGCTGGAGAGCATGGCGTTACTTTGTGCCTGGAGAACATGCCGAACATTGAAAAGCTGTTATGCAGGACGCCCTATGAGATCTTCGGCATGGCCGAGTCCGTGGGCGACGGCATCGGCATGACGTTCGACGTTGGCCACTCCAACACCATGAGGAACACGGCCGAATTCTTAAAGGAGAAAGCGAAGTTCGCCCACGTCCACATCCACGATAATCACGGCATAAAGGACGAGCACCTGGAGCTGGGCAAGGGCACCGTCGACTGGGGCCGTGTGCTCCCGGAGCTGAAGGATTTCAAGGGCATGGCGGTCGTCGAGGCCCGGAGCCTGGAAGAAGGAAGGAGAAGCCTTGAGTTCATTAGAAAACGCGAGCACCACCCTTAAGCAGGTCGTCGTCGAAAAAGAGAAGCCTAAGGGCGCCTTCGATACCTTTCGGATCTTGATTTTAGCGATGGGGCACCTGGTCAACGACAGCTACTCCAACATCGTCCCGCCGCTGCTCCCGATGCTGAAGGCGGCCTACGGCCTTTCTTATGCTGCGTCGGGCATGCTCACGACCGTCTATACCATCACGTCGAGCATTGTACAGCCCCTGTTCGGCTACTACGCCGATAAGCATGGCCGGCGGTGGCTCGTGGCGCTGAGCACGGCCTGGGTGGCCTTCTTCATGTCGCTCATCGGCGTGGTCTCTTATCTGGGCCTGGACAGCTCGGGCTCTTATATCGTTTTGTTAACTCTCATTGCCCTGGCCGGGTTCGGCAACGCCGCCTACCACCCGCAGGGCGCATCCATGGTCCCCCGGGTGAGCGGCGACCATAAGGGCCTGGGCGTGTCCATCTTCTCCGCGGGCGGGAATTTGGGGTACGCCATAACGCCGCTTCTGGTCGTGCCGGCCACGGCCCTGTGGGGCCTCAAGGGGACCCTCGTATTCCTCATCCCCGGCTTCCTCATGTCGCTGCTGCTGTACAGGTACGCGCCGGAGGCGCCTCAGACCGGGGCGCACCTCAAGGTAGGAGAACTAATCAGGGACATCACTTCGGTCATCAAGCCCCTCCTGGTGGTCACGGGCATCGTGGTCATGCGGGCCTGGGTCTTCTTCGGGCTCATCACGTTCTTACCCCTATACTTCGCCTTACGGAATGAGGCGCCGGTGACGGCGAGCGTGCACCTGTTCGTTCTCCTGCTCTTCGGCGCCATCGGCGGGCTCATCGGGGGCGCCGCGTCGGACAGGTACGGCCGCAAGTTCGTGATCGTGACGAGCCTCGTCATCACCGGGCCTCTGCTATATCTGGCCCTGTCCACGAGCGGCCTGGTCGAGTGGGCGCTCACGGCCATGGCCGGGGCGGCGCTCCTCGCGTCCTTCTCCCCGGCGGTGCTCATCGCCCAGGACCTGATACCCAATAACCAGGGCATTGCCTCGGGCCTCATCCTGGGCCTGGCCATCGGCATCGGCGGCCTGGGCGTCTCTGTCACCGGCGCCTTCGCGGACGCCTTCGGCCTCACGGCGGCGGTGTACTCGCTGGTCTTATTGCCCGTGATGGCCATGCTCTTTGCCCTGGCCCTTCCCGGCAGTATCAGGCCCAGGCTTGGCTAAGCCGGCAAACTTTTTTATATCATCTGCCCATTATGGGGGATTCAAAGTACCACGAAGGGATGTTAAAACGGCGGATAATGGGTTCGACAAGTTCAGGGTATTTCTTCTGGGCCTGGGGCACTTTACGGTGGACGTCTACGCGAACCTGCTTCCGCCCCTCCTGCCCATGTTCAAGCAGATGTACAACCTGTCCTACGCCGCCACGGCAGGCCTGACCTCGGTCTTCGCCGTCACCTCCACGCTCATCCAGCCCATCTTCGGATATCTGGCAGATAGGTACGGCAAGAAGTGGATAGCCGCGCTGGGCGTGGCCTGGATATCCGTCCTGATGTGCCTGCTGGGCATCGCCCCCGGCTACGCGGCCATCGTGGCGATCGTCGCCTTCGCGGGCGTGGGCTCGGCCATGTTCCACCCACAGGGAGCGGCCATGGTGCCCAGGGTCAGCGGGGACCACAAGGGCGTGGGCGTGTCCATCTTCTCGGCGGGCGGAAGCATCGGGTACTCGGTCATGCCGTTAATCGCGGTGATGATCGTGGGCTGGTTCGGCTTGAACTCGTTACCGCTGCTCATCTTCCCCGGCCTCATCGTCTCGTACATGCTCTACAAATACTCCCCCGACATGGAGGAGGAATGCAGGAAGAACCACATCGACCTCCGCCAGATGCTGCACGACATGGGCCAGGTGAAGGCGCCCCTGGCGACGCTAGTGACCGTCGTGTCCCTGCGGGCCTGGGTGTGCTCGGGCATGATCACCTTCATACCGCTGTACTATGCATTGCATTTCAAGGGCTGGACCTTCATGGGCTATGACCTCTCGCTCATCGCCCCGGGCATCACGCTCTTTATATTTTTAATCGCCAACGCCATCGGCGGCATCATCGGCGGCTGGGCCTCGGATAAGTATGGCAAAAAGCAGGTGCTGGTCGCCGCGTTCTTCGCCTCGCTCCCGTTCTTCTACCTGGCCTTCACCAGCCCCGACTTCCTGGTCTGGCCGTTCATCGCCATCGCCGGCGGCTTCATCTATGCGGCCTACCCTGGCACGGTGCTCCAGGCGCAGGAAATGCTCCCCCGGACCCAGGGCATGGCCGGCGGCCTCATTTTAGGTTTCGCCAACGGCGTCGGGGGCCTCCTCGTGTTATTGACGGGCGTCATCTCGGACCACTTCGGGATATTTAACGGGGTACTATCGCTCATCGCCATCGCGGTTGTCATGTCGTTCCTCTCGCTGGCGGTGCCGGGGGATAAGGCGTTAAAAGCTCAGGTAGAGGCTATTGAAGTCCCTCAGGCTCACTGACCTGGTTGAGCTTTTCGGTTATGCGGCGCAGCGTCTCGGCCATCATCTGCTGCACCTCGAGGCTCACGTCGCCCGACACGTCGGCGCCCTCGATCTTCTTGAGAGCCTCGATATTTTTTATGACTACCTGGATGGTGTCCAGCATCTCGTCCAGCGAGATGAGGCCTGCATAATATGCGTAGAAAAACGTGGTGCCGGACCGTGCCACTTTGCGCTTGAAGGCAGCTTCTGCCGAGGAAACGTCCTGCCGTTCGTACTGGGCGTCCATAAATGGCACTAATTCTGGCAGATGCTCGCCGATCCAGGTCATCGGCACCTTGCCGTCCTCCGCCTTGAAGTCTGCACACAGGCGGGCGATGACCCATTCCCGCGCCGTCAGGTGGGTACGCTGCTTCAGCGTATCGTTCACCTGCTCGTACGTCTGCTTGTTGAACTTCTGGAACCGGGCGTACTTGTTAGGGTCCTCGGCGGTCATAATTCAAAGACGGGCATGGAAGTTGATAAACGTTGTCCTGAAGCCTAAGCCCCTCTAAGCTATTATAAGAATGCACGAAGGCTGTTTCAGCCTCGAAGCGACTCGAAGAGGGCCTGAAGTGACACGAAGAAATTATAAAATATTTTAATAAAGTCTTAGAGTGTCTTCGAGCCAGCTTGGAGGGGCTTTGTGGCTGAAACAGCCTTCGTGCATTCTTATCATTTTTTTGAGCCGCTTAAACAGGCTTTACTCCCTGAGAGGCACGTCGACTTCCATGAAGTCCTCGGCCACGACGACGCCCGGGAAGTACTTCCTCGCATCCTCTAACAGTGGGGTGATGTCCTCGGAGTACCGGCTGCTGATGTGGGTCAGTATCAGGCGCTGCACGCCCGCCGTGGCCGCGAGCCTCGCCACGTCCCCGGAGGACGAGTGGAGCGTCTCGGCCGCCTTATCGGAGGCCTCGTCGGCGAATGTGGCCTCGGAAATCCATAAATCGGCGCCCTTCAGCACAGGTAAGAATGCCTGCGAGGGCGCGGTGTCGCCCGTGTAGACGATCCGCCTTCCGGGCCTGGGCTCGCCGACAACGTCAGAGCTTTTAATTATACTGCCTTTGACCTCGACGTCCTCGCCCCGGTGGAGCCTTCCGAACAGCGGCCCCTCGGGCACGCCAAGCTCCAGCGCCCTCTGCCTGTCGAACCGGCCAAGCCGGGCGTCCTCCATCAGCGCGTAGCCCAGGCCGGGGACGCTGTGGAACGTGCGGAACGCCTCGACCTTATACCCGTTACGCTCCACGACGTCGCCGTGCCTGAGCTCGTGCGCCACCACATCGAATGCCGGCTTCAAATAGCCTAACGAGTTTAAAATATCGCAGTACTCCCGCACGAACTTCGGGCCGTAAATGTGCAGAGGCTCAGTCCTCCCCTGGAAGCCCATGGTCTGGATGAGCCCGGGGATGCCCAGCGTGTGGTCCGCGTGGAAGTGCGTCAAGAAGATCGAGCCCACGTCCATGAACCCGGAGCGGCAGCACATCATCTGGCGCTGGGTGCCCTCGCCGCAGTCGAAGAGCATGCGCTCGCCCTCTCGTACGACCATTAGCGACGGCATGCCTCTGCAGGGGCTCGGGACGGACCCGCCCGTGCCGAGGAAGATGACCTTGAGCATAAGACTGGATTATAATATGTATTAGAGATATTAAAATGTGGTTCTCGTATGCCGCGTTCCTTTTACAGCTAGAATGCTAAAGTACAATTTGTCGTTTAACGTTATGCCGTCCAGGAGTGGTCCAACCACAGGGGCACCGAGCGCACGGGAGTTTCACAGAGTTTTTCTTAATAATTTGAGGCACGGAGGCCACGGAGCCCGGTTTATTGGTTTATCAGGGGCACAGAGTTAATCAAGGCACTGTTGACCAATAAACAATTAATGAGTAATTTTGAATATTATAAGCGTGTAGTGGTTTATCGTCAACTATGCCTCTTTAAACTCTGTGCCCCAGGTTAAATATAAACCCGTCCTCTGTGCGCTCTGTGTCTCTATTTTAAAAAAATCTCCGTGAAATTCTGCGCTCTCCGTGCCCCTGTGGTTGGACCACTCCGGGATTGCATAACGGGTTACTTCGACCGTTTGAGAAGCAATACAGCCACTAGTAATGATAGTAATGCGAGTAACGTCCCAAACCCGGGGCTCCTGGCGGCGGTGGCCTGGGGCAGGGGCGACGACACGCGCACCGGCACGTAGGTATAGTACGTCTTAGGCGTAGGAACGGGCGTGGGCTCCTTGATAGCGAGAACGTCCACGTACTCGGGGATGACGATGTTGGCGGTGGCGGTGCCCCCGGTGAGGTTCACCTGCGCGTAGAACCAGCTCTCGCCCCACTGCGCCGTCACGTTATAAAGGCCCGGCTGGACGCCGGTGAACACGTAAGCGCCCGGCAGCGAGCTGGAAAAGTTCGAGGTATACTGGGGGTTGTTCGGAACGACGGCCAGGACAGGCACCCCGTCCACGATGGCCCACAGCGTGACGGTCGCTCCCGGTATGGCGGCATTATTGGCCGAGGTCACGATGCCCGTGACCGAGCCGTACTCCTGGGCCATGGCGGGAGCCGATGCTAAGACGAATAACAGGATCACAGCGGCCGCCGGTAATCTCATCAAATATTAATATAAAAATAATAAATATATAAATGTCCGCTAAGCTTATTTAAGCCTGGTGAAGTACATCCGGGCGCAGTTCGTGGCGATGGCCACGAGGCTCGCCGCCACCATGAGCAGCACGAGCTCGACGTCCGCGAGGGTCGTGGAGGCGGCGATGACGGCGAAGGTATTAAAGTAGAAGCCGAACGACATGCCCTCGCTGGCCCGCTTCACTTCATTCTTAGAGAGGGATATCAGCCCCGCCACGTCCGAGGGCGAGGCGCATATGGCGTCCTCCAGGCCCTCGAAGCCCAGCGCCTGCTCTTTTATTGTCACGGCGGCCGCATTGGCGGCGAACCTGGAGATCTCACAGCCCCTTCCCGCGGCGACCACGTTCTTCCCGTCGGCGCCCACTTTCCTGATGAACTCCAGGCGCTCGTCGTCCTCCATCCGGGACTTCACGATGGGTATGCCGGCCTTCTTTGCGACCGCCTCCGATATGGCCGGCGGCTCTGCGGACAGGAGCATCACGTTATTGATGCCCAGCTTGTTCATCCGCTCAACCGAGGCCTTCATGTCGTCCTCCACGGACAGGTGGAAGGCCGCAACGCCCAGGAGCGTGGAGCCCTTGAACGCGTAACGGGCCAGCTTTCCCTGGCTCTCGAAGGCACGCGCCTTCGCGAGAAGGTCTTCCGGCACCTGGCCTGCCCTCGAGGCATCGCTCAGGGCGAGGAGAGAATAGCCGTCAGTATCCCGGGCGTCCATGAACGTGGGGTCATCTCCCACGTAGGCGTCCACGGCGGCCTTCACCTCGTCGGCGGAGTGCCCCGCAGCCGGAGCCGAATCTACGAGCGACGCCTTATCGGCGACCGAGCCCAGGCCGTCGAACGCGACGGCATCCGCCGTGCTCATGCGCTCGATGGAGCCGTGGCTCGTGAAGCCGGCGCCCTGGCGGGACGCGGCGAGGTAACAGGAGATGAGGGACAGCGGCCTGGCGAGGAGCGCCGCGGCCGGGGCCGACGCGATCAGGATGGCGACGGCGGCGGCGTAGTTGAACATGAACACTACGACGAAGCTTATGCCCATGATGGTCACGAGCAGCAGCGCCCGCTCGATAGACTTCGGGTAGCTGAGCAGCACTTCGATCGGCTTCCGGGCCGCGACCAGCGCCGCGGCGGCCCTCCGAAGCCTGGGCTCGCCCTTCTCTTTTGGCTTGACGAGTATCCCACCCTCCATCATGAGGGAGCCGCCGGTGACCTGCGAGCCTTCCCGGACGCGGGAGCCGATGCATGACCCCGCGGGCACGGCCAGGCCTTCGCCCTCCGTCACAGTGCCGTCCAGGGGAACATGGAACCCCGGCTTCACCTTCAGTAGTGTTGCCTCTACCGTCTCGACCCACTCGCCCTTATCGTTCATGGCCGTCGACGGAAGGAAGAAGCCCAGGCCCCTGAACCGGGGCTCGATGAAGCGGTTCAGGATGTTCGCCGCCTGGCTGATGAGCACGACGATGCCTGACGCATAATATAAGGGCTGTGCCGCCTGGTACGAGTACGGCAGGGGCGCCAGGATGGCCATCCCCAGGAGCAGCTCGAGGCCGAACCTGCCCGCGAACACGGCAGTGATGGCGTTCCTGAGTATCGGGTAGCCGCAGATGAAAACGATGAAAGCCCCGACGAGCAGGGCGTAGTCGCCGGTGATGACGTTATAGTAGGTGCCGAGGAACGACAGGGCGGTGGCGATGACCGTCAGTGCGAGCAATATGATCTCCAGCCTGCCTTCGCCCGAGTCAAGCGGCGCCTTGGACTCGGCTATGGGAAAGCCCGCCGAGAGAGCGGCATCCTCCACTTCCCACTCGTCGGACCCGGGCATGACGGACGCGATCAGCTTATGGTCCTGCTCGTTGACCCTGGCATCGCCGACCTCGTCCCGTTCATCGAGGTACTCTTCGAGCGCCTTCGCCCGGCGCTCGCCAAACGCCAGGATGTTGAATATGCGCCATCGAGGCCTTGAGAGGGGAGTAGTATTAGCCATATAACCCATTTAATGGACGTGAGCTTATTTGAAGCTTTTGAATAACGTTATTAGGCCGCGCGGCCATCTATAGTTCGATGCGAACGGTCATCCTTGACGGCTATGTGGACGAGCCTGCCTGCCTGGGCGTCCCTCCTTATATGGCGCCCTATTCCCGTTATGTAGCGGGCGCCCTGCCGGGCGATGTTCTGTACTTCACGATAGACCAGCTTAGAAAAGACCCGTCGATCGTCGCCGCCATGAACAAGTCGGACCTCGTAGTGGCCATCGCAGGCGTGACCGTCCCTGGCAAGTACGTCGGCGGGACGCCCGCGACGCTTCCCGAGCTTGAGCGGTACATGGCGGGCGTGAAGGCGAAGAAGATACTGGGAGGGCCCATATCCATGTTCGGCCCGGGCACCGAGGGCGGGAAGATGGCCAGGCACATGGGCGCCAGCGCGGCGTTCGACATCGTCGCCACGGGAGATGTCGAGGCGGTCGTCCACGGATACGTGACGGAAGGCCTTTCAGTGGACCCCTCGGTGCGCCGCCGAGCGCCGGACATCGCGGAATGGGCCGTGAGGGGCGCCCGGATCCTGCCCCAGCACCCTGACTTTCCGTACACGATGCTGGAGATGGAGACGTACAGGGGATGCTTCCGGGGGACGTGCTCGTTCTGCACGGAGCGTTTTTATGGCCGGCCCGACTTCCGCCCCGTCGAGGACATCGCCCGGGAGGCCGGCGCTCTTTATTCCCTGGGCGCACGGTATTTCCGCCTGGGCCGCCAGCCGGACCTGCTCACGTACATGTCGAAGGGCGACGGCGAGTTCCCTCCGCCTAACATCGAGGCAATCGAGCGCCTCTACAGCGGCATCCGCAGGGCTGCCCCCGATCTCAAGGTCTTACACCTCGATAACATGAATCCCGGCACGATCGCCCGATATCCCGAAGCGTCGAGGGAGGCCCTCAAGGTGGTGGTCAAGTACCACACGTCGGGGGACGTGGCGGCGTTCGGGATGGAGAGCGCCGACCCGCACGTGATAAAGCTGAACGACCTGAAGGCGCTGCCCGAAGAAGTGCTGGAGGCCATTCGCATCGTGAACGAGGTCGGCGGGGCCATGGGCCCGTCGGGGCTTCCTGAACTATTGCCAGGCCTGAACTTCGTGCACGGCCTCCTGGGGGAGACGAAGGAGACCTTCCGGCTCAACTATGAATTCCTGAAGCGCCTCCTGGACGAGGGCCTTCTCGTGAGGCGCATCAACATCAGGCAGGTCATGCCCTTCGAGGGCACCTGCATGGGCGAAGTGGGAGATAAGATCGCCAGGAAGCACAAGGGCGTGTTCCACGCCTACAAGGAAAAGATCAGGAAGGAGATTGACATGGAGATGCTGCGGCGGGTGGTGCCGGTGGGCACGGTCATGCCGGGCGTCCGGATGGAGTTGCACGACGCCGGCCTCACCTTCGGGAGGCAGATCGCCACGTATCCCATCCTCGTCGGGGTGCCGGCCGTGCTACCGCTAAAAGAGGTATACGACGTAAAGGTAGTGGGCCACGGGTTCCGTTCCATCACGGCTGTCCCGTGCCCGCTGGACGTCAACGCGGCCCCTGCGAAGATCCTGGAAAGCCTCCCCGGGGTGGGGAAGAAGCGCGCCATGGCCATCCTCAGGTGGCGGCCTTACAGGGATGGCTGTGAGCTCGAGGAAAAGATGGACGACCCCGTTCTTGCCCGGAAGCTCTCCGAATATTTCGTCTACCGCTAGCGGTCCCGGCGTGGAATGCTTCGTTTAACGTTATTTCTCTGCGTGCAGACCGGGTACTCGGTGGTATCATGAAGCTCTTATGCATGGCGATCTTAGCCGCGGTGCTCGTCTTCTTCTCGTGCCCGGCCCTGGCGGCTTCTACGGCGCAGGTACAGATCAAGGACATGAAGTTCCAGCCGTCGGAGGTCACGATCCAGAGCGGAGGGACGGTCGCCTGGACCAACGAGGACCCGATGTTACATGACGTCAAGTTCAAGGACTCGGAATCGCCCAACCTTAAGAAGGGAGAGCAATACTCGAAGACTTTTGATAAGCCCGGCACTTACGACTATTTATGCGAGATCCATCCCGGCATGAAAGGGAAAGTGATCGTAACATAGGCTCTTGAAAGACTATTAATATATAACAATGAGATAAATTTAATGAGAGAATGAAAATCGATTGGATACACGTGATCATATTGGTCCTGGCCATAACAGCCATATCTGGCTGCTCGACGCCAGGCCCGGTAGTAACGCCCACGGCAGTCCCGGCAACGCCTACGCCGTTCCCGCCCACGCCAACGGCGACGTCGACGGTAGTACCGACGCCATCGCCGACCTCCACCACCCCTTCGTCCGCTTCGGTCACGATCTCCGGCTTCTCATTCCAGCCGGGCGAGGTCACCATCGCGAGAGGCGGCACCGTCACCTGGACCAATAACGACGGCACGGCGCACACGATCAAGTTCCAGGACAGCGAGTCCCCGGCGTTGCAGAATGGTAAGACCTACAGTAAAACGTTTAACGTGACGGGCACGTTCGATTACATCTGCGGCATACACACGTACATGAATGGTAAAGTGATCGTCGTATGAGCATCCGGGACATTGCGGTCACGATGATCTGGTTCCAGCCGCTCTTCGCCTGGCTGGGGCTGTTGACCTTTTTAATGCTGATCATTACGGCGAGCTACGGGTATATGCTCTTCAAGGGCAGGGTCCGGTCCTTTAAAACTCACATGTGGCTGGCGGCCATGACGATCGTGAGCGGCGTATTGCACGCCGTGCTTGCCCTGACCATTCTGATCTGAACAAAATGAATATAATGAGTAAGATATAAACCGTAATATATGCTCAGCAGGCAGGAATTCTTCTCCCGGGCCCGCCGGGGCCCATACTCCGCGGAGGACCTGTATTCGGCGTACGAAGCCTACGCCACCTGCCCGGCGTTCCCCCGGGAGGGGGAGTTCCGGTGCGAGCGGTGTGGAAGCTGCTGCCGGAGGTCGTGGCGCGTCGAGGTGTCAGTGTACGACGTGCAGCGGTGGATCGCGGAGAAGAGGCTGGACATCATCAAGCGGCTGGAGTACCGGCCGAGACGGGGGCCCCCTGCCGGGCTGACTCCCTGCGAGGCACGGTCGCTGGAGATGATGTGCGCCGGCATCCTGGAGATGGAAGAGCGCCTCGCTGCCGGCCTGGCCTTCGTGTTCGGCGCTTCCAGGGACGGCGCGATGGTCATCCCTAAAAATATGAACGGATGCGTCTATCACGACGGGGATGGCTGTACGATATATGAGACAAGGCCCGGGGTGTGTGGCCTTTTTCCCGACGCCCGGCTATTTAAGGGCCTTGCGGCACTCCTCAAGCAGCGTTAGGTTATCCGGCCCTCCGGACGCGCCCACGGCCTGCTTGTAGCGGATGATGCCGCTCGTGTCGATGACCAGCATGGCGGGGAACTCGACGTCGTGTATGACCTCGAAGCAGACGTGGCCCGGCGTGTCGCTGCACTGCCCCATCTTATAGTCCCGGACCACGGAGTGGTCGTCGTCGCACAGGATGCCAAAAGGCAGCCCTAGCTTTTGTACGAGCGTCTTCCCCTCGTCCACCTTCAATATGCTTACGGGAAAGACCGCAACGCCCGCGTCCTTGAACTTGCCATAGTCCTCTGCCAGGGTTTTCAGGCGCTCCAGGCACCCGGGCTTATCATGGTTGAAAAAGAATAGCAGGACCGTCTTTTTGTTCTTGCAGTCGTAGAGCCTGACGTCCCGGCCCGCAGCGCTCTTCAATCGGAAGTCGGGGGCCATCTCGCCGACCTCGATCCGGTACTCCATGTTGTACATAGCATTAAAATGAATACCGAATTTTGAAATAAAAATAACCCGTTTTTAAAGCGCGTTTCACGCGAAGCGAAAGCTCCCGTCCTCGCGCTCTTCCACAATATGAGACCCCTCGCTGTCGTGTACCACGTACGTTTTTCCCGATGGAGTATGCGGGGAGCCGGCCTCGAACTTTTCCAGAAGCGCAATGGACTCGGAGGCCTCGGAGACTTGTCGTTCCAGCAATGCCACAGCCATCCCGTACGCATCGTCCGTAACGCCCATGCCAAGGCCGTCGCACTCGTAAAGCTCCAGTTCTCCGGCCTCGAGCCTCATGGGATAGGTCCGGCAGATGTGGGGCCGGTGCTCATAGACGACGCACTTCCCGCCCTCGAGGAAGGCGCAGTCGCCGTTCTCCTTCCTTCGCAGGGCCCACTCGAACGTGTGAATGACTCCCTTCCCATCCACCTCGTCGCTCTCGTAGGGCCGGGCCACGTCAAACCATCCCAGGCCGGCGGCCGCCATGATCGCCCGTATCTCTGAAGGAAAGACGGTAACGGTGTTATCTCCGAAGCGGCCCATGCAGCACTTCCCACAACGCTTGCACTGGAAGCTCGCCGCTACGACCTTATCCACTACCGGGCCTGGGACTGTCGCCTTGAACGTCTCCAGGTCTCGCCGGAGCCGGGCAATCTCGTCGCTCTTCACTGGCGGGAGCACACCTCTAAAAAGTTCTTGAGCAGGTCGATGCCCTTCTCCGTGTGGGACACCTCGGGGTGCCACTGCACGCCGTAAAGGGGCTTCTTGACGTGGCACATGGCCTCGATGTCGCAGATGCCTGAGCGGGCTAAAAGCTTGAAGTCAGGGGGCAGCTTCGAGACCTCGTCCTGGTGGGACGCCCAGACCTTCGTGGCCGGCCCGATGCCCTTCAGAATATCGTCCTCGTCCACGACCTCGATGTCAACTCGCGCGAACCCCCCGTACTTGCCGGTACGGAGCTCGCCGCCGTAGGCCAGCGCCATGAGCTGGTGGCCCAGGCAGATGCCGAGTATGGGCAGGTCTAGCTTGATGAGGTTAGCGCCGTTCCCCGCCCTCTCCATGGTCGGCCCGCCGCTGAACACAAGGCCGTCGGGCTCCAGGCGCAGGATGTCCTCCGCCGACGACGTGTTGGGTACGAGCTTCGCGTCCATGCCCAGGTCCCTTAAAGACCTATGGATAAGGTGGCAGGTCTGCCCGTAATTGTTGATGACGAGGATCTTCTGCTTGTCCATTGAGAAAGGATTCCGGCGGGAATTATATAAGCTTTTTGCGGCTTATCCAGTGTTTAATAGTTAGATCTCCAGCTTGTCTCAATCTAAGCCCACGAAGAGGCGTAAGTCCGCGAAGACTGTTCGAGCCCTAAGATCGCGAAGCTTACGCGAAGACCGCGAAGACTATCTTAAAGAATTAATTATTGATTTAAGCATTATTCATTTGAGCGTTAAATTAACTTTAATGAATCTTCGCGGTCTTCGCGTAAGCTTCGCGGCCTTAGGGCTCGAACAGTCTTCGCGGACTTAACCAGCTTTGCGGGCTTAAGCCGGGGGAATGCATGAGATACAAGATTAATTCAATACAGCAGCGGCTTAGCCCGCCGACCGGTACTTTTTGACGAGCACCCGCGCGGCGTCCGCCCCCGCGGAGCCCAGGCCGGCAAGGTCGAGGATCGCCTGCTCCATGGAGACGACCCTGATGTCGTCGATGGTGCCGGCCTCCATCTCTCGGTCCGGATTGTATATCTGGAAGCTCACGCCGTTCCCCTCGCCCATGAGGCTCCTCACCACGCGGGCGGCGTTCTCGTCCGCGTATAATTGTATGCACCCGCCGGAGGCCCTGCCCTCGAGGTACAGGTCCGCCGCGGTGAAAAGCGTGCAGGCGGACTTCGGGACGATGCCCTCGATGTTGGCGTAAAGCTCCCGCAGCGCCTCGCCCTCGTCGTCGAAGGCGCTCCTGAAGCCGAGGCCCTTCAGGCTATTGACGGGGCGCTCCCAGGCCACCGCCCTGAACAGCGCGTCCAGGTCGGCCGCGGCCACCCTGCGGCCCCTGTTCTCAAGGGCGCCCAGATCCTCGAGCTTCTTCACCACTGAGCGGGTCCACGGGTACGACACTCCCGTGCTCACCGACGCCTGGTTCACGGTGGCCTCGTTCTTTAAGAAATAACAGGCCACCTTCCACGAGCCCGGCGACGTGATCTTCACCGGGTCGGAGGCGCCCCGCCGGCCCGGGGCCAGCCTCTGGAACGAGCCTCCGGCCTTGAAGAACGCCGCCTTCGCGTCCGCGGCGATGGAGGGTGCGTATATCTTCATGTGCACCTTCTGGCCGGCATAGCGCTGGGCCACCATCTTCCCGTAGAGGACGAGCTTAAATACCGTTTGCATTGTGGCCCTGCTGAGCTTGATGCCGATGATGTAGACGGCCCTGTCGTGCTCCAGTATGAGGTCGTAGGAGTCGAAGTCGTAGCTGAGCGTCTCGATGGCCGAGCCGGGATGCTCTCTCTTCAGGGCGTCGATGACCGCCTGTACCCGGGCGTTCGTCGGCTGGTATTTTGGGCTCATTGCGAGGGTAAATTTCACTGAATGGATATAAATATCTTTAGATTTCAAAAAAAAAGAAGGGCGTGGCCTTTAGTACACGCCGCAGACCTGCGAGCAGTACGCTGGGCCGTAGCCGAGGTTCACGCAGTTCCAGTAGGGACAGATGCTAACGCCGGTACCCCACCACGGGTAGGAGCCGCCCCACCAGCCGCCCCAGCCCCAGTTGTTCGACCAGGGCCTGTGGCCCCAGCCGCCGCCTTGCCATCTGTCGCCGTGGCCGCCCCATCTGCCGCCTTGCCAGCTTCCGCCGTGGCCGCCCCAGCTGCCGCCGCCATGTATGCCGCTTCCGCCCTGCCAGCTGCCGCCGCTTTGTATGCCTCCCATGCTGCCGCCACCGTGCATTCCGCCGAAGCTGCCGCCTCCGAAGCTGCCGCCTCCCATGCTGCCTCCGTGGCTGCCTCCCATGCCGCCTCCCATGCCGCCGCCACCGCTACCGCCGCCACCGCCGGCGCCCCTCGCGAGCGCGGCCGGCGTGAGCACCAGCGCGGATGCCAGGATGACCAGCACTGTGGCCATAACTATACGATACCAATCCATCTTCATTTTTTCAGCACCCAAAGAATAGACGGCCACGCACGCTAAAACGTCATGTGCCGGAAAGTCGATGCCATGCGTGCCGCGGGTGGCTTAAGGCCGAATTATTGCGCGAAAAGGGCCGGATTCTTACAATACGCGCCAAAGGGTGGCCGGAAATAAAAGCCGCCCGCGCTTGGCGATTATAGGGTAATTTTAATGGCCGGGTGGCTGCCAGGGCACGGATACCGGGCGGCTGGCATTTTCGAAATACTTTCAATGAGCTTTAAATTTGTTTATATAGTACGGAAGGCCATCTACAATTGTCTCCCATCCATGTAAAACAGGAGACTTGAGGTATAGTGATGGTAAAGGAACTAGCCAAGGAAATGAGAAAAAAATTCTCCGAGCTGGGCGCCGACGTGCCCCAGAAGGAGATAGAGTCGAAGCTCGACCTCCTCGTGAACCAGTACAGGGTGCCCGAGGAAGAGGCGAGAAGGACCGTTTTTAACCAGTACGTCAGGGACCTGAAGCTCCAGCGCGGGCCCCAGGGCAGCGAGTCGCCGCTCACGAAGATCAAGGACATTACCAGCGACGGCAGGTGGATCTCCCTTAAGGCGAAGGTCATTCAGCTATGGGAGAACGAGAAGGCGTCGATCTCCCAGATAGGGCTGCTCGGCGACGACACCGGGACCATCAAGTTCGTCTGCTTCGCCAAATCTGACCTTCCGCTCGTGGAGGAAGGCAAGAGCTACATTTTCAAGAACCTGGTCACCGACTCCTGGCAGGGACGGTTCTCGGTCAAGATGAACAAGACCACGACGGTCGTGCCCACGGAGGACGTCGAGGTCGCCAATAACGATACTACGGTCACCGGCGCGGTGGTGGACGTGCAGTCCGGCAGCGGCCTGGTGAAGCGGTGCCCGGAGTGCAACCGCATCCTGGTCAAGGGCGCCTGCGTCGACCACGGCAAGCAGGACGGCGAGTACGACCTCCGCGTGAAGGCGGTCATCGACGACGGCAGGGCCGCGCAGGACATCATCCTGAACCAGGAGATGACCTACAAGGTCACGGGCATAGACGTGAAGGTGGCCAAGAAGATGGCCATGGACGCCGTGGACCCCGCGGTCGTTTACGACGAGATCAAGCGCATCCTGCTCGGGAAGTACTTCACCGTGAAGGGCCCCGTGCTGGGGAGCCGCTACCTGCTCGTCAAGGACATGCAGCCGGCCAGAGTGCAGCTCGACCTGAACGCGATCGTCAAGAAAGTGGAGGGGATATAAATGCCCATGGCAAGAGAGGTCGCGAAGAGGGTCTTCGCGAAGGAGTTCAACGCGTCCACACTTTCCTTCAAGGAGAGCGAGGACCAGTTCGCCCCCGCCTACGTGATGACGCCGACCGGCGCGAAGTGTAACCGCGTGTTCATCGTGGGCACGCTCACGGAGAAGGAGAACTACGGGGACGAGCAAGACTCGTGGAGGGCCAGGGTCACGGACCCGACGGGCGCTTTCACGGTCTACGCGAGCCAGTTCAGCCCCGACGCCGCCCAGGCGCTCTCCGACATCGACGCGCCGTCGTTCGTCGCGGTCATCGGCAAGCCCCGCGTCTATAAGACCCAGGACGGCGAAGTCATCGTGTCCGTGAGGCCTGAAGCGGTATTGCCCGTGGATGCCGAGACCCGGGACCAGTGGGTGCTTGACGCCATCAACGCGACGGCGGACAGGCTCATCGCCCTCAAGGCCGGCACCGACCCGGACGCGAAGAAGGCGGAGGAGTACTACCACCCCGACATTAACGAGTATAAGGAGATGCTGCTTACCGCTGCCAAATCCTTGAAGCAGATGGAAGTCAGTGTCGTGAGCGCCAAGTAAGGGCGCCCACCCCTTTTTTATTTTTTAGCCGGTTTCTAGAACGGATCAGCCAGGGGCCCTCGAAAAATAATAAGAATGCTCGAAGACGTTTTCAGCCACGAAGTAGCTCGAAGCGGGCCTGAAGCGACACGAAGGATTTTTTAATAATTTTTTATTAGTCTTAGAGGACTTAGAGATAACTTCGAGCCACTTTGAGGCTGAAAAAGTCTTAGAGCATTCTTATTTGGTTTAGAGGGGCTTACGCTTCAAAGCCATCTTCGCAGAGCGTAGCCCGTGCCCGCCATGCACAGGGCGCCCAGGGCCAGGGCGATGGCGAGAGGCACGTACTGCACTTCAGGGGGGCCGACCACCAGGACGGTGGGGTTGACGGCCAGGGCCGACCACACGGCCTCCACCTGGATGGTACGCGTCTCGGAGACCAGGCGCTGCCCGCCGTCCTCGTGCACCGCGTAGATCTCGTAGGTGCCGGGGGACAGGGCGAAGGAGAACTGGCCGCTATTCACAGAGGGCGAGACCTCCTGGCTGAGGCCATTATTCAGGTAGACAGTTCCCGATATCGGGACGGGGTTGGAGCGGTTCTCGGTGAGGGCGATGATGCCGTAGATGTAGCCATAAGCCGGCTTCGGGTAGTCGAGGACCTTCACTTCGAGGCCCGCCGTGTCCTCCGCCGGGTAGAACTGCGTGTACGTGGTGAACGTCGAGCCGTTATCCGGTATGTTTATTTTGAGCCTCAGGAAGTCCGTGCTCACGTTCAGGAGGCCAAAGTCGAACGTGCCGTTAGCGTCTGAGGAAGCGTGGCCCCGGTCCTGGACCAGGTAGTCCTGGGCCGTAATGGTGGCGCCCTGTACGGGAGCGCCGCTGGCATCCAGGATCCTGCCTGAGAAGCTGAACGTGCCCCCACCGGCCGTGGTGTGGAATATCCGGTCGTAGACGTCCAACGGCAGTATCGAGGCGTTATCGCTGTAGGGGCTGAGCTCCAGCACGACGGGGACGGCGGCCTCGGACACGTTAATGGCCGTATCGGCGGAGCGGTATACGGTCCCGTTCGAATAGCCGACGGCGTAGAGCGTGTGGGGCCCGGTCGTGGTCGCGAGCGAGAAACGGTTCGCGGTGAACACGTAGACGCCCGAGCCGTTCTGCCTGGACACATCGTATGGCGTCGAGTCATATATGGTGTCGTTGTCCAGCACGACAAGCGGGTTGCCGGAGCCCATGCCGTCCATCCTGATGGTCCCAGTCACCTCCCCGACGCGACGCAGCTTTACCTCGATGGTGGAGTTCAACGCCTCGTGCCACACGGAGACGACGTCATAGTCGTCCACCAGCGCCCTTATGGCGGCGGAGCCGGGGCTGACGTTAAAAATACACGTGCCCGAAATGCCGGTCGTTTCGTTTCCCAGCACGGCGTAGTTGCCGTTCTGGAGGGCGACCTGGACGCCAGCGGCGGGGGAGCCGTCCGGGTTGAACACCTTTACTGTAACGGAGATATCCGCGGGGTATGCGGTTGCCGTCGCGGGCGAAAGACAAAGGGCAAGTAATATCAGTACCGGGGTCAGGCGGCGCATTTCAAGCTCTCCAGCGCCATGGCGACGCGCTCGACGTACTCCTTACGGATGGAGTAGGCGAACCTGCCGCCGGGCATCGGCTCCTTCATGATGATTTCCTTGGAGGAGAGCTCCTTTATATACTTGCTGATGGTGGACTCGGCGATGTTCAGCTCCCTGGAAAGGTCCACGTTGGTGCGCCCGGGCTTCTCGAGCAGCATGCCCAGCACCTTCCGGGTGGGCTCCCGCTTGATGAACGATAGCAGGACCTGCTCTTCCTTGCTGAACGTGTTGGAGTTCAGGAAGAACCGGACGTACTTATTATCGGCCTTCTGGGAGGTGATGCGGTGATTAATTCCTAATATTAGCACGTGGTACCGGGCCGTGCCCAGGTTCATGTCTATGCCCCGGGCGATCTCGTACAGCGTCGAGCCGGGGTGCTCGGATATGAACTTTAATACGACGTTGCGGTTCTCGTTCTTGTCGAGCCTCGACCGTGCCCTCGACACGGCGCCGACCGCGATGAACCGGATGAACAGGTAAGCGATGATCGAGATGGTAAGACCCGTCGCGGGGTCGAACTTAGCGGCGGAGATCGTGCCGTCCATGGTGCTGTAGAACAGGTTGCCGTTGCCATCGGCCATGGCCGTCACGGGCGAGTCCGTGGAGTACTGCCACTCCTCGCGGCCGCCGTTAACCGCCGCTACGCCCATGGCGTAGACGCACTGCGACTGTCCTACTACGATGGGATACTCGTAGTTATAATCGGCATAGCTAAGGTAGACCCGGCCCTCCGAGGGCAGGACGATAACGTCCGACTGCCCGTAGACCCTGGAGGAGAGGCTGCCGTATGGATAGCGCTGCTGGCTGCCGTCCAGGATGTCGCCGGATGTGTACGGGCCGAAGATATTCCGGACGCTCGTCTCGTCCAGCGTGATAGTGCTCTTCTTGTAGGTCGGTATGGTGTACGACCATAACGTGGAGGCGTTCCTCACGTCGTACGCCGTTAGCTTGAGGGAGGCGAGGGCGTCCAGGCTGCTATTGTTCGAGGGCTCGGATGCCACGTAGTAGAGCACGCCGTCCTTTCCGGCCTTGTATCCCGATGAGTGATATTCGTCGTATGGCACGGGCTCCGACACGGCGGACCCGTCGCCCGACAGGACGTACAGGCTCGAGGCCGACAGGTTGGCGGAGTTCACGTGCTCCAGGTAGAAGTTACCGTCCGAATCCATCGGCATCAGCTCTAAAAGCTGTGTCGACTCGTTGAGCCTCTTCACCCAGATTACGTTGCCGCCGGTGTCCATGGCCAGTATGCCGTCCTTCAGGGGCAGGTAGAGGCTGCCGTATTTATAAAGAGGAAGCGAGTCGAACTGTTCCCTGATGTCCTCTCTCAGGTACTGCCGGATGACCGGCTCGCCGATGTCCCGGGTCCAGAGTAATTTACCGGAAGAGTCGTATGCGTTCACGATGCTTGAGGGCACGCGGTAATCGTAGGCGCCTCCCTCGAGCACCGGGTCGCTGCTGACCGGCTCGACGGCGTAGATGTTGCCCTTCTCGTCGACCGTGGCCGGGTCCGATACGTTAGAAATGGTAAAGAGCACGTGCCCGGAGCTGTCTATGACCGTCTCCTGGTAGTCGTGGAACACGTAGACGCGACCGCCCGAGGCGTGTATTGACACGGTATCCAGAGAAGAGCTTCCGTAAAGGATGAGCTTGCTTTCGAGGGGCACGCTCCATAAGATGATCCCGTCCTTCGAGATGGCGAAGACCTGGGTGAAGTTATTCACCGTGGCGATCTCGGCCGAAGTAACGGTTATGTTGGGCCGGGCAAGGACGTAGAGCACGCCGTCCGAAGAGGCCACCGTGGGGCTGACCTCCGTATTGCCGGTGAACCCGCCCACCAGGATGTCGCCCGTATCCTTGAGCCGGAGCCACTCGCTCGAGATGCTCCAGTTGTCGGGTATGGTCAGGTTCCAGGCGGCGTTGCCATCGCTGTCGAAGGCGTAGATGCTGTTGCCCGTAAAAGAGTAAAGTATGTCGCCCGAAGCGTACATGTAGCCCGGCTGGTCGTAGGTGGGTGTCGTCCATTTTACGGCCGCCGCGGTGGTGCTGGTGCTGATCATGGCGTATATGGCGAACGCCAGGAAAACGATTACCAGCGCTATCACTGCTTCGAAGAGTATACCCTTTTTCATTGACACACGTTATACTTCTTGGGTAGCTTAAATATACTTTCTGTCATAATCGCTAAAGAAGGCGATAAAAGGCATGCTTCGGGAGTTTATTCTACTTTTACCTGTCGGTTGGCGCATATCCGCCCTGCGAGTAATTGTATGACCGGCGCACGCGGATTTGCGTCTTTAGCGATTATGAGAGAGAGCTTATATGCTCTACGGCCATAGAGTTGATTGTAGCAGGGCCTCGTGCCCTGGAGTTTCGATGGAAACTAGCCCCGTGGCGATACGTGCCGAGTGCAAGGGCACACATCTGATCGCCGCAGCCATTTTTTGGGGCTAATTCATCGGAAAATTCGACCACAAGCTGCCTATTAAGGGAGGGGCGCGGTCTCCCATGCCTGCGCCCCGCCTCCCATGTACTTTTTATTAAAGGGATCATGCCTTTTTTATGCCCATGGCCACGATGAATAGCGCCAGTATGACAGTGGCCAGCGCAGGTGCCGGAGTGCTCGCGGGAGAGCTGCGGGCGGTAGACGAGGCGGGCCGGCGGTAGTTCTCGAGGCGAGTGTCGGCTAGTGGGATGACCACGTTGCCGCTCGCCTGGTACTGCGTGGTGAAGTATCCGGCGTTCGTGTAGGTCTGGTGACCGTCGTTATAGAAGGCCCTGATGGTGAAGTAGCTCGTATCGAGGCCCACGTCCGTGAAGGCGAAGCTGCCCGTGGAGCTGGTCTTTACTGACGATATTTCCGTGCGGTAGCCGTCGAAGAGAGTGACGTCGGCGCCCGGCACGGGGCGGCCGTCGGTGTCGGTCACCGTGCCCCGGATCGTGCAGGTGCTCGCCGCCGCAGGGACGGCTAACGCTATGGTCAGAAGGAGCACCGCTGACAAAATAAAATAAACCCTACCCACTCGCTCACCATAAATTCTAATTGTTGTGGAATATATTAAATGCTTCTACTACTAGCTTCTGTAGTTCAGTATTAGTAACATAATCGCTTGCTTTATTTGAGGCACTAAGCTTACAGAGGCACTATTTCCACCACAATGGCACGGAGTTCACGAAGGCCCACTAAGATTTTTTATAATTTGATGCACAGAGGCCACAAAGCCCGGTTCATTGTCGTCAAGGCACAAAGGATACAATGGCACAACGAATGAACAAGAGCACTTTTTGCCATCGTGTCATTGTCCCCTTCGTGACTCTTAACCAAAAAAGCCTTCTCAGTGACCTTAGTGACTCATAATTAAAAGAAAGCTTTGTGAAACTCAGTGAGCTTAGTGCCATTGTGGTTGAAATAGTGCCTCTGTATGCTCAGTGCCTTAAAAAATAGGCTATTTGACATAAGGCAATGATCGTGCAAACAAATCAAGAGTAAGCACGGAACTGCTGCGCTAGGGCTTCTGCGTCCGCATGACGATGAAGCAGGCGAGAGTGGCCACGGCGGCGCCTGCGATGGCGCCTCCGACGAACAGGAGCATGTACACGACGGTGTTGTCGGTCGACTGGGCGGGCTGCGGGGTCGCCGCCGGCGCCTGGGTGGGGGCCGGCACCGGGGTGGCTGTCGCTCTGGGCTCGGAGCCCGGCATGGTGTAGTCGTCGTAGTGCGTCTTAGCAGCGTCCAGCCTGATATCTCCCTTCGCGGTCATCGCGGGGATGTAGTATCCCGGAAGCTCGTGCGCCCCGCTCTCGTCGGTATATATGACCCGGAGGTTAAATACGTTGGACGTCACGCTCACGCCCTCGAACGAGAAGTAGCCCTGGCTGTTCGTGTTCTGGGTGGTTATACGGTTAAAATCGAAGTCGTACAGCGTAATGAGGGCCCCTGGAATGGGGTTCCAGTTGGCGTCAGTCACGGTGCCGGAGACGGAGAAGTACTCCCCCTCCACGGCGGAGGCGGGGAGCGCCGCGGAGAGCAGCATGGCGGCGAAGGCGAGGAGCAAGAGCGTTTTAGCGGAGCGCATGGGATATCAACGGCCCTCTGATGGCTTACGTCCTATAAATCTTTTTTTATCAGGCCGTCCGCTCGAGCGCCTTAACGACCAGGCACCTCACGTCGTCCCGGATACGGTAGGACACGCCCCCTGCCTGCCGCCGCTTATCCACGATGCCCCTCGTGTAAAGCTCCTTCATGTGCTTGCTCATGGCGCTCTCGGGCACTTTTAGCTCCTCGGACAGCTGGACGTTCGACAGCCCGGGCTTTCTCAATAGCGCCTCCATTACTCTGCGAATGGTGTCCCTCCTCAGGAGAGACATGAGCTGCTGCTCGTCCTTGCTGTAGGAGCCGGCGTTGGGGAAATAGCGGACGAACTTATTATCCGCCTTATGGGAGGCGATACGGTGGTTGACGCTTAGGATGAATAAATGATAACGCACGGTGCCTTTGTTGAGCCCCAGGCTGCGGGCGATCTCGTACATCGTGGAGCCGGGGTTAGCGGCGATGTGCTTGAGCACGGCGTTCCGGTTATCGTTCTTGCTGATGGCGCCCCTGGCCCTTGAGACGGCGCCCGCGGCGAAGAACCGGATGAATACGTATAATACCGCCGCCATGGCAAGGCCTGTGACAACGTCAACGCTGGCCGCGGACATCCGGCCGCTTGCGGTGCTGTAATAGACGGTGCCGTTCTTCTCGCACATGGAGCCGATCAGGGAGTCGACCGGCCTCCACCAGAGAAGGTCTCCGCCCGGGCCGAAGGCGTACAGCCCCCCGGCGAATGCGGCACGGGATACATTGTAAATGGCCGGCGCCTCGTAGTTGTACGACCAGAACCCCGCGTAGGTCATGTCCCCCACCCGGGCGACCCTGAGCCCGCAGTCGCCGCACACGCACCGGGGCATAAAGCTGGAATTCAGGGCATTGAATATCTGCGCGTTCCTCGCGTCGTCCCCGGCCAGCAGGCCTTCCACGTTTGAGGCATTGAGCGTTACTATGGCCGGCTCCCCGGGCGTGATGCTCTGGCTCCAGATTGTCCTATTACTTTTAAGGTCGATGGCCGTGAGCACGGCGGACTCGAGAACTCCGAGCTTCCGCTCGCTTTCCGGATACAGCACGTCCGCTGTGTACGCGATCCCGTCGATCACGCTGGCGTAATCCCGGGAGCCGTCCACGCTGGAGATCTCGGCCCCGTCCGGGCTGAGGATGGAGATGCGGGAGCCCTGTATGGGGTACTGGCCCACGAACGAGTAATAGGTCTCGCCCATGAAGGTGTATTCGCTGAGCGCCGTGCCGGAGTCGAACGTCCTCAGGTAGACGTTCCCGGCGGAATCGAACGGCTGCTGCTCGAATATTGTGGTGGCGACCTCATAGTGCTTGATCCACCTGACGGTGCCATTCCTATCCAGGGCGGCGATGCCGTTGCCGAGGGGCAGGTAGACCGTGCCATGGTCGTAAAGCGGCACGGTGCCCTTCAGCGTGGAGGCCGGCTCGCCGACGTCCTCCCGCCAGAATACGGTGCCGTTCGGGTAGATGGCGCTGACGATGCCCGACAGTACCCGCCTGTTAGGGTCAAGCTCGCCGCTGCGGATGGGCGCAACCGTGTAGACGTATCCCTGTTCGTCCACTGCCGGGGCAGCGCCCGTGTCCCCGATGGTCCACAGCACCCGGCCGTCGCCGTTTATAGCTGTCACGTCGCTGCCATGGTACACGTAGACGGTGCCGTTCCTGAAGACGATGTCCGCGTCGTACAGCCCGGTGGAGAGGAGGATGTTCCAAAGGATATCGCCATTGGTGGATATCGCGAGCACCCTTTCGTCGAGCGAGCGGGCGAACTCGGTGCCCGCATAGGCATCCATCAGCCGTTTGTTATGGTCGTCCATGTCCAGGGTGGAGTCGCCGGCGTACGTGTATGGCAGGCCCCGCTCCATGGCGGCCCGGGTGACGTTGGCCCTCAGGTAGACGTACAGCGTGCCTTCGGGCGAGATGTCCACGGCCGGCTCGTAGTACTTGCTGCCGGCCCACCACTTATCCGGTATGTCCACGCTCCAGAGCGGCGAGCCGTCGCTCCCGATGGCGCTGACGTGGCCGTCCGTGAGCGTCCTGAGCGTGCCGTCCTCGCACGCCGTTAGATAGTAAATGGTGCCGTTGCCCGCCGAGTCCCACTTGACCGTGGCACGGGTCTCGGTGGTCGTGAAGGCGTAGCCCGTGATCATGAGGTAGAACGAGAATATCAGCAATATGGCCGTCATGGCCAGTACTGACTCGAATAAGGCTCTCTTTCGTCTCATGGGCTCCCACTTATGAAAAAATAATTGGCCCTGTATTATAGCTTCTGTCATAATCTGTTAACCTTGCTTAAGGTTCGTCGATCATGAGAGAATGGATTTATAAGTGCGGGGGCTTTTTCTTATGGCGATAGGTTGAATGCCGGTCGAAAAATTATCATTGTTTTGATGTTGTGTTCGCTACTGCCTCTCCAGGCCATGGCGAACGGCGTCGACTATTCTGCGGGATTCGTCCCGGAGGCGCCGAAGGGATTTCAGGCCATATCCGGCCAGGACTTCGAAATCTGCTATGGCCCGGGGAGCGAGGGCGACATCGACGAGGTGGCGGACGCGGCGAGCGCCGCTTACGCCAGCGTCCATGCCTTCTTCCGGGGAGCGCCCTTCCACCCGACCATCATCGTCGCCTCCGCCCACGAGGAGTACGAGGAGATACTGAACGCCGGGAGCCTGCCCGAATACAGCGTGAGCAGCGGGTGGGGGGATGGGAGCAGGAGCGCCATCGTCATCAAGCGCCCCGATGCGGTGCCTAACTTTCGGGTGGCCATGGCGCACGAGATGGCCCACATCGCCACGAGGAGCTATATCCGGGGATACAAGTACGCCCTGCCCGAATGGTTCAGCGAGGGCCTGGCCGTCTACGTGTCGGGCGACCTTCCCGGGGCCAAGATGGGCATGGTCGAGGATAACTGTGTGAACGGCACGCTGATGTCCATCGACGAGCTCGAGCGGGTCCACCGGCTCTCGGCCACGGATAACGTGACGGCCGACCGGGTGAGCCTGGCCTACATGCAGTCCGGGCTGCTGGTGAAGTACATCGCCGATAAGTACGGCAACGAGTCGCTGCTTCAAGTCATGGACCATTTCGGGCCGATCGGGGACCTGGACTCGGTCTTCTCGTCGGTCATCGGGGACACGCCGAACGAAGTTAATTTCCAGTGGCAAAAGGAGCTTAAAAGGGAACTGGACGCCCGGGACGGGCGAATTCTCGAGCAGTCCGTCCACGGCTATGTGGTCGACCACCATGGCCGCCCCATGGCTAACGAGACAGTATCCTTCACGGCGCTGCGGAACGACTCGCCCGTCCAGGGGACGGTGTATACGGCCGTGACTGGCGAGGCGGGACAATACTCGGCCAACGTCACGTACGGCCCGCTGAAGGTTGTATCGGAAAAGCCCGAATATGCCGGGTTCAACGATACGATAACGGTGGACAGGGGCCGGTCGATGTTCCTGAACGTGACGCTGAACGGGACAGCACTGGAAGAGAGACTGGCCAGGGAGAAGGCGGAGCGGGACCGCAGGAACATGATCCTCGGAGGATCCGGGATTGCCATTGTTTGCATAATGGCTGCAGGTTTCGTGTATATCAGACGTAGACGATCCGAATGATCATTCGCTTTCGGGGGCCATCTCCTTGCCCTTGACCCCGTACCGGACGCTCACTGCGGTGCCCTTTTTGAACGCCTTCATCTCGGCGGCGCAGAGCAGCGCCTGCCCTGTTGCCAGCAGGTTATCGTCCTTGTCGACCAGGAGCACCTCTTCCAGGGCCCTGATCTCCGGATCACAATCTAAAACGAACTTGCAAAAAGCAGTTTTTCCTTTGGCCACGAAGGGGGCGGCATCGTCGTTCATGATGACCCGCTTCTGGGGAAAAGGCAGCGCCTCCTTGAGCTTCTGGCCGCCGTAGGCGCTCAGAATGAGAAAGCCATCGTTGGCCCGCAGCGTCGCTATGCGCTTATCCCCTTCGAGGACTTGCCGCAGGCGGCCAGTGCGGCCCATGATAAAACGTACGCCGTTGGGAAACAGCGCGGCCCCGGCGCCCCTCCCGAACTGGTAATCGGCGATGACCCTGACCCTTTCAAGCATCATGTGCTAATGCATGTTCCTGGTAAATCTACTTAACGCCATTATCGGGCCGGAATTAGAATATTTAAGTAGACATACGTGGTAGTGTTACATCGAGCTATGGAGCCTGAGGATTTGAAGAGCTGGTATGTGGATGCGGCCCGGTACTTCAGGGCCATGGGCTTCTTTTCGAAGTATTCCGGGTTATCTGATGAGGATATGGCGGCCCGCCTGATGGACGACGTGTGCAGGGAGTGGGACGAGCCCTGTCCATCCGGGGCGGAGAAAGACCCTCAGCTCGCCGACGTTTACCTTCTCACGACCGACAGGGAACGAGTGTGGCACGGCGACCTGGAGTTCGTGTACCCGGGCGAGAACGCCTACGTGCAGTTCCTCAACGAGCTCGCTGCCATCTCCCGGGGAGCGTTCAGGCCCCTCGACGTCTCGGAAAAATGGAAGGGCGAGAGGGGGCCGGTCGATGTAGAATTCACGGCCGGCGGCCGGAGATTTAAGTTCGTGCACGGGGGAGGGGACATGCTCGACCCGGCCATCGTCCGCACGGTCAACGAGGCGATAAAGGAGAGTGGCGTTCGGTTCGAGGTCTGCGATAACCTGGGCATGCCGAACTTCATCGTGGCGCTCACCAGCGACGAGAGGGCGAGGCTTGCCGCGCGGGGATGGAAGTTCTGGCCCGGAACGTAAAAAGTATATACCACCGGCGCGTTCGGGTACCTGTCACATGAGGCGCCTTGTTTTCGAGCTGTCAGGCGAGCACGATACGCTCCCGAAGAGCGAGGTCATCGGCTGTATCGAGGCTTACGGGTGGAATTACTCTGTTATAGGTAGTTATGACCAGGCGCTGATCGTGGACACTGACGCTGACGTTCCCATTCTGGCGCACCGCCTGGCGCTGACCCACCACATCCTGGAGCTCATTTTCGAGTGTAAGGCTGACAGAGAGGACATTAAGAGAGAGGCGGAAAATGCCGACATCGGCCTCGGCGCAGGCGAGACGTTCGTGGTGAGGGTCAAGAAGGTCCGGGAGTACGGGGACATCGACGGGGCGTTCGAGAGGGAGCTGGGCGCGGTCCTGTGGCGCCGGGGATACAAGGTGGACCTCGACCGCCCGGACGCTGAATACCGTGCTATTCTTACGGAAGGCGTATGCATCTTCGGGAGGCTCATCGCGAGCCCCGACAGGTCCCAGTACGAAGAGCGGGCGCCGCTGAAGAAGCCGTTCTTCCTCCCCGGCGTGCTCATGCCCCGGATAAGCAGGGCCATAGTAAATATGTCCCGGATAAAGAATGGCTATATGCTCGACCCCATGTCGGGCACTGGCGGCATCCTGGTGGAGGCCGAGCTCATCAGCGACGACATCCACGTCGTGGGCTGTGACATCCAGAAGAAGATGGCCTACGGCACGAGGTGGAACCTGAGGCACTACGGCAAGAACTACGACGTCGTGCGGCAGGACTCACTTGGCATGGCTATCAAGGACGACTCCATCGACGCCATGGTCACGGACTTCCCGTACGGCCAGTCGACTCCCATAAAGGGCGTTACGCCCATCATGGGCGCCTCCGTGGAGGAGTTCCATAAGGGCGCTTTAAGGGAGATGCACAGGGTGCTCAAGTCCGGCCATTACGCGGTCATCGTCTACCGGGAGCCCATAGAAAAGCTATTAAAAGAAGCGGGGTTTAAAGTAATCGAAACGCACGAGCAGTACATCCACAGGAGCCTGACCAGGCACATCACGCTTGTGCGGAAATAACGCTCATCAGAGGTTTTTCATTATGGCAAAGGAACGCGCAGTAATAACGGTCACCGGGATCGACCATCCCGGCATCATCGCCTCCATCACGAAGGCGCTGGCGGATCAGGACGTGAACATCGAGGACTTGAGCCAGACCATCGTGCAGGGCCTCTTCACCATGATCTTGATAGCGGACGTGACCGGCCGGGACCTTTCCAAGCTGCAGCAGACCATGGCCCGGATCGGCAAAAAGCAGGGCGTCCAGATCACCGTACAGCACGAGAACATCTTCAAGTACATGCACCGGGTCTGAAAATGATCTATTCCATCGAAGAGATCCTCGAGACCGTCCGCATGATCCAGGCGGAGCACCTCGATATCCGCACGGTCACCATGGGCATCAACCTCCGGGGATGCATCTCCGACGATATCAGGGAGATGAACAAGAACATCTACGAGACCATCACGTCGAGGGCCGGGAAGCTCGTGAGCGAGGCTAAGGCCGTCGAGGAGATGCTCGGCATTCCCATCGTGAATAAGCGCATCTCCGTTACCCCTATCGCGAGCCTGCTGGACACGCCTCTCGCCGGCAAAAAGAATGCCATCGAGGGGGCCGTCTCGGTGGCGAAGACCCTGGACCGGGCGGCGAAGGACCTCAACATCGACTTCATCGGGGGATACTCGGCTTTAGTCCATAAGGGCTTCACCACCGGCGATTCCATTTTGATCAACTCTATTCCCGAGGCGTTAACGTCCACGGACAGGGTGTGCAGCTCCGTGAACGTGGCCACCACGAAGAGCGGCATCAACATGGATGCCGTCCTGCTCATGGGGCAGGTCATGAAGAAGACGGCCGCCATAAACCCGATCGGCTGCGCCAAGCTTGTGGTTTTCGCGAACGCCCCCCAGGATAACCCGTTCATGGCAGGCGCCTTCCACGGCGAGGGCGAGCCCGAGACTGTCATCAACGTCGGCATCTCCGGGCCGGGCGTCGTGAGGGCCGTGCTCTCGCAGATGGACAACTCCGATCTCGGCGAGCTTTCGGAGACCATCAAGCGCACGTCGTTCAAGATCACCCGCATGGGCGAGCTGGTAGGCCGGGAGATGGCCGGGCGGCTGGGCGTGGAGTTCGGCATCGTGGATCTGTCGCTGGCTCCCACCCCGGCGGAGGGCGACTCCGTCGCCAACATCTTAGAGATCATGGGCCTGGAGAAGTGCGGCACCCACGGCACGACCGCCGCGCTTGCGTTATTGACGGACGCCGTGAAGAAGGGCGGCGCCATGGCCACGTCGTACACGGGCGGCCTGTCGGGCGCCTTCATCCCGGTGAGCGAGGACTCGGGCATGGTAGATGCGGTCAAGTCCGGCGCCATAGGCATCGACAAGCTCGAGGCCATGACCAGCGTATGCTCCGTGGGCCTGGACATGCTCGTGGTGCCGGGCGACACGTCCCCCGAGACGCTGTCCGCCATCATCGCGGACGAGTGCGCCATCGGAATGGTTAACGGCAAGACCACGGGAGTGCGGCTCATTCCCGCGGGCAAGGAGGGAGAGTACGTGGAGTTCGGCGGGCTGCTGGGCGGAAGCTACGTGATGCCCCTGAACAAGTTCTCCTCTGCGGGGTTCGTCAGGCGTGGCGGCCGGATACCGGCGCCCATCCAGAGCTTCAGGAATTAAACCCCTCTAAAATTATAAGAATGCTCAAAGACGTTTTCAGCACAAAGTTCTCAAAGCTGGCTGGAAGAGGCTCGAAGCCTTTTTCAATAATTTTGACTCTTCCGCAGTTTTGGGATGAATATTTTTTTATCCTTTTCTAGTTATGCCGTCGTTGAGTTGTCCAACCACAGGGGCACGGAGCGCACGGGAGTTTCACAGAGTTATTTTTTAATAATTTAAGACTCAGAGAGCTCAGAGGCCGGTTTATTAGTTTGCCTGGGGCACAGAGTTTATTGAGGCTCGGTTGACCAATAAACAATAATGCGGTTTATCCTCGCCAGTGCCTCTTTCAACTCCGTGCCCCGGGAATGTTATAAACCCGTCCCCTGTGCCCTCTGGGTCTCCCTTTATAAGAAAACTCCGTGAAACTCAGCGCTCTCCGTGCCCCTGTGGTTGGACCACTCAACGACGGCATAACATAAAAACGAGCGAAGGCATCAGCCAAAGCAATATATCATCCAAAAAACGCACAAGAACCAAAACTTTTTTTAGTTATCTATTGTTTAACTAAAAGTTCTTAGAGTCCCTCAAGTCATATTCAAGAACTTTGTGCTTGAACCGTCTTCGAGAATGTTTAAAGAGCCTAGAGCGGCTTATTTTTCTCATTCTTCTTGCCGCAGACCTCATCTATGGTGATCTCGACGACGCAAGTCCTGCCCACAGAGTCGGAGGGCATTTCCGCAACGGGGCCATGGGCGAACTTCTCTGCGAGCAGCCGAAGCGGCCTCAGCTTCTCGTCGCCGCCCAGGATACGAGCCCTGCCCGATGCAACAACGCTCCGGTAGTAGGCCCAGCTATTGCACGGCCGGTCGGCGCCCACGCCCATGCCCAGCACTTCGAATACCGAAAAAGAAACGCCCGGGTTAGCTCTTATGTTGTCAAGCTTTTTACCATTCAGGGCACAGTGGATGTAGATCCGGCCGTCCTCGTAAAAGAAGCAGACCGGGATAACGTAGGGCTTACAATCGGGGCCCGCGGTGGCGAGCTGGCCGACTTCGGCCCTCGAAAGCAAGTCGAGGATGCCGGCCTCATCCATGTTACGCTTCCTCGCGCGAACGACCTTCACAAGATCACCCGCTAAGGTGGTCCAGGTCCACGGGGGCCAGCGTGTAGGCCTTCTTGAACTTATTATGGAACTCCAGGTTATCGCCCCAGAAATATTCCGTCTCCACCAGCACCGAGAAGCCGAAGTCGTGCCGGTCCGTGGTCAGGTTCACCTGCCTGGTGGAGCGGGGGGGAATGTTGCCCAGGTCGATCTGGGGGCTGTTATAGTAAAACTCGTCGGTCTGGGCGTCGGTCACCCTCAGCGTCAGGAACGTGTTATTGGCCCATGTGCGGCCGGTGTTTTCCATGACGATGGTGAAGTTCTCCGACTGCATCGAGTCCTCGTTCCGGTTATAGGACACTTCGAGGTCCTTGACGCTCACCTGGCTGCTGGTGATGGTGCCGATGGTGGCGGGCGGCCAGACGGTAGGAGGCACTGGGGTGACGGTCGCCTGGGGCGATGGAGACGGCTGGGCTGTCTGGGTGAGCACACAGCCTGAGGCGGCTACGGCCAGCAGGGCGATCAAGATGGCGAAGATCCTGGAACGCATATCTAGTCCTCTGATGATGGGCTAAGCTATGCTATTTAGGCACATAACCGATTTATATTTTGTTCTCCCGCAAAAAAAACCAAATTTATTCTTTTTACTGGCTGCCCCGGGTGACGTGGACGTCCTTTACCCTGACGGTCGGCACCACGAATGCCCCCAGTTTCCTGTCGTCCCTGCCCATGGCGGCGATCTTGCTCATGAACTCGAATGCGTTGCCGCTCATCATCATGGACTTTATAGGCTTCGTCTTCTGGCCGTCCTCCACGATGAACGAGTTCCTGCACTCCACGGAGAAGTCCCCTGTGATGGGGTTGGCCGTGTGGGCGCCGATGATGGAGTTAACGTAGATGCCCTTCTTCGTCTCGCCTATGACATCGCACCTCGGGTACTCGAACCGGACGTTATGCGGCCCGACCTTGGGGCTGAGCTGGTAGGTGCCACGGACGGCGTTGCCCGTCGACTCCCGGCCCGCCTTGCCCGCGGTGTAGCTGTCGTAGATGAACGTCTCCAGCACGCCATCGCCTATAATTTTAGTGATCTGCGTGGGCACGCCCTCGTCGTCGAAGGCGGAGGTCCCCAGGCCTTCGGGTATGAGCCCGTCGTCTACCATGGTCAGCCCGTCGACCGAGACTGCCTTGCCGATCTTGTCGGCCAGGCTGGACCGGCCCTTCTGCACGTTCTCGGAGTTGATGGCGAATAAAAGCGTGCCTTCCATGACGTCGGCGAACGCCTGCGGGCCGAGGAGCACGTCGCAGGTCTTGCTCTCGATAGACACGGCGTTCAGCGAGCTGACGGCGAGCCGGGCCGCGCTGGAGCCGATGGCCGGGAAGTTCACGTCCAGCGCCCTGGAAACGTCGTAGTCGTAGGCCGTGGAGACCTGGTCCGCTTTCTTCAATATGACGTCGATGTACCCGTATGCGGCGGTCTCCTTCTCGTGGGCCTCGATGCCGTTGGAATTGATTATCGTCGCCTCGGAGACCTGGCTGGAGAACTTGCCGAACGTGACGGAGACGCCCTCCTCCTTCGTGGCCTCGGAGACCATCTGTGCCGTCGTGTCGATGCAGGCGTCGAGCTTCATCTCGTCGATGCGCGGGTCGTAGATGCCCGAGACGCTCTTATACGGCTTCGGGCCGGGCAGCCCTTTCAGAGAGGGGTCTCGCCCCCGGGCCCTGGCGCACTTCACCGCCGTCCGGACGGCGTCCTCGTATTTCCGGGGATCGTTCACCGACGAGTATCCGAACGCCCCGCCGGCGATGACCCTGATGCCGATGCCGTCGGACACGCTCTCCTCGGCGAAGCCGACCGAGCCCTTCTGCGTCTCGACGTTGACCACGCGGCCCTTCGAGTAGAAGATCTCCGCCTCGGTGGCGCCCTCTTTCAGGGCCAGGTCGATGAGCCTCTTGAAGTTCATGCCGAGCCCCCCACGACCGCGTCCTTCACCAGGACGTGCGGCGAGCCGTCTCCCACGGGTACGCCCTGCCCGGCCTTACCGCAACGGCCCGAGCTGAACTTCAGGTCGTTCCCCACCCGGACGATGTTCTTCAGGGTCTTCAGCGTGCTGTCGGAAATAGATACGTCCCGTATGGGCTCCTTTATTTCGCCGTCCTTCACGATGTACCCCATGATGGCGTTGAACTGGAATATGCCCTCGCCGGTGTTCACCTGTCCGCCCCTGGAGCCTTTTAGATATATGCCGTTCACGCCCTCGAACACCTCGTCCCGGGTCATCTCCCCGTTGTCGATGAACGTGTTGCTCATCCTCACCACGGGGCGCATGAGGCCTCCCGACCGGGCGTTGCCCGGATGGCCGTTGAACCGGAGCGCTGTCTCCCGGGAGTTGAGATAATTCCTGAGCACGCCCTTCTCGATGATCGCGGTGGCCTGGGAGGGCACGCCCTCGCTGTCATAGGGATAATAGCCATACTGGAGCCGGGTGGGGTCGTCCCTCACGGTGACCAGCTCGCTTCCGATGAGCTTTCCCATCTGGCCCTCGAGGCAGGAGTCTCCCTCTAAAACGGTATCGGCCTCGGAGGCGTGGCCCACGGCCTCGTGGATGAACACGCCCGCAAGCTCCTGGTCGAGCACCACGTCGAAGTGGCCTCCGGGCGGGCTGCCCGCCCTTAATAATGCTAAAGCCTCCTCCTTCGCCTCCTTTGCGAGCTTGACGGGGTCGCACTGGTCGAACACCTCGTACCCGCCCACGTTGAAGTAACTCCTCCGGCCCATCTGCATGTTGGGGCCGTCCTTCGCCACGGCGATGCAGCTGAACCCGGTCCGGTAGGCGTCGTACTCGAGCTCATCGCCCTGGGAGGACCGGAAAGTGTTGTGCGAGTACGATTCGGAATAGGATACTTTCGTGCTGGTGATGCCGTCCCCTTTGAGCGCCTCCTCGATGTCCCTGACGAGGCGCTGCTTTTCCTCGAGCGATATGTCGGACGGCTTCTTCTTGACGCGGTACACGTCCTTCTTTACCTTCGGTATGGGGGCGAGCTCGATCTTCGGGCGGGGGTTCAGCCTGTCAAGCTGCCTGGCGATGGCGATGGCGTCCCTGACGGCAGTATTCATCTGCTTCACGTCGTCCACGCTGGTGAAGCCGAACGACCCTCCGACGAGGGCACGCACCGCTCCCCCGGTGACAAAATGCTCGGAGATCTCGTCGACCTCCCCGTTATCGTAAGCGATCGCGGCGGTATAGCCGTCGATCTCCCTGACATCGTAGAATTCCATTTTCTCACGTCTATATGCTAAAGAGTTTTTAAAAGGATAAGGGCGCCCCACATAAAGGGGCGCGGGCGCCCATTAAAGACGGCGCCACATCGAAGATATTAAATTTAGTTTAGTGGGGCAGGGCCTTATCAAAGATGCCGATGCCCATCTTGTCCATGCTGAAGTTCCGGATCTTATCGAGGAAGGACTCCTTCATCTTGCCCACGAGCGCATACTCCAGCACCTCGCTGATGTTCGTGACCGGGATGATCTTGACCTTGTCCTTGTATACTTCCTCGATGAGCACGTCGCCCACGTTGGACTTCGGGATGAGCACGGTCTTTATGCCCGCCAGCGCGGCCGCCTCGATCTTGTAGGTGACGCCGCCGATGGGGAGCACTTCGCCCCGGACGGACAGCGAGCCCGTCATGGCCACCGTCTGGTCGATGGGTATCTGGGATAGCGCCGATATGACCGCCGTCGCGATGGACACGGAGGCGCTGTCGCCCTCGACGCCCTCGTAGGCGCCGACGAACTGGATGTGCACGTCCATGCTCGAGATGTCGTATCCCGTGAACTTCTTGATGATGGCGCTCACGTTCTGGACCGACTCCTTGGCGATGGACTTGAGCTTGCCCGTGGCGTACACGTGGCCCTCCGCCTTCGATAGGGCGGGGGTGACCTCCGCAACGATGGGGAGCACGATGCCCGAGTCGCCGCCGATGACGGCCAGGCCGTTCACGCGGCCGACCTCTTCCCCGGCCGCCTTGAACAGCCGGTAGTCCCGCCTCTGGTCGAGGTAGGTGTCGGCGAGCTGCTGCTCCACCGAGCGGGATATCTTCTTCGCCTTGAGCACGTGGTCGGCGGTCGTCAGCGCGGCCCCTTCGGACCTCGCGATGTCGCCCGACACTCGCACGAGGCCGCCCAGGTCACGCAGCTTGAGCGTGAGGTGGCCCTTGCGGCCGGCCCTGCGCCTCGCCTCGCGGATGATCTCGTCTACGGCGCTGTGGTCGAAGTGCGGGATCTTGCCGTCCCTCATGACCTCCTGGGCGACGAAGCGCACGAGCTTGCGCCGGTTCTCCGGGTTATCCTCCATGGAGTCGGTCATGTACAGCTCGTAGCCGTACCCCTTGATACGGCTCCTCAGCGCCGGGTGCATGCCCTCTTTCGCGTCGAGGTTGCCCGCCAGCACCATGATGAAGTCGCAGGGCACCGGGTCGGTCTTGACCATTGCGCCCGAGGACCTCTCGGACTGGCCCGTGATGTGGAACTTCTTCTCCTGGAGAGCAGTCAGTAAATGCTGCTGGCTCTCCATGCGGAGCGTGTTGATCTCGTCGATGAACAGTACGCCCTTGTGGGCTTTGTGAATGGCGCCGGCCTCGACTCGGTCGTGCGCCGGGGTCTCAAGCCCGCCGGACTGGAACGGGTCGTGCCTCACGTCGCCCAGGAGCGCGCCCGCGTGGGCGCCCGTGGCGTCGATGAACGGCGCCGTGGTCTTGCCCTGGTTAGTGACTAACAGCTTCGGCGTTATGACCGTCTCTTTCGGGGTAACGTACCTCAGCAGTAACAGTAATAGTAATACGGCGATGATCGCCCACATGAACTGCTCGCGCAGGTAAACGAAGGCGAAGACCAGTATGCCCAGCATGGCGAACACGATGATGAGGTTGCGCATCTGGGAGCTCTTCTGGGCCTCCATCTTGTGGGCGTTTACGATCTGCTTGCCCTTGCCCGCGGGGACCACCCTGACTTTCGGGTTGTTGCCATCTTCGGGGTTATGGTAGATGAGAACGTCCTGAAGCTCCTCCTTGGGGAGCAGCTCGGCCATGGCCTTGGCGAGCATTGACTTGCCCGTGCCCGGCGTGCCGATCATCATGACGTGGCGGCGCTGGTTCGCGGCCTTCTTGATGACCTCCACCGCGTGCTCCTGGCCGATCACCTGGTCGATCAGCTTGGTGGGCACCTCGATATCGCTGGTCGAGTTGAACTCGAGGCCTCCGCACAGGTCGTCCTGTTTTTCTATTTTTACTTCTTCACTCAATTGCCATCACCGTTCGTTCTCACCGATTAGATTCGGATGAATCCAATTCGTACGAATTAGATTCGTACATAGGATAAATACTTTTAGCGATTTAGTTTTTCACGGGCGTCGGCTTATCTCTATGCCCGGTTATTGTGGATGGAAGGGCCATCGCGGAATGGAGCGCGGAAAATAAGTCCTTCGACCATTTACTCTGTAACGGCAAAATAAAATCTTTGTGGTTATATACTAAATGCCGTCCCCCCGCTTGACAAAGCTGTTATCATAGAAATATATAAATAAATTATAATATTTATTCCTTTTTCTCCTGTATGGTGGGCGGCTTTTGCATTGGCGGCCTTCGGCCGGGCCTTTTTAGGACGCTCCGGGCGGCGTATAATATTCCTATCAGCGCCAGTATGGCCACGCCCGCCACGAGCGGCCAGTTCTCCGCGACCTTGTCCATGAGCGTGGGAGGGGGGGAGACCACGATGGCCTTGCGGATTATCTTAGTGACATGGGGGTCGTCCTGGTCATCGTAGTACTTGACCTCCATCGTCACGTAGTACGTCGTGGGCACGGCATCGGGCTTTACTTTGATGCCGAAGGTCGTATTGACCGTGTCTCCCGGCTCCACGTCGCCTAAATAGGCGGTGTCGTAGCTGACCACGAAGGGGTCGAGGGCGTTGACCCGGACCACGGCATCGTGAGCGGTCTCCCCGCCGATGTTCGTCAAATTCATCATCGCCTCGCAGGACTGGCCGCACTTGATGGCGATGGGCACCTCGTCCACGTCGAACTTCATCTCCTTCTGCACGGGCACCCCGAAGGTGTCAACGTTCGAGGACTTCTGCTTGCCCCAGGCGTCCGTATACGAGACGAGCGCGCTCAAAGGGTACGTGCCCGCCTCTGCGTCGGGCGATACGGCCACCTTGAAGCTGACGGGCCTCTCGTCGCCCGGGTCCATGCGGCCCACGTACTGGGAGCTCTGCACGGGCAGCACCAGGCTCGGTGAGACGATGATCGACGCGGACGGGTCGCCATCCTGGGGCGCGCCGGGGTACGACGGTATCAGGTACACGACGCACTCCTCGGCGCACACCCCGCCGATATTGCTCACCTTAAGGGTGACCATGCCGTCCGACCCGGGGATCATGTTGCCGTAGTCCAGGGGCGTCACGACGAGGTCGAACGCCTCCCGTATGACCACGTAAACGTAGAGCGTCACCGTCTCCTGCACGTAGTTATTATATGTGAGGTAGCTGCCGAAGGCGGAGGTGAAATCGTACTCGCCAATCAGGTGTTTGTAGGTGACGGTGAGCGGCAGGGCGTATACCCCGGGCATCGCGCCCCGGTCGACCCGGACGATGTAGGTGAACTGGGGGCTGACGCTGCCCGCCGGGAGGGAGCCGCCGACCACGCAGTCCCCGGACACGAGCTGGAGGGGGGCGCCCGTCGTGGACAGCTTCGCCGTGACGCCGAGCGCCGTGGTAGCCGCGATGGCAGTGTTGGGGTTGGCGTTCACGCTGAAGTCATCGAAGTACGGGATGCCCGACTCTGTAATGCTGTACGAGCCCACCCCCGTCAGCGCTGATATGCCATATCCTGACGGGTACCCGCCGTCCCCCATGTATTGGGCCGTGGCCTCGGTGGTCGTGGCACTTTCATCTTCGACGTCCTCGCCGTCGGAGCCGTTCGTGATGGGGACAGTGAGCGTGATGGAAATGGGGTAGGGCGAGGGCGTGTCATAGCCCTCGACCCTCTGGATCACACCGCTGTTCTGGATGACCACCTGGATGGGGGTCGTCTGGCCCGGGTAGAGCTCCCGGTTGCCGAAGATGGACGCGTCGATGATCGGGCCGCCCTGGATGGTCTGGGGCAGGTATGGCCCGTCGAGTGCCTCTGCCCGGGGGAGCGTCGCCGCAAGCAGGAGCGCGCAGAGCAGCAGCGTGCGGAGCTTTGTCTCGAAGCTCATGCGGCCGCCTCCCGCCTGCGTGCTATACGATTGGAGTTCCACGTGTCTAAAGTGACCAGCAGCGGGGGCATGATCATGAAGGCGCTGCCCAGGGCCAGCAGGAAGTCGATGATGGTGATCAGGCCGAAGTTGCTCAGGATGGGAAAGCTGGACATGGCCAGCGCCCCGAAGCCGGCGGTGACGGTGCTTGCCGACGAGAATATCGCGTTGCCGATCTTGCCCGTCGCTATCCGCATCGCTTCCGCGGGCGGCAGGCCCTTGGCCTTTTCCTCGTAGTAGCGCTCCATGTGCAGGATGGAGAAGTCGATGCCTATGCCTATGGTGAGGGCTCCCAGCGTTACCAAAAGAGGCGTGTACGTCATGTGGAGCAGGAACATGACCATGCACGAGAGCCCCGTCACGATGATCACGGCGATGACAGGGACCACGGCCTTGACCCAGTCGCCCCTGTAGACCAGCAGCAGGCATATTAGCACGCAGAGGCCGCTGTATGCGGTCATCTTCAGGCGGTCGCTGGTCATGGAGTTGAACATCATGAGGGTGACCTGCGACTCGCCGCCCAGCGAGGCCGACGTCCCTGCGTGAGGCGGGTAGAACTCCAGGTCCCTCTGGATGCGCTCCAGGTTATCGATGAGCATATTTGTCGTGTGGTCCTTGAGCGTCATCCTCACGACGCCCGTCGTGTAGAAATCGTCCACGTACAGCTTCATCCGCTCCTCGGGTATTCGCTCTGCGACCCCTATGATCGCGGCGCTGGTGTCCGGCAGGGTGCCGTTATTGTGTTGTTTCAGGAGGGAGGCGATGCTGCTTACGGAGAGCACGTCCTGGTTATTCTGCCTCTCGTACGTCTCGAGATCGTCGATCCACCTGATCGTGTCGGCGCTCATGATGTCGGGGCCCTTGATCTGGACTGCCATGTCGTTCGTTTTATAGCCCACGATGGCGTTGAGCGTGCGGAACAGCACTACCGAGGGCAGGTCCTGGGGGACATAAGTGGAGGAATCGACCTCCACGCCCACGAGCGGGTCGAGCGAATAGCCCACGACCATGGCGAGGAGCGCGATGACCACCACGGCCGGCCTCTTCGTGGTGCCCTCGGCGATGAGCCCGATGGCCCTCTCAAGGCCCCGAGGGCCGGAACCCTGGCGCTTTTTCACCCGGCCCGCCCTGGCCATGGTATACAGGACGGACGTCAGCAGGAACAGCGCCGTAAGGAAGCACACGACGATGCCGATGATGCACATCCTGCCGAAGTCGTAGATCATGGGTATCGGCGACTGGAGTATGGACGTGAACCCCAGGCACGTGGTCATCATGGAGTAGAACACGGGCGGCGCGATGTTCCTGACAGTAGATACGACTGCATCGCCGGGGTCCTTCCCCGAGTTGAGCTCTTCCATCATGCGGTTATGGAACTGGATGGCGTACTCCACGCCCAGGCCGATCATGATGGGGAACACGGCCATGGAGACCATGGTGAGGGGGATGCCGGTGAGGCCCATGGTGCCGGCGGTATATATGATGCCCACGAGCACGATGGGCAGAGGCAATAGCCGCCATCCCGCGTGGCCGAAGGTGAGCCAGAGGGCGAGCACCATGAAAATGACGGCCGAGGCCATCATGACCGTCGTGCTGCTCATCATCTGCTTCTGTATCTCGAGCATCATGGCCGTCTTGCCCGTGACCACGGCGGACGTGCCGGGTGGCATGGGAGACCACTGGATGGCCCGCTTGATGTCGTCCAGGATCGCGGGCTCGTCCTTTTCCTCCACGGTCCCCAGCAATTCCACGGTCATGATGGCGTGGTGCTCGTTGGGCATGATAAAGGAAAACGCTTCGGCGTATGGGGCCACGAGCCTGCCTATGTCCGCCCGGTTCGACGGTATGTCGTCAGTACCGTTGGCCTTCAGATACGCCTGCTGTACCAGCGTGTGCAGGCCCGTCACGTTGGCCACTTTAGGATTGGCCCGGATTTGCCGGTCCATATCGTCCATGGCCTCGAGCACGAGGGGGTCGAGCACGTCGTCCGAGGTTATCAGTATTAAAAAAGTGGTGGACTGGAAATGCTCGTTGTAGTAATCGATGTCCTTGTAGATCTGGGTGTCCTTGAAGACCAGGGTCTCGGTGCCCGTCGCCATGTATATCTTTCCGGCGTAGGCCGCGCCCAGGACGATGAGGACGAGGGCGGCGAGCAGGATGAAGTACGTGTTCGATTTGATGAGCCTGCCTATCGCTTCCCATATGCCCGACAAAAGAACCACCACCTCTACCGCAGCGTAATCCCACCTCACATGAGCACTGCTGCGCTAATAGAACGAATCGGATGTCTATGTTATGTAAATTAATGCTTTAATATAAATATTGTTAATATAAAAGTGCTTATAGGGGAGAAAAAATAGCTATTTTTTAGCCTCCAGCCGGTGGCCGTTGATGACCAGCTTGTGCACGATCCGCAGGTCGGCCAGAGGCTCGTCCGGGCTGGCTATTGCCACGGCCTGCACGTAGTCCTGGAGGGGGCCCGGGCTGATCTTCTTGCCGAGGGTCTCCTGGATCTGGAAGACGCCCGCGCTGTTGTTCATGTAGATGTGGATCTCCACGGGCACCTCGGTGCCCTGCTGTATGTCGACCCGGTCGATGCTCAGCGCCGACACGGTGTGTATGTTGACGTTCCCCTTGTCGAAGGCGATGCGCCCCCGGCCCTTGGTCATGTCCGTGCCGTCGGCGATGCCCACCAGGGCCGCCTCCACGGTGAGGTCGGGCACCTCGAACTCGTGGGAGTAGATGCAGTGGAGGATGTGGCCGCGCACCTCGTACATGGCCTCAGGGTCGTCGTATACCTCGGGCAGCAGGCGGTTCAGGAGCGGTATGGCCAGGTAGACGCCCGATATGTGGTGGTTCTCCCGGTGCACCTGGTTGCCGATATCGTGGAGCAGGCCCGCCGCCATGACTATTAAGAACGCGTCGTCCTCTGTGCCGGCCTTATCTTTCATGATGCTGGCGGTGACGCCGTTGTCCAGGAGGAGCCGGAGCATCCTGAGCCCGCTGGCCGCGACGATCTTCGCGTGCGTCTCCCCGTGGTCGTTGAAGTTCAGCTTCGATACGGCGATGTAGTTGGACATGTCCCAGTCGGCGTTCATTTCCGCGTCGCCGTTGAGCAGCCCCCACAGCTTCTTCGTCTTCGGGTACGGTTCCACGAGCTGCGTTATCGCGGCCTCTGCCGCGTCCTTGAGGGACATGTAGTTCGAGGGCATCTCGAGCTCATAGCCCTTGCCTGTTGCCACTCCTGCCATAGGCTACTGGTTATTCACTAAAAGCTTATTAATCCTTTCAGGCTAGTTGTTGCCGCCCGTCTTCGCGTGCTTCTTCAGCAGCATCGTCAGGAGGTCGTCGCTGTCGTCCAGCGCCTTGAGGTCCTCGTGGCGCACTAGAACGGTATTCCCTATGTTCCGGGACTTGCTCATCTTCTTCACGATGAACACGGAGTAGGTGTCGGCGACGTCGGCCAGGCTCGACATGAACCGGGCCCGCTTGATGACGGCCTCGGAGTAGTCGCTCACGCCGGTGAGCACCTTGTTATCGTCGTCCCTGGAGAGGGCGTTGAAGGGAGCCTTCGCGGTCCGGAAGACGTCGAACCCGATGTCCTTCATCGTGCCCAGCGCCTCCTTCTCCAGGTCGGTCGCGTTGGCCATGTCGTCCTTCTCCTCCTCGCCGGGCTTCTCGAAGCGGACGAGCATGTTGATGGGCCGGGCCAGGGGAGTGTCCAGGACCGCCTCGAGCTTGAGCGCGATATCGATAGTAGCGTTCATGCCGTTCTCGTACTTGCTGATGGCCCGCCGGGACACGGCGAGGTGTTTCGCCAATTCGCCCAGAGAAATGTTCTTCGACTCGCGGACCGCCTTGAGCGTGTCCCCGTCGATCTCGACGTACAGGCCGCCGGGCGCGGCGTACACTAGGGGCGGCACCTCCTCCAGGAAGTTGTCCTTGAACGTCTCGATGTTGACGCAGGGTATGCCGTAGCGCAGGTATACCGCCCCGCCCTCGAGCGGGTGGTCGTTGGTGTGCTCGCCGATCACGATGGGCGTGCCGTTGAAGAGTACGGCCAGCCTCCGCATCTCCCGCGATGTATCCTCCCCGAGGCCCTCGATGTTGGAGAGCACCTTGATAAGGAGGAACGTTTTTCCCCTCCGGGCCCCGACGTCGAAGCTCCTGGGCCGGATGTCGCACTTCTCGGAGATGATGAACTCGGCCTTTTGCAGGATACGGATGGCCTGGTCGAGCAGCGTTTCTCGAGTCATAATGGCGAAAGTATTATATGATAACATTCAACTGTCTTTTTTCTAATATTAAAACATTTTCATCATGCTGTACGTGGGAATTGACGATACCGACTCGAAATGTGGCATGTGTACGACGTACCTGGCGGCCGTGCTAGCGGGGCGCCTCGAGGCCTTTGGCCTTCACGGCTACCCGAGGCTGATCAGGCTCAACCCTAACATCAAGTACAAGACCAGGGGTAATGCCGCCCTGTGCCTCGTCCTTGAGCGCGGGCCGGCCGATGAGGTGGAGCGTATCGTGGTCAGGGCCGTGGAGGAGTACGCCCGGTTCGACGACGAGAACACGAACCCCGGCGTGGTCATCCACGAGGGCGAGATCCCCGAAGACGTGAGGGCGTTCGCCATCCGGGTCGTCAGGGACGTGGTCGACATTCAGGAAGCGCTACTTTTGGCCAGGCGCCATGGCATGCGCGTGCACCGCTTCAAGAACGGCCGCGGCGTCATCGGCGCCCTCGCGTCCATCGGGCTCGACCTGTACGACCACACGTACGAGCTGCTCGCTTACCGCATGCCCGGGAACTACGAGAAGCCCCGGTGGCTGGACCGGGAATCGGTCTACAGGATGGACGAGGCCACGTACCCGGACACCTGGGATAACGTCGACCTGCGGAACAAGGTCATCGTTTTTTCGCCCCACACCCCCGACCCCGTCCTCTACGGGATCAGGGGCAACAGCCCCGAAGTGCTCGTGGAAGCCCGGAAAATGCTCGTCACTGAGCCCGCGGAGCGCTCCCAGATATTCATCACCAACCAGGGCACCGACATGCACCTCGTCGAGGCGAGAATCGCCGACGTCAGGAACGACCGCTCCTATATCTTAAAGGGCTTCGTCTGCGAGGAGCCCCGCGCCATCGAGGGCGGCCACGTGTTCTTTAAGATGGAGCAGGCCGGGGCCTGCATCGAGTGCGCCGCCTTCGAGCCCACCAAGAACTTCCGGGAGATCGTGAAAAAATTAATAAGAGGCGACGAAGTCCGCGTCTTCGGAAGCGTGAAGAACGGCACGGTGAACCTGGAAAAGCTCGAGATCGTAAAGCTCGCCGAGCTCGTTAAAACCACGCCCCCGAAGTGCCCCGTTTGCGGCAAGAGCATGGAGTCCGTAGGTAAAGATAGGGGTTACCGGTGCCGGAAGTGCGGGGCAAAGCGGGCGCTTCCTGTTTTCGAAAGGGTAAAAAGGGATCTGGAGACGGGGCTGTACGAGGTGCCGCCGTCGGCGAGAAGGCACCTCGCGAAGCAAATTATAAGGATAAAGGAGCCCTGGTGCAGGACGCACCCGGGCCGGTAAAAAAATTATTCCTGGTGCACGAGCACGGTCAGCAGGTCCCTGTCCAGTAAAAGCCCGTCCAGCTTATTGTCGGCCGTAATGACCGGCACCTGCTCGATGCGGTTCCGGCGCATCTTCTTGGCGCAGTCGGACACGGGCGTCTTGTGGAAGGCGGTGATGACGTCCTTGACCATGACGCTCTTCACCGGGACGTCGGGCAGCTTGATGCGCGACACGCCGTAGTAGAGCTGCATGGTGTCCCGCATGCTCTCCCAGGTCCACTTGTCCTCGTCGCTGGCGGATGACATGTCGGACCTCTCCACGGAGTCCTCGATGCGGCTCATGTTGATGAGGTCGGTGATCGTTATGATGCCGGTGAGCTCGCCCTTGCTGTTGAGCACTGGCAGCGCGTCGTGCTTGGAAAGCCTGATTATTTCGCTCACCACGCTGACGGGGGTGTCCTCCCAGACCGCGACGATGCCGTTCTTGACGTACGCCTTGATGGGCGCAGTGATGTCCATCTGGCCGATGGCCCCGACGATGTCGGCCACGGTCACGATGCCGACCAGCTTGTTCTTCACGACCACGGGTAATCGTCTTAATCCGGTCATCAGCAGGATTCTGGCTGCCTCGGAGAGCGGCGCGTCCGGGGTGATGGTCACCGGGTCCCGGGTCATCAGGAGAGCGATCTGCTCTTCGGTCGGATGCTTCAGCAGGTCGATACGGGTGACGATGCCGAGAAGAGTCCCCTCCTTTACGACGGGTACTGCGGAGATACGCTCCTTCTGCATGAGATCGAGCACCTCGTCCCGGGAGCCCGGGATCTCGATGCTCTTGACGTTCTTGATCATGATGTCGTCGACGGTCAGAATTTGCTTCATAACATCCCTCGAAGATAATTTCATATTATTTAAATATTATTAGCGTCTCATTTTTTTTCGCTCTTGATCACGAGCACGGGGCAGTGGGCGATGCGTATGACCTTCTCGGCCGTGCTGCCCAGCAGGATCCTATCGATGCCGCTCTTGCCCAGCGTTCCCATCACGATCAGGTCGACCCCGTTATCGGCCGCGAACTTCGTGATCTCCACGGCGGGGTTGCCCTCGAGCACTTTCGTCTCCACTTCCACGCCGGCCGGGGCCTGGTCCTTGACGGCCTTAACAGCATCCTCGCCCTCGTCCTTCAGGAGCTGGTACATGTTCTCCCAGGTGACGTCCATGGGTATGGAGGTGAACGTGACGGTGTCGACCACGTACACCGCGTACACCTTCGAGCCGCGTTCCTTGGCGATATTAAGCCCCATCTCGACGGCGTTCTGCGTGCGCTTCGAGCCGTCGGTCGCTATCAGGATCTTCTTGAATAGTTGTTCCGCCATGCTTTACCCTCATAGATAAAATAGCCGATGTCGTCCGGGCCTGCCCGCCTGACTACGGTGCTTAAGAGATTCTGCGAGGACTTAAAAGTATCGGACTTCAGGTCGAACACGAGGAAGTCGGCGTCCTTTCCTGGAAGGATAGACCCCTTGTTAAGCCGGGCGATCTTGGCCCCGTTGAGCGTGGCCATCCTGAGCACGAACTCATCGTCGTGGAGGAAGAGCTTGTCAGCCCACTCCATCTCCCTGAACATATCGGGCGAGTTGAGCATGACGTTGTCCGTCCCCAGGGCCAGGGTGGCGCCCGCCTCGCGCATCTCCTTCAGCGGGGGCAGCCCCGCGCCGGTAATGGCGTTTGACCTGGGGCACGTGACCACTGGTATGCCATTATCGGCCGCCCGCTTCATGTCCTTAGCCGCCGCATGAGTCATATGCACTAAAAAGCCAGGCATGATATCTATCGCAGTATCTATATCGTCTCTATTTAACTCGCCCGCGTGAATACCGATTATTTTGCCCGTTTTTTTCGTCTTTTCGGCGATGTCCTCCGCGGCGCCCGGAGGAAGGTCCCTCGTGCTGCTGATGCCCGTGCCGTCTGCCTCTGCCAGCACGGACTCGATGGTGTCCCCGGGGGCCGGGCGCCCCAGGACCGTGGCCCGCGGGCCCGCGATGCGCTTCAGCAGGCGTGCCCCGGCCGCCCCGTTCTCCCTGAAGTCGACGCAGTGGCATGTGCCAGTTCGCCCCATGACGCCCAGCGAGGAGCGGATGCCTTCGGCGACCTCTGCGGGCGAGGCCGCGTTCAGCACCCGGTGCTTCAGGCCGTCCGGGGGCGCCACCAGGTCCACGAGAGGCATGAAGGGCGGGTCCTTCACGATGGCGTCGCCTAAGTGGGTGTGGGCGTTGACGAAGGCCGGGCATATCAGGCCCCGGATATCGGAGTCGCACCGCTCGAAGCCTACTTCCCTGATCTTCGGGCCGGAGACGACCACGTAGCCCTCGCGGGCCTCGAACTCGTCCCCGTAGAGGATGGTCCCCGATACGACGTATTCCCCGGACATTGTACGAGTAAATCGCCCCCTGATTTAATAAAACTTCTCGGAGCACCGATAAAAATGCGGCCGAATCCCGACGCATTGGGGAGGCGGACGCAGCAACATATTTATCATACTTCGTGTAATGGATATAACAACTGGAGGACACACTATGGCGAAAAAAGACACGAGTGGATTAATGTCGTCGGCCGGTATCATGCGATACTTCGAGGCCGAGGAGTCGGCCATCAAGATCGACCCCCTGTTCGTTATCGCCGGCGCCGTCGCATTCGGGGCGCTCATCTGGGGGCTCAACGTATACTTTAGCATGGCATAAAGGCTAAAGATCTTTTACTTTTACGGGCGCACCGCCCTCTTTTCCCCGCTTCGGCTCCGTCCTCTCGGGGGACTCGACGACCGTCTTCTTCTCCTCAGGGGGCACGTACTGTATGGGCGCGTCCTCCGTCTTCCGCCTGCCCGGGCCTGTCCTGCACGTCATCACATGAATAAAAGCGGCCGGGGATAAAAACCAGCCCCGATAACTTTACATGTTCCGGCGGCCCTATACGATTTGATGTCCCTGGAAGAGTATACGTCGTTCGAGCATGTCGAGGCGAAGCACGAGGTCGTCTTCATCGGCCGCTCTAACGTGGGTAAGTCTACGCTGATGCGCCAACTAATAGGCCTGAAAGTGAGGGTTGGTAAGCGTCCCGGCGTCACCCAGCGCCCAAACTATTACCAGTTCGGGGATTTGTTGGTTACGGACATGCCCGGCTACGGGTATATGAAGGGCGTCGACTACCGCAAGCAGCATAAGCTCCGGGACCTCATCGTCAAGTACTTCGAGGACAACGCCCCGAGGATCGTGTGCGCCGTCCAGGTGGTGGACGCAAAATCCTTTTCGGAGGTCGTGGACCGGTGGGACGGCCGGGGCGAGGTGCCCATCGACCTGGAGCTGTTCGCCTTTTTAAGGGACCTCAACATCCCTGTCATCGTGGCGGTCAACAAGATGGACAACATCTACGATAGAGAAAAAAACATGGTGCTGGACGACATCGCCCTGCGCCTGGGGTTCAGCCCCCCGTGGAGCGGCTGGATGGACCGGATCGCCCCGATATCGGCGAAAAAGGGCGACGTTGACCACCTGCGAAAGCTCCTGAAGGATAAGCTACGTTCCATCAAGCGCCCTGACCTGGCGTCCTGCTTCTCATAACGCCTCACTCCGACCGCTTTTTAAGCGATAGTCAATCTTTTTAAACTATACCGCCGTTAATATAATGACAAACCTTGAGGTCCTTGTTATGAGTTTGAAGCTGAGGAGGATTCTGGGCACGCCCTGTGCGAACGGGGCGAAGCTGCTGTTTCTGGGAGCGGGAGAGCTTGGTAAGGAGACGATGATCGAGGCCCAGCGAATGGGCATCGAGGTCGTGGCGGTGGACAGGTACGCCAACTCGCCGGGCATGCAGGTGGCACACCGTTCATATCCGATCAACATGAAGAGCGAGCGGGCGCTGATGGCCATCGTGGCGAGGGAGAGGCCGGACGCCATCATCCCCGAGATCGAGGCCATCAACATCGACACGCTCTTCAAACTGGAGAAGGAGGGCTACTTCGTGGCGCCGTGCGCCAAGGCGGTGTGGACCGCCATGCACCGGGAGCGCCTCAGGGAGGCCATCGCCTCGACCGGGGCCCGTACCTCGAAGTACGAGTACGCCACCGACCTGGAGAGCTTCAGGAAGGCCTGCGACAAGATCGGGTTCCCCTGTGTTTCGAAGCCCATCCAGTCGTCCAGCGGCAAAGGCTCATACTTATTGAAGAGCAAGAAGGACGTCGAGAAGGCCTTCAAGGAGGCCGAGAAGGCCCGGGGCTCGGCGGCCAAGATAATCGTCGAGGAGTTCATCGACTTCGACGTGGAGATCACCGAACTATCGGTAAAGTACGTGAACGAGAAGGGCAGGGACGAGAGCAAGTTCGTCCGGCCGCTCGGCCACTACCAGATCGAGGGCGACTACCACTCCTCGTGGCACCCCTGGATCGAGGACGGCGACGAGAAGATGGTTAAAAAGATCGAGAAGCAAATATACGATTACTCGCAGCGCATCATGGACAACCTGGGCGGTTATGGGTTGTATGCTCACGAGATGTTCATCGACCTGAAGAATGGCAAGGTGTACGCCAACGAGACGGCGTGCAGGCCGCACGACACGGGCCTGGTGACCATGGCCTCGATGCCGCTGGGATATTCGCAGTTCGCGCTGCACGCGAAAGCTGTTCTGGGCATTCCCATCCAGTGGCATGACAGGGTCATCGAGCCCCGGAGCAGCGCGGCGTCCCACGTCATCATCTCCCACACCGAGGGCTGGTACCCGCAGTATAACGTAACGGGCGCCTACGACGACGACACGAACGTCCTCATCTTCGGCAAGCCCGAAACGTATGCGGAACGCCGGATGGGCGTGGTGCTCTCGTGCGGGAAGACCGTAGAGCAGGCCCGCCGCAAGGCCCAGGCCAGCGCCCACAAAGTGAAGATCGACGCCGGCCAAGGATGGAAAGGACAAGAGATCACCGAAAAGCACTATTAGGAGAAGTGCCATTAAAAACGCAAAACAGAGGGATAGGTTGAGGATCACTCAGGCGTGCGTGGGCTGCGGCCACTGTAAGGTGTTCTGCCCGGCCGGTGCCATCGAGACGTGCGGCGTCAGCCGTATAAACGATAAGTGCATCGAGTGCGGCAAGTGTAAGGGCTATTGTGCCCTGGGCGCCATCACGGAGGAGCCATGAGGCCCTCAGGACCCCTGAGGGTCTCCATCATCGGCGCCGGTCTGGGCGGGCTGTTAGCGGGCGCCGCCCTGTCGAAGGAGCACGACGTCGATATCTACGAGCGCCTGGACATTTACGGCGGTCGGTTCACCAATTTACCTTATGAGGGCTTCCAGCTTACCACGGGCGCCCTCCACATGATACCCCACGGGCCCACCGGCCCTCTGGCCGCGCTCCTGGACCGTGTCGGCGCGGGCGTGAAGATCGTCCGGACCAGCCCCATGGGCTGCTTCATGACGAAGGATAACCGGCAGATCTCTTTCTTTAACTTCAGGGAGCTTTTATCGGCCCGTGCCCAGGCCCGGATACCGGCCCTTATGGCGAAGATGCTCGTCCAGAAAAAGGGCACCGTCGCCGACATGGTGTGGGACGATCCCGAGTGGCTCCAGCTATCGGACAGCTGCTGCGGCTGGGCGCTCTCGACGCTTTCGAGGGACACGCCCGGGGAGGAGGCCGCGGCCATCATCAGGCACGTCGTGGGCGGCGGCCCGGGCAAGTATAACACGCCGGGCGTTCCCATGGGCGGCTGCGGGGCAGTCGTGGACGCGCTGGCCCGGAAGCTCGAGGAGAACGGCGGCAGGATCCACCTGGGCGAGAAGGTCGACTCGGTGATCGTGGAGGACGGGAAGGCGAAGGGCGTCGCCGTGGGCGGCGAGAGGCACGAGGCCGACATGGTGATATCGGACATCGGGCACCGCCTGACATCCGCTCTGTACGACGCAAGATATTCTAACCCCAAGTACGCGGACGTGCTCCAGAAGCTCAGGCCCTCGGCCGGCGTCAAGATATGCCTGGCCGCGGAGGAGCCGCTGGTCGGCCATCCCGGAGTGCTCTTCACCCCCTATGCGCAGCGCGTCAACGGCATGAACGAGGTCACCCACATCGACCCGTCGCTGGCCCCGGAGGGCATGCACCTCACGATGTCCCACCAGGCGCTTCGCTCTAACGATATACAGCAGGAGATAAAGCTGGGGCTTCAGGACCTCAGGAACATGTTCCCGGGCAAGAAGTACTCCGTGCTTTTAGTGCAGACCTACAGGGACGACTGGCCCGTGAACCGCATCTCGTCGGGGTTCGACCTCGGCAACCTGACGCCGGTAAAAGGCCTGTACGTCGTGGGCGACGGAGCCAAGGGCAAGGGCTACATGGAGGTCGAGGGCGTGGCCTCCGGCGTGGCGAACCTGCTGGATACGCTGAAGGCTAATTAATGCCGGACGTCTGCCCCGAGTGCGGCGCCGCGGGGTGCCGCGAGAAGTTCGAGTCCATGCTGGCCCTGGAGTTCGAGGACCCCGAGGTCTTCGGCGCCGTGCATCACATCACGGTCATCTGTTTTAACCTTCAGCACCCCTCGGCGTTCTCGGAGGAGGCGCTCGCCTGGATGCGCTCTACGCTCCGGGCCATCGTGGAGGAGGGCTTAACGCCTGCAGAGCTCAGGGAGCGCTCGAAGAAGCAGTTCAACGGCCGGGTCAGCGTGCTTAGCAAGGAACAGAAGGCGCCACAGAAGGTCAGCTGGTCCATGACCGTCATGGACGTCCGCACCGACGGCCCCGAGACTTATGCCGAAGATGTCAGGGCATGGGCCAGGGCAATTTTAAAGGACACCGAGGCCCCCTGATCAGGACCGCTGGACCTGGAACGGCGCGATGTGGAAGCCCTGTATGGGATAGATAACGAACTTATCGTAATGCATGGCCTCCGAGGCGTTCAGGCTGGCTGCCAGGGCACCTACGACCTCCCTTCCGGTGTCGCTGATCGTGCTGTTGTCCACGAGTATGAAGGAGTTATCGGGGGTCGACTGGTACCACCTCTCGCATGAGTGCCACATCCATGGCTTGATGTCGTTCCGGTAGAATACAGCCTTCCGGACGATGACGTCCTCCCCTGAGAGGTATGTGACGATGTTCGCCGACCAGTACCCGCCGTAGCCGAACGTCTGGTTATTTTCCTTCAGGTACGATATCAGCCCGTACTCCGCGGCGTTGGGCTGCTGGAGGTCTCCCATCTGGAGCGCGCCAAAAACGGCCGATATGAGGAGCAGCGCCAGGGCCAGCGCGCCGTAGATCCTGTAGTCGGGCCTGAAGCACATGGCGATGAGCATGAACACGGTGATGGCGGTGAAGGTGAGGTAGCGCGTGCTGGCGATATCGATGGTGTAGTCCGATACCATCCACATGGCGAACATCGTGGCGGCGGAGGCGAGGAGGACGCCGTAGAAGAGCCTGTTCTTCTTGTCCTCCAGGGCGCCCTTCAAGGCGAGAGCGGCGAGCGCCAGGAATGCCAGGAGCGAGGCGACCTCCAGTATGCCAAAGTCCTTGAAACCCTGTGCTATGCCATACAACCCCTGGTTTAGCAGGGCCGCAAGTGCCGTGAAGTAGAGCCCGACCGTCGAGGGCACGTCCGCGGCGGCGCTGGACGACAGCACGTCCTGGACCACCCAGTTGTATATGAAATACGTCTTGAAAATGTAGACGATGACCGATACTGCCGCCATGGCCGCGACGGCGACGTTCATCGTGTTGCTTTTGTTCTTCACGAAGAGCAGGTAGACCAGGATGAACGGGACGATGAGCCAGGGCAGGACAATGGTGTCGGAGAGGACGGTCAGGGCCGTGAGGACGGTGAGCGCTATTAAGGGCGCCCACAATATTTTTGTGGAGCGCACCTTCTTGCCCTTTTTCGTCTTTTGCGCCTCCCCTTCGACCTTTTTGTCCACGTAGATGAGGAGGGCCAGGATTAGCCCCAGGAATATCACTGTGCCCGTGTGCGAGGTCGGGAGCGCGAAGTACTGGTATCCCTCTGCGGGCACGTTGGCCATCAGGGCCCCGAACAGGAGCGAGTGGAGCGCCTCGCCGGTCACCATGTATATGACGTAACCGAGCACGCCCACTCCCAGTACAAACTCGACGAAGGTCATCAGCTTCAATGCTGTTGGATCATAGTTGGTAAGGATCTGCGGGATGAGCTGGAACGGTATGAGCTCGGTGAAGAGGAATGTGTCCTGGGACGGGAGGTAATAGCCGCTGAGGAAGTAGTTCTGGTGCTTCCAAATTTCCATGGCCTCGATGCCTTCGCCCACCATATCGCTGTTGAGGCCCATGTTCAATGACATTACCAGCTTCGTGCCCAGCCCGAACAGTATGAAAATGATTAGCGCGGCCGCGAACGCGGTCCTCCAGTCTAGCCTGACATTTTTAATATCCAGTTGCTGCTCCAACCTCGACCCACCGGTTTCTAAAGTCTATATCCTTAATGATAATGAAGCTTTCTGGAAAAGCAAAGCTCAAAGTTTATATCTAAGATAGTCTATCTGTATTCGTCAGGTGCCCCTGTAGGGTAGTGGATATCCTTGGAGCCTCCGGAGCTCTAGACCGGGGTTCGAATCCCCGCGGGGGCGCTCTAAACCAACGTTAGGCTCTTTTATTTTTTTAATTATTTACCCCCATCATCATATTCTGATACGTTTTCAAACATTTTTAACCGCCCCAAAAATTAGTACAATCCCATATATAATAAGCTTTTACTTTCGGCATACAGAAAGCTTGTCAATGGTTATGACTACCGGGATTGATAAAACATCACTCCATGGACACGATTATTTTTTTTAGCGGATATCTATAAGGCAATGATATCTGGTTGTTAGTGTGGGGATGATGCATTGAAGAAAGTCATGGCCGTAATGGCATTAGCCACTCTGGTAACGTGTTTGTCGGTTCCTGCGTTCGCGCAGCAAATGCAAATGGATAAGAACATCGTGCAGGTGGCCACGGATGCGGGATCGTTCAAGACGCTTCTGGCGGCTGCGAAGGCCGCGAACCTCGACGGCACGCTGTCCACCGGCGGGCCGTACACGGTGTTTGCGCCGACGGATGACGCGTTCAATAAGCTGCCCGCGGGGACGGTGCAGTCGCTGTTGAAGGACAAGCCGAAGCTGACCGCGGTGTTGAAGAACCACGTCGTGTCGGGTAAATACACGGCGGATGACCTGGTACGGATGGGCACGGTCAAAACGCTGGACGGCAAGACGCTGAAGATCACAAAAGCCAGCGACGGCTCGGTCATGGTCGACGGTGCCAAGGTCATCAAGTCCAACGTGATGGCGAGTAACGGTGAAATACAGGTCATTGACTCCGTGCTCGTGCCGAAATAAGACGGTATATGGAGGATGAAAAATGAATAACGTATGGACAGCGTACAACGTATTGCAGGCGGCCGCACCTACGGCGCCCGAACAAAAAATGAAAGACATCGTGGATACCGCAGTCAGCGCCGGGGGCTTCAACACCCTAGTGACGGCGGTGAAGGCCGCCGGCCTGGTCGACGCGCTAAAAGGGGCGGGCCCTTTTACGGTATTTGCCCCGAACGACGCCGCGTTCAAGAAGCTGCCGGCGGGGACTCTCGATGCGGTGCTGAAGGACAAGAATAAGCTGACGGACATTCTCACGTATCACGTCGTCCCGGGCAAGATGCCGGCATCGGACGTCGCGAAACAGAGATCGCTTAAAACGCTCGAGGGAAAGCCCCTGTCCGTGGATGCTTCCGGCGGGAATGTAATGATCAACGATGCCCGGGTGATTCAAGCCGATATTATGTGCAACAACGGCGTCATCCACGTTATCGATAGCGTACTCTTGCCCAAATGACGCCAATACCAGATGTACCATCTGGTCATTTTTTTAGTCCCCGATTGTAATTTTTTAGACCGCCTGAAGGCTTCGAATGTTCCGTGAAGCTGGTCGTCGGCTGGAAATCGAAACCCGCTGCCGGCTCGTAGGGGCACATACGGAGGTATTCTCTTGCAGCTTCAGGCTCACGAATGCTTGCCCTTCCACTACATTAACCTACAACGGATGCGACAACATGGAAACCTACGGATCATATCTCGACCATGATCTCGTTGTGTCGCATGAACCCGGGTATCCATGGCGGGTTAAACTGCGCCATAATAAAATTGGACATCGGCTCCAGGTGATTATTACGCAGCCATTGCTTGAGCTCTTCGATTTTCTTCTCCGCCAGTTCTTCCTTCATGCGTCCCGAGAACTTGATGACGGCCGCCCGATGTGGCGGCACCTGCCTGAAGGTAATACTCTTATCTTTAGGCTCGGGGAGCGTTTCCATGCTGTAATTCGAGGGCATGACGAAGGAAATCACGTAAAGGTCGTTCGAGGATCTCTCGGTAGTTACGGGCGCGGTCATGGGTATCTTTTCAGACGCGGAGACCTGCTCCTCGGTCACCGGTATGGTCATCAGGATCTTCGCCTTATTCGTGTTATTGCCCGAGATATAATTGAAGAGCTTCATAAAACCGGAGTACGTGGCACCTTTCATGTCCGAAGAGGCCTCGACCTGCGCCAAAATGTAGCTGCCATATTGTCGGAGTTCGATATCGCCGTCCTGCTTTAAAATATCGTATCCCAGAGTTTCTGTCAAATCCAACCCAATAAAAATCTAGGCTGGATATTTATAAAAAGAAATGGACAAAAAACGATGGGTACTGGCATATAAGGTTTTTAAATAGGTAATACCGCCCTGTATAGAATCACATAGGGTAAATGGAAATCGTGACATCATGACCAATGGCAAATTCATTAACATTCCTGTGGCAGACCGGGCATTTCTCATCTTTTCCCGATGATTTAATCGTAATGATGCGGCAACCAGTGAAACCGTGAATCTTGCGCTCATACCCGCGAATCGCTCATACGCGCGAATCGCTCATACGCGCGAATCGCTCATACGCGCGAATTATCCTTTTATGCAGGCAGCGTGAAGGAGTTTTGGTGATTCGATTGGAGAAAGCAGCAGCCTGTCCTACCTGTCAGCATTGTGGCGCCGAGATTAAATTGGATGTGGATAACGAATGTCCGGGATGTCACCGGGACGTCAAAGAGTGTGTCATCGATAAGGACGTTACCAGTTCCGTGTACCCAATGTAACATTCCGAATATTACATATTCCGGATGTTACTTTTTTTAATCGTTTGCCCGCCATCCGTGTCGCCACCTGTTCCCGGTCCTTTCGATGAATTGGTCGACAATACAAAGGTCATCGCTGCAGACATACAGACAAGAAACGGCGTATTTCACTGATCAACGCGGCCTTAACTCCAGCATAATTGCGGTGATATCCCATTTAAACGATTTTTTACAATTTGGATCGCGCTACCGGATGCTTTTTCATGGCATTAATGATTTGGAAATTACCGGAGTGTATTTCTTGAACCGATATGCGTAGATTTCCCCGGCCCAGGATCGTCGTCAGTGCCTGTCTGGAGTTCGATGAAGTGAGGTACGACGGGAAAGTTGTGCCGTGCCCGGTCGTGAAAGAGCTAAAGCCCTACGTTGACTTCCTAAAGATCTGTCCCGAATACGAGATAGGCCTCGGTGTGCCCCGCGACCCGTTGCGGATCGTCAGTATCGGAGGCCGGGAGCGCCTCATACAGCCCCGGACGGGCCGTGACATCACCGACCCGATGGACGTGTTCACGGACCGGTTGATCGTTTCGCTGCCGCCGGTCGACGGATTCCTCTTCAAGTCGGGTTCCCCGACCATCGGCTTCTACAACATCAAGGTGTACGACAAACCGGTCGGGGCCGGAGTTGCCGGCCGGACCAGCGGGCTATTCGCACGAAAAATATTGCGCCGTTACCATGATTATCCACTCGAGGACGATTTGAGGATGAAAAACGGAAAAATACGCGATGAATTCCTCACGAAAATTTTTGCCTTCGCCGGATTCCGAGAGGCCGCCGAGGCGGGTGATCCGGACCAAGTGAGGGACTTCCACGATCGCAACCGTTACCTGTTCATGTGCTATGACACTGACGCCGAGTCCATGCTCGACGGCGCGCTGGCACGTGGAAACTCCGAGTATTTCAACGAGATGCGGCGACTACTATCCAAACACCGGACATCCGAAGGGTATGCCGGCGTTGCGATGCGTATCTTCGAGCTCTACGGCGATCGGCTATCTTCCGGAGAGAAGGCCTGGTTCCGCGCGCTGGTCGCGAAGTACCTGAAGAACAAGGTCAGCCGGGACGCGCTGCTTGATACGCTCGAGCTCTTCGCGGTCCGAATGTCCGACTGGAAGACCGCCGATCAGACGGTGTTCGCACCTTACCCGCAGGAGCTCGTCCCGGACGTCGATCAGCGGCTGGACCGGGACTACTGGAAAGCGGTGAGCATCCAATGAATACACGGCGGGTTTGCGGCTATACTCCACATCTGTATGTTTTTTCGGCCCGTTGATGCACTGGGTATTGTCGATTCCCTTTCAAACTTATATCATCGCCATGGGCATGCGGTCTAATGGTGAATTTCCTGAGAGAAGAAAAGAGTAAATCCGGAAGCTCGCCAGGCAAGCACTGAACGCTCCCGCACCAGGAAAGAACGGCCGAAAACAAGTAAGAAAAGTTCTGGGCGATAAATCCACCCTTTTTACGGGAGCGGGGATTTTTCGAGGCTATAGAAAAGAAATAATCAGAGGGCGGCCATGGCGGGCATTTTAAGCGACCTCGCGAACTCGGCGGCCTTCGATTTATAGTCCCCGCAGGCAATTTCCCCGCTCAAGAACTGCCCGGAGCCCACGAACTCCATGCCCTTCGCTTCAAGCTTTCCCTTAATATCATTTATGACATCCTCGAAGCCGCACTTTCCTGCGGTGGCCATCACGGCGAACTTTTTGCCCCTCACGTTCTTTAGGCCCGCGAGGTACTCGTTCACCGCCGGAGGCGGCAGCCAGGCCCAGACGGGCGTCGCGACCACGAGAAGGTCATACCTGCCCAAATCCTGCTCGCAAGGCTTGATCCTTGCTCGATCCTGCACCCATTCGCTCATGCACTTCATATCCCAGTTGGGGGCATCCACGGTGTCTATTCGCGTTATGTCGGCTCCCAGGATGTCCCTGACCTCCCCGGCGATCTTCCACGTGTTACCGGTTAAGGAATAGCATGCGACCAGCACTTTCATCCTATCACCCTACAGTTATTTAAAACAGGTTTTTTTAAAACTTTATGTCAATTTATAATCACTTATGGATGCTCCGACCACTCAATTAACATAATAAAATGTGGGAAGCGAAGGCGGCATTGAAGCTCGATAAAGGCCGCAGATTTCTTATCCAGATAGGCTTTTTATCTTCCGCTAAAAGCGGGATTTCTATTTCCTTTGCCCATCATCTTATATTGGGTTTATATTTGTATTTTCCAGGTGTTGATAGATCGGATGGACTGGAAATATTTTATTATCGCCATAATCATGGTCCTTTTGGGATGTGCGGCCATACTAGTTCCCCCGTTGTCCCGGGGAAGCGGAACTGAAGCGCCAGCGCTTCGGGTCTTAAAAGGAAATGGAACGATCGAGATCGCGGATCATCAAGGTTATGGGAGCGCCCAGTCATCACATCGCGAGATCGTCAGGCTTCCGGCCATGTCCGCCGATGAGGTGGAACGGCTCCTCGGGTCGCAGAAGATCTGCCGCATGGCGCTCAACGATACCCCCCAGCCCTACATCATAGCAATGGACTACATCTACCTCGATGGCAGGCTGTATTTCCACTTTGCGGACTATGGGCGCAAGATGGATCTGATACGGAGCGACCCACACGTCACGGTAGAGATCGATAACTTCTGCGAAGGCACCCGCGACCTCTACACGATAACGCTCATGGGACAACTGGAGAAAGTGACTGATAAAATGGAGGGCGCGAGGGTGGCAAGAGCGCTGGTCGACAGCGCGAAAACCCGGGGCGGGGTTAAGAACGTGGCCGCCCGACACGGCCTCAGATCGCTGGACACGGGCGGGCTCATGTCGGAGCCCTCGACGATGTACCGGCTGATCGTGAGCGATTCCATCGGGCTCAAGTCCCCCGGCTGAAAATCACATTTTTGCTGTACTTTCGATAGGTCCATCCCTTTTCTACCTTCATCCCGGATTTCATCTTTTTTACGTTCGGTCCTCGCCTAGTATTACATCCAGTGGTTTAAATCATCGGTTATTGTATAAAACCGTGATTTTTGTTTTAGTTTTGGTAGGAGATGATTTAGTTGAAAAAATTTTAGCCACGATGTTACTGGCGGCTTTTCTCTTGTGCGTGTCGACGCCAGCGTTCGCCCGGACGGTGCAGACGCAGGGGAACATCTTACAAACCGCCAGTAAGGATGGTTCTCTGAAAACGTTCGTGGGGGCGGTAGATCAGGCAGGATTGAGGGATACGCTGAGCAGCGGCGGCCCATACACGGTCTTTGCGCCGAACGATAATGCCTTCAACAGGCTGCCATCGGATAAAGTGAACGCCCTCCTGGCCGATAAGCCGAAGTTGGCCGGCGTCCTGAAGTACCACGTAGTGCAGGGCCGATACACGAGCGCGGACCTGGCTAAAAAGGGCGTTGTCACTGCCCTGGATGGAAACCAGTTGAAGATCACGTCCAGCGACCATGCCATTGCAGTGAACGGCGCAAAGATCGTGAAGCCGGACATCCCGGCGGGGAACGGCATCATTCACATCGTCGACACGGTTATCATGCCAAGCAATCTTTAATCGAACAATGGCAGGATGTGCGGCCGTAAAATATCCGGCAGCCTGCCGGAGTGGCCTTTCCACGCCCTGTGATCCTGCGGTATGCTGTGGACGGGGATCACTGCGAGCCCGGCCCCGGCATCCTCGATGTTCAGCTTAACGCCGTTCACCTCAACGATGCTCATGGTGACGCCTTGAAAACGATGTATTTACCCAAAGGTAATACCCGTTAGATATTCGTGAAAATAAAACTTATAAAAACATAAATATTTGCCTGTCAATAGCCTGTACGCCGGGTAGTTTTGCTAAAGCGGTCACGGTCAGCGTCTACCCGTGCTCGTAAGGCGGCGGCCCCGGCTTATCCGAGTTCGAGCCCTTAACGAGCCCGGCGCGCCCCATGACTTTCTTGACCACCGGCGTATCTTTCTTCTTTTTCCCTTGCGGCTTCTCTTCGGCCATTTCGGGTCACTTTCCGTTCAAAGTATTTTCGTGGCGGGGCTTATACTTTCATGCCGGGCGTAGTGGTTTTAGCCGTGCGCTTACTGTCCTTATTCAGCCCTGAGCTCAACAGGTAATATGTTACCTGAACGAAACCCTTATATACTTTGGTAATATATTACCAATCGTTCAGGTAATATGTTACCTGTTGAAGGGAAACAAATGGATAAGAGGATCATAATCATCGCTTCGGCCCTCATCGCCGTGCTCGCCATCGTGGCGTCCGGCGCCGGGCTGTTCATGAACGGTTTGTATAAGAACGACACGAAGTCAGGGGCGGCCCAGGAGCAGGGCAACGACCTGGTGACGCTGGTGCTGTGCGTGCCGCTTTTAGCAGTGTCGACGTATTACGCCGCCAGAGGCTCGCTGAGAGGCAGGCTCGTATGGACCGGCATGGTGTTCTACTTCCTGTACGTATACGCCATGATGTCGTTCCTGTCCGCCTACAACCAGCTCTTCCTCGTGTACGTGGCGGCGTTCTCGCTATCGCTCTACACGTTCGCCTACAGCGTGCTGACGCTGGACGTGAACGCGGTGAAGGAGAGCTTTTCGGGGGCCCCGACGAAAGCCGCAGCAGGGTTCATGTTCTTGATAGCGATCGCCGTATCGGCGATGTGGCTGGGCATGATCGTACCGTCCCTTTTAACGGGAGAGAGGCCGGTTGCGCTGGAGACGTACACGACACTGGTCGTCCAGGCGCTCGACCTCGGCGTCATCGTGCCCTTGAGCCTGATCGCGGGCGTGCTGCTGCTGCAGAAGAAGGCATGGGGCTACGCGCTGGCGTCGCTCATATTCGTCAAGGGCATAACCCTGGGCACTGCGGTGCTCTCCATGGCGCTGTTCATGAGCCTGAACGGCGTGGAGGTAGTGCTGCCGCAGGTCGCCATATTCGTCCTGCTGGTGCTGGGTGCCCTGGCGCTGGCCATCATATTCTACGGTAAGATGAAAGTGCCGGCCGCATCGGCCGCATAATGGAGGTAAAAGCAATGGTTAGCGTACTATACTATTCGATGACCGGGAGCACGAAGAAGATGGCCACGGCCATCGCGGAAGAGCTGGGCGTGGAGGCCCTGGATGTGAAAAAGGCGGCGTCCGTCCCGCAGGACGGGGTCCTGTTCATGGGCTCCGGGTGCTACGGCGACAAGCCGGGAGATGACATGGCGAAGTTCATCGCCGCCCACGACTTCGCGGGCAGGAAGGTCGCCCTGTTCGGCACGTCCGGCGCCGGCGCCGGCAGGGAGGTGGATGCCATGGCGGAAGCGTTGAAAAACAAGGGCGCTACGGTCCTCGGAACCTACCACAGCAAGGGCAGGGCGTTCGTCCTGGTCAACATCGGTCACCCGAGCAAGGATGAGCTGGACGGCGCCCGGAAGTTCGCGGCGGAGATGGCGAAGCTTGGATGACATCGAGCAGACGAAAGCGGCGTTCGCCTCCAGCCGCATCGACATGGCGAAGTTCATCCTGGTCATGGTGTTCCTGATCGAGCAGCGGTGGAGCTACTACATCGGGAAGGATCTGGAGGAGGACGGGATCACCACGAAGCAATGGCTCATGGCCCTGGTCATCGCCAACGGGTTCAAGCATGCCCCGTCCATCCAGGAGGTGGCGGACGCGATGAGCACGACCCACCAGAACGTGAAGCAGATCGCGTCGGGCATGGAGCGCCAGGGGCTCATGAGGCTGGAGCGGGACGAGAAAAACAAGCGTATCATCCGGCTAAGGGTCACTGAGCATTGCTTCCGGCTGTTCAAAAGCCGCGAGGAGGGCGACGTGAGGGCGGTGCTGAGCATGTTCGAGAATATCTCGGACGATGAGCTGAGGGCGCTGTTCAACGTCATCGCAAAGATGGAGCACAGGGCCGACGAGCTCTACGAGGGCGCTAAGGCCATGAGAAAGGCGAAGGAGTGTTAAAATGAGATTGAAGGATATCGTTGTAGCTGTAGTGGCCATCCTGGTGCTTGCCGTGCTGGCGGCGTTCGCGGCCATGGGGTTCGTGCTCATGGACGGCATGAGCTATACGGCCACGGGCCACGAGACGCTGAGCCCGGCAGGGGCTGAGTCGGGGAGGGCGCTGGTAGTTTATGATCCGGGCATCACGGGCCGGGCGAAGGACGCCGCGGCCACAATAGCGGGCGACCTGCAGGCTAAGGGATATGCGGTGGACCTGTGCGGCATCAGGAGCGCCGGGGCCTGGAGGACGTCCGGCTACGACGTCATCGTCGCGGGCGGCCCCGTGTACGTGGGGAACGCCAGCGGCTCGGTCAGGTCATACCTGAGCACGCTGAAGGCCGACGAGGGCACGAGGCTCGGAGTGTTCGGCACGGGCGGCACGGACCTGGGGAGCGATGATCCGGCGATCGTCCGGAAAGACGTGGCCTCGGTCGATACATCGCTCGAGATCAAGGCGGCCATGAAGCTTCTGGAGTATGATGATGCCGATGAGAAATGTGCGGTGTTCGTCGAGGAGCTTCTGAGGTAGGGATTCGAGAGATGAGCTTTCTGTACGCGCTCAAGCCCGAAAAGGACCGACTGATGTGCCCCTTCTGCCGGGCGCTCGGGTCCGCGGGCGTGACTCCGAACATGGTCACGGCGGCCGGCCTGCTGCTCTCGATAGTTTCGGGGTTGCTCGCCGCATCCGGCGAGCTACACTGGGCTATCCTCGTCTTCCTGGCGGGCGCCGCACTGGACGCCCTCGACGGCTCCCTGGCCCGTGCCTGCGGCATGGGCTCCGAGTTCGGCCGGTACTTCGACAGCTTTGCGGACCGGGCTTCCGAGTTGTTTTTCGTCGTCGGGGCGGTCCTCGGCGGCGTACCTGCTACGGCCTTCCTGGTCGTGCTGGGATCGTTCGTCCTGCTTGGGGCAAGAGTATACAACCACAGGAAGGGCCTGAGCTCCAACGCCGCAATGTTCGGGCGGCCCGAAAGGCTGGCGCTATTGGTCGCGGGCCTGCTGTGCCAGGCGCCGTTCGACACGGCGTTCTTCGCTGCGGCATTTGTGCTCTGCCTTGTATCCTCGGCCCAGGCCCTGGCCTCGGGCAACATACAGAAACTAATGCAAAAAATAGATCGATATATCAGTCGGTAAAAAGCTCAATACTCCAGTACGTGCCTTACCCCGAGGCCCCGGGCCTTGAGAGTAGTGTCGAGGTACTCTATTTTCTGAGGCGTCACTTTCAGGATGCTCATGAACTCCGGAATGCTGACGCCCTTGAGCCTCCGCCGAGTTTTATAGGCCTCCACGCCCTCATCGAAGATCTTAGACCCGGCCTTGCCTATTTCGGCCGTGCCGGTGATCTGAACGCCCTTGATGCTGTCCCAGCCGGTGAACTGGGTATGGATGGCCACCGAGACGACGGGATTGGCGGAGATGTTGGCGAGTTTCTGGCCGCCCTCCGTGAGTATATAAAGGATGGTGCCTGAAGGAAAATACTCCACAGCGGACGCCCGTGGCACGTTGCCGGAGCACGTCGCCAGCACACACATGCCATGAGCCTTCAGGAATCCCGAGATAAGGCGTTCGAGTTCTTTATCGCTGATCATGTTACCGCCCGTTTTTATTCTACAAGGAGTTGTGTTTCCCACCTGACATATATAATGTTTACTGATAAGTAGCAAGATATCCCCATATGCCTACGTTTAAAGCCATATTGAGCGGAATAGCTGGAGTAATCGCCGTTCTGCAAGTCCGCCTCGCCACCCCGGCATAGAAAAATAAGAAAATATATAATGAAAAAACATTAATAATGACAAAAAGCCTCATATAGGCCTATAGATATAATTTGGATGATAGATTCATCGATTTTAGTGATGGTCATGGTGGAGCTAACGGTAATACAGCGGGAGATACTTTCCGCGCTAATCAACTTATTCCGGGAGAAGGGCCGGGCCGTGAAAGGGGAGGAGATCTCCGAGCGGATCGACCGGAACCCCGGCACGGTCAGGAACCAGATGCAGTCGCTCAAGGCGCTGGGCCTGGTGGAGGGCGTGCCAGGGCCCAAGGGCGGATACAAGGCCACCAGCACGGCCTACCAGGCGCTGAACCTGACGCACATGGACAGGGAGGCCGAAGTGGCCGTCTACCGGAACGGCGAGCGGATCATGAACGCCAACGTGGCCGAGATCGACCTGAACACGGTCCGCCACCCCGAGCTCTGCCGGGCCAGCGTAAAGATACTGGGAGATGCCCGCGTATTCAATATAGGCGACAGCATCCAGGTCGGCCCCACCCCGGTGAACAAGCTCGTCATAAGGGGAGAGGTCGTTGGCAGGGACGACATCAACAGCGTCATCCTGTGCAGCATCAACGAGATGATCTCGCTTCCCAAGAAGCCCGTGCGGGACTACATCAACCACCGGCTCATCACCATACCCTCCGGGGCCACGGTGAAGGACGCCCTCGTGGTGCTGGCGAAGCACGACATCCACGGCGCGCCCGTGGAGAAGGACGGGAGCATCGTGGGCATGGTCACCTATACCGACATCGGCCGGGCCATCTCGAGCGATAAGACCGATGATAAGGTGACCGAGATCATGACCCCGAACGTCATCTCCATCGACCAGGAGAAGCCCATGTACGAGGCCGTGTCCGTCATGAACCAGAATAAGATCGGCCGCCTTCTCGTTACCGGCGAGGGCAAGCCTAAGGGCATGATCACCCGGATGGACGTCATCAGCCGGCTGACCACTTATTGAAAAAGAGGCACCTTAAGGTGCCTTACTTATTTTAGCGCTTCTTCGACGGACTTGTTATCGAAGATGATCTTCTCCAGCGCTCTGGATACCTTGTCCGGGTCGTCGCTCTGCCAGACATTGCGGCCCACGGCCACCCCGGCCGCTCCGACGTCCAGGATATCCCTGGTCTGCTTGAGGAACACGTTGAGGTCCGACTTAAGGCCCCCGGCGCAGAGTACTTTCGCCCTGCCGGCCATGTCCGTGACCTTCTTGAAGGTCTCCTTCGAGCCGGTATACTTGACCTTTAGCAGGTCGCAGCCTAGCTCCAGGCCCACGCGGGCCCCGTAGGCGACGATATTGGGGTCGACATCGTTCGTCACGTACTTGCCCCGCGGGTACATCCAGCCTACCACGGGCAGGCCATAGTCCCGGGCCTTCTCCTGCACCTCGCGGAAGTCCTTCATCGCCTCCGCCTCGATGGGCGAGCCGACGTAGAGGGTGTATCCGACGGCGTCGGCGCCGAGCTTCACGGCGTAGTCCACGGAGCAGACCACCGGCGAATAGGGCGCCTCTTCGGCCTGCGCCTTCGCGATGTTATCCTTGCCGTTCACCTTGACGATGAGGGGCACCCTGCCCGAGTAGTTCTCGCGATACTTCTCGGCGAGGCCCTTGTGGAAGATGAGCCCCGTGTACTTGTTCCTCAGCGCGATATCGATGATGTACTCGGGGTTATAGTTCTTATCGTTAAAATCCTTGGGGCCGTGTTCCAGCCCCTGGTCGTAGGCCAGGAACATGGCCCTTCCGTCCTTGAATAACCGGGACATATACTTCTGGGAAGGTTCGAGCATAATATAATATTAGCTCTTTAATATTATTTATTTTGCCTGCGCTTGAGGCTCTTGAGGATGTCCCCGTAGTTCCAGAACAGTATGGCATCGAGCTCGGACGGCTTCACGCCCAGCTCCGGGCATATCTCCTCTCTGAAGACCGCCTCGAAGTCCATGTAGTCCCGCGGCGTGCTGATCCGCCGGTCGAAGTCCCTGTTGAACAGGAGCGTGAAGGCACGCTTTAGCCGGGAGTCGAAGGCCAGGTAGCCCTGCGAGTAGCCCGTTTCGGTCAGAAATTCGCTTGCCGACTTCATGCCGTAGCCGTGGACCGTGTCCATGAGATAGAAGCGGGGGTCCGGGGCTTTTCGCATGTTCCTGATGAGCACGAGTTCGTTGCCGTTCACGATGGCGGGCTCGTTCAGGTTGTTCACCATGGCCTGAGCCTTGAGGGACGTCTCCTTTCCGGGGCTGCAGTATCGCACGTTATATTTCGTTAAGGCCGAGTGTGTCCGCTTTATCAGCGCATCGGGGCCGCTACATTCCTGGAAGGCTTTCATGGAGCGGATCGTCAGCAGGTCGAAATCAGGGGACTCGATGAGCCGATAAGATGGGGCGGAGCGGCCCATGGCCACGATGATGCGCACCAGGTGCTTCCACAGCTCCTCGCCGCCCATGGCGCGCCAGGCGCCCGGGACGGGCATACGCTCTCTGGTGGAGTCGTAGTACTTCGAGACGAAGCCGCCCAGGATGTCCATCTGCCCTTTGTTGAAGTCGAAAGGCCGGTTGAAGCGCACGGGTTCCACTCGCTCCGGCACGCTAAATATTTTCCCTGCACAAAGGATAAGCACTACAAGCGCTATTTTATATGGGGATGGAAAATGAACAGGCCGGGCCATTTTGGCGGGGCCATGCTATTGTTCTTCGGCATCATGTACTTCCTGCCGAAGGGCGACACGCTCCAGACGCTGGCGCTATCGGTGACCGCTGCGGGCATAGCGGCCGCCATGTCCATGAAGCCGGACTTGGATAAAAAGTTCTTCTGGGGCATCTTTCACAGGTGCTGGATCACGCACAGCCTGACCACCGTGGTCATCGTGACCGCAGGCACTTTCGCGCTGTTCAATTACGTCCTGCACGAGGGGCCGCTGTCGTACTACGCGGCGCTGGCCGCCTTCTGCGCCATCTTTTCCCACGTCGTCCTGGACTCCTTCACGAAGATGGGCGTGCCCCTGCTCGGGCCGTTCGACCAGAAGATGCGGGGGCTGCGATGGTTCAAGGGCTCGAACCCGCTGCTGAACTACGGCCTGATGGCCGCGGGCGGGCTCATGATGCTCGCCTACTACCGGGTCTTCTAATAGTGTACCGAGTTTTTCTTTTTACGTTATGCCATCTTAGGCGTGTCCTTAACCACAGGGGCGCAGAGCCCACGGAGTTTCACAGAGCTTACTTTTTATAATTTGAGTCACAGAGACCACGGAGCCCGGTTTATTGGCTTACCTTTGGCTGATGCCAATTCGAGCGGGGCACAGAGTTAATTGAGGCACGGTTGGCCAATAAACAACTATCTGGTTTATCCTCGCCAGTGCCTCTTTTCACTCTGTGCCTCAGGATAGTTATAAACACGTCCTCCGTGCACTCAGTGACCTCCTTATTTAAAAAATCTCTGTGCGTCTCCCATGCACTCGGTGCCTCTGTGGTTGGAACACGCTGAGATGGCATAACGGGCAGTCTATATAAATAATTTAAAATAAAATGGCGCTATCGGTGCTTTAATAGGTGACCAGGTCCCGCAGCGCCGCCTTCGGGTCCTTCGCCTTCACGACACCCGAGGCCAGCAGCACGCCGACGGTGCCCAGCTCCAGGGCCGCCTTCACGTCCTCGCCCTTCGAGATGCCGGCGCCGCACAGTACCTTCACGTTCGGGTCGGTGACCGCTTTTACGGAGTTCCGCACGATGCCCGGGTCGGCCTTCGACACAGGGATGCCGCTGCCGATGAGCTCCGGCGGCTCGATGGCGACGTAGTCCGGCTTGAACTGCGAGACCTCCTTCACCTTCTCGATGCTCTCGGCACACACGACGGAGGTCATGCCGTGCTTCCGGAGCACTTCGACGCACTTCTTGATCTCCTCCAGGGGCCGGCGGTCCTCAGAGTGGTTGATGAGCGAGCCGGTGACCCCGCAGAACTGGAGCGACTGCGGCAGGACGTGTCCCGTGTGGCTGCCGGGCTCGATGGGGTCGACGTGCTGCGCAAAGACCTCTATGCCATAGCCTTTGTGATGGAATAGCTCGGGCGTCTGGGGGCAGACGATGATGCGTATGCCGGTCTCCTGCATGACGTCCCTTGCGTCCCAGGTGAGCTGGCGGCCTTTATCTCCAGAGCTCTCCAGGTAGGTCTTATAATTGAGGATGATGATGGGCTTCTGCATGAATATCAAAATAATATCGGCAGTTACAATAATAATAATTTACTACGCTATATTCGATCATGGATAAAAAGCTGAAGGTGCTCGGCGTCGCGGGGAGCCTGCGGAAAGGGTCGTATAATAAGGCTCTACTGCGTGCCGCCCTGGAGGAATCGCCGGAGGACGTGGAGCTCGAGGTCTTCGACCTCGAAGGGATACCGCCCTACAACCAGGACCTGGATAATGACATGCCGGCAAAAGTGAAGGAGTTCAAGAGTAAGATCAAGGCGGCCGATGCCATTTTAATTGCTACTCCCGAGTACAACTACTCGGTGCCGGGCGTCCTGAAGAACGCCATCGACTGGGCCTCCCGCCCCCCGGGCGATAACTCCTGGGACGACAAGCCCGTGGCCATCATGAGCGCCTCCATCGGCATGCTGGCCGGCGCCCGGGCGCAGTACCACCTGAGGCAGACGTTCGTCTACATCAACATGCATCCCGTCAACCGCCCTGAGATCATGGTTCCCTTCGCCGCCGATAAGGTGGACGCGAACGGAAGGGTGACCGACGAAAAGACACGGCGTAAGATAAAAGAGCTACTGGAAAGCCTGGCCTCGTGGACGAGACGCCTTAAGAGATAAATAGAAAGGGGGATGGCCTTCTGCCATCCGCTTAGAAGTCCGTCATTATTCTATACTGGTCGATCTCGTCCTTGTGCATGGCCCTGAGGAACGCCCTGGTGGCTCCCTCGATATCCTTTGCGTTGGTGATGGCCCTGCCCACGACGAGTATGTCCGCGCCGCCCTTCATGGCGACCTCGACGTTCTCGACCTTCACGCCGCCTGCAACCGCGACGAGCAGCTTCTTGCCGCCCGCGGCCTTTTTAATTCCGGCGATGTTCCCCCAGGCGTGCTCCGCCTTCTGGCCCTCGGTATCGATGCCTCTGTGGAGCTCGACGATGTCCGGCTTGTGCTTGAGCGCCTCGACCACCTTCGCGGGGTTGTCGACGTTGAGCATGTCGATGATGGAGTAGATGCCCACCTTGCGGGCCTCCTCGCAGAACTTCTCGATGGTCTCCAGTGGCGCCAGGCCCGAGCACACGACCGCGTCCGCCGTGGCATCCGCCGCCATGCGGGCCTCCAGGTTGCCCGTATCTAAAGTCTTCAGGTCGGCCACGATGAAGGCGTCCTTCTTGATGGCCCTGATCTTGCTGATGACCTCGAGGCCATAGCGCTTGATGAGCGGAGTGCCGGCCTCGATAATGATGTGGTCGTTCTTCGGGGCCTGCATTAATACTCGCTCGACGACTCCCAGGTCGGGGGCGTCGATGGCGATCTGCAGGTACGGCGGGTCCCAGAGCCGCATGATCTTGTAGCCCATGATGGCGTGGGTGCCCCGGTCCTTCTCGAACGTGACCTTGTCCACGGGCGGGAAGCTCTCCATTGCCCTTACCAGCGCCAGCCTGGTTGCGCCGTAGTTGTACTTGTAAATGCGGGTGTAGTCCTTTGCCGCGGGGTGAACGAAAACCGAGACGATGATGACGATGCTCTCGACCTGGTCCTTCGGGATGATGCCCTCCTCGACGGCGTCCGCCACGGCCTTGGCGACTGCCGCCTGGGCGGGTCCGAAGATCTGGGCTGCCTGCTCCAGGTTCTTGACCGTTACTTTGGGCACGATGAGCGTCGCGGGCTTGGGTATGAGGTTGGGCCTGACCACCGCGAGCAGGGGCGTGTGCCCCGCTGACATGTTGGTCATGCCATTGGCGAAGGCCATTCCGACCGGGCCGGCCTTGTCCCCGACTAACAGATCGATGTGGGCGACCTCGTTGCCCTCGCCGATCAATGCTTCTCCGACTAGATACACGATTCCTACCTCATGACGCCTTAATACCCTGATACGTTATAAATTTTGGCGTTATCAAGGCCCTCTAAGAATAATAAGAATGCACGAAGACTTTTTCACCCACGAAGCCACTCGAAGCAGACCTGAAGCGACACGAAGACATTAATAGATCTTTTAAAAAGTCTTTGAGGACTTTGAGCCAGCTTTGTGTCGCTTTGAGGCTGAAAAGGTCTTCGTGCATTCTTATTGAGTTTAGTGAGGCTTATTCTTTCATGAGGCCCGGACACTGGTAATTGCGGGGCATGAGCCGGATGAGCGGCTCCTTCGCGCCCTGGCTGATGTAATAGAGCTTATTCTTGCCTTCCCACTCGCAGGTGACGATGCCGTCGTCCAGGAGCTTCTGCATGTACCGGAAGACTAAACTTTTTTCCATGCCCAGCATGTCCGAGAGCTTCTGGTTGCTGATGCCGGGGGTGTCCATGATGGCGCCCAGGATCTTGCGGCTGGAATCGCTCCGCAGGTGAGAGGCGATGAGCTTCTCCCGGTCATTGTAGGTGTGGGAGTTCACGAAGATCCGGGTGTACTTGCCGATCTTCTGGAGGACGATCCGGCCCTCGTTTTGGAGTCGCTGGATATGGTAGCGCGCGGTGCCAATGTTCAAGCCCCTGCCCCTGGCCACCTCGGGGGCGGTGCACCCCGGGTTGTCCGTTATGTATGTGTACGCTCCGAGCTTATTTGCGTTATCGATCTTTCGTGAGCGGCGCACCACGAACACGCCCGCGGCGGCCGCGGCTATGACGCCGACGATGAGCCCCGGGAGGGCGTATAACTGGATCCACAGCGGCAGCTCCCAGAATGAGACGGCCCTGTCGGCGCCGCCGGTATCGGCCTGGGCCATCTGCTCGGGAGTGAGGTTCGCCTCGCTCGCGGGCATGACGACGTAGCCTCCCTCGTAGACGATGGAGCCGGGCGGTAGGCCGCTGGGGGCGGGGTCCACGACCCTGGCGTCGTGGGGCCAGACGAAGAGCGAATAGTAGGCTAAAACCAGCGCTGCGACTAGCAATATGCCTGCGGCGGCAAGCACGATACCCCTTTTACCGGCCATATAATCGAGATACTTTAAAAAAGGCAATATTTAAGCCTTATCAAGTTGACCGGCAGTATTTATATAAAACGCTGGGCAAGGCCTTGGAAAAGAATCCAAATTTATCCATTGTTATTACTAATGTACCAATTATAATTCGAATAAATATATATCAAGCCGTTTTATCGTGAGGACAAGCATAATAACCTGCTTATAATTTTATAAATTATGAAAAATATTATTCGGCAGTGGGGCCGCATGCTGGCCAGGCTATGCTCCGGGGACGCCCGGTCGGTCATCGACAAGACGGTGACCACGGACACGATCTCCAGGAACATCGGGGCTGAAATGCCCGAGAGGCCTGCAAAGCCTGGGTGCCAGTGGTACCGGGTCGAGAAGGCGAGCCATGACATCAACCTGGGGGTGCACGACGACGCGCTCGTGCCCGTGCAGTACAGGTGCATGATCTGCGGCCATGCCTACGTGGTGCCCGTGAAGGCCTGGAAGATCCGGAGCTGCCTGTACGTAGCGTCTCCCTGTAAGAAGTGTAACACGTTCCAGACCATCGACATGGCGGAGCTTCGCTCGGAGTACAGAGCGCGCGCCCAGCAGCATGGCGGCGGGCTGCAGTACGTAGCCGTCACTTCGTTATATCAGGACCGGTAGAAGGAGCGCAACAGGTCGCCTGCGCCCTTGCGCCGGCCTTCAGCCCGTCCACGAACTTCAGGACCTCTGCCATTCCGGCCCCTTTTGCGGCCATGCCCACGATGGCGCTCCCGACGATGGCGCCTTCGGCGCCCATGTTGAGGACGCCCCTTACGTGCTCGGGCGCGGAGATCCCGAACCCCACGGCCACGGGGGTGCCGTTCGAGCACTCGACCGCGCGGGCCACGGTTTCGGCCAGGCCCCCCGCCAGGTCCCTCCGCGCGCCGGTGACGCCCATGCTGGAGACCAGGTAAACGAATCCCGAGGCGTCCTCGAGTATCATGCGCATGCGGGCAGCTGGCGTGTTGGGCGTGACGATGTGGATGTAGTCGACGCCGCTCTCCCTGCAGGCTCTACGTAGAAAACCGCTCTCCTCGAACGGGAGGTCGGCCACGATGAGCCCGCTCACGCCGGAATCCCTGCAGTCCCTTGCGAATTTCTCTACACCGCGCTGGAGCACGATGTTGTAGTACGTGAGGTACACGACGGGCACTTTTTTGTCGAGCCGCCCCGTTAAGCGGAAGGCCAGGTCCGTGTTCATGCCCGCCTTCAGCGCCCTGTCCACGGCGGCCTGTATCACGGGGCCGTCCGCGATGGGGTCCGAGAACGGGACGCCAAGCTCGAGCACGTCCACGCTGCCCGAGTCGATGAGGGACTGAGCCAGCATGAACGACTCTTCAGGCGACGGGTCGCCCAGCGTAATATATGCGATGAGCGCGCCCTCTCCCCTTTTCTTTAACTCCTCGAACTTCTCCGTGAGCCTCACAGGGACACCCCCATGTGCCTGGCCACCGTTTCCACGTCCTTATCTCCCCTGCCCGAGAGGTTGATGACCACTATGGAGTTCTTGTGGAAACTCGCCCTGTTCTTCATGACCCAGGCCACGGCGTGGGAAGACTCGAGCGCCGGCAGTATGCCCTCCACCATGCCCAGCTCCTGGAACGCGTCGAGCGCTTCAGCATCCGTCGCATAATCGTACTCAGCCCGGCCGATGTCACGGAGCAGCGCGTGCTCGGGGCCCACGGCCGCGTAGTCCAGCCCGGCCGAGACGCTGTGCGTGTCCAGTATCTGGCCGTAGCGGTCCTGGAGGACGTACGTGTATGAGCCGTGGAGCACGCCCTTCTTTCCCGTCTGGAACCGGGCCGCGTGCTTTTTGGTGTCTATGCCGCATCCGCCCGCCTCGACCCCGACGAGCCGGACGCCTTCATCGTTAAGGAACCCGGAGAAGATGCCGATGGCGTTGCTCCCGCCTCCCACGCAGGCCACCACCGCGTCGGGGAGCCGGCCCTCCTTCCGTAATATCTGCTCCCGGGCCTCCCGGCCGATGACGCTCTGGAAGTCCTTAACGATGGCGGGGTAGGGGTGGGGGCCGTAGGCCGTGCCGAACAAATAGTGAGTATCGTCCAGGCAGGTGACCCAGGAGCGCATGGCCTCGCTGATGGCGTCCTTGAGCGTGCGGGTGCCGTTCCTGACGGCGACGACCTCGGCCCCCAGGAGCCTCATGCGGAACACGTTCATTTTCTGGCGCTCGATGTCCACCTCGCCCATGTAGATGGTGCACTCCATCCCCAGCGCCCTGGCGGCGGTGGCCGTGGCCACGCCGTGCTGCCCGGCGCCCGTCTCCGCGATGAGCCTCGTCTTGCCCATCCGCTTCGCTAAAAGAGCCTGTCCCATGGTGTTGTTGATCTTGTGGGCGCCGGTGAACGCCTGGTCCTCCCGCTTCAGGTAAATGCTGAAGCCGTACCTGGCGCTCATGTTCTTCGCCGGCGTGAGAGGCGTGGGCCTGCCCACGTACTCCTTCAGATATGCGTCCAGCTCCCCCCTGAACGAAGGGTCGTCACTGAACTTGAGGTAGGCCGCCTCCACTTCCTGCAGGGCGGGCACCAGCATCTCGGGCACGTAGGTGCCCCCGTACTCGCCGTACCGGCTACTTATGGCCATTCGACGCCTCCCTCGCGTTCGCGATGAACGCCTTCACGAGCTCAAGGTCCTTGACCCGGCCCTCTCCCTCGACGCCGCTCGCCACGTCCACCGCGTATGGCCCGACCTCCCGGACGGCGGCTGCAACGTTATCCGGGTTGAGCCCCCCGGCAAGAATGACGGGCTTCCTGACGGATGCGACGATCGACTTAGAGATGTTCCAGTCGTGCGTGGTGCCGCTGCCCCCGCGGTTCGGGGACATGGTGTCGAGCAGGATGGCATCGGCCACCTTCTCGTACTCCATCGCCTTTTCCAGCTCGCGGCCCTCTCCCACGTGGATCGCCTTGACGATGCACGTCCCGGGCAGCGCCCTCTTTATTTCCGCCACCATCCCCGGCGGCTCATCGCCCTGGAGCTGGATAGCGCCGGGCTGAATGGCATGCGCCGCCTCCACTGCCTCATCCACAGTGGACGGCATCATCACGATGACCGGCCTGACCGAGGGAGGCAGCGTTTTCGCTATCGCCTTCGCCTGCTCTATGGTGATGCGCCTGGGGGACCGGGCCAGGAGCATACCGACGGCGTCGGCGCCGGCCTCAACGCACTTAAGGGCATCCCCGGGAGTGCGCACGCCGCAGATCTTGACCTTCACGGGCAGGCCCCCGGGCGGGAACGTTCGATATATTCCATCAGCTTATCGTATGCGGCTCCGGAGATGACCTTTTCGGCGGCAACGTCCAGGGCCTCCTGCAGCGTCAGCGTGCCCCCGCCCACGTAAATGCCGCACGCCGCGTTGAGGAGCACGATGTCGAGCTTCGGCCCCCGGGCCCCTTTTAGTATTTCGAGCGTGAGGGCGGCGTTGGCCTTCGCGTCCCCTCCCCGGAGGTCTTCCACGCTCGCCCTTTTGAGGCCCAGGCTCTCCGGGGTCAGCGTGTACTGGCTTATCGAGCCGTCTCTCAGCTCGCAAACGTACGTCGGCCCGAAAGTGGAGGCCTCGTCCAGGCCCCCGGCGCCGTGTACCACGAGCGCCCTTTCGACGCCCAAATTCCCGAGCACTTTAGCGGCGGGCGCGACCAGGCCCCGGTCGTATACGCCCATGACCTGGGCCTGCGCCGACGCCGGGTTCGTCAGGGGCCCGAGCAGGTTGAACACGGTCCGGATGCCGATCTCCTTCCTCGGGGCCAGGGCGTGCCTCATCGCCCCGTGGAACACGGGGGCGAACATGAACCCGAAACCTATGTCCTCGATCATGCGCTCCACGGCCTCCGGCCCCAGGTCGATCCGGGCGCCCAGGGCCTCGAGTACGTCGGCGCTCCCCGACTTCGACGTGACGGACCGGTTCCCGTGCTTGGCGACGGGCACGCCCGCTGCGGACACCACGAACGAGGCCGCGGTGCTGATGTTGAAGGTCTTGACGGCATCGCCCCCGGTGCCGCACATGTCCACGAGCGGCCGGCCCACTGCAGGCTTTATATGGTGGGCGAACGCCCGCATACCCCGGGCGAACGCGGTCACTTCCTCCACGGAGACTCCCTTCATGCGCATGGCCGTGAGGAACCCCCCGATCTGGGACTGAGTAGCCCTGCCCGACATGATGTGGCGCATGGCCTCCTCGGCCTCCTCGTGTGGCAGGTCGTGCCCGTCCACCAGCCTCCCGATAAAGTAGCCCATATCGTGGGCGGTCACCTGCATTTAGATCCCCCTGTAAAGAAAGTTCTTAAGCAGTACCTTGCCGTAGTCCGTGAGGATGGACTCGGGGTGGAACTGTACGCCTTCGATGGGGTACTCCCGGTGCCGTATGCCCATGATCTCCCCGTCATCGCTCTTCGCCGTGATCATCAGGCAGTCCGGAAGGCCCTGCTGTTTGACCGTCAGCGAATGGTATCGTGCGGCGGTGATGGAGTCCCTGATGCCGGCGTAGATGCCCTTGCCGTCGTGCCGGATGCTGCTGGACTTGCCGTGGAGGGGCGAGAACGCCCGGGATACGACTCCGCCGAAGGCGATGCCGATGGCCTGGTGGCCCAGGCAGACGCCCATGATGGGGATGCTGGGCCCGACCTTTTTAATTATATCCACGCAGCTCCCGGAGTCCTCGGGCTTGCCCGGGCCGGGGCTCAGGATGATGCGGTCGGGCGCCCTCTCGAGCACCTCGTCCACGGTGATAGTATTGGGGACCACCTCGGGCTCGCCGCCCAGCTCACCCACGTACTGGTACAGGTTGTACACGAACGAGTCGACGTTGTCGACGATCAGAACTTTCATACTATTTACCACTCCTTCTCACGGAGCGACCCAGTGCATTGAGCATGGCGGCTCCTTTGTTCATCGATTCTAAATGCTCCTTCTCCGGCACGGAGTCCATGACGATGCCGGCGCCGGCCTGGACGTATGCCTTACCGTTCTTCAGGAGGATGGTACGGATGGCGATGGCCAGGTCGGAGTTCGAGTTGAAGCAGAAGTACCCCACGCAGCCCGCGTAAAGGCCCCTCCTGCGTCCCTCGAGCTCTTCGATTATTTGCATGGCCCTGGTCTTGGGGGCGCCCGACACGGTGCCGGCCGGGAACGTGGCCGTGAGCACGTCAACGGCGTCCATATCATCTCTTAGATCGCCCACCACGTTGGACACGATGTGCTGGACGTGGGAGTACTTCTCCACGGACATGTAGTCGTCCACCCGGACGCTCCCGAACTTCGAGACCTTGCCCACGTCGTTCCTCCCCAGGTCGACGAGCATCACGTGCTCCGCGAGCTCCTTGGGGTCGGACAGCATTTCCGCCTCCATGGCCAGGTCCTCCTCCGGGGTCCTGCCCCGCTTTCGGGTGCCGGCGATGGGACGGACGATGACCTTCCTGTCCTCCACCTTGACAAGGATCTCGGGGCTGGAGCCCACGATCCCCGTGTCCCCGTACTCCAGGAAGTACATGTATGGAGAGGGGTTGATCTCCTTCAGGGCCTGGTACAGGGCCACCGGGTCGATGTCGGCCTCGGCCTCCGCCCGGAGGGAGAGCACGATCTGGAACGCGTCGCCGTCCAGAATGTACTCCTTCGCCCGCTCCACCATGCTCATGTAGCGCTCTTTCGAAGTGGGGTACCTCAGCTCGAGCTTTTCCGGCACGGGCAGGGGCGGCCTGGCAGACGCCCCGCTTCCCAGGGCCCGCCTCATGCGGGCTATGCGGGCCTTCGCCCCCTCGATATCCCCGGAAAAGTCGTTAGATATCAACAACAGCTTTTTCAGGCTGTGGTCGTACACGGCCAGGTCCTTCACGAAGGCCAGCCCGGCGTCGGGGCACCCGAGGTCGTCGCACGCTGTGCAGCCCACGTCGTCGAAGTACCGGATGAAGTCGTATGAGATGTAGCCGGCCAGGCCCCCGTAAAAGACGGGCATGGGCGCCTTTTCGCCGACGAATACCGGCCTTGAGGGCCTGAACCCGGCCATCACGTCCTTGAGGAAGGCCACCGGGCCGCCGTTATAAAATACGGGCGTGCCATTAAGGAGGATGGAGCCGTCCTTGATTGTTATGGGCTCGCCGCCGGCCCCGATGAACGAGAACCGGGCCGACTTGCCGCCCGTCTCTGCCGACTCGAACAGGAATGAGCGGTCCTCGCGGCCTTTAAGGCGCAGGTACGCGTCCAGGGGCGGGACGGAAGTGTCGAGAGCCTCGACGACCGGCGTCACCTTCGCGGGCTTCCGGAGGCGCTCCCGTATCGAGGCCGGGCTGAGCAGGCCCTGGCCGTATTCGAGCATCTAGGGCCTCCCATAAACGAGCGAGCGCAGGGCCTCTCCGGGGTCCGGGGCCCTCATAAGTGCTCCCCCGATGAGGGCCGCGTCGCAATAGCTCAGCGCTTCCGCCAATTGTCCGGCCGTCTCGATGCCCGACGCGCTGACCACGGTGCCGTCGATGAGCGGGGCCAGCCTTGCCGTCCTCCCCAGGTCGACCTCGAGCGTGTCCTTGTCCCGGTTATTCACGGCATACAGCGAGGCGCCCGCGGACTCCGCGCGCTCGATGTCGCCCTCGGAGTGCACCTCCACCAGGGGCTCCATGCCATAGGACCTGGACCCGGCGATCATGCCGGCGAGAGAGTCCGTGGAAAAGAAGGAGGAGATCAAAAGAAGGCTGTCGGCGCCGAGGGCGTACGACTCTTTGATCTGGGCGGGGTGAAAGAGGAAGTCTTTCCGCAGCACGGGCAGGCCGCACCGGGCCTTCTCCAGGCTCTCGACGGAGCCCCCGAAGAACCGGGGCTCTGTCAATACCGATATGCCGCATGCGCCGTTTTCTTTAAAGGAGCGTGCCAGGGGCTCGATATCGTCTATGCGCCTCAGGCGCCCTGCGGTGGGCGAGGCGGGCTTTATCTCGGCGATGACCGGCCAGCGTCCATCCTTCGCTGCCCTGTCGATGAAATCGGCGAGGCTGAGTGGCCGCCTGCCCGGGCGGGCATCGCCTTCGAACGGTACGTAATCGCGCTTACAGGCCTGAAGGATGTCCGTGAAGTTCAATCGTTTCACCATGTACAAAGTTATACTTTGATGTATAAAAACATACATAGTGTCGCATATTTATACTTTACGCACAGCTGACGAAAATTGATAATAAAAAAGGAGCGTGGGAGCCTCGAGGGCCCGACGCTTACTTGGGCTTCTGCATCTCGGGGATCACGGCTAGCTGGGCCTGCTCGTCCTTGACGAACGGCATCCACCAGTTGTACTTTTTGAGCAGGACCATGATGGCCGGCACGATCACAAGGCGCATCAGCGTCGCGTCCAGGATGATGGCCAAACATAGCACGAAGCCGAACTCCTTCAGCATGACGGTGCTCGAGATCATCATCGACCCGAAGGCGGCGGCCATCACGGCGCCGCACAGCGTGATGATCGTGCCCGTGGACTCCACGGCCTGCTCGATGGCCTCCTCCTCGCTGCGGCCCTTGTAGACCTCCTCCCGTATCCGGGTCACCAGGAAGATATCGTAGTCCACTCCCAGGCCCATGAGCACGCAGAACAGGATGATGGGCAGGATCCAGTACACCGAGGCCTGCAGCCAGACCTGGAAGACCAGGATGAACGCGGCCATCGTCCAGGCGATGCTCATGAGGAGCGTCATGACCAGCCGGGCCGGGGTGAATATGGACCGGAGCAGCACCACGAGGACGAGGAATATGCCGATCAGCACCACCGGGATGACGATGGAGTACTTGTCCGTGCACAGCTTCTGGTACTCGTAGACGCCCACCGAGCTGCCGCCCAGCAGGAGCGTCGTGCCGGCGTTCCCGGACTCATACGACTTCATCTTTTCTTTGATGGCCTCGGTAGCTCTCTGGGCCTCCTGGGAGAACGGCGATCCTTCGTACGCCACGTATATGAGCGTGGTCCGCCCGTCCAGGCCGGTGTTATTGTCCATGTAGTTCTGGTAGAACTCCTTTTCGACGCCCTTGTAGGCTGACAGGTTATCGTACTCGATGGTCACGCCCTCCGGGCGGGTCATGGAGTAGACCTTATCGATGCCGGGCACGGACGCCATCAATGCGGACATGTCCTCCACCCGGTCGAGGGCCTCCGCCGAATAATTCCCGTCGGGGCCTTTGAGGCTTTCGGGCAGCGTGGCCACGATCATGCCCTTCTCCAGGGCGCCGCTCCCGAACTCGCTGTTCAGGAGATCGTAGCCGGCCTTGCTCTCGATGTTGTCGGGCATCATGTCGACGAAGTCGTTACCCAGCTGCAGGTTCGAGAAGATATAGACGGCCGGAACGGTGATCAGGAGCGCGATGACGAAGATCGCCTTCGAGTGTTTCAGGACCCGGTGGGTGATGCCGCGCCAGAGCCTGCCCGTCATGGTCGGCCCGGACATGTAGAGCTTCCGGGGCCAGAAGAGCCGGTCTCCGGCGAGCGTTAGTACTGCGGGCACGAGTGTCAGCGCCACGAGCATGGAGAAGAGCACGCATACGGCGGTCCCGATGCCAATGGACCGGAAGATGCCCTGGTCGATGAGCATGAGGGAGCCGAAGCCGATCATGGCCGTGGTACCGCTGGAGGCGATGCTCTTGCCGGCATGCTCCACCGCCGATACGACCGAAGCCCTGATCTCCGCGCCCTTCGAGCGCTCCTCGGCGTACCTGGACAGCATGAACACGCAGTAGTCGGTGCCCGCTCCCAGCATGATGACGCCCATGAAGGTCATCACCAGGTAGAACACGTCGATCTGCGTGCTGATGATGCCCATGAAGCCGAACGCGGCCACGACGGCCACGCCGATGATGAGTAGCGGGACGAACGGCGTGAGGAACGAGCGGAAGTAAAGGCCGAGGATGACGAGCACCAGGATGACGGTGATCTTATCGATGTTGTTCACGTCGTCCATGGCCGAGAACTCCGTGTCCATGGACATGGCCGTCGTTCCGGTGACGTATGCCTGGATGCCCTCGTAGCGCGGGTCCTGGCGCATCTCCGCCACCAGCGCCCTGAGCGCATCTACCGAGGCCTGAGCGCTCTCGGACTCCTCGAAGTCGCTCGTGGTGAGCGCATATAAAGTCACACTGCCCGCGGCCAGGTTGCTGACGACCGAGTCAGGGAGGATCTTCGGGTCGTCGTACCCGTGCGACATCTCCCAGTCCCGGGCGAATGTTTTTAATTCCTCATCCGTCATGTTCCCCGGGAGGTCGAGCAGGGCCAGGAAGTACGTGTTGTTCGAGGTCAGGTTCATCTCGCTGAGCGTCTTTGAGATGATGTAGCCCTTGATGGTCTCGTTGCTCGCGTTCCTTCCCAGCGCGTAGATCTCGGCGAGCGTCCTGTTCTCGGACTCGTTCATGTCCTTGCCCGCCTCGCGTAACACGTAGGCGCTGACGATGGTATCGTTCGGATCAGGGCCCCAGCTAAAGATCTCGCGTACGGTCGCCTTCCCGGTCGCGTTGAGGTCCTTGCCGGCCTTCGTCAGGACGTAGTTGTCGAAGTCCTGCTTCGTCGCCGAGGGGCCCATGTTCCAGGCGTCCTGCATAACGTCGGTCGCGTTCTTGAGGTCCGACTCGGTCATGTTCCGGCCCTCGTCGGAGTCCTTCAGTGCTTTGACGGCCTTGTCCACCAGGTAGTTGCCGATAGCGCCGCTGGAAGGGTTCCGGCCCAGGTAATAAATGTCCTCGATGGCCTTCCTGTCGGCGCCGGAGGACGACGCCGCGCTCAGCACCAGGTTATCGATGGCGGCCGATGACGGCGACGGCCCCAGGTCGTAGGCTGCGTAGAGCTGCTGCTTCTGGGACTCGTCGGCGATGCTTTGCATGCCGGCCACCGTGTTCACGCAGGCGGCGCGAAGCTGTGCCGGGTCGTTATATGCGCCCAGGCTGAGCGAGCCCAGCACGGCGAGCATCATCTGTTGCTGCTGCCCGGCCGGGACATTCGAAGTAATGAACGTTTGCGCCCGGGTGTCGATGGTATGCTGGGCCCTGGCGACGGGGTCGGAGATGGCGGCCTGGGTGCGCCAGTAGCCGTCGAAGTCCGCCAGGTATCCCTGGGCCAGCGGGCGGCTGTCGGCAGGTATGCCGGGTATGACGTTGGAATTCACGTAGCCGAGGGCGGCATCGTCGAGCTGCGTGTCGTTCAGCGAGGGGTCCGCGGTCCGGGTCTGCGACCAGGCGTTCGCATAGGCCAGCGGTATCCCGAACTCCAGGTCGGCGACGCCCTTCACCTGGTAAAGGCCGCCGTGCGCCGCGACCATCTGGTCCCGGGCCGCATAGAGCTGGGCGCTGGAGTCGACGATCGTCTTGCGGGCCTTGTAGAACTCGCTGTTGGCCCCGGTGATGTTATCCCAGAGCCAGTAGAGGCCGTTGCTGCTGTCCCGCACAGTATCCGTGGCGTTATACAGCTCCCGGTTGCCGTCGCTGACGTTATCGAACGCGTCGTTCAGCTCATGGTACAGGTCGGGCGTCATGTTGACGACCGCGTCCCGCTGGATGTTGTAGATGGAGGACCGGTCCGTGATGTTCTTTATCGATGCGTTTGCGGCAATCCGCCCGTCCAGATCGTCGATGTAGCGCATGGCGTCCGTCTTATTATCGGACCCGACGACGACCAGTATCTGGTTCTTATAATCGCCGGGGAACTGCTCGTCGTACTTGTCCTTCGCCACGAAGGCGCCGAGGTCCTTGGGCACGAACTTCTCGGTATCGTACTGGAGGTTACTCGTGAAAACGCTAACCAGCGGAAGCGAGACGAGGAGCACGATGACCCAGACGGCGACGAACGCCCAGGGGTGCTTCGTGATCATTTCGCCCAGCGTCTTGAAAATGGAAACCATGATGATGCCTCGTTATACTTTGATCGTGATGCGCTTTTCCTTCAGGCCGAGTACCTTGACCGCGATGTCCTCGGCCGCCTTGAACTTCCGGTCGTAGTCCTCCCCCGGCGCCGAAAGCGTGGCGGCGTCGTGGAGGTAAGCGAACATGACCAGCAGCAGCTCGACCGTCTCCCTGGGATAGGGCACATTGAACATGCCCTCCTCTGTGCCCTGCTCCAGCAGGTGGGTGACCAGCGGGACAAAGGTGTCCCGGACCTTGACCATGTACTTCTGGTGGGAGACCATGTTCTTATCCGCGTGCAGGAACTCGATGATCTTCTTCTCGCCCATCTGGAAACGGAGGGTCTCGTCGATGATAATCTGGAGCTTCTGCCGGGGGTCGAGGGTCACGTCCTCCAGAATGCGCTTCACCGTCGGCTCCATGTGGTCCTTCAGGTAATGGTCGAGGACGGCATCCAGGATGTCGTCCTTCGACTCGAAATAGTAATAGAACGTCCCCTGGGCGACGCCGACCTTCCGGACGATGTCGCTCACGGACGTTTCCTCGCAGCCGTTTTCCCTGAAGAGCTCCTCCGCCGCGTCGATGAGCTCCTTTCGCCTCACTTCGGGGTCCTTGGTCACGCGCATAATGAACACTACGGTGTATTGACTGACAGTAAGTCAGTTAACATCGCTTTAAGTATTTAAGGGTTGCCCGGAACAATAAGCGCTTAATGGAGGGACCGTAGTTTTTCCGTGGTCGCGTCGGGGTGCCTGGCCAGGTAATCCACGGCCTTTTTCCTGTGCAATAAAGTGCAGTCCTTGCACGTCCACACCGGGTAGCCCCGCCTGCTTTTTATCCACTCGCCCAGCTCCGGGTCCTCGCAGGGATAGAGAGGGCAATAGCAATACGTGCAGTCCTGGCCCTCGAAGTGGCACGGGTAGTACGGGCACCTGCCCTTGCCGCATTCCTCCCGCGGGTACTCGATCCAGTAGGGGCCCTTCTCGTCCGAGATGGCGTAGACGAACAGGCGGCTCCGATGGTTGCCATTTATTAGCGCGTGCTGCCGCTTGATGCCCTCCTCGACGCCCTTCTTCACGCACCGGTAAATGCTCTGGCCGATGTCCGTGCCCGTGCCCGAGTACTCGAAGAAGACGGGGCCGCAGACGTCGGTCTTGAGCTCCTCGCTCAGGACGGCCACGGCGTCCGTGGTCGTGCCCGTGAAGTCGAACCCCATCTCGAAAAGGGCTTTCGCCTTGGCCTCGGTCGTTGTTATTACGGCGCTCGCCAGGGCGCCCTCGGACATCCGGCCGTGGACCACCAGTATTACGTTGACCGTGCCGGGGACCTGGCACGGGTTGCTCACGCCCGCCGTCACGAAGGCGGTCACCTGCTGGTCCCTCACCACGCACAAATTCTCCATGTAGACCGCCGTTAAAAAGTAAAAGCACGGGCATTCGACGGCCAGCTTCGAGGCCACTCCGTCCATGTACGCGGCGGGGTCCGCGTGGTCGAAGTCCTTGCCGACCTCGTGGTTGAGGATGGCGCTCACCCTCCGGCGGCCGCCGTTTATCCCGGTGCTCAGGCCGTCGAAGTCGCCTTTTACGACCAGGGTCTTATCCTTCACGTAGTACCTCAAAGCTGCCGCACCTCGAAACGCTAAAGGCCATTATATCACGGCCGACCTCAAATAGTTAATCGCGCCGTCGAGAGTAATTATTTATATGGAGAGCGCATACTTAATCAAGAAAATTTAACTTAACTCAAATTAAGTTGAGGTATCTACATGGTCTCGAACAAGAACCTTACCATTATAGTATCGATAGCGTTGATCGTGGCCGCCCTGGCGCTGGGCGGATGCACGAGCCCGTCGGCACAGCCCACGGCGACTCCCGCGGCGTCGGCCAATTACCCCATGAACGTCACGGACGACAAGGACAGGACAGTGGTCATACAGGAGATGCCCGAGCGCATCGTATCGCTCTCGCCCAAGAACACGGAGATGCTCTACGCGCTGGGCCTGGGCGATAAAGTGGTCGGCGTCACCGACTACTGCAACTACCCGGCGGAGGCCGCGAACAAGACGAAGGTCGGCGGCATCACCAACGTCAACGTGGAGCAGGTGGGGGCGCTCAACCCCGACGTGGTGTTCGCGGACTCGCTCACCAAGAAGGAAGCGGCCGAGAAGATCGAGTCAATGGGGTACCCGGTCATCGTGAACGACCCCAGGAACGTGAGCGATATCGAGCGCAGCATCCTCCGCATGGGCAAGGTCTGCGGTGCCGGGGATAACGCCACCCGGCTGGCCGCCGATATCAACGCCAGCATCAAGGCCATCACCGACAAGACGGCCACGCTCAACGAAAGCCAGAGGCCGAAGGTGCTCATGTTGCTCGACACGTACGACTTCTACGTGGCCGGCTCCGACTGCTACGGGAACGATTTAATAATATTGGCGGGCGGGCAGAACGTGGCGTACGAGCTGACCGACTACAAGGCGATGAGCAAGGAGGCCGTCATCGAGGCGGACCCGGACATCATCATCATGCCCGTGGATGTGTACAGCCAGCCCGACTTCGAGAAGCTCAGGAACGGCACCGAGGACTGGATGCAGCAGCTCTCCGCCGTGAGGAACGGCAAGGTCTACGCCGTGGCGTCCGACCCCATATTCCGGCCGGGCCCCAGGGTGGTCGATGCCGCGCAGGCCATGGCGAAGATCATCCACCCCGAGCTCTTCAGTTAAGGGGGCCACGAAGCCCCCAATAATATTTTAGCCTATTTATCATTATTTTTCATTGAAGTTATAGCAAACGTTATTTATCATAAGCGTTAATCTCTGCTAGAAAATTCCTCCGGTAATGTTGCAAGGATGACATATTAACGCGAAAACAACTTTCAGGTATGGAGCTACATGTTGGAGAAGATGTTTAACCCGGAAAGCGTCGCGGTCATAGGCGCTTCGCACGTCAAAGGGAAAGTAGGGAGGGCGGTGCTGGACAACCTCCTGAACGGCTACGAAGGAAAAATCTATCCCATTAACCCGAAATCGCTGGAGATCGAGGGGCTCAAGTGCTACAAGACGGTGCTCGAAGTGCCCGGCCCCATCGACCTGGCCGTCATCGTCATTCCGTCAAAGCTCGTGCCCCAGGCGGTGCGGGAGTGCGGCGAGAAGGGGATCAAGTACCTCGTCATCATTTCTGCAGGGTTCAAGGAAGTGGGCGTCGAGGGCGCCCGGCTCGAGAACGAGGTCAAGGACATCGCGCGCTCGTTTAACATGCGCATCGTCGGCCCCAACTGTCTGGGGATCCTGAACACCCATACGAAGTGCAACGCCTCCTTCGCCAAGAAGATGCCGCCCGCGGGCAACGTCTCCATCATCACCCAGTCGGGCGCCCTGGGCACCGCCATCCTTGACTGGTCCGACGCCACCGACGTGGGCTTCGACTGTTTCGTAAGTTTGGGCAACAAGTCCGACCTGAACGAGATCGACTTCATGGAGGCCTGGAAGAACGACGACAACACGAAGGTCATTTTAGCGTACCTGGAGGGCATCACCGACGGCCGGCGATTCATCGATGTGGCCCGGGAAGTGTCGAAGACCAAGCCCGTCATCGTGGTCAAGAGCGGCCGGACGAGCGCGGGCGCCCGCGCGGTGTCCTCGCACACGGGCAGCCTGGCAGGCTCGGACGCCGCATACGATTCGGCGTTCATGCAGTCCGGCGTGATAAGGGCCGAGACCATGAGCGAGTTCTACGACATGGCCGGCGGCTTCTGCTGCCAGCCCGTGCCCCGGGGCGACCGCGTCGCCATAATAACGAACGCCGGCGGCCCCGGCATCATGGCCACCGACGCCTGCGAGCGGTTCGGGCTCCGCCTGGCCACCCTGTCCAAGGAGACCGTGGACGCGCTCAAGACCACGCTGCCGCCCGCGGCGAGCTTCTACAACCCGGTGGACGTGCTGGGGGACGCGAGCCCCCACCTCTACAAGTTCGCGCTGGAGACGGTCCTCAAGGACGAGGGCGTGGACGGCATCCTGGTGCTCGCCACCCCGCAGGCGATGACCGACCCCGTGGCCATCGCCGAGGTGATAGGCGAGGCCAAGAAGACCACGGATAAGCCCATACTGCCCTGTTTCGTGGGCGGCCTGGTCATGGACGAGGGCGTGGCCGTCCTGAAGCGCCACGGCATCTACAATTACGACGACCCCTCCAGGGTCGCCTACACCATGCGGATGATGACCCGATACCAGAAGATCAGGCAGCGGGTTTACGTCGAGCCCCGGCGGTTCGACGTCGACAGGGAAAAAGTCCGCAAGATCATCGACAACTCCAGGAACATGGGCATCACGGTGCTCGGCCTGGAAGCGCTGCCGGTGCTCGAGGCCTACGGCATACCGACATTAAAGTACAGGATCGCCACGAGCGTGAACGACGCCATGCAGGCGGCCCGGGAGATCGGCTACCCGATCGTGATGAAGATCGTCTCCCCTGATATCATCCACAAGTCGGACGTGGGAGGCGTTAAAGTAGGAATAAGTAACGATGAGGAGCTGGAGAACGCCTATAACAAGATGATGAAGGACGTGACCCTTGCGGCTCCCCGGTGCCGGATCAGCGGCGTCTTAATTCAGCAGATGGCCACGGGCGGCAAGGAAGTCATTTTAGGCATGAACAAGGACCCCCAGTTCGGCCCTCTCATCATGTTCGGCCTGGGCGGCATCTACGTGGAGGTGCTGAAGGACGTGCAGTTCCGCATCGCCCCGCTGAACGAGAAGGACGCTTACGGCATGATCTACGGCATCAAGACCCACCAGATGCTCGAGGGCACGAGGGGCGAGAAGCCCTCCGACATCGAAAAGCTGGTGGAGTTCCTCGAGCGGCTCTCGCAGCTCGTCACCGACTTCCCGGACATCCTGGAGATGGACATCAACCCCGTCAAGGTGTACGAGAAGGGCCGTGGCTGCTTAGCGCTGGATGTGCGGCTCGCGATATCTCCAAAATAGCCTTTTTTTCTTTCGGTCACGAATAAAGATTTATCCTTTGTACGGCAATAGCTGACATTGGGGATGGGATGTCGCTTAAATCTCGATTCCGTTACATGTTAGTGTCCATGCTCGTAGTTGTAGTCATGGCCCTCATCCTTATCATACCTTTTTTCAACTCGTCCCTGAGCATCTACGTGTCCGTCCTGGCCATCGGCCTTTCGTTAGCGCTACAGAAGTACATGGCCAGCTTCGCCGGGTACTTCGTCATCAAGTCCTCGAACATCTTCGACGTGGGCGACCGCATCCGCATCGGCAGCATGAAGGGCGACGTCAAGCACATCGGGCTCTTCCACGTCATACTTGACGAGGTGGGCGAGGACGAGAAGATGGGCGGGGAGCTTACCGGCCGCATCGTCCACGTGCCCAACCTGGTCGTGCTCGACCAGCCCGTGCTCAACTTCTCCAAGGACTATTCCATCAAGGAGGAGCTCATCTCGTGCGGGTACATCTTCGACGAGATCCGCATCCCGCTCAGGCCCGGGAGCGACGTCAGGAAGGCGGCCGGGATACTCGAGGAGCTGCTGAAGGTCGAGAACAATGCGGTCATGAAGGACGCGAAGGCCGCCTTCACGGACGGCCTGCCGAACTTCATAAGCGACCTGGAGAACGGGCCCCGCATCACCGTGCATATCGAGGAGAAGGTGGTCTGGATCAAGGGGCGGTTCGTCACCGCCATCGCCGGGAGGAACGTGGTGAAGACCAGGATATCGATGGCGTTCCTGGACCGGGTCAAGGGCGACCCGGACATCGTCGTCGGCGAGAAATGATCACTTTATCCTGCTAAGGTACCAGTCCCGGAACTGTATCATCGAGCGCCGCCGGTGGCTGACCTCGTTCTTCTGCTCGACGGTCATCTCGCCCACCGGGAACTTTCGATATGAAAAGATGGGGTCGTACCCGAAGCCGCCGGTGCCGGTCTCCTGGTGAAGGATATCGCCCCACCAGATGCCCGTGAAGGTGGTAGGCTCCTCCCCCGGGGCACAGTAGCCCACGACGGAGCGGAACTCGGCACGCCGGCCCTCCACGCCCTCCATTAATTTTAAAATGCCCTTATTGCCCAGCGTCTTCTGCACGAACGACGAGTAGGGGCCCGGAAAGCCCTTGAGGGCATCGACGAACAGGCCCGAGTCCTCCACGATGACCTCCCGGTTCAGGGAGTCGGCGCAGTACCGGGCGCCGTACGCGGCGATCTTGCTCAGGTCGTCCTCCTGGAGCTCGGGATACGTGGTGTTGACCTGCTCCACCTCGAAGTAGTCCTTGAATAAGTCCTTTGCCTCGCGGAGCTTGCCCGCGTTCGTGGTGACGAAGTACAGGGTGGGCCTCTGCATGGTAAAATAAAGTACTCGCGGGCAAAAAAACGTTTCTCAAAGCCAAAATATATGACAGTATAAATAAAATATCTTGTAACGAGAAAAACGTCCAGGGAGCAATAGCATGAAGTGCGAGGTCAGGAACGGCATATACTGGGTCGGCGCCATCGACTGGAACATGAGGGATTTCCACGGCTACGATACGCCCAAGGGGACGAGCTATAACGCTTACCTCATAGTGGACGAGAAGGTCGCGCTCGTGGACACGGTCAAGGGAGGGTTCTCGGAGGAGATGTTCATGGGCATCCGGGAGCACGTCGACCCTTCGAAGATCGACTACGTCATCGTGAACCACCTGGAGAAGGACCACTCAGGGGCCCTCGAAGACGTCATGGCGGTCGCGAAGAACGCGAAGGTCTATTGCTCTACCCGGGCGAGGGCCGGCCTCGTCGACAAGTACGGGGAGAGGTGGCCCATGACCGCCGTCAAGACCGGAGACACGCTGAAGCTGGGCAAAAAGACGCTGAGGTTCATCGAGGTGCCCATGGTCCACTGGCCCGACAGCATGTTCACATACGCCGAGGAGGATAAGGTCCTCTTATCGAACGACGCGTTCGGCCAGCACATCGCGACCTCCCAGCGGTTCGAGGACCAGGTCCGGGCCAACATCATGTACGACGCCCGCGCCTACTACGCTAACATCTTAATGCCGCTGTCCTCCATCATCGCCGGGACGCTCGAGAAGCTGCCGGCGCTCAACCTCTCGCCCGATATCATCGCCCCCTCGCACGGGCTCATCTGGAGGAGGGACCCGGGCAGGATCGTGAACGCCTATACGGCATGGTCGAGCTTCCGCCCGAAAGAGGAGGCGGTCATCGCCTACAGCACCATGTGGGGCCTCACCGACATGATGGCCAGGCTCATCGCCTTCGGCATCATGGACGAGGGGGTCGACGTGCGGCTCTACGATCTCCATGAGTCCACGCTGGCCTCGGTCATGACCGACCTGCTCGAGGCGAGAGCCGTTATCGTGGGCTCCTCGACCCAGAACAACATCATGCTCCACGGCACGGCCGAGCTCATGGCCTACCTGAAGGGGCTGCGGCCGAAGAACAAGATAGCCGCGGCCTTCGGCGCCTACGGGTGGGCAGGCGGGGCCGTGAAGGAGATCGACGACGGGCTCAGGGCGATCGGCCTGGAGACAGTGGAGCCGCTGGCTTTCAAGCATATCATGACGACGCTCAGCGAGGACGACAAGAAGAAGTGCATCGAGTTCGGGCGCAGCATCGCCCGCAGGATAAAAGGAGGACAGGCATGACGAAGTGGATGTGCAGGGTGTGCGGGTACATACACGAGGGCGAGGAGCCGCCCGAGGAGTGCCCGCTCTGCGGGGCCCCGAAGTCGGAGTTCGAGAAGGTGCCCTAGCTCTTTTTATGTTTCATGGCGGCCACGATCATGTTCATGACCCGGGGGTCGCCTATTTTTCCGAGCGACGCCATGGCCTCGTTCCTTACGGCCTCGTCGTCGTCATTCAGGGCCGCGGACAGGGCGCCCACGGCACGGCGGTCGCCGGCCTTCCCCAGCGCCTCCGCGGCACGGAGCCTGATCGCCGGGTCCTTATCAAGTAGAGCTTCTGCGAGCATGTCGACGGCCCGCTTATCGTTGACCTTCCGCAGCGATTCTGCAGCCTCGAACCGCACGGGATAATAGGGGTCCCTGACGCACAAGGATACGAGAGCTTCGGAAGCCCGCTCGTCCCCGACCTCCCCAAGCGCCGAGACGGCATTGAGGCGGATGTAGGGGTCGTCGCTGGACGCGGCCCTGACCAGGCCGTCGACGTCCGGCCCGACCTTCAGGCTGTGCACGTGGCTGATCAGCATTTTCTGGGCCAGGGAGCGTATGGCCGGGTCCCCGTCCTTCAGCGCCCCGGATAGCACTTCCATGGCGCGGGGGTCCGGAACCTTGCCGAGGGCATGCACTGCGTCCATCCGCACTCGTGCGTCCCCGTCATTCAGGGCCCCGCCCAGGGCGCCCACGACCCGCCCGTCGAAAATATCGCCCAGCGCCAGCAATGCCTCCGAGCGGACGCAGGGGTCCTTGCCGTACCTCGATGCACGAATAAGGCCCTCGATATCGCGGCCCGCCTTAAGCTTCTCGACGTTTGGCTTTACCATGTCCGCAAGCGCCATCTCAGCAGCCCCTTAGTCTACTAACTTTTGTCCGGGGAATATATAAATTTGTTTAATATGGGCTTAAAGCGCCTTTGCCAGGTCGTCGATCATTTCCTCGAAGGTGAAGTTACGGGGCACCACGTCGACGCGAACGCCGTTCTCTCTTAAGAATTCGGCAGTCGGGGTGCCGATGACAGCCACGGCCTTAGCATTCATCGCGGATTTAAGCTCCGGCAGGACGCCCATGGACTCGGCCGTCATGAAAAGGCTCCTCGCCGTCATGGTGCTGGTGAATGTGAAGGCGTCGATGCTGCCCGCAAGGGCCTCCCGGACGAAGGCCTCCTGCGCCTCGCCCTTCAGAGGCACGATGTCGTACAGGATGGTCTCGTGCACGATGGCCCCGCCTGCCTCCAGCCCCTTGATCAGTACGGGGTTGCCGTGGTCGCTCCTGAGGACTTCCACGTGCTTCCTGGGGAAGGAGAACTCTTTGACGATGCCCTCGCTCGAATAGGTGGACGGGACCATCTTCGCCCAGATGGCGTGGGCCTCCAGCGCCTTCTTCGTCTTCGGGCCGATGGCGAGCACGCGCACGCCCTCGACGAGGCCTAAAAAGTGCTCGACATCATCGCCAAGCCGCTCCAGAAGAAATAAAAAGCCGTTCTGGCTTGTCAGTATTATTACGTCCACCTGGCCGGCGCTCAGCCGCTCCAGGAAGGCATCGACGTCCCCGTTCTTCCTGGGGACCATCTCCATCATGGGCACTGGCACGGCCTCCATGCCCTTCGACCGGAGGTACTCGACCGCCGCCGGGAGGAACTTCGCGGGGCGGGTGACGGCCACCCGCTTTGTCAGGGCCACCCGCTTCATTTTAACATGCCCCTCAGCCGCACGACCTCTCCCACGACGATAATGGCAGGGGAGCGCACTTCCCTCAATTCGGCCAGGCCCACGATGTTGCCCAGCGTGCCTGCCGTGACCCGTTCCTTTTCCGTGGTGCCCCGCTCGATGATGGCCACCGGCGTGTCCCGGGGCTTTCCGTTGGCGAGCAGCGCCTCGACGTTCTCCCGCAGGCGGCTCACGCCCATTAAAATGACGATGGTGCCCCTCATCTGCGCCAGCGCCTTGAAATTCAGCGCCGGCTCCCCCTTCGCCGGGTCCTCGTGGCCGGTGATGAAAGTGACCGCTGAGGCGCATCCCCGGTGCGTGACCGGTATGCCCGCGTGCTCCGGCACGGCGATGGCCGACGTGATGCCCGGCACCACCTCGACCTCTATTCCCGCTTTCCTCAGCGCCTCGGCCTCCTCCCCGCCCCGGCCGAACACGTACGGGTCGCCTCCCTTGAGCCGGACCACCGTCTTATACTCCGACGCCGTGGCGATGAGCATCCGGTTGATCTCTTCCTGGGGATACGTGTGGTCGTCCGCCCGCTTACCGACGTCCACGAGCTTCGCTCCCGGCGGGAACAGCCTCTTTATGCCCTCTCCCACGAGGGCGTCGAACAGGATGATGTCCGCCTCTTTCATAAGGCGCTCCGCCTTCCTCGTCAAAAGCTCCGGGTCGCCGGGCCCCGCACCGACCAGGTACACCTTGCCTTTATCGCTCATCGCCGCAACTCCCTCTTCGCCTCTTCTACCAGGTCCCTGCCGCCGCAGGCGGCAAGCTTTTCGGCCAGCCTCAGCGCGTGGCGCTCATGATCTTTAACCGGTATGGTCTCCCTCACCCGGGCCTGTCTCCTGCCGTCCAGGGAGAGCACCTCGCATACCACGTCCAGGCCGTCGCCCTCGAGCCTGGCGTACGCGCCCATGGGCGCCACGCATCCCCCGTCCAGCGCCGAGGCGATGGCCCGCTCCACGCCCGTCTCCAGCCAGGTATCATGGTCGTTCAGCGCGCTGACTGCGTCGAACTCCGGGGTGCCGGGCCTCGCCACGATGGCGATGACCCCCTGGTTAGCCGAGGGCACGAAATCGTAAGGGTCCAGCCGCTCTTTAATGATGTCCATGCCCAGCCTTATTAAGCCTGCCTCCGCCAGCAGGATGGCGTCGTACTCCCCCTCCCCGAGCTTCCTCAGCCGGGTGTCCACGTTCCCCCGGATGTTGTTCGTTCGCAGATGCGGGTAATGTTTCTTGATGAGCGCCGCCCGGCGGGTGCTCGACGTGCCCACCACGGCGCCCTCCTCAAGCTCTGAAAGCTTCTTCCCTTCCCGCGTCACGGCCACGTCCAGGGCGGATTCCCGCTTCAGGACGGCGGCGGTCGCAAGCCCCTCGGGGCGCTTCGTGGGAACGTCCTTGAGGCTGTGCACGGCGATGTCCACCTCGCCGGCCAGGAGGCGGTCGTCGATCTCCCGCACGAACGCCCCTACGCCCTTCATCGCGTGCAGGGGCTCGCTCGTGTGGACGTCGCCCGATGTCTTGATGATGGCCGGGCTCGCCTCAACGCCCCTTTCAGAGAGCAGGCCGCACACCTTCCGGGCCTGTGCCATGGCGAGCCTGCTGCCCCGGGTCCCCACCCTCATTTCAGCGCTCCGCAGGACTTGATGAACGCCCGGAGCGTGTCCTCGACGTCCCCCCTCTCGTGGGCCGTAGAGAGGAAGCACGTTTCGAACTGCGAGGGAGGGAGGAAGACGCCGTTCTCCAGCATATGCGACCAGAACTTGTCGTAGAGCGCCTTGTTGCAGCGCAGCGCCTGCTGGTAGTTCTCGGGCTTCGGGCCGAAGAACACCTGGAACATGGAGGCCATGCCCGATACCGAGTAGTCCAGCTTCATGCGCTTTAATAACTCGGTAAGCGCCTGCCGGAGGGCCTCTCCCGACTCGTTGAGCTTGATGTGCGCCCGCTGCTTATCTAAGTAGTCTACCGTGGCCATGCCGGCCGTCAGGGAGAGAGGGTTGCCGTTGAAAGTGCCGGCCTGGTACACACCGCCCTGAGGGGCCACCTTCTCCATGATCTCCTTCTTGCCGCCGAAGATGCCGATGGGCAGGCCGCCGCCCGCGATCTTGCCCAGCGTGGTCATGTCCGGCTCGACGCCGAAGTACCCCTGGGCGCCGAACATGCCGACCCGGAAGCCCGTGACCACCTCGTCGAAGATGAGGACGACGCCGTGCTCCTTCGTGAGGTTGCGCACCGCCCTCAGGTAGCCCTCCTTCGGAAGGATCGGGCCCATGTTGCACATCACGGGCTCCATGATCACGCAGGCTACCTGGTCCTTATTACTTTCGAGCGCCGCCTCCATGGCCCGTATATCGTTGAACGGCACCTGGAGGGTGTGCTTTGTGAAATCCTTCGGCACGCCTAAAGAGTCGGGCACGCCCATGGTGGCGGCCCCGGAGCCGGCCTTCACCAGGACCCCGTCGTGGGCCCCGTGGAAGCCCCCCTCGATCTTGACGACCTTGTCCCGGCCCGTGTATCCCCTCGCGGCCCGGATGGCGCTCATGGTCGCCTCCCCGCCGGTGCTCACGAACCTCATCATCTGCATGCCGGGATAGTAATTTCTTATCTTCCGGGCGTACCGCACCTCGAGCTCGCACGGGGTGCCATACAGCCAGCCCTCGTCCAGCTGCTTCCCGATGGCATCCTTTACCGGCGCGGGCTGGTGGCCTAAGATGAGAGGGCCATAGCCCATGCAAAAGTCGATGTAGCCGTTGCCGTCGGCGTCCGTGAGCCGGCATCCCTTCGCCGACTTCGTGTAGAATGGGAACGGCTTCGCGGCCCGGACGGGGCTTGAGACGCCCCCGGGCATCACCTGTAACGCTTCCTCAAAAAGCGCTCTGGAAGTGTCGAGCTTCATGGAACCTCACTTTATTAGCGTTGCGATGTCTTTTGCAAAATATGTTATGAGCATGTCCGCGCCGGCGCGCTTCATCGATATGAGCGCCTCCATGGCGGCCTTTTTCTCGTCCAGCCAGCCGTTTGCCGCGGCGGCCTTTATCATTGCATACTCGCCGCTCACGTTGTAGGCGGCCACGGGCGCCCGGAACTCGTGCTTGACCCGGTACACGACGTCCAAATAAGAGAGGGCGGGCTTCACCATCACGATGTCAGCTCCCTCATCCAGGTCGAGCGCCACCTCGCGCATGGCCTCGTCCGAGTTCCTGGGGTCCATCTGGTACGAGGAGCGGTCGAAGCCCGTGAACCCGGAGTCCGCCGCCTCCCTGAATGGGCCGTACATGGCCGAGGCGTACTTGGCCGCATAGGACATGATGGCCGTGTCCTTGAGGCCGTTGAAGTCCAGCTCGCTTCTAATTGCATGGACCATGCCGTCCATCATGCCCGAAGGGGCCACGATGTCGGCGCCCGCCCGGGCGTGGTTGACGGCCACCTTCGCGATGACGTCGAGCGTGGCGTCGTTGTCTACCGTGCCGCCCTTTATTGGGCCGCAGTGGCCGTGAGTGGTATATTCGCAGAGGCAGACGTCCGTAATGACCAGCAGATCCCGGCGCTTCTTTTTAAGGCGCTTCACTGCGGCCTCGATGACGTTCCCGCCCTTGTGGGCGCAGCCCCCGGTCTCGTCCTTGAGGCCGGGAATGCCGAAGAGAAGCACGGCCGGGATGCCCAGCGCCTCGAGCGAGTCGGCCTCCTCCTCGACCTCGTCGAGCGGGAGCCTCTCCACTCCAGGCATGGACTTTATCGGTGCCCGCTTCGTCGCCGTTTCGTCGATAAATATCGGATAGATCAGGTCCTTAACGCTTAAGGTGGCCTCCGCCGTGAGGTCCCTCAAAAGAGCGTTGCGCCTCAGGCGCCTAGGCCTTGTGACCGGATAGCCCATCGTTATCCTCCAGGTCGAACAGTACTCGCGCGGTCCTTAAATATTCGTCGTCGCCCTTCTCCGCCGCCAGCCTCAGCCTCCTGGCGGGCGCCGCCAGGATCTTGCCCGTGAGGGCGCAGGAGAACTCGGACAGGATGTCCTTCTGGGCCTGGTTCAGGCCCCCGTGGGATGAGAGGCGGCATACGGCCCGGTCCAGCTCGGCCAGCCGGAGGCTGTCCGCGTGCAGGTAGAGCCCGCCTATGACGTGGTCGGCCCGCTGGCGGCCGTACGCCTTCTTCATCCGGGCCAGCTCCTCGGATATGATGCGCTCCACCTGGCCGACCTCGGCCCTGCGGCGCTCCAGGTTGGCCTCGTTGATCCTGCGGAGGCTATCGATGTTGTGCAGGACGACGCCCGGCACCCGGGCCACGGCCTCATCCACGTTCCTGGGGTTGGTGATGTCTATGATGATGAGCGGTCTCCTCGCGCACGTCTCGACCATCTTTTTTGTTATAATAAGGTGGGGCGCCGCCGTGGCGCATATCAGGACGTCGGCGGCCGCAATGTAATTGCAGATGTCGTCGAGCCTGACCGCCACGCCGCCCAGGCTGGACGCCAGCTTTTGCGCCTGCTCAAAGGTACGATTGGCAACGTAGATGCCCTTCAGGTTCTTCTGGGCCAGGCCGTTGGCCACCAGCGAGCCCATCTCCCCGGCGCCCACGACCAGGATGGACCTGCCCTTCAGGTCCCCGGCCAGGGCTTCGGCCAGCTCCACGGCGGCCGAGCCGATGGACACGGACCCTTTGTTGATCCGGGTCTCCAGCCGGGCCCGCCTCCCGGCGTCGATGGCCCCGAGGACGGCCGTCGAGAGGATGCTGCCCATACAGCCGTTCTTTTCGGATAAGAGGTATGCGGACTTGAGCTGCCCGAGGATCTGGTCCTCGCCGATGATCATGGAATCCAGGCCGCCGGCCAGGCGTAATAAATGTAACAACGCGTCGTCGCCACACGCGTGCTCCAGCGGGGGCATGCCCTCTGCAACGGCGAACTTCCCGAGGACGTCAGGGTCCTCCGACACGGCGTATATCTCGACCCGGTTGCAGGTCTGGAGGATCATGGCCTCGCTGGCGCCCGTCACCGTCAGCCTTTGTAGGGCCGCGTCGACGTTATCGAACCGGGCGGCCTCGATGCCGCCTATGGAAGCCCTGTGGTGGTTGACGGACGCGCTCGTTATGAAAGTCATGCTATCCCTTAAGACGTAGTAACACTTTAATTTACAATATTAGCACTACTGCAAAATTATTATAGTTTGCGCATCAGGAGCGAGCGTGGCGCAACGCCAGCTCTAACGCCCTGTCGTCCTCTTTTAAAGCGTCCCATACGGCCGGGTCGTCCAGGATAGCCCATAATATCTTTTCCCTTGCTTTTTGATCCGGCAGCTGGCTTTTTAATCTCTCCCGCACCCGGTCCTGGAGCGCCGCCATCTTCTCCACGTCCTCGCCCAGCGCCGGCTCGAGCTTCAGCCTGAGGTACTTCGATAGGGCCGGGCTCCGGCCCCCGGTGGAGATGGCCACCATGACGTCCCCCTTTTTTATGAGCGAGGGCACGACGACTGGCGACTCGCCCGTGGCGTTGTTGGCCAGGATGCCGGCCGCCTCTGCCGCCTGCGCTATCGACTCGTTGAGCTCCGCGTCGCCGGTGGCTGCCACCACCAGGAAGGCCCCCTCGACCAGGCCAGGGACGTCGCCGGGGACGACGGCACGGCGCTCAAGCTTCACGAGGCCGTCGGCGCCCATGGCCTCCAGGCACTCCGTGAACGAAGGGCTTATGACAAAGACCTCGGCAGGTAAAAAATATCTGGCCTTCCGCTCTCCAACGGCGCCGCCGCCGAATATGATGACCTTCCGGCATGAAAAGTCCAGGAACAGCGGAAGGTAAGATGCCACTATGATGCCCCCCGGAGGGTGTCCCTCGCGAGGGTGTCCCTCACGAGGGTCGTCTGGTAGTACTTCGAGTAGTTAAAGGAGATGGCCGAGAACGCGGCGAAGCCGACCCAGGGGATGATGACCACGAGCAGCGCCGAGACGGAGCCGATGGCGATGATGGCCACCGAGGCGATGAGCGTCGTCAGGTACCCTTTAGGGTCGAGCGATATGAGCCCCCTGATCCGGCCCGGCGTCAGCGCCACCCTGACGCTGTCGCACGTCGCATAAAGCACCCAGGAGGCGAAGAACACCACGCAGAACACGACCGCCGTGACGGCCATGGTGACCACGAGCGCGATGGTGCTCAGGAGCACCATGAAGGGCATGTTGAGCGCCTGGAAGATGAAGACCGACAGGGCCACGAGCGATATGACGACCAGATACGCCAGCGCGTAGGCCAGGAATACCACGACCATGCGGAGCCCGTCCCAGAACATGTCCACGATGTTGTTCCACTCGGGCAGGATGCCGTTGCCCCCGATGGCCTCTCGCATGCACCGGGTGATGTACCCCAGGAAGAAGGGGAGGCCCACGGCGAAGGCGGAGAGGAAGAACACGATGCCCCCGACGAGGAGCGCCGAGATGTTGGAGGACGCGTACTTGAGCGCGTCGGCGAATGTCTCCAGTAAGTCATTTCGGGGCATTATGTTACTAGCTATTGTTCAATGTGAAATATAGCTTTGGTGGTGATATTAGCGGATACCATATATAGAATCAATTCTAACCACTCAGACGATGCCCGATTTTAACACGCCCGCCGAGAGATATCTCCGGGACTTGATCTCCATGCCCTCTGTAACAGGCCGCGAGGGCCTCGTGAAGGACTATTTAGCCGACGCCTTCAGGAAGATGGGGCTCGGCGTGGAGCTCCAGAAAGTCGAAGGGGACCGCTGCAACGTCATCGGCAGGCTGGGAGAAGGCCCGATAAAATTAATGCTCTGCACCCACACGGACGTCATCCCGGCGCTGGACGAGTCGCTGTGGCATTCTCCGCCGTTCGAGGCCACCATGAGGAACGGCCGCATATACGGGCGGGGCTCGACGGACGCGAAGGGCTCGCTGGCAGCGGCCATGGAGGCCATGGGGAAGGCGGCCAAGCTTAAAAAATTCAACGGCTCGGTGGCGCTGGCGGCCGTCGTGGAGGAGGAGACGGGCCGGTCGCTGGGCGCGAGGAAGCTCATGGAAAAGTACAGGCCGGAGATGGGGCTCATCCTGGAGCCCACGGGGCTGAGGGTGGCAATCGCCCACAAGGGGGCCCTGAGGCCCGTCATTACTGTCCATGGCCAGGCCGCCCACTCGTCGAGCGCGGACATGGGCGTCAACGCCGTGTCCATCGCGGGGGAAGTGCTCCGGGACCTGGAGAGGTACCGCAACAGGGTCATGAACGTGGTCGACCCCCTGCTCGGCCGCTCGTCCCTCGAGGTGACCATGATCCGGGGCGGGGAGCGCATCAACGTCATACCCGTGAAGTGCCACATATACGTGGACAGGCGGCTCACCTCGGGCGAGACCGTCGGGGGCGCCTTCGACGACCTGGCCCGGGTCGTGGAGAGGATCGGCGAGGAGACGGGGGCCCGGATGGACGTGGAGTTGTTATGCTCCTACCCTCCGTCGAGCGTGAGCGAGAAGGAGCCGGTGGTCGCGCTTATCAAGGATGTTCTGGCGAGGCACGGCCTGCCCTCGGCGCCCGTCGGCTTCCCGGCGGGGTGCGACATGTGGACGTTCCGCGCCAACGGCGTGCCGGCCGCCGTGCTCGGGCCCGGGTACATCGACCAGGCCCACGGCGTGGACGAGTACATCGACAGGGAGCAGCTGAAGCTCGCCGCGGACCTGTACGAGGACATCGTTAAAAAAGCGTTAATGTAAAAGCGGCTCTAAGACTAATAAGAAAGCTCGAAGACTGTTTCAGCCACGAAGCGACACTAAGAGGGCCTGAAGCTACACGAAGACATAATAATATATTTTTGACTCTTCCGCGGTTTTGGGATGAATATTTTTTTTATCCTTTTCTAGTTATGCCGTCGTTGAGTGGTCCAACCACAGAGGCACGGAGCGCACGGGAGTTTCACAGAGTTTTATTTTAATAATTTAAGACTCAGAGGGCTCAGAGGCCGGTTTATTAGTTTGCCTGGGGCACAGAGTTTATTGAGGCTCGGTTGACCAATAAACAATAATGCGGGTTTATCCTCGGCAGTGCCTCTTTCAACTCCGTGCCCCGGGAATGTTATAAACCCGTACTCCGTGGCCTCTGAGCCTCCATTTATAAGAAAACTCCGTGAAACTCAGCGCTCTCCGTGCCCCTGTGGTTGGACCACTCAACGACGGCATAACATAAAAACGAGCGAAGGCATCAGCCAAAGCAATATATCATCCCAAAAACGCACAAGAACCATAATTTTAAAAAATCTTAGAGTAGCTTAGAGCCGGCTTAGTGTCGCTTTGAGGCTGAAACAGTCTTCGTGCATTCTTAATAATAGCTTAGAGAGGCTTTAGTTCCTTCTGATGTGCGAGATGACGTGTCCCAGCTCGGGGACGATCAGCTCTGAGACGGCGACCCTGGCGGCGTTGGGCGAGCCCGGTATGCAGAACACGGCGCGGTCCTCGATGACCCCCGCCATGGCCCGGGTAAGCATGCTCGCGGTCCCGACCTCCTCGTAACTTTTAATGCGGAATAGCTCGCCGAAGCCGGGGATGGTCTTCTGCAGCATGGGCGTGACCGCCTCGATGGTGACGTCGCTCGCCGTCAGGCCCGTGCCCCCGCAAACGATGGCCGCGTCCGCGTCCGAGAGCATGTCCATCAGGCACCGCTCGATGTGTAGCCGGTCGTCCGGCAGCAGGCGGTAAGACGTCCTGTGGCCCGCCTTCGCCAGAAGGCCCACGATGATGCTGCCCGACTCGTCCTCACAATCTGCCGGCGACGCCGAGTCCCCGTACTTAGCATATCGAGAACTACTGACAGTAATGACGGCACACTTATAAGACAGGCCTTTAGCCTTATCCTTATGCTTCTCGTGTGAAGGCTTTTCCAAGCTGCTCACCTACAGTAAAATAATGGGCACAGGACTATAATGATTTTGCCACATTTTTCGACGCATAATCTATTTCTCGAAGGGCAATAGTATGTTAAGCGACATGGCAAAAACGAGCGAAGCGCAGGAGCGGTATTTCAAAAGCCTCGAGGGCGAGTTCGGCCGGTGCAGGGAGCTTGCGGGCCGGGCGCGCTCGCGGGGATTCGACCCCCAGCTCGAGGTGGAGGTGCCGTCGGCCAACGACCTGGCGGAGCGGGTGGAGGTCCTCATGGGGATCCCCGGGCTGGCGCCCCACATCAGGAAGTGCGAGGAGAAGATGTCCAGGGAGGAGGCCTCGCTGCAGGTGGCCGCCGACATCGCAGAGGGGCTCGTTGGCAGGTTCGATACGAAAGCGGACGCCATCCAGTGCGCCGTGCGGACCGCCGCCGCCATCATCACCGAGGGCGTGGTCGCCGCGCCGCTCGAAGGGATATCCCAGGTATCGATAGCGAAGAACGACGACGGCACCGAGTACATCAAGATCTACTTCGCCGGGCCCATCCGGAGCGCCGGGGGCACGGCTGAGGCGCTCTCCGTTCTAGCGGCAGACTACGTGCGCCGCAAGGTCGGGCTCGCCCCGTACAAGCCCCGGCCAGATGTCGTCGAGCGGTACGTGGAGGAGATCGCCCTCTACAAGTCCATCCAGCATTTACAGTATACTCCCACGGACGAGGAGATCCGGCTCATCGTGCGTAACCTGCCCGTCTGCGTGGACGGCGAGCCCACCGAGGACGAGGAAGTGCAGGGGTACCGGGACGTCACCGGGGTCGACACGAACCGCGTCCGGGGAGGCATCGCGCTCGTTATAGCGGAGGGCCTCATCCTGAAGGCCCCCAAGGTCAAGAAGCACGTCGATAAGCTCAAGTTCGACGGCTGGGAGTTTTTGGACAAGGTCATCGCGGGCTCGAAGCCCGCGGACGAGAGCCACGACGAGAAGGTCAAGCCCAAGGATAAGTTTTTGGTCGACCTGATCGCCGGGAGGCCCGTGTTCGGCCACCCGTCCCGGGCGGGAGGCTTCCGCCTCCGCTATGGCAGGGGCAGGAACACGGGGTTCGCGGCCGCGGGCATACACCCGGCGTCCATGGTCATCATGGACGACTTCATCGCCACCGGCACCCAGCTCAAGGTCGAGCGGCCGGGCAAGGCCGCCGCCATGGTGCCCGTGGACAGCGTGGACGGCCCCACCGTGCGCCTCATGAACGGCGACGTGCTCTACATCGGCACGGTCGATCAGGCCCGGGCCATCAAGAAGGACGTCTCCGGGATACTCGACAACGGCGAGATACTCATCAACTACGGCGACTTTTTGGAGAATAACCACATCCTGATGCCCTCGCCCTACGTGCTGGAGTGGTGGGAGCAGGACCTGGCCCTGGCCACGAAGGAGAAAGTCCAGGTCCGGTCGGCCGGAGAGGCGTTCGATGTCTCCGAGAAGTACGGCGTGCCCCTGCACCCGAAGTACACGCTCATGTGGAAGGACGTCTCCACGGAGGACATATTGCAGTTAAGGGAGCACGTCGTGAAGACGGGCAGGCTCGAGGACGGGCTCAGGATGCCCGTGGAGCCCCGGTCGAAGCGCACGCTGGAGCTGCTATTATTGCCCCATGAGGTGAGGAGCGGGGCCGTCATCCTCGACGCCGACCGGGCGGCGCTGCTGGTCCGCTGCCTTGGCCTGAACCCGGACCTCTCCCCGAAAGAAGCCGACGTCTCCGGCCTGGACCCGCTGGATGCGGTGAGCAAAATGTCGGGAGTCACGATAAAGGACCGGGCGCTGTCCAGGATCGGGGCCCGTATGGGCCGGCCCGAGAAGAGCAAGATGAGGGAAATGAAGCCCCCGGTCCACGTCCTCTTCCCGGTGGGCGATGCTGGAGGCAACCGGCGCTCGCTCGAGGACGCGGCCGCGTTCACGAGGAACATGAACGATAGGGCCGGGCTCATCGAGGTGGAGATGGGCCGGAGGAAGTGCCCCGGCTGCGGCGCCGTCACATTCAGGAACCGCTGCGACTGTGGGGCCCACACGCTGCCCTACTATGGCTGCCCTGACTGTAAAATAGACAACATCACGGGCGCCTGCCCGAAGTGCGGCAAGCCCGCCACGCCGAACGTCCGCATGAAGGTCGACCTCAAAGGCCTGTATGCCGAAGCGCTTGAGAACCTGGGGGAGAGGGGCAACTACGAGATCCTCAAGGGCGTGCAGGGATTGATCTCGAGCGAGATGACGCCCGAGCCCCTGGAGAAGGGAGTGCTCCGGGCCAAGCACGGCGTGTACATGTTCAAGGACGGCACCGTCCGGTACGACCTGAGCGACGTGCCCCTCACCCACTTTAAGCCCCGGGAGATCGGGCTGTCTCTCGAAAAGCTAAAGCAGCTCGGCTACGAGAAGGACGTATACGGAAGGCCCCCCGAGTCGGGGGAGCAGGTCTTCGAGCTTAAGGTGCAGGATATCGTGCTGTCCCACGACTGCTCCACCTATCTTATAAAGACCGCCGGGTTCATCGACGACCTGCTCGAGAAGTTCTACGGGCTGCCCAGATACTATAACGTGAGCTCCGAAGAGGAGCTGATCGGCCACCTGGTGATCGGCCTGGCGCCCCACACGTCCGCCGGCGTGCTGGGCAGGATCCTGGGCTTCACGGGCGCCTCGGCGGGATACGCCCACCCGTTCTTCCACGCGGCCAAGCGCCGGAACTGCGACGGCGACGAGGACTGCGTCATGCTCCTCATGGACGGCCTCATCAATTTTTCCCGCTCATACCTTCCGGACCGCCGGGGAGGCAAGATGGACGCGCCCCTGGTGCTGTCCATGCGCATCGACCCGAAGGAGGTGGATAAGGAGTCCCACAACGTCGACGTCATGGCCAGGTATCCCAGGGAGTTCTACCTGGCGACGCTGGAGTATAAGTCGCCCAAGGACCTGGAGAAGATGATGGATCTGGTGTCGAGGCGGCTGGGCACTCCGGCCCAGTACGAGGGGTTCATGTTCACCAACGACACGGGCGACATCGCCGCCGGCCCTACGAATTCCGCATACAAGACGTTAGGGTCGATGGAGGATAAGCTGAAAGCGCAGCTTGAGCTGGGAAGGCGGCTCCGGGCGGTGGACGAGAAGGACGTGGCCGAGCGGGTGATCAACTCCCACTTCCTGCCCGACCTGATCGGCAACCTCAGGGCTTTCTCGACCCAGCAGATGCGCTGCGTCAAGTGCGGCGCCCGGTACCGAAGGCCCCCGTTGTGCGGCACCTGCCCCAAGTGCGGGGGCCGGGTGATATTGACCGTGCACGAGGGCGCCGTGACCAAGTACATGGAAGTTTCTATTAACATCGCCCGGGAGTACGGCGTCTCCAGCTACACGCTCCAGCGGCTAGAACTTCTTGACCTCTCCATCAAGAGCCTCTTCGAGAACGATAAGTCCAAGCAGGTCATCCTTTCCGACTTTATGTGAGAAGCTAAGCTCCTCGAAAATTTATTAAGAATGCTCTAAGACTATTTCAGCCACGAAGTTACACAAAGCAGGCCTGAAACTGCACAAAGGTATTAATAAAATATTTTTAAAAGTCTTAGAGTTTCTTCAGCAAGCTTCGTGTCGCTTCGCGGCTGAAACCGTTTTCGTGCAGCTTATTATTTTTTCGAGGGGCTTGCATAAGGGAAAAAGATTTAGTGGCCGGAGCCTATGGGGGTATAACTATTACCGGTGGACGAGGGTATGGACGAGGGTAAAAACGACCTCAGATTGACGAGAAGGAGCTTTTTGGCCGCGGCAGGCGTCGTGGGCGCAGCGCTATTCCTCAAGGCCAACGCGCCAGCTGTGGCCGCAGCCATCGCCGGGTCAGATAAAAAGCTCGTCTGGCTAAGGGGCTCGGGGTGTGGAGGGTGCACCGCATCGATGCTCAACGGCGGGGACCCGGACGTGCTATCCGCCCTGGAGAAGGTCGGGCTGGAGCCGGAATACCACGACGAGTTCATGCTCCAGCAGGGCGTGTTCGTGGACGGCAGCCTCTCGGGCAGCTCGGACCACAACTCCCGCATACGGCTGAGCGAGCTGCTGGCCGGCGGGGACTACGTCCTCGTCGTGGAGGGCGCCATACCCGACGGCCCGGAGGGCAGCGGCCGGTACTGCATGTCAGGGGCCATGCCCTTCAAGCAGCTATTCACCGAGGCCGCTCCGGGGGCCTCCTGCATCGTCGCCGCGGGCACCTGTGCCTCGTACGGGGGCGTCTCCAGGCTGTTCAGAGCCGCCGACGCGGCGGGCGTGGCCTTCGGCGGGACGTCCCGCCTCAAGGGGGCCATGAGCCGCTACGGCGTCGATAATAAGGTCATCAACGTGCCCGGATGCCCCACGCATCCCGAGTGGCTGCTGCTCGTCCTGGCGGACGTGCTCTCGGGCCGGGACGTGGCGCTCGACATGTACGGCCGCCCGGTGGCGTTATTCGGGGCTACCGTACACGATTCCTGCCCCAGGAGGGGCGCATATGACAGGGGCGACAGGGATAACGAGTTCTCCGGGGGCAACTGCCTTTACTCGCTGGGATGCAAGGGCCCCCTGGCGTACGCCGACTGCCCGACCCGGCGCTGGAACGGCGCCTCGAGCATGTGCACCCGGGCAGGAGGCCCGTGCGTCGCCTGCGTCGAGCCGGCTTTCCCGGACGCGTTCATGCCGTTCTTCGGGAAGTCAGAGAGTAAGGAACTTTTCGCCGACCTGGCGGTGGACGACATAGCCAAGGTCGTCATCGGCGCATCCGCCATCGGCGCCGGGATACACGCGGTGAAGCGGCTCGCAATCGGCGAGAGCGGCCGGGAAGAGAAGGGGGAGAAGAAATGAGGATCACCATCGACCCGGTGACCCGCCTATCCAGCGGGCTGCGAGTCACCGCAGAGCTCACGGACGGCGCCATAACCAGCGCGAGCAGCTCGGGCATGATATACCGGGGGCTCGAGCAGATGCTGGCGGGAAGGTCCCCGGAGGACGCCCCGTACTTCACGCAGCGCATCTGCGGCATGTGCTCTGCATCCCACGCCACGGCGTCCGTGAACGCCATCGAGAGCGCCGCGGGCGCCGCGGGCCTCATACCCCGGGACGCGCTGCTCGTCCGGAACATCCTCAACGGCCTCGGGTGGCTGAAGAACCACGTCGAGCACCTCTACATGGCGTTCATGCCCGACCTGGCCGACCCCGTGTACGGGGACGCGCTGAACTCCTCCAGCCTGGGTAATTTATTATGGCAGGAGCTCAAAGAGCGGTACGCGGTCTCGGGCGGCCAGGCCTACGGCGAGGCGCTCAGGTGCATCAGGGAGATAGGCAGGGCCGAGGGCGTTCTCGGGGGCCGCTCCCCGTGCTCGCCCGCCATCGTGCCGGGAGGCGTCACGGTGAGGCCCGCCAGGGGAGACATCGGCGCCCTGGAGACGTGCCTGGAGAACATCGACGGCTTCCTGCAGAAAAGGCTGGTCGGCGCCATGACCATAGGCGAGTGGCTGGCTAATACGCACGACCAGGACGCCGGGTTCGGGTACGACTACATCGAGCACCTCCCCATGGGCGACCTGTCGGCCTCGAAAGGCTGGGGGGACCTGCCCCTCTTCATGATGTTCTTCTCCAGGATGTTCGCCAGGGACGTGCTATCCCTCCCCGCATACATCGGGCTGGACGACGCGGGCGGCTATCCCCTCGACGACCAGCTCATCGGCTTCCTCAGCTACGGGTCCTTTTACAGGGTCAGGGACGAATCCGGCCGGCTCAAGGACGGGTACGGGACTGTCGAAGATGGCGCCTTCGAGATGCCCGCCGGGTTCACGCCCGGGGGCATGCAGAACATATACCTGGCCGCCGACAGGGTCGACCCGAACCTCATCGTCGAGCACGTCGCGGCCTCGTTCTACGACTACAGCGAGGAGAGGCTGTCGGAGGCCCCGCTGGACGGGGAGACCGTGCCGGCCGGCAGGGCGAGCTCCATAGAGCTGGACGGCGCCCGGTACAGCTTCATCAAGGCCCCCAGGTACGGCCGCGTGCCGTGCGAGGTCGGGCCGCTGGCGAGGCAGATCAACTCCAGGGAAAGCCTGATCATCGACGCCATGCGCAGGCTGTACTCGCGCAACATGAGCGTCACTAATTACCCCATGGCCAGCGTATACACCCGGACCATGGCCCGGATGCAGGAGACATTGCTCATCTCCCGCATGCTCCACGAGTGGCTCGACGATCTCCATGTCAGCGATGAGAGGCAGAAGTATTGCGTGCCCGTGTCCGTGAAGCCTAACAGGACGGGGAGCGGGCTCATCGAGGCGCCCCGGGGCGCGCTCGGCCACTGGCTCAGGATAGGCAAGGACCAGAAGATCTCCAACTACCAGGTCGTGGCCCCGACCACGTGGAACGCCTCGCCCAGGTGCAGCGAGCAGAAGAGCGGCCCCATGGAGCTGGCCCTGCTCGGGTGCAGCACCACGCCCTCCGGGTACCTGCCCGGGTCGGAGTCGAACCCCGTGAGCATATACCACGTCATCCGGTCGTTCGATCCCTGCGCCGCCTGCGCCGTCCACACCGTGAAGAGGCGGGACATTGGATAGGCTGATCGTGACCAGGCACACGACCCTGGAGCGGCTCTCCCACTATACGAACATCGCCTCGCTGGCGCTCCTGCTCGCCTCGGGCTTCTCCATGTACCTGGGCCTGCCGTACCTCTCGTACGGCGACTCCTATTCAATTCACATCATCTCCGCCGCCGCGTTCATCGCCAACAACTGGATCGTGATGCCGTACACGGCCTTCATGAACAGGAGCCTGTCCAGCTACTTTTTCTGGCCCATGGACTTCCGGAGGCTGTGGGGCATAATTAAAAACTTCTTCACCGGCTCGGAGTATCCCCCCTATTCGGTCTACGACATCGGCAAAGGCCGGTTCGCCAATCGCCTCCACCCCGGCGCCAAGCTGCTCCTCTACTCGCACTACGCGGCGCTCTTCGTGGCCACGGCCACCGGCATCGTCCTCTACTCGGGCTCGGTCACGGTGCTGGGATTCGGCGTATCGTCATTGATCGTGCGCGCCCTGGACATGCTAGCCCCCTCTTTTCACATGCCGGGCATGGCCCTGGCCCTGGTGCTCCACATGGCCGCCGCGTACTGGTTCGTGGCCGAGGCCATCATACACGTGGGCATGGTACAGCTCGACCCCAAAAAGTCCCAGCACATCCGGTCCATTTTCCTGCACGGTAAGGAGGACCTGTACGCCGACCCCACGGCCGACATCGTCGATACTTCGGAAAGCTCTAAGGATTTCGAGGAGAAAACTGCCGTCGAGGTCAAGTAGGCTATTTTTTTAGCCTGAGCTTCTCCATGTCCTCGGCCCGGTTCACGTTCAGAAAAGTCTCAAGCTCCGGGTCGACGGCCCTGACGGCGTCGTCGGGCACGTATACCACGTCCTTCAGCCTCTTCAGGGGAGCCGATATCTTGCTCTCGCCGGCCGCGATGGACTCCTCTACGGCCCTGAGCATGGGCCCCCTCTGATATACGGCGTGCAGGGGCTCAATGAGCCCGTCCTCATGGCGGGGCACGGCGGCGTCGTGGCCGAGCGCCTTCTCGAACAAGAGCCGGACGGCCGCGGAGTTTATTAAAGGCATGTCGCAGGCCACGACGACGGCATAATCGCCCTTCAGGCGCTTAAGGCCGGATAAAATGCCCGATAGCGGGCCGATGCCCTGCACTTCGTCATAGGCGAAGTAGTAGCCGCTGATAAAAGGGAACAGCAGGTCTTTCTGCTGCTCGTCCCTCACCGAGATGACGAGCTCGTCCACGACGGGGCAGAGCGCGTCGACGACCCGGCATATCATCCGCCTGCCCCCGACCAGCTTCAGCGATTTCTCACCGCCGCCGAACCTGGTCGAGCGGCCTCCTGCCAGTATCAGGCCAGACCTCATGAAAACTCCTTATGTGCCTAATACATAAAAAACAGATAGTATAGGCCCATCGATATGATGCCGCCGACCACTGTGGAGAAAAAGTTCACGCCCTCGTTAGTCAGCAGCTTCTTCTGCTGGAAGGTGGCGCCCAGTACGCTGTCGATGTTAGTGCCCAGGAGCCCGCCCAGCACCGCGAGGAGGAAGGCGACCCCCGCGTCGGGGCCGGCGACGCCCATGGCGATGGCCACGACGGCGATGGCGACCGAGCCGAACAGGGCCGATACCTCGCCCAGGATGGATACGGCGCCGTCCGTGCCAGGCCTAACCTTTTTAAGCGTGGTGATCAAGCGAGGCTCGCCCCTATAAGTGGAGCCGATCTCGCTGGCCAGGGTGTCGGCGGTCGCCGTGGCCATGGCGCCCAGGTACCCCATGATGAAGATGGTCCTGTCGACGGTACCGACGTACGGGAGCTCGAAGCTCCCGATGGCGCCGAAACCGACCACTAATATTAGAGGGAACAGGCAGTTGCCGAACACGTTCCGGTACCCCCGGGAGCCTTTATTCATCTGGGCCGTGCCGATCTCGACCTTGTACCTGTACTTGTACTTGGTGAAGAGGGTGCCCAGGAAGAAGAACACGAGAAGCAGGGCGAACCAGCCGATGCCCCCGAACAGGATCATGAGCAGCCCGGAGAGCACGCCCGCCAGGGCGCCGGAGAGGTCGGCGGCGTTCAGCTTGTACGAGGCGACGCCGATGATCAGCGGGAACGTCGCGGCGATGATTATTTCGGCCGAGGCGGGGATGCGCGCGTAGGTGAACGACGAGAACAGCCACATGGCCATGCCCGCGCCCAGCGGTATGGCGATGCTCTCCTCGTCCACGATCGTATAGAGGAGCGCGCCGGTCACCGTGCCTATTACCGCTAAAAAGAACATCAGGTCGAGCCGGTCCGTGCCCATGCCCATGTTCACCATCGCCCAGCCCCCGAATATGAAGCCGAATAAAGTGCCCAGTATGAGGAGCGTGACGATCCAGAAGAGCGCCTTATTCCGGGAGACCAGGACGTTGACCAGGGTGGCGGCCCCCTCGCCGAATGCCACGATGCCGATGGTGGCGGCCATCACGTAGACCGGTAAGTCGAGCGACACGACCAGGATGGCCAGGAGAAGGATGGCGAAGCTGAACTTCAGCGGGCCGATGAGCACGCCAGCCTCCATGTCGCGCTCGGAGGCGAACGCCCTGAAGATAAAAGAATTTTTAGGCATGTACAGGATGGCCACGACCCCGAACAGGACGCCCAGGACGATGACCCACTTGGGCACGAAGGGGAACAGCAGCGCCAGCAGGCCGAGGGAGATGTACGCGGACTGCCGCTTCAGCTCGGCGTCTAGCGATTGCCGGCCAAAAGTGCTGAGCCTCGGGTACATAGAGTCAGTATATTCGGCCAATACGCAAAATACTTTACCCTATAGTGAATTAATACGTACGATGCTCGTCCGGCAGATGGCATATAAGATCTACGAAAGGTCCCTGGCCAGCGGTATTAAGCAGAGCCCCGTGCCCCGTTGTATAGCGCTCGTCATTTCGGACGGCGACCTCATCGACCGGCCTGCGCTCAACAAGCTGCTCCAGCTGATCGAATGGTGCGCCGAGCTGGGCGTCCACGAGGCGTCCATTTACGTGAGCGTGACCGACACCAGCGCCGTGTCCAGGCTGGTGGAGTGCATCCGGGACGTCTTTGATGGCGCCGGGTTCCCGGGGAAGATCGTATCCCCGGGAGGCATCGCGGACATAGAGGGCGACATGCCGTGCACGGTCAGCGTCTCCATCGGGTACGGCGGCAAGCACGAGCTGATCAACGCGCTCCGGGCCGCGATGAAGGACGTGAAGGAGGGCAGGCTCTCCGAGGACAGCATCGACGAGCAGGCCATCGATTCCCGCCTCGTGTTCAAGTGCGAGCCCGACCTGTTCATCCGCACGGGCGAGGAAAGGCTCACCGATTTTCTGATATGGCAGGCCGTGTACTCCGAGCTGTACTTTACGGACGTGAACTGGGAGGACTTCCGTAAGATCGACCTGCTCAGGGCGATCAGGGACTACCAGTACAGGCAGCGCAGGTACGGCACATGATCACAGAGAAGGACATCATGTTCCCGGACATACCCTTCGGGAAGACCGCCGTGCTCATCGTGATAGGGCTCGCTATTTACTTCGGCTACTTATACCTGGTCGGCTTCGACAGCGTCCTGGACGTGCTCCTGCACGCGGACTACTGGTACATGGCGCTGGCTGTCATCATCTCCCTGTCCGCAAATGCCTTCCACGCGGCCGGATGGTGGGTATACCTTAAAAGCATGGGATATAAGACATCGTTCTTCAAGGCGTACCAGATCTACCTCGCGTCCATATTTTTCGTCAACCTGCTACCTACGATGGCCGTGAGCGGCGAAGTCTCTAAGATTTATTTCGTGCAGAAGAGCACGCCCGGGAGCCGTTTCGATAAGACGCTGGCCACGTGCGTCATGAGCAGGGTGCTCGAGATCGTCCCCATCGCTTCAGGCGCGACGGTCGGCGTGCTTTACCTGGCTTTCTTCTACGGGATGCCCATCTGGGCCACTGCTTTCTGCCTGTTCGTCGCCCTCGCCATGGCATCAGTGGCCGTAGGCGGGCTCGTCGTGACCATGGACAACGTCCTTCTTCGAAGGCTCGCGAACTCCGCCTTCCGGCTGTTGGGCCGGCTGCTGAGGAAAGACCTCTCTGCGCAGGCGGAGCACGTCGACATCATCCTCGCGCAGTTCGACACGAGCCTCAAGGACATGACGAGTAACAGAGCCCTCGTGGCCGGGTCCCTCGTCTTGATATTAGTGGCCTGGTGCCTGGACGTCTCGGTCGCCTACATCGCCTTCATGGCCATGGGCAGCCCGGTGTCCCCGGTGCTCGTGGTCACCGTGTTCTCGGTCATGGTCATACTCCAGATGCTGCCTATATTCCTGCCCGGGGGCATCGGCGTCGTCGACATCGTGATGACGACGCTGTACATGACGGTGGGGATAAGCAAGAACGCCGCGGCCGGGGCCACCATCATGGTGCGCTTCGTCACGCTGTGGTTCCTCACCGCGCTGGGCGGCCTCGTCACGCTATACCTGACGAAAGCCCATGGAAAAAACGGCGCCAGATGAGGAGAAAGAATCAGAATATTTTACCTGCCAATCGGATGCGACCAAATAAAATTCAATAAAATTCTAGACTGTATTATATACTCGTAGGCAAATTTCTATTTATGAGCGACTACGTGCCCGTGAAGGTGAGGGGCGTCTATTTTGTGAGCACGATCACCGGCCCCCAGGCCGTCGTGTTCATCGCGGCGGACAACGAGCGTATGGTCCCCATCTATATCGGGCTCGCCGAGGCCATCTCCATCGACATCGCGCTCAGGAACGAGACCACGCCCAGGCCGATGACCCACGACCTCATGAAGTCGGTGATGGACAACTTCAACATCAGGATCGACCGCATCATCATCGACGACCTTGACGAGCAGGTGTTCTACGCCAGGCTCATGCTCAAGGACACGGACAAGGAGATCGAGATCGACGCCCGGCCCAGCGACTGTATCGCCCTCGCCGTGCGGATGAACGCGAGCATCTTCATCGACCCCGAGATCTTCGACAAGGTCGCTGTCGACCGCAAGGATATCGAGGCGGCCGGCAACCTCGAGGAATTTTTCGAGTAGGTAATTACTTAATATTACTTTCAAATCGGTTAATATTACTTTCAAATAGCTCTCTATCATCGGCTTCATTATTTAATTGCATATATTTGCAAATATGTTCATACCATTGACCATCAACCAGCGCCGCGACGGGCTGACTAATGTCCTCATTGCGGGCGACACGGCGGGCATATTCTATTTGCTCAGCCACCTGACCGCATTAGAGCTGAACGTGTTCCTGGCAGACACGGGCATACGAAGGCCGCTCCGGGAGTTCCCATGCCACCGCGGGGCCTCGAAAGACAGGGCCAACGTGTATTACGACTTCTTCGACGGGGGGATCGGCGCCGGCATCCCGAGGCGAATGGACGCCGTGCTCACCACGTCGTGCGACCTGAAACGGTGGACCAGGCACTTCGAGGTGCCCGCAGTGCACTTATGGCAGGACGCCTCGGGCACATGGCTCGAGTTCGAGGGGGCGGCAGGGAAGCCGGATAAGGGCTCCATCGCCGACATGCTGGGCGGCTTTATTTCCTCCCGAAGCCGGTACGTGCCGGAGTCTTCCCGGGCATTGCTCGATAAGGAGGGCGAGCTGCATGCCTTCCCGGCAGTCGAAAAGTGGGAGACGAAAAAGCTCACGCCCGACGAGTCGACGTTCAGCGCCTGGGACCGGGCCTGCGACCTGCTGAAGGGAGGGGAACGGCTCCTGAGGAACGACGACGCCATCGAGAGCGGCGAAGAGAGGAGGCTCATCGAGCTCGGGGTGCCCGAGCTGGACGTCGTGGTAATAGAGCGCTGCGGAAAGCAAAAGTACGTGGAGCTTACCGGGGACCTGGCGAGGGTGTTCGACGGGCTGTTCTAGCCGGCCCTGACGAGGTCCACCAGCCGGTCAAGCACGAGGCCGACCCCTTGCCCGGTACGGGAAGATATGGGGAGCACCTCGCATACGCCGCCCGCGTCCCTCGTTATCCTGTCCAGGGACGCGCCCGGCAGGTCCTGCTTGTTCGCCAGGACGATGCACGGCACCCGGTTAGCGTGAAGCTCGCCCAGGATGCCCTTCTCGAACTCGGTCATCCCCCGGGTGGAGTCGACGACTATTATCGCGGCGTGCAGGCCGAAGGCGACGACCTCCCTGGCCACGTCGAACCGGTCCTGGCCCGGGGTACCGAACAGGTAGATCCGATAGCCGTTGTGCTCCTTGATGGCCAGGTCGAAGGCTACAGTAGTCGTGCCGCTGCCGCTCTTTACCTCGGTGGAAAGGGTGTCGGGGTTGACGCAGCGGATGAACGACGTCTTGCCCGAATGGTACGAGCCGAAGGCGACGACCTTGACGCGGTTGCCGCTGTCGACTTTCCTGGCGACGTTCTCGAACATCGATAAATGCCCTCGGATTGTTGGGACTTAACCAGCATAAGCCTTTCTCTCAGGCGCCTTCGAAGCAATGCATCAACAAATTGATATACTATACATATTTTATTAGAGGCACATGGGCTATTCCGCCGGTATCGGGACCTCCGAGCTGATCGACTTACTATTATCGTTCGTAGTGCTCACTGTCGCCTTTGCGATGGTCGGCGGCGGCCTGGGATCATTGAGCGCGGAGCGGATCGCCATCGTCGCCGTGGCGGTGGGCACCGGGTTCCTGCTCCACGAGCTCGCCCACAAGTTCGTCGCCCAGCGGTACGGCTACTGGGCGGAGTACAAGGCGAGCATGTTCGGGCTCATCCTGACGTTCATCATGGCCCTGACCATCGGCATCGTGTTCGCCGCGCCCGGCGCGGTCATGATCCGGAAGCCTGCCCACTCGTCCCGCTCGATGTACGACCTCCAGGCCAATTACGAGGGCGACGACGCCTACTGGGACAGCCTGGAGCGGAAGACTGGCAGCGAGGACCTCTGGATATCGCTCGCCGGCCCGGTGACCAATATCGTGCTGACGATGTTCTTCTTCGCCCTGCTCATGAGCGGCATGCTCACGTCCTCGCTCTTCATCGCCATGGCCTGGACGGCTTTCCAGGTGAACCTGATGCTCGCGGCCTTTAACCTGATACCCATCGACCCGCTCGACGGCGGCAAGATCTTCCGGGGCAACGCGCTTGTATGGGTGATCGTCGGGGTGCCCACCATACTGGCCGCCCTCGCGATCCTGTTCCTGGGCGTCAGGATCATCTAAGGCCCTTTTTAAATGAACCGTGCAAGGAGCAGGCTCAGCTCGAATAATAGTATCAGGACCACGCCCACGATGAGTTGCGAGAGCATCGTGGGGTCCGGGGAGATGAACACGGCGAAGCCCACGAGGAGCCCGTACACGACGAGCCGGCTGTCCACGAGCGCCTTCCTTTTTACCAGGCCCATCCTGATGGCCAGGAGAATAATGAGGGGGACCTGGAACACGACCCCGAAGCCCAGCATGAAGTTCGTTACGATGGTGAACGTTTGCCCTATCGACAGCTCGGGCGAGGCGAGCGAGCCCTCATAATTGAACAAAAGGTCGAAGAAAAGAGGCATAGTGACAAAGTATGCCAGCGCCGATCCGGCAACGAAGAGGAGCAGGGAGAACGGGAAGACGGCATAGACGAACCGCTTTTCATGCTGGTACAGGCCCGGCGCCGCAAAGCGGAAGGCCTCGTAGACGAGGAGCGGGAACCCGATGGTGACCGCCGCGAGGAACGACACGATGATCCGCACCTTGAGGAGCTCCAGGGGCTCGTAGACGGTGAGCGTTGCCGAGGCCGGCACGACGTGCCCGAGGACGATGTCGACTAGCGAGGAAGAGAATGGAAAGGCCACGGCCATGAGCGCGAGCGTGACGGCGAGGACGATGACCACGCGGTCCCGCAGCTCCCGGAGGTGCTCGGACAGGGGCATCTCCCGGTCGTGGGGCGGGAGCGATGTTTCGGGCATTGGTTAGGTGTGTCCGCCGTATTAATAAAAAAACTTTACCTGACGAGGAGCCGCCAGGCGGCGCAGCCGAGCACGATGAAGCCGCCGGCGAACGCCAGCAAAGGGTTCCTCAGCAGGTCGATGCTGTCCGTGGCAAGGAGCATGCCGACCGCGATCATCAAGAGCCCCACGGCGATCCCCGTCATGTCTAGCACCGACACCTTCTGCACGGGCGCTTTTTTATTTGTGGCCGCCTCGAGCGCCGCCACCCGGCCCTCGAGAGATGCGTGCGGGCCTTCCGGCCCGGCGGGCACGAACTCGGTGACGTCGCAGGCGCTCGCGTCCCCGGAGAACCGCATCTCCAGCGCGCTCAGCCGGCCGCCGAGGCCCCTCGTCCGCTGCTCCAGCGCCATGATCCGCCCGACGACGTCGGGCCCGGACTCCTTATTCGTAGCGTCCATAGTAACCACATGTGTAATTACATAATGGTAAGCCGCAAACTATAAGTATTTTACCGATAAATGAAAAAAAGTATGCTGGACGAGAAGGGAGCCGACTTCCTCGGGATGAGGCTCGTAGTGGTGCTCATGGCAGCCTTTTTGCTGCTGTCCGTGGCCTCCGCCTATGTGGAAGCGTACGTCGAAGGGGCCTCGAGGGACCAGGCGAGGCGGGAGGCGTTCCGCATATCGAGCCTTGCATCCGCCGAGTTCGCCTCGGGAATACCCGGTGGCTCCGCTGAGATATCGGTGAGCGTGCCGGGCTGCGTGAGGCACATCGATTTTACGGGCAATAATTATAGCATCGAGTTCAGTGACGGCTCCTGCGAAGTGCATGCAGCTGGCTGCCCGTTCATTCCCGCCAGGCTGTGCCCGGGCGAGCACCGCCTGGAATTAAAGGTCGTGGATAACGGCACATACGCCGTCTCCATGGAGGCTCAGGATGCTCGATGACAGGGGCGTGGACTACGGCGTCCTGACGGGCATAGGACTTGTCATCGCGTCGGCAGTCGTGCTGCTGTTCGTATTTTCCATGGTCAGGTCCTCCGCTTCGGCCGACGTGGCGATCGCGCTCGAGTCGGCCGCATCGGAGGTGTGCGGGGACATCGAGACCGTGGGCTCTATGGCCGTGCCCTATCGTGTAGAGCGCTTCTACCGGCTGGACGGGGCCGAGGTCCGCGCGAGCTCTGGATACGTGAACGCCTCCTGCGGGAAGGACGTGTTCTCCAGGCCGTTCGCCTTCCGCATCGTGCCGGGGAGGTATGAGGAGAACGGCTCCCTGCTCTGGAACGGCTCGGCCGGGATGCGGGAGTACCTGAACGCCACATTCAACGCCACGGGCACCAGGGAGAGGCCGGTCGACGACAACCATACGAAGGCTTTAACAACGCTCATGGACCGGGCGAGCACGAGCACGTTCACCAGCCCCGTGGAGGTGCCCCACGGGAGGCCCCTGATCATCGAGAAGACGTTCATATACGCCATGAACGGCGTGGAGGCGGAGCCATATGTGCTCGTTTACGCGGGATGAGCGGGGCGTGACGGAGCCCTACACGGACCTTCCGGCGCTGGGCATCGTGGCCGTGGGGCTCATCGTGTTCTTTTATCTCGTGCTCTCGGCGTACTCGTCGTACGCCTCCTCCGCCTATTACGCCTCGGTGAAGGGCGACCTGAGGAGCGTCGCCCGCGCCGTCGCCGCCGACCCCGGGCTCACGTACGCCCCTTATACGTTCGATGCCCGGAAGCTGGACAACGCGTCATTAAGCAGTGCAGATTACGGGTACCAGGCCGTCCGGATGACGGTCGATGCCCCGGGGCGCCACTGGGCATGGGGCCATCAATCGAGCGGAAGGTCGGCAGGCTGTATGCTCCCCGTCTCGGTCAGGCTGAACGACGCCAGGTGCATCGCAGGCACTCTCAAGGTCACCATGTGGGAGCGATAGAATGGATGACGGGTACTCCACCATCATCGACGCCATCATGTTCCTGGCCATGGTGTCCGCCTGCGCGATCATCCTGTCCCCGGCCATCGCCGGAGGCGAGAGCCGGCGGGCCGTGGCAGACTCGAGCCTCCGGGCCCTGGCGTCATCGTGCCTGGCATCGGTGGAGACCGGCCGCGTTGACTACTTCGAGTACCGCATCCTGGGCGACCGCGTGGATGCCGTCGCGGAGAGCTGCGGCATCGACCCCGGCGCCTGGCTCTACAGGGACGTGACGAAGGCCGTGCTGGGCCGGGGAAACCGCCACAAGTCCGCCATGGAGATGGCCGCAGAGGCCGCCGCGTGCCAGTTCACGGTCCGCATGGGAGGGGACACGCTCACGCTCAACCCGCTCACTGCCGAGTACCGCAGCGGCGTAGAGCGGGCCGTGGACGGGCAGGCCAGGGAAAGGCTCGACGGGCGTTATGCGTATAATTTTACCCTGCGCTGGGTCCCTTTCGCCGGAGTGCCCTTCGAGGGCTCCGTGGAGTGCGGCAAGCCCGTCCCCGTCGGCGCTGCCTCCGCCTCCACCCTGGTCACCATGCCGTATCAGGCCGGCGTCACCGGGAGCCGCATCGAGGAGGCCATATCCCCGGAGCTCTCGGGCATCGAGAACGCCACCCGCGAGTACAGGGCCGGGGGCCGGGACGATGTTTACAGGGAGCAGCTGAGCGCATATCTTAGTAGCTCATTGAAGAAGTCCAGCAGTCTCATGGTCGAAGAGGTACTGGGGAACACGCTGTACCGGGTAGTGCCGGCGAGCGACGTGGGGAACCCCCTGGCCATGCTCGCCTCCTTCTCGGACAACGACACCGTATCCGCCGGCCCGGTACTGCTGAACGCGAGCGATGACCTGGAGGACGTCTTATGCGACATGATCGTGCAGTACAGCTCGGAGCCCCTGGACGGCCTGGCCGATAAGATCATCGAGGGCGTCGATGACGGCTCGATAGAGCCCGGAGATGAGAGGGATATCATAGTAAACTGGCTTTGCACGAGATACAATCCATCGGCGGCACGGGCCACGCTGAGCGTATGGGTGACCGCCGATGCTTAAGGACGACGGCGCCAGGGTACCGTTCGCCGTCATCGGCGTGCTCCTGATCTTCGTATCCACTGCGGCGTCGGCGTACCTGATGTCCATGCAGTCGCTGGGGGTCACGAACGCCGTCGAGGACGAGAGGGAGGCCGAGCTCAACGACGCGCTGGCCTGCGCGAAGGCCGACATCGACAGCGCCCTCAACTACGCCTGCATATACGCGGAGGAGGACATCGGAGAGCGGCCTATCGTCAACTCCACGATGGACCCCGGCGAGGCAAACCTGCTCCGGCTCGAGCGCATGGCGGCCCGGAACCTGACGCAGTACCTCGATGCCAACTATCAGGGCAGCTTCGTCTACGGCGACTACCGGATCGACGCCTCGATGTGCGGCAACGTCAGCGTCGAGCCCCTCTACATGAACCTGAGCCGCGTCGTATACCACCCCGTGCTCCAGTGCCAGGTCCGCTACCCGGCATATTACGTGGCCTCGACGCCCATACGCCTTCACATCACCCGCCCGGGCAGCACGCTCGACCATGCCGAGGAATACGAGGCCAGGACGCTGGTCACCTCGCGGTACCCGCTCCTGGAGAGCCTCACGGAGGAATATGAGGCGCGCCTGAACGGCACGGTTATGCTAGCCGACGCGACGGCGGCCTCGTTCGCGTACACCTGGGCCAGGGGGTACTGCCAGTACTACTCGGGCGAGCCCGCGAACATCGTGGACAACGACGACCTCGCGCTCATCGCCAACGCCGCGTCGCTCCTGGAGCAGGGGTGCGAATACAACTCGGTGGACCCGGTGAGCCTGGCGTCCCTGGTAAAGCACACGTACGACAACACGCGCTCCACGGAGGACGTGCTCGAGGATAACGACCTCTCGTACATCAACCAGTACAACTTCAGCAATACCTCTAAAAAGCCCCTGCCAAGGGATGAGGTGCCCGACGAGTACTCTTTTAACGGGGACGAGATCGTGGATAAAGCGCTCAGGAAAGCCATCGCCGACCCGGTGAGCCGCTACGACGTGGAGAAGGCCTACGGGTGCCGCATGTACGTCACGGTCCAGAGGAGGGCCGTGTCCGAGCGGTATAACGACACGGGAAGCATCTGCCGGGAATCGTATCCCCTTGCCTCGAACGAGAACGGCACAGGCCCCTTCTTCCGCGAGGTGTGGAAGGCCTGGGAGAACGATACGTGTGGCAGAGGATGGACCGAGGCCGTCACCATCGACTACGTCATGGAGGACTGCTCGCTCCTCCACGCGTATAACGACGTGCGGACGCCCCATAAAGAGGCCTCGTACGCGTCCGGGGGCAGGGCTTACGTCGACTCGAACCTCGTGAAGGCGGTGGACGGGTACCACGGCGTCGTTCCCGTCCAGGACGTCCTGTTCGACAGGGCAGGGTACCCGTCGGGCAGCTCAGGGCCGACGGTCGAGATAGCGTGCGAGCACAATGAGTGGGTGGAGAACGCCTCAGTGTCGGAGCTGAGAGCGCTGGCGCCCGGGATAAAAAAGGGCATATCAGTAACGCTCAAGGCCTCCGATTATGGCTCATATGACGAGATGATGGCCGGGGCATACGGAAGGATGCAGGACCAGTTCAGGCGTAACTATACCGCCTACCTGTCGGAGGGCGATTACCGGAATGATGGCATATTCAGGGGCTGCGGAGCGAAGTACGTCTTCTACAAGCGGGTGGCGTTCCTGGACGACATCGGGAACGCGCTGGACGCCTCGGCGAACGCCTCAGAAGAGGTAAATAAAAAGATCGACAAACAGCTAAAAGACTACTCCCGCGACATGAACTCGTCCACGCTGAAGGACAACGCCCGCAGCTCAAAAAGCTTCCTGGACGACACGAAGATGTTCATACCGTTCGGGCTTAACATGACCCTCGCCGGAGGCGAGGGCAAGTACGACCCGTACAAGTGGGAGGAGAACGTGTCCCTGGCCATCGACCAGCGCCCGAACTACCTGTACGTTGATAATTATACGGACCCCGAGACCGGCTATACGGTGAGGCCGCTCAAGGTCAGGAACGTGTGCGCATTCGCCCTACCCACGGACGTGGTCGATACGGGGGAGGCGACGGGGGCGGTGCTCGACGGCATCGACGCGGTGGCGGGAGCGGCCGGAAGGCTGGCCAACGATACCATCACGGCCGAAACGTCGGAGCTCGTGGACAACGTCTCGGCTGAGGCGAAGCAGGCGATCAAGGACGAGATCAACGACGCCCTTGTACACGACCAGGACCTGCAGGGCCAGGTCACCAGGGAAGACGTGAACAGCTCTGTCGAAAGCGCGTTCAATGACCGCACGCCGGGGCAGGCCGTCAGGGACATGAGGAACGGCACCCTGCAGAGGGAGATCGCCGGGGACCTCGCGGGGAAAGCGAAGGCCCGTGCCGAGAGCGAGCTGGCGAAGAGGTCCGACGAGTACGTGGACGCGTACGGCGACTATATCGCCGGCAAGGCCGAGGAGGCCATCCTGGGGGCCGAGGAGCGCGCCGTCTCGTACGTTATAAGCACGCTAAGCGACAGCGTAAAAGGCGTTTTTAAGGACTTCATGGCCGAGGCGGCGGACAAGACAGGGGACGCTGCGATAAGCGCAGCGCTCAAGCGCATCCCTATGGGCCTGCCCCTGCTGCCTCCGTGGGGATGGTGGGCGACCATGAACCTCTGGTATATCGAGATCTACGGGGAGATACCGTACCTGGCCGTCTACGACACTGATAGCGAGCCCATCCCGGACCCAGTCCTGGGACAGAGGGCCACCGTGTACGTGCGCCGCCCGATGCTCGACATCAGGGAGGGGGAAATAATGGGGAGCAACGAGCCCGTTCGCTTCCACATCCGGACCTGCACCTTCATCGTGGTCCCGCCCGGGCCCCAGGGTATCGGCGATAAGCTGGGCGGCTGGGACGAGAAGAGCCCTGGCTTCGACGAGGTGCCCGCATGAGGATACGGGCGCTGGCGCTGGCAGCGGTCATCCTGGTCTCGATGGCAGGGGACGCGGAGGCCAGGCACGTCATCAAAGCCTATTATAACGGGCAGGAGGCCACGGTCACGGGCGTCGTCCTCAAGGTAGGCGAGCCGTTCACGATCGACCTTTATGTTACCCCGGACCGGTACGCGACGGTGTCCGCCCGCCTGAGGGAGCCCGGAGGAGGGCTCGAGTCTTACGGGCGCATCTCGGGCGATCCTGTGGATATAGTGCGCAAGAAGGGCGGCACCGGTGATACCGTGCACTTCCAGTGGGTGCTGGCCCCCACGGACGCGTGGGCCGGGGGCACGGCGCCCCTGGACATCCAGTATAACGTGTGGGGCGAGACCATGGACGGGGACGTGCAGGGATGCTTTACGGCCGTGGAGGCGTACATCTCTCCTGTAAAATATGGGCCGCCGCTCTGGTCACGGGAGGGCGCCCACCTGCCACATAGCGGCGTCCGCCGCGCCATCCGGTGCCGCGCGCCATCGCTTATCACGTAACACGAAGCCTATTTATATCCAGACCCCATTACTACGAGCCCATGCTAAACAGGTTATTCAGTATATTAAAAATAAAGAAGTCTTTGCAGGCCAGGGACTGGACCCGCAACACGAGCCTGCTCCAGTCGGGCGTTTGCGGCGGGTTTAACTTTACCCGCTAACCCCTTTTTAACTTTCAGTTTCACCTACCCTTCCGGCTCAGGAACAGGTACAACCCGAGGAGGCACAGGATGCCCACTGCCAGTGACGCCAGCAGGGCAGCCCACTCGATGGGGATCCCTGAGGGCTCCGATGTCGTGGCGCTCGCAGTCGCGGAAGCGCCCACATCGAGCACCATGGGAACGAAGGCCACGTTCCTTGCGTCGTCCTCCCCGCCGTTCGCCATGAGCATGTCCGGGTAATACAGGGGCTTCTCTTCCGTCCGGTCCTCTGCAGCCCCGTATTCCGCCACGGCCACGATGTCCTTCTTCGCCTGGATCGGCTTGCCGTCGTCCGTGGTCGGTGCCACGCCCGAGAACGCGTATCGGCCCTGATCGTTCGTCGTGGCAGAGACGGTCCTGCCATCTGTCACCATCGGGACGAAGGTGGACCCGTTATCGGACCGCTGGTAGAGCGCCACGGTCACGCCGGGCAGGGGCTGGCTGTCTTTTGTCAAGACGATGCCGATGACCCTGTTCTCGTGGTGGGCCGGCGCCTCGGCGGGGTCCGGGCTCGAGGAGGGAGAGGTCAGCGGGAGGATGATGCGGGTATCGAGCACTTCGGTCACGGCTGCGTTGGGAGTGACGTTCACGGCCTTGCGGGCCGACTCGTAGACCACTCCGTTCTCCCGATGCTGAGCGTATAAGATGTAGCTGCCCGCGGGGGCGTAGAACGTATAGCTGGCCTTGCCGTCCGTCCTGTCGGCGAACTGGTAGTACCTGATGCCGCTATCGGGGTCCGCCAGGTAAACGATCCCCGGGATGAAGCTGGCGGCATTCCCGGCGCCGGCCTGGATGGCGCCGTATATGTAGCCGTAGACTGGCTCAGGATAGTTCGAAAAACTTGTCTCGTTGCTGTTGATGCACTGGATGCCTTTTGAGGGATACCATCGAGTGTAGTACGAGGGAATCTCGTATGTCTTCCCGCCCCGCGTGAGGTTCACCCTCACCGAGACCGTGTCAGTATCCGATACCACGTTGACGAAGTCGTAGTTGCCGTTCTCGTTCGTATAGTTGATCGATATGGTCTTATGCGCGTTATCGATCAGTGTCACGCAGGCTCCCTGCAAGGGGCCGCCGTATCGGTCGAGCACCTGCCCGGAGAGAGAAAAGGGCGTGCCGGCGGCGGAGGCCGGGGAGACAAAAAGCACGACCACCGCGAATATGAGCAAATAATACAGTCGCATTAACATACACCAAGAAAAAAAATAAAAAGGGAGCTTAAATAGCTTATATCACGATCGGTTAACCCTTAGAACGTGTACATGCTCAGGTCGTGAGTGCCCGCCGCTTCTTCGATGTTGTCGATGGCCCGGTAGATCTCCACGATGCCCTTGTTGCCCAGCAGCCTCTGTTCCGCTTCCATGAATTGTTTATTGATGTCGTCCATGTCCCTCTCCGGGAGGAGGTCGTACATCGCGGGGAAAATGACGGTCTCTTCCCAGGCGGCGTGGGCCGTGATCATGTCCTTGAAGCTCTTCGTGAGCAGCGCCAGCTCGTCCATTTCGCTCTTGCCCTTGACCTTGCCCCCTCTGGTCAGGTCGAGCACCATCTTGTTAACGACTCGGGCGTCATCGTGCTGGCCCTCAAGCGTTTCCGTCATGCTGCTCAGGTAGTCGATCTGCTCCATGCGCGGGTAGACGCTCTCCTCCTCGAACGCCATGTGGTGGTCGGCCACCACTTTCTGGATCGCGTTGGCCGCGCTGTTGATGGGGCTCAGGTCCGTGCTCCTGTCGTCGAGGGCGCTGTCCACGACGTTATCGATGGCGAGCAGCAGGCGGGTGAGCATCGCGTGCTCCCTGGAAAGCGCTTCAGGGGCGGACACGTTCATCGAGCGTTCGCTCGCCCACGTAGGCCTGGCCTGGGTCGCCTGGGCGAAGATGCCCAGAAATGCGCCCGGCCGATAAGTAAATCTCCTAAAGGTCATGCATATCACCGCGCGGATAATTTTAGTGTTATTAATAAAAAATGTGGCAAAATTAAACGTGATATTGTAAAAATGAGCTTAATTAGGGCTTTTTAAGATGAACTGTACGTTACTTTTCGTTTTTTCCACGGCTCGCCATGTCATAAAAGTACTTGACCTTCGAGCTGTGCTCGATCATCGTGGTGGTGTTGAAGCAGTCCTTCAGGTCCGGCCCGATGGCGAACGAGCCGTGGCCGCGGTTCACCACGCCCCTGTACTTTCCCGGCGAAAATACCGATATCAGGTTATCGTACAGCTCCCTGGAGCCCGAGTCCCCGTCCACGATGGGTATGGTGCCCAGGAACGGGAGGCCTTCGCTGTCAAGAGGCCGGATCTCGCCCTCGCAGAGGAGCGACTCCACGATGGCGAACTGCGGGTGAGCGTGGATGATCGCCATCGCGTCCGTGGCCCTGTATATGGCGCGGTGGCTCGAGGTCTCGGACGAGGCCTCGCGGTCGGCGGGCGAGGGCTCCATGCCCACCTCGATCACGTCGCCGGCGCTCTCGATGGAGTCGAGCATGACGCCCGTCTTTTTTATCAGCAGCCCGCGCTCCGTGCGCACGCTGATGTTGCCGAACCTCGAGCTGACGAGCCCGCTCGCGGCAAGCTTTTTACCCCAGTATGCGATATCCCGCCACATCATATCCCCTTATCACGCGCATATTATTAATGCTATGGATGGCGTCATGTAAAATAAGACCGGGGGCTCAGTTTCCACAGGAAGCGAGGGGGTCGAAGTATGGTTTCGCATCTGAAGGCCTGGGAGGACGAGTATACGCGCACCGAGTGGAGGGGGCCCTATAGCATCGAGCCCATGAAAGAGCTCCTCAGGGCCGGCGCCCGGGTGCTGGACGTGGGCTGCGGGAACGGAAAATTGCTCGCCCCGCTGGCCAGGGCGGGGTTCGACGTCCTGGGGGTGGATATATCCAGGGGGGCGCTGCTCACGCTGGCGGACCGGAGGATCGTGCAGGGCGACGCCCGGGACCTGCCCTTCAAGGAGGATACGTTCGGCGGCGCCGTGTGCTACGACGTGCTCCAGCACCTGCTCGAGGCCGAGAGGGACGCCGCCGTCCGGGAGATACGGCGGGTGCTCGTGCCGGGAGGCCTGCTTTTTATCCAGGTGTTCGGCAGGAAGGACATGCGCTATGGAGGCACCCTGGTGGAGCCCGACACGTTCAGGCGGCACAGCGGCATCATATACCACTACTTTTCTGAGGATGAGGTGAGGGCCATGCTCTCGGGATTCACGGTGCTCCGCATGGACAGCTCCATCTCCGTCAAGGCCTTTAAGGGCGAGGAGTTCACCCGCCATAAGATCACGGCCGTCGCCCAGAAATGAGCGGGACCACAAAGGTCAAATATACATTGGATTCTATAAAATGTCAGGGGATGCGGATTTAAAAAACGCGGCGATAGAGGCTTTTTTATGCTTCCCTGCCCCGGCCATCTAAGGAAGGGCAACTTTTGTATGGCAACCACTAGTTTACTATACAATTCGTTATATAATAAAGCCTTGATGTCCCCGGGAACAGGACACAATTTAAATATCAGTTTGACAAATGGTAGTTAGCTGAGGGAAAATGGATATCGTTGATGGCTTGTACGGTTTTTTTGGCGCCGGCGACCCCGCGACGCTGCTTCTTGACCTGCTCGTGGCGGCAGTTCTGGCCGTTTCCATCGCCTACCTGGCCAGGGAGCTGTACCGGATCTACGTGGAATACACCCCGAAGGAAGCCCCCGCGCTCGTAAAATCCGAGATGCCGGAGGTAAAGCCGGCCACAAAGCCCCCCATGCCCGGGCCCATGGAGGCCATGAAGACGCCCGTAGCGGGTAATGCCGAGATACCTGCCATCGACGTGGTGAAGGGCACGCTACAGGAAAGCATGATGACGCTCACCCAGAAGTACAGGCTCGGCTCGCTCACCCTGGCGTCCCAGGACGGCCTGGTCATCGCGTCCACGAGCAAGACGCCGGAGCAGGATGCGGCCGTGTACTCCGGCCTGTTCCAGGAATTGTATAAAGTGAAGCAGGAGCCCTACTACTACGTCGAATCCAAGGGCGTAAGCCTATACTCCGTCGAGAGCGGCGCCCAGAAGCTGATCGGCGTGGCCGCCCGGAAGTCCGGGCTGGCCCCCGAGGAGGCCAGGGCCGTCCGCGATGACACGAAGAAGGTCGTCGAGCGTTTCGCCAGCCTGAAATAATCAAAAAGTTATTAATGTTTGGCCATAGAGCTTTTTTCGGATGAATTCCATCGACACCGTTACCTTCGACGTCTGGAATACTCTGCTCGTGCATGAGTTTTACGATGATCGTGTCAAGCTGGCGCGCGTCGAGCGCATCGAGAAAGCCCTTGACTGTGCGGGCTTCCGGTTTAGCAGGGATGACCTTTTGAAGGCCTACGACTACTCCGAGGCCAGCCTCTGCAGCCTCTGGAAGGACGAGAGGGACGCGAGCCTGGACGGCCACGTCGCTTTGTTTTTGGACGGCCTGGGCCTGGAGGCCGACGAATATCACAAGGACATCCTCCGCCAGCCTTACGCCGACGCCCTGCTCGATTTTAAGCCCGTGATGGTGGAGGGGGCGCCGGATGTCCTGGCGAGCCTCAAGAAGAAGGGCTACCGCATCGGGCTCATATCGAACACGGGCCGGACTCCGGGCGAGACGATCCGCCGGGTGCTGGACGGCTACGGCATCCTGAAGTACTTCGACGCCACGGTGTTCTCCAACGAGTTGGGCTACATCAAGCCGAACAGGCGCATCTTCGAGAGAGCGCTATCGGGGCTGGGCTCCCGGGCCGCTAATGCGGTACACGTGGGCGACAGCGTGCTTCTCGACATCTACGGCGCCCGGGAGGCTGGCATGAGCGCCATACTCTTCAACAAGTACTCGGTGCGCTTCGAGAAGTACGCGACAAGGTACTACGAGGCCAACGGCCGCAGCGGCACGCCGGACGCCGCCGTCGAGCGGCTTGCGGACGTGACTTCCGCCGTCGAGGCGCTCGAGATAAAGTAAATATACACGAGGCCGTATCTGAGGCTGGTATGATGGACATCGACCTTCGCTCCACCATGGACATCCAGATCACCGCCCTTGAGTGGATGCTCCGTGACGACGGCAGGTACGTCCGGTACTACCCGGAGGCGGGCAGGGACGTGTACCTGGAACAGCTTCCCGACGGTTCCCTCAGGGTGACGCCGCCAGAGTTCCACGACGAGGTGATGTCCATATTCGAATATCCCCTGAACGGAGTGTACTGTGGCGATAACAAGCTACTGCTAAGGCTCCGGGAATTTTACAGGCGCTGCTGGGTCATGAAGCTCCAGGACCCCTACATCTCATTGATCATTACCATACTGACGCAGAACAAGACGGCTGACAGCGCCCGAAGGACGTTCCACAAGCTGCAGCACCGGTACAATGGCATCGACGTGCACAAGATGGCGGGCGCCGACAAGAAGGAGCTGGAGGAGCTCATCCACTATTCCGGCCCGTACAAGGCCGCATACATCATCGAGTGCTCCAGGCAGATCATCGAGCGGTGGGGCGGGAGCCTGGAGTGGATGAAAAAGGTCTCGACCGAGGAGGCCCGGGAGGCGCTGCTAAGCTTATACGGCGTGGGCCCCAAGACGGCAGACTGCGTCCTGTTATTTTCGCTGGGCCACAGCGTTACCCCCGTGGACACCCACATCTGCCGGGTGTCACAGAGGCTGGGCCTGAGCACGTCCACGGGAGACAGCGAGGCCGCGAAGAGGAAGGTCAAGGAAGACCTGGAGAAGAAGCACAGGATACCTGGCATGGCCCACCTTCTTATCATCAACCTGGGGAGGGACTTCTGCAAGGCCCTTGTGCCCCTCCACCACATCTGCCCCGTCGAGGACATATGCCCAAAGCGGGGGGTGGTCAGGCCTGAAAGGCTCCTGTGATTTCGGGGTCATCGTGCATGGCCCCGAGGCGGTCTACTCCGGCGAGGTCTCGAAGGTCATCTCCTTTTTAGAGTCCCGGGGCGACGTGCGGGCCTTCGCCGCGGGCACCATGTGCCGGACCGCCATCATCGACATGAGGCTGGAGAACGTCATCGATATCACTGTTTGCGACCTGCCCAGCCGGACGCTGTCCGCCATCCCGTGCGCCGTGCCCATCATGGTGAACAACGGGAAGTCCGTCGAGTCGGGCCTGGCGTTCGGGGACATCGTGGCGGGCCGCACGAAGAGGACGGCCATACAGGTGGAGAGGGCCTCCGAGAAGGACGGAGTTATCGTTTTATGGGAGGTCGAGCCGAACGAGACGGCCTCCTGGGTGGCGCGGGCTCTCTCGGAGCATTTCGCCGTACCCTTGAGACAGCTCTGGCCCTCCGTGAACAGCGAGGGCGAGTGCCACGCGGTGAGGTGCGCCTGCCCCGGCGAGCCGCTCTTCGTCAACGGCGTCCTCATCGGAGTCGTGGAGAGCCCCGAGGTGAAGGCATACATCAGGGACGGCCGGATCGTGCGGCTGGAAGGCGTATCTGCAAAGGATACGGGCCTGGCCAGGCTGGGCCAGTTAAAAGAGGCGAAGTTCAAGTCGGGCTACATCCGCTACAAGGCCGGCCCGGCGTGCGACGTGCCCGTGAGGTACGGCAAGGGGAGGATGGCGGTCATCGACCACATCGCGTTCAGCTCCCTGGAGCGCATCGACCCCGACACGGTGTGCGCCCTGACCGTGGGCGACGACACGACGGAGGTGGCGGGCGACGTCCTGGCCCGGAGGGGCGTGCGGGTCATCGGCATCACCGACGGCGACCGGGACGGCGTGCTGAAGGGCCCCGCCAGGGCATCGGGCTCCGTCATCCTCCGGATCCTGAGCACGACGGACGACGAGGCCGGGGCGGCGCTGGCCAGAAAGATCAATGGTACCGACACCTTCGAGGGCTTCGTGGCTAAGGTCAGGGAGGAGCTGGCCAGGATGGGCGTCGAGTACGAGGTGGCCCCGTGATCGCGGGCATCGACGAGGCGGGCCGGGGCCCGGTCATCGGCCCCATGGTGGTCTGCGGCGTCTCGGTCAGCGAAAAGAAGCTCCGTAAGATCAAGTCCATGGGCTTAAAGGACTCCAAGCTGCTGACCCCAAAGAAGCGGGAGGAGTTCGCCGTAAAAATAAAAGATGTCTGCGAGTACGAGCTCGTGGTCGTCGGGCCGGAGCGCATCGACTCCCGTGCCAATGACGAGCTGAACCTTAACGAGCTCGAGGTCGAGTGTTTTTCTAATATACTAAAAGCCTTGAGGCCGGCCACCGCGTACGTCGATGCCTGCGACGTGAACGCGGAGCGGTTCGGTATTAACGTGAAGAAGGGCCTGGACTTCGAGGTGGAGGTCATCTCGAGGCACAACGCCGACCGGGATTACCCGGTGGTATCGGCCGCCTCCATCCTGGCCAAGGTGCACAGGGACGCGTTGATCAAGGAGATCTGCGACTCCATCGGCGAGAACGTGGGGAGCGGGTACTCGCACGACCAGGTCACCATCGAATTCTTAAAAGGCTATTATAAAAAAAATAAGTGTATGCCCCCGTTCGCCCGGAAGTCGTGGAAGACCACGTCGGCCATCATCAGCGACTGCCTGCAGGCGAGGCTTTTCCAGTTTGAATGAGGCGGCTTAATTCTTTTAAGGCGTGCCGCTGGCCAGGAAACGCTGCTTCGGGTCGTCCAGTTTCGATAGCAGGAACATGTCGCCCGGGTTGTAGGCGACCTCCTTGTCCGTCTTGATGTCGACCTCGTAATTACTATTAGAGGCGGTCGCAGCGGCGCCCTTGATGCCCGTGACCAGCGCCGGCGTGGACTGGAGGCCAACGTAGAGGTGCACCTTGTCGCCTGCGTTGAACTCGCCCTTGAACCGGGCGGTCCGGCACTTCAGTTTTAGCGTGTCCGCTACGGTCTCCGAGGCGGAAATGATGAAGCCCCGGTCCAGGTCCTTGCTCTGCACGCCCTTCAGCGCGAGGCCGACCCGGTCGCCCGCCTTCGACTGCTTCACGTCGTTGTCCTGCATCTGGATGGAGCGGACCTCGGCCTCCTGCTTCAGGGGATAGACCATGAGCTTATCGTGGATGTTCACCGTGCCCTGGAGGACGTAGCCCAGGACGACACAGCCGATGCCCGTCACGTTGAAGTGGTGGTCGATGGGGATGCGCACGGGCTTGCTGACATGGGACACGTATTCTTTCTTAAGGAGGTTGTCCAGCTCGAACAGGCGGTCCTTAAGCCGGTCGACGCCCTCGAACGACTTGGTCGAGGTGGGGATGATCTCCCAGCCTTCCATGGCCGTGCCCTTCGTGAGCGCCTTGATCTTGCTGGAGAGTTCCTCGACGGCGTACGGGTTCGACTCGTCAGTCCTCGTGATGGTGATGATGCCGTGCCTGGGCCTGAGCAGGTCCATGAGGATGATGCACTCCCCGGCCCGGGCGTCCAGGCCCGTGGCGGATACGCAGAATACGACGACGTCCGACATGTTGACGCCGTTCACGAGGGGCTTCGGGGACTTCGGGTACCCGATGGGGTCCACGATCGTCAGGATGTTCTCGCCCTTGGTAAAATTATACAGAGTGATGTCTGATTCGGTGCCTTTTTTGCCGAGCTTCGAGGCGAGAGTGGTCTTGCCGCTCTTCTCTCCGCCGGCCATTGTCACGTTGACCATGAGTGATTACCTCTATGAAAGTTGAGACATACAATGAAAAGGTGGCTTATATAAGTTGCCATGGCCGTCACTTTGCCATGATGGCCTTAACCTCGGCCGCCGCCCGGTCGACGTCCGCCAGGGCCTCCCTGTATGCGGCCTTCGGGCCGATGAGCGCCACGACCAGGGCCTTCGGGCCCGCGCCCACGGCGACGAGCCTCTTCTCCCCGACCTCCATGACCACCCGCCTGGGTATCCCCGCCCTCAGCTCGGATGACGCCTCCTCGGCGGCGCCCAGCATGGCGGCGTACATTGGGGCGAAGATCTTGCGCTCCTCTCCAGGGGCCACGTCCGCTGCCAGGAGCGTGCCGTCCCGGGAGATGGCCGCAGAGGCCTCTATGCCGGACCCCTTCAGCCTGGACAGCGCGGCCTTTAGCCGGTCCGCCTTCTCCTGAGGCAGTGCCCCTTCCACATTCATCTACGTAAACTACGCGTCGTTTTTATATTACGCTTTGGGCTTCGCCTTGAAGGCCCGGGCCTCGCGCTCGCTTCCGGTGACGTTCATGTAGCCCTCGCCCAGCTTCTCCTTTACGTTGACCGTCTCCGAGTAGCCGTACGCGAAGTTGTCGCCCTTGAGGAACACCGTCTTCCCCTTGAACCGGGGCTTGAGCGCCTCCACGGCCTTCATGACGGTGCCGAAGTCCCCGGAGGGCAGCGAAAGGTCGATGGTGTCGCTGTTCAATGAGCCCTCGATGAGAGCCCGGACCATCCGGGATTGTAAATCCTTGTTCTGCTTGGACAGCTCCTTCCACTCGTTGAAGAACCGGGCCGCAGTCTTCGGGATGTCGTCGTACCCGACGCCCCAGAGGTCGGAGACCTCCTTGAGGAGACGGTCGTGGTACTGGACTTCGTTTAAGGAATTGTCTAAGGACTTGAACTCGAGCCTCACGACTCCGTCCTGGATGCGCTCCGAGGACAGCATCTTTATGAAGCCCACCTTGGCCGTGTTATCGACGTGTATGCCTCCGCATGCCTCCACGTCGTACCCGGGGATCCTGATGATCCGGAGCACCTTGCCCGGCACCGCGCCGCCCTGGTAGATCCGCATGGAGTACCGCCTCTCCGCCTCGGTCCTCGAAAGCTCCTCCACGTGGACGGGCACGTTCTCCATGACCAGGCCGTTGGCGACCCGCTCGATCTCCTGGAGCTGGGCGAAGGTGAGCGACTCGTAGTGGGTGATGTCCAGCCTCGCCTTCTCCGGCGTCTTCTCGGCGCCCGCCTGCCAGACGTGGTCGCCCAGCACTTTTCGGGCCGCGTAGTTGACGATGTGCGTCGAGGTGTGGTGGGCCGAGAGGATGCGCCGCCTGTCCTTATCGACTTCGCCGACGACCCTCTTCGCGTCGGCCGGCAGGGGCGACTCCAGGACGTGGACGACGACGCCGTCCTGCTTGTACACGTCCTTCACCTTTATGCCGTTCATGAACCCCGTGTCTCCGGCCTGGCCGCCTCCCAGCGGGTAGAACAGCGTCCGGTCGAGCACTACTTTCACGGGCGTGATGAGCTTCACGACGTCGGCCTCGAACCTGAACTCGTGGGGCTTCTCATAGTACATCGGCACTGTCTTCGGCAGGCCCGCGGTCTCGCTGGCCTCGACCTTGCGCTCCTCCCGGCGCTCGTGCCTGGCCTGCACCCGGACGTAGAAGTCCTCGGGTATCTCCAGGTCGGGCTTCGACTCCTTTATCATCTCGGGGGCGACGCCCTGGGAGTCGTATAGCTCGACGAGCTTCTCGGGCGTGAACGCCTCCTTCGACTTGACCATGCGCTTGATGATGTTCTGGCTTTTTTGTTTTGATTCATCGTAGCGCTTCTTTTCCACGTCGATGATGTCGAATAGGCTGCCGTAGTCCTTGAGCTCCGTGTACCAGGAGCCGAACTCGTCGATGTGGCACCTGAAGACGTCGTTCAGGTCGACGTCGAGGCCATATTGATCGGCGAGCGTCCAGCAGCGCCTCAGCAGATTCCTGAGGTTGTAGCCTCCGCCCACGTTGGATGGAAGCGCTCCGTCGTGGATGGCGACCAGCAGGCTCCTCGTGTGGTCGGCGATGGCGTATAATGCGCGGTTCTTGTAGACGGCGCCCTTGAGCTCATCCAAGCTCATGCCCATCTGGCCGGCGATGTCGTTCCACGCCGAGTGGGCGTCCTCGAGCTCGTCCACGTTGAGAATGCCGGCGTACTTCGCGAAGCGCGCCTGGAACTCGGGGTCGGGGCGGTAGCCCGTTTTGGTGTATAAAAAGTCCATCGTCTTCGGGAAGGTGGCGTCGTAGGACATCGGCAGGCCCTGACTGAACCATGCCCACCTCTCCAGGCCGGCGCCCATGTCGATGACCTTCGTCTTTAGTTCCCTGAAGCCGTCCGGAAGCTGCTCGTACTGCATGTATACCTGGTTGCCCAGCTCCAGGCCCCTCGAGAAGTACTCGATGGAGGGGCCGAAGTTGCCTCCCCCGGCCCACACGTCCTCGTGGAACAGGATCTCGTGGGCCGGTATGCCCAGGCCCTTCGTTAAGAACTCCTGTATCTGGGCGATGCCCTCCTCCTTGAAGTAGACGTGCTTCTCGGGCGTGTTGAACGTGTGCTGGCCCACCATGATGAATCCGGTGTAGTGCCGGCCGGTGATGCCCACGTTATCGATGTCGTTGAACCTTAAGCAGAACTGGGGCTCCAGCACGGCGGGGGCCGGGGGCTCCAGCTCGCCGGAGACCACGTAGGGCTGAAAGTCGTTGATGCCGGCGGCCACAAAATAAAGGTCCTCGTACCAGCGGGCCACGGTCGGGTACCGTTCGAGGGGCACGTATCCCCACTGCTCGAACGTCTTAACGTAGCAGTCCCAGGCTTCCTTGTACTCGAACTTCTTCCGGGTGAGCGACTCCCCTATGAAACGGTATCCGCCGCTGCACTCCGCCTCGTCGCAGAAGTCCCGGGGCGTCTGGCTCCAGAACCCCCTGCCGCACTTCTTACACACGTACCTCTCGTAGCCCAATGAGCGTAACGTTTTAACCGGATAGTACTTCTCGTAGTTCTTCGCGAACTCCGGCTTCATGAGTTTTTTGATCTGCTTATCGTCCATGGCCATCTCTTCCGGAAAAATGAATGTAAATTGGCTCTCTTCGCCCTATGTCGTGGAGGGCGCATATATTTATCGGTTTTTGCGGGGCATGAAAAGGTTTATGGCTTAGCAGCAGTAATCAAGTAACGGTTCCTCAAGGGTAAAAACATGGATTCGGACACCGGCGGCAAGTCAAAATACGATTTTAGCGAGATCATGTCCATACTGGGCGAGGAGCAGAAGCCCTCCACACCGGTCAGGAAGACCGAGCCCCAGAAGCCCCGGGACGAAGCTTTTTCTAAAAAGCTCATGGCGGACATCGAGCAGAAGAACGCCGAAATACTGAGGCTCAACTCGGAGAACATTTCCCTCAGGTACTCGCTCAGCGAGAAGGAGATGGAGATAAAGAAGCTCCGGGCGCAGTCCGACAGCCTGCGGGACCAGGCGGAGAGCCTGAAGGCCCAGGTGGTCAGCCTCAACCAGCAGATCGGGGACATGAACAAGTTCGTCAGCGACGCGCGCCTGAAGCTCGGGGAGATGGAGTCGGACAGGGCGAAGCTCACGGCCCGGATCGTGAAGGAAGAGGAGGCCCCGCCCGGGGACGATGACGATGTCGCATCGATATTCAAGCGGATAGCCCTGAAGGGCGAGGAGCCGCCGCAGGAAGCGCCCGACGGCGGCGAGGATAAGCCAAAGCCCCTGAAAAAGGCCGGCACCGCCAAGCTCTACGACCTGTAGGCCAAAGATAATTTTATATGTACCCCGGGTCCTAATTCTTCTTACATGAGCAAAGTCACCAAAGAGTCGATATTGAAGAGGGCTGAGGACCTCGATGTCAAGTTCATCAAGCTACAGTTCACCGACGTGTTCGGGACCACGAAGAACGTGGCCATCCCCGCCAGCCAGCTCGAGAAGGCTCTGGATGGTGATGTCATGTTCGACGGTTCGTCCATCGAGGGGTTCGTCCGCATCGAGGAGTCGGACATGTACCTCAAGCCGGACATGAACACCTTTTCTCTCATTCCCTGGCAGAGCGAGTACGGCAACGTCGCGCGGCTCATCTGCGACGTGTACAACCCGGATGGCAAGCCGTTCGAGGGCTGCCCCAGGAACGTGCTTAAAAAAGTCATCAAGGAGGCCGAGAAGATGGGGTTCAGCATGAACGCCGGCCCCGAGGCCGAATTCTACTTATTCGAGCGGAACCTGGAGGATATGCCGACCACGAACTCCCGTGACTACGGCGGATACTTCGATTTATCTCCGGTCGACCTGGGCGACGAGGTGCGCCGGGCCATGGTCACCGAGCTGGAGAGCATGGGATTCGAGATCGAGGCCTCCCACCACGAGGTGGGCGAGGGCCAGCACGAGATTGACTTCAAGTACGCCGACGCGCTGACCACGGCGGATAACGTGGTGACGTTCAAGTTCGTGGTGCGGAAGATCGCCATGCAGTACGGCCTGCACGCCACCTTCATGCCAAAGCCTTTGTTCGGCAAGGCCGGGTCGGGGATGCACACCCACCAGTCGCTCTTCAAGGGTAAGAACACGAACGCCTTCTACGATGAGAACGCGAAGTACCAGCTCAGCAAGACCGCCATGAACTACATCGGTGGCCTGCTGGCCCACGCGAGGGGCTTCGCCGCGATCACCAACCCGCTCGTGAACTCTTATAAGCGGCTCGTGCCGGGCTACGAGGCGCCCGTGTACATCGCGTGGTCGGAGAAGAACCGCTCTCCGTTAGTGCGCATACCGGCCCGCAGGGGCCTCGGCACCAGGGCCGAGCTCAGGAACCCGGACCCGGCCTGCAACCCGTACCTGGCCTTGGCCGTGACGCTCAAGGCAGGCCTGGACGGGATCAAGAAGAAGACCGACCCGGGAGACCCCGTCAACCTGAACATATACCACCTGACCGAGACGCAGAAAAAGGACCTCAAGATCAAGAGCCTTCCCGCGAGCCTGAGCGAGGCGCTGGACGAGCTGGAGGCCGACGACGTGGTCAGGAGCGCCCTGGGCCCCCACGTCTACGAGAACTTCATGACCGCCAAGCGCATCGAGTGGGACGAGTACCGGACCCAGGTCTTCCCCTGGGAGGTCGAGCGGTACCTGGGCGTTTATTAACGCCCCCGTCCTTTCTTTTTTAATATATTATCAGGTATTTTTCGTTCAGGCTTCGATCGTACTCGTACTCTATGGTTATTTCGTACCGCCCGCCTCCCTCGATGGCCCTGTGCTTATTTGATGGGACCATGACGCCTCCCTTTTCCACTCCCTCCCTGAGCCTGACCTGGCCGATGGCTATGGCCTTCCTGCTGCCCCGGACCTCATAGATCATAGTGCCCTCATCCTCTTCGGAGCCGAACGTCACGTTCGTGCCGGGCGGAAGGGAGAGCGTTGTTCTCTTCGTGGCTCCCTGAGGCGAGGCGGGGTCGAGAAGGTCCCTGGGGGCCGATGCCATGAGAGCCCTGCAGTCGTTTGATAGCTCGAGAAGCCGGGAATCCACGGAAGCCGTACTCACGACCGGCTCCGCACGGCTCAGCCCGAGGCCGGCGAGGCATGCGATGGCCGCCAGCACGGCCATGGACGCGGCCATGGCCACGGGCAGCGAGTCTACCACGGCACGGCCCCCAGGAGTACGACTGATGAGACGCAGGCGGCCAGCAGGGCAGGGCCCATGGGCTCCTCCTGCTCCCGGAGAGAGGCGATGTCCTCGGCGGACAGGGGGCCGCCCTTGCCGGCATGTCTCGATTTCACGGCGGGCCGGTATACCCCGTGCTTCAGCAGGAGCACGGCCGCCAGGCAGAGCGAGTACGCCGCGATGAAGTATAGCGGGGGATAGGCCGGCGAGGCCATTAAGAATAGCCCCAGGACGAGCTTGGCGTCCCCGCCTCCCCACATTCGGAGCTTCCAGAGGCCATACACGTACGCGTACGACACGATACACGTCAGAACGGCAGGCCCCAGGGGGTAACCCCGGGCCGCCATCAGCGCCAGACCGGCCGCGATGAGCGGGATCGTGAGCCGGTTAGGTATGCGCATGGTACGGTAGTCGATGACGGCGGCCGCGGCGACGGCCAGCCCCGCGAGCACGATGCAGGCCAGGTCAATCCAGGTAAACGACAGGCTCTCCACCCCCGTGCTCGCTTTCCCTCGGGCGGATCTTGATGACGTGGCAGGACTCTGTGGTGTCGTCGACCACGATGGCGGCGCCCCTCCCGGCGCCCAGGCGGGCCATGGCCTCCTGTATGGGCTCTTTCACGTACGTGGGCCGGGCCGACTCGAGCGCCTCCAGGTCGTCCCTCAGCGTCAGCCTGTGGCAGACGATCACGTCGGCCTGGGAGAGCACCTCCTTGCCCAGTGCGGAGGGCCGCTGGGTGGCAAGCACCAGGGACAGGCCGGGCTGCCTTCCCTGGCGGAGCCACTCGTTCGTGAGCACCCGCCCCGCCCTGGTATCCCCGTCCATGAACATGTGGGCCTCGTCGATGAGCAGCCAGACAAGGGGCTTTTCCCTTTTGCCGTTCTCGGCCCTGCGTGCCTCGACCCGGATATCGTACAGCGCTCTGGCCAGCGACGCCACGATGGCCGATCTTATCCGGGGCTCGTGGCCGTATCCGCTCAGGTCCAGTATGCTTATTGAGCCGGGCTTCAGCAGCGCGTCGAACGTGGCGCTGCCCGAGAACAGGCCCCAGGACGCCACCATACGCAGCAGGCCCGACAGCGTGCTCCCGGGCTTCACCCTCTTTACCAGCCCCTCTACCTCGAACGGCCCGTTGTCCATGGCGCCCATCAGATCGGCGCCGTGCTCGCTCAGAGGCTCGATGCCCAGGAGCTCGCAGTAGTCGTAGAACGATAGCGAGCAGGATGGTATTTCCAGGGGCAGGGCGCCCTCGCGCCGGTGCGCCGGAGGCGCGAACACCCGTATGCCTTCCCAGCCTTTCATACAGGCGAACACGCCCATCGTGTCCACGACGATAACGCAAAAGTTCTTCCTGATGGCGAGGGGCAGCCGGGCGAACTCCTCGATGATGACGCCCATGGTGTATGATTTGCCGTAGCCCCGCTTGCCGCAGATCAGCGCCGCGTGGGGCTTAAGCACGTCGAGGTACACCCCGGCACCCTGGGACCCGTCCAGGGCAAGGTACCTGCCCACGTAAAGCACCCCATCCTCCCCTCCGTCTCTCCTTCCAAGCAGATAGCGCTTCTCACAGGACATACTTAATTACAATAAATTGAAAATAAATAAAGCTATCCCCTATGTGACGGGTGCCTGGTTAATGAGAGCTTTCACTTCCTCGTCGCTCAGGTCAGGGAAGCTCTCGTAGTAGCTCGCCACGGCGAACGGGCCGTACGGCTGCACGGCCAGGCCGACCACCTCGTCCACCTCCTTTTCGAGCCGCTCTACTGAGGATTCGGGGCTGCAGGGCACGGCCACGATGACCCTTTTCGGATGCTCCCTCATGACGGCCCTCACGGCGGCGATCATGGTATACCCCGACGCCAGGCCGTCGTCCACGACGATGACGTTCTTGTTCTTTAGTTCAGGCAGGGGCCTGTCGCCCCTGTATTCCCTTGCCCGGCGCCGTATCTCGGCCAGCACCTCTTTAGATATCCGCTCGATATCCCCGACGGACAGCCCGCAGTATGCCACGAGCCGCTCGTTCAGTACGATGGTGCCGTCGGGGGCGATCGCGCCGAACCCGGCCTCGGGGTCGGACGGGATGGGCAGCTTCCTCGGGATGATGAGGTCCAGGGGCACTTCGAGCCGCCTCGCCACCTCGTATCCAACGGGCACCCCTCCCCGTGGTATTGCCAGCACGATGGCGTTGTGCCGGTAAATGAGCAAGCGCTCTGCCAGCCGCCTTCCCGCGTCGCGCCTGTCCCTGAAGATCATTGGGCCCTTGCCATCCCCGCGGCCTGGCCTGCGCCCGCGCCCTGGAGCGCCCGGAGCACGGCGTCGCAGAAGTACCCGAGGTCCGTGGGCTGCCTGGAGAATATGTACTGGGCGTCGGTGATCAGCGGCTCGTTCACGTACGTAGCCCCCGCGTCCTCGATGTCCACCACGAGGGACTTCCAGCCCGTGGCCCTCTTCCCCTTCAGGAGCCGGGCCGTGATGAGTATCTGCACGCCGTGGCAGATGGCGGCTACTGGCTTACCCGTGCGGTCGAAGTCCTGCACGAACCTGATCACTTCGGGGTATATGCGGATGTGGTCCGGCCCCTGGCCGCCCGGTATCACGAGACAATCGTAGTCGTCGGGGCTGAGGTCCTTGAAGGCGATATCGGCGGCGACGGGCATGCCGTGCTTGCCTGTGATGGTCTTGCCCTTTTCAAGGCCCGCGACCTTGACGTCGGCACAGGCCTCATACCTCAGCCTGTATAGCGGGTACATCAGCTCCATGTCCTCGAAGCCTTCTCCTGCGAGCATAACGACTCTTTTTCCTTTTAACTCCTCCATAGTACTCCTCCTCTTTTATGATGTTCGAGCCCCGGATACTTGAACCGTTTCGACGTTATGCGCGAACGGGTTAATTATATATGGTTTGGTTGCAAATTACTAATTTGCAATTTGGTGTAAAATTATGCTCGATGCCCTCAGAGCCCTGTCAGGGCTGACAATAAAAGCGGCGGAGCCCGCATGCCCCCTGGCGTTCAGGCAGGGAAGGCACGGGACTGACGCTGTGGCGGACTGCAGCAGGTGCCCCGGCGGGTCCAGCCTCTCCGACCCGGGATGCCGGCTTCCCCTCGTCAAAAGCCTAGCGGGAAAAGCGTGGATGGACCGGCTATTGCTCGAGAAGAACATCGTCCGCGAGTATGACGCCCTCGGGTCGCTCCAGGCGCTGGTGTCCTCGTACGAGAACATGAGGCTCCACGCCTCCACGCTCCGGACGTACGGATGCGGCCAGTGCGACAGGCAGAGGAAGGCCGTGGTGGGCTCGGCCATAGAGGAGGCCGTGGCCGCCCCGGGGGATATATGCCGCGTCATCGCCTCGATCCCCGTCCGGCCAGGGAAGGGCGTGCCCGAGTGCAGCCTCTGCATGGAGCGCTACTCGGCCTTCCTGAGCGGCATGGCGGATATCGGCCGGAGGCTGTCGTACAAGGATCCGCCTCCATATGTCAGGCCCCGGTTCTCCAGCTCCAGGATATGGATGGAGCCCCCGAAGGGGGCGGTTTTCGTGCGCTCGTACGAAGTGGCCGGGGATGCCTTCACGCCCCCGCTGCACGTCACTCTCTACGAGCTGGCGGAGAGCCTGGAGAAGATGTACTTCATCGTGCCGTGGGAGTACTGCATGGATGAGGAAGACATCGCTATTCTTACAGAGGCCAGGCAGAGGCTCCTCACGAAACGCCCGGAGACGATGGAGTTCATGGAATCGGCGAACATGCGCCCGCTGTTTGCACGGTATGGCAGGGAGGCCATTTCGGCGACGGCGAGCTCTGGCAGGGCATGGATCGGCGAGGCGAGGCTCGAGAGGCTCACCGCCGCCCTGGTGAAGTACACGTGCGGCCTTGGCATCATTGAGGACGTCCTCAGGGACACCCACATCGAGGACGCCTACGTCAACGCCCCGGTCGGCTCCACCCCCCTTCACCTGGTCGTGGATGGCGAGGAGTGCACGAGCAACGTCTTCCTCTCGGAGGCGGACGTGGAGTCGATGATCTCCCGGCTTCGGGCCATATCGGGGAGGCCGTTCTCGGAGGCCAGCCCCGTGCTGGACATGGACCTGGGCGAGTTCAGGACGAGGGTGTCGGTCATCGGCGACCCCCTGTCAAGGGGGCTTGCCTACGCGTTCAGGCGGCACAAGGCCACGCCCTGGACCCTGGCCCAGCTCGTCTCTAAGGGCATGCTCACGCCCTACGCCGCCGGCCTGCTCTCGCTCCTCGTGGACGGGCAGTCATCCATCCTGGTCACGGGCACCCGGGGGGCGGGCAAAACGTCCCTGCTTGGGGCCATGATGCTCGAGATACCACAGGGCTACCGCATTTTGGCCATCGAGGACACGCCCGAGCTGCCGCTCGAAGACATGCAGCGCTGTGGCTGGAAGGTGCAGGGGATGGGGACGAGGTCCGCCGTGTCGGGGTCGGAGGCCGAGTTCCAGGCGTCGGACGTGCTCAGGGCGGCGCTAAGGCTGGGCGAGTCGGCGCTCATCATCGGCGAGGTGAGGGGCGCCGAGGCCCGGTCGCTGTACGAGGCCATGCGTGTGGGCGCTTCCGGCAACTCGGTCATGGGCACCATCCACGGCTCCTCCTGCAGGGACGTATACGACCGCGTAGTCCACGACATAGGCGTCCCCCCGGCGTCCTTCAGGGCGACCGACATCGTCGTCGTCTGCTCGACCGTGAGAAAGTGTGGCGGCCACTCGAGAGAGCGGCGCGTCATACAGGTCGCCGAAGTCTCGAAAAGCCGCTGGGATGACTCCGGCGGGGCTTTTAACGACCTCCTCCTGTACGATGCCACGGAAGGCTCTTTGATCGCGACGGACCTCATCGACACGGGACGCTCTGAGGCCCTCCAGGGCATCGCCGGCAGGTGGGGCCTGCCGATCAGGGCCGTGAACGGGGAGATCGAGGCCAGGGCGCAGCTCATAAAGCAGGTGGCGGGCACGATGTTCATGGAGGCCCCGGAGTACGCGAGGTGCCTGAACGCCTACCGGGCCATGCGCGAAAAGGGGGGCGCCGGTGGAAGCTGATCACTATGCGGAAGCCTGCCGGTCGTCCTTCAGGACACTCTCCGCGCTCTTCGGCCGGGACAGGCTCGACGCGTACTCGGGCCGCTATGCGAGTAAAGACCTTGTGGCGTGCATCGGGTTCGCGGGCCTGGAGATCAAGCCGTCCGAGGCCTTTTCGCTGGCATTCATGGCGGCCATGGCCTCGCTCATCATTGTAGCGGTAACGGGAATGGCGGCCTTCGCCCTGGGCCTGCTGGATACGGGGATGGCCGTGGTGCTGGTGGTATGCGGTGGCGTGCTGCCGCTGCTCGTGTACGTGTACGTGGGGGAGTACCCGAAGCGCAGGGCCGCCTACATGAAGGTCCATTCACTGGGCGACGTGCCCGAGGTCATCAGCTACATCGTCATGGCCATGAAGCTCACCCCCAACATCGAGCTGGCCCTCAAGTTCGCCGCCTCCAACTCGAAGAGGCAGCTCGCGAAGGACGTGAAGAAGCTGATGTGGGGCCTGCAGGCGAGGGCCTATGACAGCCTGGACATGGCGCTGGGCGCGTTCGCGGAGGAGTGGGGCGGGTACAGCGAGCACTTCAAGCGGGCCGTGTTCCTTATAAAGAGCGCCGCGGACGAGAGGGACGAGGCCATGAGGACGATCACCCTCAACCGGGCCCTGGACGTGGTGCTCGCGGGCACGAAGGGCATGATGCAGTCCTTCTCGAGCGCCCTGCACTCGCCCACCCTCATCCTCTACTCCATTTTCGTCATGGTGCCCCTGGCCCTCGTGGCCATGCTCCCCGCCGCCGCCATCATAGGCCTGCGGATTAATTCGCTCGAGCTGGCGCTGCTCTACGACGGGCTGTTCCCCCTGGCAACGCTCGTCTACGCCCACTCCATCCTCATGAAGAGGCCGGCCGCCTTCACGCCGCCCGACATTCCGGCCATGAAGGAAAGCATCCCCAGGTGGGCCTGGGCGCTCATCGCATGCGCGGTCGGGGCCGCCACGGCATCGCTGTACTTCTTCCCGGCCGGAATTCCCGTCCCCGGCTCGATCTTCCTGGCATGGAGCGTCACTGCTGTCATATCGATATACTGCCTGGGCGTGTACACGCCCTATAAAAAGCTGAGGGACGACCTCAGGAAGATGGAGGACGAGTTCGCCGACTCGCTGTTCGTCCTCGGCCGGCGCATTTCGGAGGGGAGGTCCCCGGAGGATGGATTCGCGTACACGGCCGCCATGACCGCCGGCACCTCGGTCGGAAAGGCCTACGCCCGGGCTGCATACAACATACGGTGCCTCAGGACGACGCTGAGCGACGCGGTGCTGTCGCCCGAGTACGGCGCCTTCTCGGACGTGTACTCCGACCGCATCAGGGCGACAGTGTGCATGCTCGTGGAGACCTCGGGCAAGAGCGGCGAGATCGCGGGCAACTCCGTCGTGCGGCTGGCCGATCACCTGAAGGAGCTACAATCGATCGAGGACGACGTCCGGAAGATGCTCTACACCATGACCAGCATGCTCAAGACGACCTGCGTGGTGTTCGCCCCGTTCATAGGGGGCATCACCCTGGCGCTGTCCCGGTCCGTATCGGAGGTGGTTGCCCGCACGATGGCCGGGCTGAGCGAGATGCCCGAGGGGGCCAGGCAGTACTTCCCCATGATGCCCGAGTTCAGCGCTCCCCTGGTGTCCAACGACGAGTTCGTCCTTATCATCGGGATCTACGTGATCATGCTGGTGCTGATATTGTTGAGGTTCGTGGACGGCATCGAGCATGGCGACGACCGGTACGAGTTCATGTACAGCGTCGGGACGGTGCTCCCCATCGCCATGGCCGTGTTCACCATCACGACGGTGTTCGCCGATTCATCGTTCGGCACCATGTTTTAGTTGCATTAATGTGAAAATTATTTATAGGATAAGCGTTAACTTACTAACGTATAATTATAGTTAGGTGATATACATGCGCAGCAAAGGTTTCAAGGGCGACGAGAGGGGCGTGGAAGGCCTCCCCGTGCGCCTGATCGTCGTGCTGGTCGTGGGCGTGATCGCGCTCTCGTCCATGGTGGCCGCCGTGAACAGCTTCAAGCCCCCGAAGACGCTGACCGCCGCAGTGACCGAGGTGAGCAGCAAGGACGGCAATCTCCTGCAGGTCAGTAACTCGGGCGAAGGCGCCGTTACGAAGACGTGGACCTGCTATGTGAACGTGACTGACGATAAGGGCAACCCGGTGAGCGGCGCCAGCGTGATCGTCCACGGCCTGGGAGGCGCAGGCTCGGGCGTGACCAACACAAAAGGAGTAGCGTACATCTCCAAGACGAACGACATCAAGCTCAACGCCAACCAGAACATCGGCTACATGACCCTGGAGGTCAACGCCCCCGGGTTCTACCAGTACAAGAACGAGAACGCGCTCGCCGTGGTGAGGGTGAGCTAGAGCCGCCTGGCGAGCCAGTACAGCGCCTCGGCCGCCCCTTCCCCGTACGGCCTTTCGGCCACGTAGTCGGCGGCCTCCTTTATTTCGGGCGTGGCGTTGCCGACGGCGAGCCCCATGCCCGCGGCGTTGAACATGTGGATGTCGTTGGCCGAGTCCCCCACCGCCGCGAACTCCTCGGGCCTCAGGCCCATCAGCCGGGCGACCTCTACGAGGCCGGTGCCCTTGTTGACGCTCCTGTGCTTCAGGTGCAGGGCGAACTTCGTGTCGATGATCTCAAGGTCAGGGTAATATTTTGCGAGCAGCGCCCGGGCCTTCTCAAGGTCGACGTTGCGCCTGAAGGCCAGCTCGGACATCCTGTACCGGGCGTCGAGCTGCTCCAGGCCCGGGAACTCTTTCAAAAGAAGGGCGGCCGCCCGCCGGCACTCCTCGATGTCGGCCAGCACGGAGGGCTTCGCGTCGTAGCCCACCTGGATCACCCCGCCGGTCTCCGCGATCATGGCCTCGCTCGCGCCGATGAGCTTGCTGGCCGCGCGCATAAAACAGATAACGTTGCCCGAGGCCAGCACGACCGGCACGGGAAGCGAGCGGATGGCGGCGATCGCGTCGGTGCTGACCTGCCGCCGCATGTCGGTGAGCGTGCCGTCGATGTCCGCCACGACGGCCTTTATCCGAGTAATGAAAAGCCTCCGGTGTTTATGCGCCTTTTGTATTTTTATACGTGATGGTCAGGGGTGTTTTAACACGAGCGCCGGGTAGTCCGAGGCCGCCACCACCGACAGCGCCATGCCCATCTCCGCCCCCGCGTCGAGCATGATGATGGACGCGCCGGTCTTTTCCGCCGCCTCGATGATCTCTTTCCTGGGCGTGCCCTCCGCCATGACCACCCCGCCCCCCAGGCCAAGGCCTTTCAGGCTGTCTGCGAGGGATACCGGGTCTACCCGGTCGGAAAAGCACAGGAAAGTGACGCTGCCTATGCTTACCTCTTCCTTCAGGGCGCGAAGTGCCTTCAGCTTGGCCGCCGGTTCGCCTGTAATGGGGCAGAGCACGCGGCCGAAGAGGTTCGTGCAGTAGGCCTCCATGGCCATCTTCGACTGGTCCACCGCGCTGGAGGAGAGCATGGTCATGACCAGCAGGTCCCGCCGGCAGTTCCTGATCAATTCCATGGTGGCGCTGCCCGCCGGCCCGCCGGGCTTGTGGTAGTTGACCACGATGAGCGAGGCGTCGAGCTTCTCCGCGATGCCGCAGATGTCCCTCCCGGGGGCGCCAGGCATGAGGTGCACGTCCGTGGATACCCCCTTGTTCCGCTCTATATTTAATTCTTCATCCAGGAAGTCCCGGGCCTCCTGCATCCGGGGCTCGAACAGGGCCGGGTCGATGCGGTTCTGCTCGTCGATGACGTGCAATAAGTGGATGTTTTTCGTCTTCCCGATGATGCCGACGCAGGGGAGCATGAACGGCGACTCGGAGAAGTCGGTCGCGTACAGGATATTCTCGAACATCTATGATTATATTGGCCTGCTAAAATAAAATAGTGCCGTACATAGGTTTATGTCCGCCGGGGATATAGTGGTTGCTTGTGCAGGACAGGATCGCCGTCGATCAGGCGCTGGCCTTTCGCCTGGATGGCCATTATCTTGCCCGCCGATCCCCCCCGGGCTCGATGCTGCGGGCGGCAGGGGCGTGTGGCATCCAGAACACGCCGCCCGGCTCGGCGGCCCTCTCGCTCCACGCGAGGGTTGAGGGCCTTACTCCGGGGGACGTTGAGAGGGCGCTGGATATCGATAAGACTCTGATGCAGACCTTCAGCCTGAGGGGCGCGGCCTATGTGTCCCCGACGGCCGACGCGGCCGTGTTCACCCGGGGCGTGCTGCCCGGGGACGAGGACTCGATGCGCTTCTTCATCCGGGGAGCCGGCCCCGCCTTCGATAAGGCCGGCATGAGCGCCGCGGAGGCGGTCCGCCTGACATCCGATGCGGTGCTCGAAGTCCTGGACGGCCGTGCGCTTCCCAAGAGCGAGCTGGCCGTCGAGCTGGCCGATCGCGTGGCAGAACGATTATCTCCGGGGCAGCTTGAGGCATGGAGGTCGCCCGGCGGGTACGCGCCCCGCCAGCCCCTGGGCGAGGCCATCGTCCGCTTCTGCCTGTACGTCAATGCACTCGAGGGCTCGTTCTGTTTCGTTACAAGGCGCAACGCCGCCCACTTCGTGCGCACGGACCAGTGGCTCGGCGCCCCGTTGTCGGAAGCGGACCCGCAGGAGGCGAGAGCCGGGCTGGCACGCCGCTACATTTCGTGCTACGGGCCCTCGACGCCCGAGCATTTCTCCGAATGGGTCGGCATTTCGCTGGCCGGGGCCTCGAACGCGTGGGAACCCATGGCAAAAGAGCTCGTGGAAGTCGACTTCGAGGGACGTAAAGCATGGATACGTGAGCCGGACCTTCCCCGCCTCATGTCGCCCCGGGAGCCCGAGGGCACACGGTTCCTGCCGCCCCATGACCCGTACCTGCAGATGCGGGACAGGGCGACGCTTATCCCCGATAAAGGGCTCCGCCGCCTCATCTGGCGAGCCGTGGGCAACCCGGGCATTGTCCTGTATAAAGGTCGCCCGGTAGCGATGTGGAGGCCACAGAAGAAAGGTAAGACTCTCGGCATATCCATAGAGCAGTTCGCTCCCCTGGCTCAGGCCGAGCGCAGCGACATCGAGGCTGAGGCGACAACGCTTCCCCCGTTCAAGGGTTGCACGAAGGCTGATGTCGGGTTCAAGAGCCTCTAGGGGCTTTTCCCCTGCTGCTCTACGAAGCCTTCGACGGCACGCCGGATGTCCTGAACGCTCTCCAGCACCGTGATGCCCTCCATCTTTCGGATCTTATTGACGTTCTCCACGTCGACGTCTCTTATATAGAGGGTCATCTTCTTGCCGCCGGGCAGGATGGTCACGAGCTCGCCGGGCTTGTTGTCGGGCGGGTATATGTAGATCGGCAGCCGGGCCTTGGCGCCCTGGGCTACGGCGTTCGAGAGCAGCGTATCGCCGATGCCGTAGGCGATCTTGGCCGCCGTATTCGCCGTTACGGGGGCCACCAGGAACATGTCGTAGTGGCCGGTCTGGAGCTTGCCCACCAGGAACGGGGAGTTCGCGTCCACTTCGACGCGGATGTCGTAGAACTCTTCCTCCAGCTTGCTCCAGAGCTTGTACCATTTGAGCACCAGTTTGGCGCTCTTCGACGTGTAAATGTCCACGGTGAGGCCGTGCTTCTTCTTCAGCTCGATCATGAGCGCGGCGATCTCCTCGATCTTGTCGCCGCAGCCGGTGATGCCCCAGGCTATGCGGACCATCATGCCACCTTCCTGGCCATCGCCTCGTAAAAGCGCTTGAGCGTCTTGCGGAGCGTGCGGAGCCCTTCCTCGTCGCCGGCCACGCCCTCGCTTCCCCTGTCGTGGGACCATAGAGTCCCTCCCAGGTTGGCGCCGAAAGAGCCGCCTCCGCACGGGATCATCTCGTTGAGGATGTAAAAGTTATTGATCGTGGTCAGGGCAAGCTCCTGCCCGCCGCAGCGGTCGCCGCCCACGGCCAGGCCCATGCCGGTCTTGCCCTTTAGTATCGAAGGATCTTTCGCGAGTATGGCCCTGCACCTGTCCATCAGGCACTTCGTCTGGCCGGACAGGCTGCCCTGGTAGCACGGCGTGCCGAAGATGATGCCGTCGGCCCAGACCATGCCGTCGTAGAACTCCGGCAGGGCGTCCTTCTGGATGCATCCCTGCTTATTCTTGATGCAGTAGTCGCAGTGGATGCAGAACCTGATGTCCTTTCCCCTGACGGAGAAGTACCTGGTCTCGCAGCCCTTCTCCTTTAGGTAGTCCAGTCCATACCTGACCGCATAGTCAGTGCCGCCCTGGCGGGGGCTTCCGCTGATGCCGAAGACCTTCATAGTGCCTCTTTTTTTCAACTCGTTAAAAAGTAGTTTGGCGGACGATATAATAATTTTATGGTCAGCGCCGCTTGGTCTTGACGTTCCCGTACGTCCTGACCTGGTTCTGGACGTCCATGACCCACTGCATCATCGCCCTCTCGTCATTCCCGGGGACCTTGCCCGCCTCGATGGCCTTCCCGAACGCCTCCATGGCGTCCTGGACCTTCAGGAACTTTTTGTGGGCTATGCACTGGTCGACGTACAACGGATAGACTTCGTCTGACAGGCCGTACAAGTCCTTGATGGGCCGGAGCTTCTTCATTATCTCTGCCTTCACCGAGTCGTGGTTCCCGTTCGACAGCCCCCGGATGAGGTACGAGAATACGGTGGCTGCGGTCTCTTCCTGCTCGAGCTTTTCCATTTGAGAGCACCTTTTTCACCTTATAGAAGTCAAATGGTCATATATCTTTTCTTGGCGGGACCGGCAAACGTTTAGGCAGGTATTTCCATATGATCCATCATGCCAGACATGAGGATCGCCACAGCCGAAGATCTGCCCGCGATCATATCGCTGCTGAAGGCGTCCGAATTGCCCTGCGAGGACGTCAGCCCGGGCAGGCAGGACTTCATCGTCGCCGTATCGGGGAACAGCATCGTAGGCGTCGTCGGGCTGGAGAGGGCGGGCCCGTACGGGCTGCTAAGGTCGCTCGCGGTGGGGCCCGGCCATCGGGACAAAGGATTGGGGAAAGCCCTGCTGGACGAAATGCTCTCGCATGCCTGGCTAAAAGGCATTGGCGAGATATACATTCTCACTACAACAGCTTCCGGGTTTTTTAAGAGGCGTGGGTTCGAGGCGGCCGTCAGGTCTGACGCGCCTAATGTCATTCAAAATACCACTGAGTTCAGGACCATATGCCCGGCCTCGGCCGTCTGCATGCGGAAGAAGATCGCCTGAGCTGAGCCCGGCGCTATAAACTAAAAAAGGAGGGACCTTAGTCCCTCAGACCCTCGGTCGTGACCGAGAATATCGCCTCGCCTTCCGGCAGGTTCGGGGAGTCCACGAGCCTGGCGATACGCTTCTCGCCCTTCGACTTCCTCAGGTACAGCCTGAACGTGGCCGTGTGGCCCACGATGTGGCCGCCGATGGGCCTGGTGGGGTCGCCGAAGAATGCGTCGGGCTTCGCCTGCACCTGGTTGGTGACCACGATGGCGGCGTTGTTGATGTCGCCGAACCGCATCAGGTCGTGCATGTGCTTGTTGAGCTTCTGCTGCCTGTCGGCCAGGGTGCCCCTGCCCACGTACTCGCTCCTGAAGTGTGCCGTCAGGGAGTCCACGATGATGAGCTTGACGGGCCTGTCCGAGTCGCGCATCTTCTCCGCTAATTCGGAGGCGCTCTCGACCAGGAGTATCTGGTGGTTGGAGTTGTAAGCGCGGGCGACGTGGATGTTCTTGAGGAACTCCTCGGGATCCAGGTCCTCTCCACCCTTGAGCCCTTTGACCATCTGGGCGATACGCTCCGGCCTGAACGTGTTCTCGGTGTCGATCATGATGACGGAGCCTCCGAGGCCGCCCTCCTCAGGGGGAAGCTGCACTTTCACCGCGAGCTGGTGCGCCACCTGGGTCTTGCCCGACCCGAACTCGCCGTAGAACTCGGTGATCGACTGCGTCTCCACGCCCCCGCCCAGGAGCTCGTCGAGCGCGTTCGACCCGGTCTTGAGCTTGCCTACCTGCTTGCGGCGCTCGAACACGGTGTCTCCTGTCTCGAATCCCCCGATGTTGGAGCACTTCTTCGCGGCCGCGACGATCTTGGAGGCGGTGTTCTCGCCCACCTCGGCCGCTGCGGCCAACTCGCTCGGCGATGCGACAGCTATCGCCTCGATGGATGTATATCCTGCCTCTTTGAGCTTGTCGGCGGTAGCAGGCCCCACGCCAGGTAGATCTTCTATTGTCATTCTTTCTGCCATTTTGTTTACCTCTCGGGCTTATTTTATAATTATTGTAATTAGTATTGGAGTGTATATAGAACGTTATCGCATGCGGATTGAAAGTAATATCCAAAAGACGTGCTTTGCCATGATATGTATACTTTCTTTATATTGAAAAAATGGTCGGAGCACGTCTGTTTTAAAAAGCCTTCGTGTCGCTTCGGGCCGGCTTCGAGTCGCTTTGTGGCTGAAAAAGTCTTCGAGCGTTCTTATTATGCTTTTGGGCTGATGCCCAATTCGAGCAGAGGGGCTTATTCCGTGCGAAGCGCCTCGATGGGGTCGAGAGTCGCAGCCTTGTTGGCGGGGTAGACGCCGGCGATGGTGGTGGTGATGAAGCCGAAGCCCAGGCCGATGAGCACGTTGTTGAGGGTGATGGGCATGGGCATGCCGGCGCCGTTGCCTATAAAGTAAGAGATGATGGCCGCAAGGCCGAGGCCGATGAGGCCGCTGACCACGCCCAGCATGGCGGACTCGGCCAGGAAGAGCATGCGGACGTCCATGGTGGTGGCGCCCACGGCCTTCATCAGGCCGATCTCCTTCGTCCTTTCTTTTACGGTGAGCATCATGACGTTCAGGATGCCGATACCGCCGACGACCAGCGAGATCCCGGCGATGCCCCCCAGGACGTACTTGATGTAGTCGAAGATCGAGTTGATCGCGTCGGAGAAGGACTTGATGGTGATCACGGTGAAGCCCTCGTTCCGGTGGAGGCGTTTCAGGGATTCCTCCACGTTGTCCGCGGTCGCCTGGGCCTCGGACGCCGAGGCGGCCCTCACGTAGATCATGCTGTAGCTGTCCACGCTGGAGACGGCCTTGATGCCGTCCATGGTCATGTAGATGTTCGAGTTGGGGTCCCCGGTGACCATGGAGCCGTTGCTCTCCTGGAGGATGCCGACGACCGTGTACTGGTGGGACCTGCCGTCCATGGGGTTGGTGATGGTGATGGGCGTGCCCGTCTTGACGAGCCTGCCGAAGGTGCCGTTGGCGATCTTGCTCCCGATGACCACCGAGTACGTGTCCGTGGACGAGAGGAACCGGCCCTTGTCGATCTGGCCGTCCAGCCGGGTCTCGCTTGCAGGGCGGACGCCCTGGATGGAGAGACTGCGGTTCTCGCTGCCGTACGTGACGATGCCGCTTCCGCTGACCCGGGGGGTGACCTCGACCACGCCGGAGGTGCCCATGAGCAGGCTCACGTCCCGGTCGGTGAACTTGGCGGGGGACTTTTCCTGGGCGCTCGCGAAGCCCATGCCCATGCCCATGCCGCCCGACTGCACGCTGCCGCCGCCCGGCATGACGATCATTTGATCCAGATCGAGGTCGCCGAACTGCTGGCTGACGCCCGAGTAGAGGCCATCGCCCAGAGTAAGCATTACGACTATGGCCATGACGCCGATGATGATGCCCAGGGACGACATCATGGTCTTGAACTTGTTATTGGAGAAGTCGGATAGCGCGTATCCGATGACGTCTGCAGGCTTCATGGTCACTCCGTCCTCAGCGCCTCGATGGGGTCGAGCCTCGCCGCCTGGTTGGCGGGGTACACGCCGAACACCACGGTCACCACGAGCCCGAATAGAACGCCGATGATGGCGTTCGACGCCGACACGGGCATCGAGAGCTCCGCGTAGTGTCCGACGACGGCGGCGATGGCGGCCGCGAGGAGGACGCCCCCGGCGCCGCTGAAGAGCCCGAGCATCGCCGACTCGGCGATGAACACCTTCCGCACGTCCATGGTGGTGGCGCCCACGGCCTTCATCAGGCCGATCTCCTTCGTGCGCTCCTTTACGGTGAGCGTCATGACGTTCATGATCCCTATCCCGCCGACGACCAGGGAGATGGCCCCGATGCCGGCGAGGGTGTACTTGATCATGGCGAACACCTGGGTGATGAGGTCGGCGAACATCTTTTGAGTCAGCACCGAGAAGCCCTCGTTCCGGTGGAGGCGGTTCAGGGAGTCCTCCACGCTCTTCGCGACCGAGTCCGCCGACTCCACGGACTCCGCCCTGACCCCGATGTACGAGTAGGTGTCCTGGTCGGAGAGCGCCTTGAGCCCGGCCTTCGTCATGTAGATGGCGCTGTTCGGGTCGCCCACGAGGATGGAGGCGTTGCGCTCCTTCATCACGCCCACGACCTTGTATTCCTGGGACCTGCCGTTGTAGATGTTCGTGATGGTGATGTACGAGCCGGTCCGGATCTCCTTCCCGAACGTGCCGTTGGCCACTCTGCTTCCCAGGACCACCGAGTATGAATCGGACTGCGAGAGATAGCGGCCCTTATCTACCTGCTCCATATAGCGCCCTGAAAAGTACTGGGGGGAGATGCCGCTCACGCCCATGGTCCTGTTCTCGTCCCGGTAGGTGACGGTCATGCCGCTCACGGATATCTCGGGATAGACTTCGGTGACGCCCGGGGTGCCCATGATCAGGCTGACGTCCCTGTCGGTGAGCTTCGCAGGGGGCTTCTGGGACAGGGTGCCGGCCTGCATGTCGATGCCCATGGGAAGCACGACCAGCGTGTCCAGCTCCAGGCTTCCGAACTGCTGGCTGACGCCCGAGTACAGGCCGTCGCCCAGAGTAAGCATTACGACTATGGCCATGACGCCGATGATGATGCCCAGGGACGACATCATGGTCTTGAACTTGTTGCTCGTGTAGTCCGAGAAGGCGTACTCCAGGACGTCCGGCAGTTTCACTGGAAGGCCTCTATTGCTTTGCTCTCTTGCTTCTCATGTACAGGAAGTACCCGCCCAGCAGTAATGCGGCGGCGACGATGATGCCGATCAGGTAGAGCAGCGTGTTGTCGCTCGAGCCGGCGGTCGCCACTGCGGCGGACTGGGTGTGGTCCGAGTAGACGGTGATGGGGTCGGCCTCGTGCCAGTTATTACCGTTCCTGTAGATCACCTTGAACGAGGGGTTACCGCTGTAGGTGGCGTTCTTGGTGGTGACGTCGAACTGGACCGTGTACATCTCGCCCGGGCCGATGTTGCCCACGACGTACTCCTGCAGGGGCTTGAACGTGAAATCGTCGCCCGCGGGCACGACGCTGACCGCCTCGACACCGTTAGGCCTCAGGTTCACGATGTCCAGTATGACGCTCTTCTTGGTCGTGGAGAAGGACCTGGGGGCATCGTTGATCACGACCTTGAGGGAGGCGCTGCTGACCTGCACGTTGACCGGATAGTTCAGGTATATGTCCCCGTCGTCCGTGCGGACCTTCAGGGTCATGGTGTAGGTGCCATCGGGCGTGCCCTCGTCCACGCTTATCGTGAACACGAACTGGGCGGAGTCGCCCATGCCCATCCGGCCTATGTCGGCATACTGCTTCGACGTGACGTGGAGCGGCGAGTCCGCCAGGAGCGTTACCTCTTTGAGGTACACCGCCCCGTCGGGCGAGTTGGTGCTGGTCGTCGTGGTCGTCTGCGTGTGCCCTATGCTATACTGCCCTGAAGTGCCCGTGCCGTAATTGTAAGTATTACTATCCGAAGTCGTATCGCCGGCCAGGCTCTTTGCAGGGTTGGTGAGGGTGACCGCAACAGTGCCCGTATCCCCGGGCATGAGGGCCGAGGGGGAGACCTTGACGTCGCCCACCGCGACGGACGGCTTGCCGGAGGCGGCGCCCGCCGGAACGGCTGCCATTATGACAATGATGAGCATTGCGAGGACGCCCACCAGTTTCGTTGATAACTTCATACTCATATCTCCATAAATGAACGCTACTTAATTCGTCTCCTCTCCCACGATCATCCCGTCCTTGAGGCGGATGATCCGCTGGCTGAACTCGGCGACATCCGGGTTGTGGGTGACCATCACGATGGTCCGGCCGTTCTTGTTCAGTTCCACGAAGAGCTTCATGATCTCGTCGCCGGTCTTCGCGTCCAGGTTGCCCGTAGGCTCGTCCGCGAGGAGTATCGATGGGTCGTTGACCAGCGACCGGGCGATGGCCACGCGCTGCCTCTGGCCGCCGGAAAGCTCGTTGGGGCGGTGGGACATGCGGTCCCCGAGGCCCACTTCCTCGAGGTATCGCTTCGCGACTCCGGCGCGGTACGCCTTCGAATGCTCCTGGAATATCATCGGGAGCTCCACGTTCTTGAGGGCGCTGAGCCGGGATACCAGGTTGAACGTCTGGAAGATGAAGCCGATCTCCTTCCCCCGGAGGTGGGAGAGCTCCACGTCGTTAAGCGTGCCGATGTCCTTGTTATTGATCACCAGCTGGCCGCTGTCCGGCCTGTCAAGCAGGCCGATGAGGTTCATGAGCGTGCTCTTGCCGCTCCCCGATGGGCCCATGATGCTGATGAACTCGCCTCTCTTTATATCGAGGTCGATGCCCTTCAGCACGAGCAGGTCTTCGCTGCCCATATGGTAGCTCTTGCGCACGTTCTTCAGCGATACCACAGAATCCATCTTGTGTCGCGTCTCCTGAGTTAAAGTCGTTTACCCCACGATTTTTTCTTACCCTATGTCTTTCCTGAGGGCTTATAGGTTATCTATATAGCACGCGATGGTACCGGCTTTTCCCGCAATTTGTAATGGGAAATGCGGCCGCACGCGGAGTGCCCTTTACAACGTTATATGCTTTAGTTTGATGTACCTAATAGTAGTATATATAAGTTTGTAAAGGAAAATAAAAAAGTGTAGGGCTCGGGAGGTCAGGGTTTGCGCTGTGCAAACTCCATCTCCATCACTGCCGGAGCGTTAAAGGGTAGTTCGGGGCCTCGTCGGTGATCATGATGTCGTGGGGGTGGCTCTCGGTCATGCCCGAAGGCGTGACGCGGACGAAGCGGGACTTCTCCTGCATCTCCGTGATGGCGTTGGCCCCGCAGTATCCCATGGACGAGCGCAGCCCGCCGATGAGCTGGTAGATGATGTCGCTGACCGTTCCCCGGTACGGGATCGCGCCCTCGACGCCCTCCGGCACGAACTTGGTCCTGCCGATCTCGCCCTGGAAGTACCTGTCCGAGCACTCTCCGCCCGCCATGGCGCCCAGCGAGCCCATGCCCCGGTACTGCTTGTACTTCCTGCCCTTGATCGTGATGAGCCTTCCCGGGGCCTCCTTGGTGCCGGCTAAAAGGTTACCCAGCATGACGCAGTCGGCGCCCGCCGCGATGGCCTTGGCCACGTCGCCCGAGTAGCGCACTCCGCCGTCGGCGATGACCGGCATGCCCGCCTTCCGGGCCACGTCCACCACGCTGGCGACCGCCGTGAGCTGGGGCACGCCCACGCCCGCCACGATGCGCGTGGTACATATGGAGCCGGGGCCGACGCCCACCTTGACGCCGTCCGCGAATCCCGCGAGCTCCTCGGCCGCCTCGGCCGTGGCGATGTTGCCCACGACGACGTCCGCGGAGACCATCTTCTTAATTCTCCTCGCGGACTCGACGACCCTCATGTTGTGGGCGTGCGCGCAGTCCACGCAGATCGCGTCCACGCCTGCCTTGTCAAGCGCCATGGCCCGCTCGATGTCGAAGGGCCCCACGGCGGCGGCGACGCGAAGCTGGTCGCCGCCGTTCTTGTTGCAGTTGGGATACTGGCGCCTCTCGATGATGTTCTGCATCGAGATGATGCCTATCAGGCTGCCCTTATCGTTGATGATCGGTAAACGCTCCACCTTGTGCTCGTACATGATGTCGATGGCCTCGTCGATCTTGACGCTCTCCCGGGCGGTGACCACGTCCCGGGTCATGACCTCGACGATCTTCTTGTTGGGGTCGGCCTTCACGATGGGCCGCACGTCGCGGCGGCTTATGATGCCGACGAGCTTGCCGTTCTCGATGATGGGGATGCCGCTGATGCTCTGCTCCGTCATGGTCTTCCAGACGGCACCGACGGTCTGCGACGGGCTGGCGGTGGTGACATCCCTTATGAGTATCTCCTCGCCCCTCTTGACCTTCTGGATCTCCTCGACCTGCATCTCCCTCGGCATGTTCCTGTGGATGACGCCGATGCCGCCCTCCCTGGCGATGGCGACGGCCATCTCGGCCTCGGAGACGGTGTCCATGGCGGCGCTGACGATGGGAACGTTCAGGCTGATATTCTTCGAAAATCTGGTTTTAACGTCCGTGTGGTCGGGCTCTACGTAAGACTTGCTTGGGACCAGCAGGACGTCGTCAAAAGTGATCCCGAGGGGGGCATCGAGCTTTTTTAAGAACACTATTAATCACCATACCCTTTTGGGTAACTATACCTGAACCTAGTATTAATAAATTTCCTCTTACGGGGCCGTTTTTTTACCCTCGCGAAGGGAGCGGCAAAAAAGATGTCGGGTATGTGCAGGGCGATTTTTATGCGAGCTGTTTCTTGAGCTCGGCCACGAGCTCGGGGCGTATGGCCTGGGTGCGGTCCCCGCCGCAGACCATGCCTCTCACGCCGATGATGTCGGGGCTGATCTCCCTGAGAAAGGCGATGTCCTTAAGTTTAATGGAGCCGGCGATGGCGCAATTCAGCTTGTTCTCGTGCGCCAGGTCGACGAATTTTTTCAGCTCCTCGCTGCCCATGAACTCGAACGTGGACCTGCCGTCCTTGATGCCAGTGTCCACCATGACCACGTCGGCGTCAGCCCTCTTCGCCGCGGCGGGCAGCTCAAAGGGACTGATGGAGCCGATGCGCTCGTAGTCGGAGTAAGCGGATGCGACGACGATCTTCTCGGCGTCGAAGGTGCGGACCGCCCGGGTAACGCCCGCGAGAAGCTCGTACGCCTGCTCGGGCGTGTGAATGTCGTACAGCCCCACCTTGATGTACTGCGCTCCGGCCACCGCCGCCCCGAGCGCCGCCAGGGACGCCGTGCCCGGCTTGAAGTTGAAGTCGCCGATGGTCGCGCTGAGCGGCTTGCTGATGTGGGATTTTATTTGCGAGATGACCCACGGGAAGTTGGCGCCGAGGGAGCCCTCCTTCGGGTTCTTGACGTCGATGATGTCGGCGCCGCCCTGCTCGGCCGCGATAGCCTCCTGAACGTTCATGGGGCTGACTAAAAGCTTCATGTAAACCACCATAATACCGTTTTGGTATTTAATATTTATCAGGGGTGCTGTCCGTTTTCAAACAACGTAATGGATGACCGTCGCCAGGGCCGCCAGGTTGAGGATGAACAGCGATACCACGAAGAGCAGTGCCAGCGCGATGGCCACGATGGTGACCACGACGTTGATGACGGCCACGACCAGCATCTGCGCCGCGCTGTAGATGTCGTAGGCCTTCTTCACGCCTACGAGGGCAAGCTGCATGATGGGCAGCTTATTGAAAGGCGGCGACTCGAGCGTGTCCTCGACGAGGCGCAGGATAGTGTAGACCGCCCAGTCCACCGCCTTGTCTATGGTCTGCAGGACGCCCTTGCCCGCCTTGAACGCGACGAATAGAGTTGCCCCAGCGATGGCGAGCGCCACTATCAGGATATCCAGGGATATCACCAGGAATATGAGCATGAGAAGCTGCGTCTGCGAAAGCTGGTCGGGCAGGAGGGCGATTAGCATGGGCGATGAAAAATGGCGGGATGAAAATAAATAGTTTTTATTCGATCTTCCTGACCGCGCTCCGCCAGTTCGCGGACAGCTCGAGCTCCTGCCTGAAGTTCAGCTTCGCCTGGGCGTCCGTGACTAATATCTTATCGCCGACGGAGAGCGCCTCCGCGAAGTTCGCGTGCTCGCCCCAGAATACCACGCGGACCCTGCCCGTATCGTCCGATAGGTGGACGCCGCAGAGCCGGCCGAGCTTGCCGTCCTTGGTGGTGAACTCCCGGACGCCGTCGATGCCGGTCACGACCCCTTTGACGTTGTAGGACTTATCGGCCTCGATGTCGCCGATCTTCGACACGGGCTCCTCGTACTCCACTTTCTTGTCGGACCTGCGGACAATGCCCCGGTTCCCGACCTGGATCTCCACGCCGCCCATGGACTCCCGGGTGTAGGCGTGTAAAACCTCGATGGAGTCGCCCGGGTTGAGGGCCTCCACGTCCTTGAGCTTGTTATCCCATACGGTAAGCCTGATCTTGCCCGACTCGTCCCCGATCATGACGCCCTGGACCGAGCCCTTCGAGCCGTCCTTCCGGTTGAAGGAGCGGGGCTCCTGCTTCGACAGTATCATGGCGCGGACGCACACGTTGCCGTTGCCCATCTGGACGCCCTTGATTGGGATCATCGGGTCCTTGACGGTTATCTTCGTACTCTCGTCCTTCTGGATGCCGCCGCCCTTGCCGATGCTGACCTCCATGCCCCGCTGGCCTTCCTTCACGTAGCCGCTGATCTTGAGCACGTCGCCTTCTTTTATGTCGCCGGTCATCACGGCATCGGCCAGCTCGTCCCACAGGACTAACGTGACCTCGCCCGTCTCGTCGGCGACGGTGAGGTTACATACCCGGCCCTCGGAGCCGTCGTTGCGGCTGAACTTCCTGACGTCGGACGCCCCGGTCACCTTCGCGATGAACTGGACGTTCTTCTTGTCGAGCGTGATCTCTTTTATCTTTATGGCGTTGACGCCCTCGATGCCCAGGTCGTGGGCCACGAGCAACGCGGCGGTGTGCTCGTCGCAGAGGCCGCCCATGATATCCATCTTCTCGTCCACTAACTTTTTGAACTCTTTCTGGGTGATCTTCCCGTTCAGTTTTTCATAGACTTCAAGCACGTCGGACATATCAAGCACGCTCTTTTACGGTAGGGCTTGTGCATTAATAATACTATTGATTCAAAAATCTGGCGGGTGCAACTAACACTCAATTACGGTTAAATTTATAACAAGTTCTAGGCATTAAGCTACCTTAGATTCAAATGTCGAATGACCTCACCATAACGGAAAAGATCTTTAGCAGGGCGTCCGGCAGGCCCGTGAAAGCGGGCGATTTCGTAATGGCATCCATCGACAGGGCGATGACCCATGACATAACGGGTCCTCTCGCGGTCGAGGGCTTCTACGAGATCATGCGGGACGAGAAGGAGAAAAAGGTGTGGGACCCCGGTAAGATCATTATCTTATTTGACCACCAGGTCCCGGCCGACTCGCTCAACGCCGCTAAGAACCACATTTTACTGAGGAAGTTCGCAAAGGACCAGAAGATAAAGCACTTTTACGACTTACACGAAGGCATCTGCCACCAGGTCATGCCCGAGAAGGGGCACGTCCTGCCCGGCCAGCTCGTAGTCGGCTCTGACTCCCATACCTGCGCCTACGGCGCGGTCGGGGCGTTCGGCACCGGCATCGGCTCAACGGACATGGCGGCCGTGTTCGCGCTGGGCAGGCTTTGGTTCAGGGTGCCGGAGACCATAAGGTTCGAGGTCGACGGCAAGCTCGGCGATAGAGTTTATTCCAAAGATATCATCCTCAAGCTGATCGGGGACGTCGGGGCCGACGGCGCACGCTACAAGGCCTGCGAGTATGCCGGGGACGCCATAAGGAGCCTGGACATGTCCCAGCGCATGACCATCAGCAACATGGCCATCGAGATGGGCGGCAAGGCGGGCATCATCGAGCCCGACCGCACGACCGAGGCATACGTCAGGCAGCGCTCTAAAGGCTTTAAGCTGGATAGGGGCCTGAAGAGCGATAAGGGCGCGGAGTACTCCGAGGTCAGGGAGTACGATGCCGGCGAGCTCGAGCCCCAGGTCGCATGCCCCCACAACGTCGACAACGTGGTCGACGTGGGCAAGGTCGAGGGGAAGAAGATCGACCAGGTCTTCCTGGGGTCGTGCACCAACGGCAGGTTCGAGGACCTGAAAACAGCGGCGGAGGTCATGGACGGCAGGCCCGTGGCGAAGGGCGTCCGCATGATCGTCATACCGGCATCGCACACGGAGTACATGAAGGTGCTCAAGGCGGGGCTCGTGGAGGAGTTCATGAACGCCGGGGCGCTGGTGGAGTCGCCGTGCTGCGGCCCGTGCATGGGAGGCTCGTTCGGCCTGCTCGGTCCGGGAGAGGTGGGCCTGTCCACGTCCAACCGTAATTTCAAGGGGAGGCAGGGCAGCCCGGAGGCGTTCGTGTACCTGTGCAGCCCGGCAACGGCGGCGGCCTCCGCGATAAAAGGAAAGATCGCCGACCCGAGGAGCGTGTGAGCATGGCCCGCAAGACGACGAAGAAAACGGTAGTCGAGAACAGGAGGGAGCTTTCGAGGGCCTGGAAGTTCGGGGACGACGTCGACACCGACGCCATCATACCCGGAAGGTTCCTCATCATCAACGATGCGAAGGAGCTGGCAAAGCACGCCTTTGAGGGCGTCAGGCCGGACTTCAGGCCGTCGCCCGGGGACGTCGTGGTGGCCGGGGAGAACTTCGGCTGCGGCTCGTCGAGGGAGCACGCGCCCCTGGCGCTCAAGGGGGCGGGGATCAAGTGCGTAATAGCGAAGTCCTTCGCCCGCATCTTCTTCAGGAACTCCGTCAACATCGGCCTCCCCATGCTGGAGTGCGAGGACGCCGGCCGGATATCCGACGGGGACGTCCTGGAGGTCGAGGGGGACGTCATCAGGAACCTCACGAAGGGCGAGACGTATCGCACTGCCCCCCTCCCGGAGTTTCTGGAGGAGATCGTGAGGGCCGGGGGGCTCATCGAGTACGCCCGGGAGATCGTTGCGAAGGAGCACAAAAAATAGCGTTCATATATGGCGAGAGGTTAACGGATGACAACTTACAAGATACCGGTGATCCCCGGGGACGGCATCGGCCCGGAGGTCATCGCCGAGGGTAAAAAGGCCATAGATGCGGCCGGAGAGGTATACGGCTACGACGTGGAGTGGCTGGAGCTGCCCCTGGGCGCGGACCACTACCTGAAGACGGGCGAGACCGTGTCCGAGGACACGCTCAAGGAGCTTGGCAGGCACAGGGCATTCTTCCTGGGCGCGCTTGGCGACGAGCGCAAGGTGAAGACGGGCATCCTCGAAAAGGGCGTCCTGCTGAGGCTGAGGTTCCACTTCGACCAGTACATCAACCTGAGGCCTGTAAAGCTCATGGAGGGCGTGGAGACGCCCATAAAAAATAAAACGGCGAAGGACATCGACTTCTTCGTGGTGAGGGAGAACACCGAGGACTTTTACGCCGGCATCGGGGGCCGGTGTACGAAGGGCCTCACCAGCCAGCACCTTAAATTATTAAGAGAGGCGTACAGCGTGAAGTTCGACCTGGACGTGCTCACGGACAGCGACGAGATCGGCTACCAGATCGGGGTGATAAGCAAGGAGGGCACCAGGCGCATCATGGACTACTCCTTCAAGCTGGCGCAGCAGCGTAACAAGCATCTATCCAGCGTCGACAAGGCCAACGTCATGACGGACATCTACGGCCTGTGGCGGGAGACCTTCCAGGAAGTCGGCCGGAACTACCCGGACGTGAGGACGGACTTCAACTTCGTGGACGCAGTGACCATGTGGTTCGTCAAGAACCCGGAGTTCTTCGACGTGATCGTCGCCCCCAACATGTTCGGGGACATCATCACCGACCTCGGGGCCATGATCCAGGGCGGCCTGGGCCTGGCGCCGGGAGGGAACGTCAACCCGGAGGGCACCAGCATGTTCGAGCCCATGGGTGGGTCCGCCCCGAAGTACAAGGGCCTCGACAAGGTGAACCCGATAGCGACGATATGGGCCGGGGCGCTCATGATGGACCACCTGGGGGAGAAGGAAGCCGCAAAGGGCATCCTTTCTGCGATCGAGGCCAACCTCCGGGAGGGCAGGGTCCGGACGTACGACCTTGGCGGATCCTCCAGGACGTCCGACGTGGGCTCCGACGTCGCCCGGATCATAAAAATGCAGGGGCGCAATTAAGCCCCGTTTTTTTATCTGAAGAACCTCGACCCCTGCCAGGCCGCGGCGGCCAGCGCCTGCGTATCATGGCGGTGCCGGTAGCTCTCGTCCCCTTTTAGGGCGCCTTTGGCGACATCGTCTTCGTGTTTCCGGTCAAAACCCCCCAGTATGCGGTAAATATAATTATACAGCGATGCGGGAACATGCCTTAAGCCTGATATTTGCACTTCCATATTCGAACCTCAAGGTACAATAGAATGATGAAGACGAAAGCAATTAAGGTAAATTTCGTATACTAAATGATTACCTTAAGCAAAAACGTTCGAATTTTAAGCTTATTCGAGGCCAGTGAAGGTAAATATTTTATACGCAGGGCACATACGATCGATCGATGAGAAAGGACAGGATCGAGGAGCGCATCGCCGGCATCGAGCGGGACATGAAAGAGCTTCGCTCGGAGGTCAGGCAGGAGATCATGTCCATGTCCTCCGAGCTAAAAGAGGCCCAGCTGGCGCTCGTAGAGGATATGATGTGCGACATCCAGGACACCATGTCGGTCGGATACCGCCAGATCGCCTACGAGCTCAGCATCTCCGGGGCCGAAAAGAGGTTCAGGGAACAGATGTCGTACGACTGCCCCCCGGGCGATAACAGGGAGGAATGCATCGACCATTTCGTCTGCGATCACCTGCGCAAGGGCATCGTAAGCCTGGACGCCGCCCCGCCCGGTATGGAGGGCGAGGCCAGGAAGTCGATCATCGACCAGGACGACAGGGAGAGCGAGACGTTCAAGGGCACGCCCTGTGAATACTGCCAGGGCATCTACGTCTCCGAGAGGGACAGGCTGCTGGAGATGGGCGAGAAGTTCTCGGCTTACAGGAAGAGCCTTTATGTTAAGCGCAGCCGGCCGTACTATAAGCAGCTTCCGGACGACCTTACCGTGTCCGAGCTCATCGAGCCGCTGTCCCATAGGGCCAGGTTCGTCATGCTGAAAAACCTAACATCGGGGAGCATGTCGTTCAGGGACCTCGGGGATGTGACCGGCTACGGGGGAGGCCACCTCATATACCATCTGAACAAGCTCGTGTCGGCGGGCCTGGTCTCGAAGGAGGACAGCGGGCTTTACGCGATCACCGACAGGGGCATCGACGTGATGGAGGTCATCCGGAAAATGTACGGCGGGCCATCAACACGTTTTTAACGTCCCGCGTCCAGAGTAGTATTCACCATGACCACCCTACAGGCCCACAAGCTCACATGCCCGCTCTGCGGCAACGCGTTCGACTCTAAGCTCGTCACGTCCACCGACTCCTTCGGCAGGCACCACTCCGACCTCTACAAGGAGTCGGAGGGCGAGCAGCCCGTGTGCTACTTCGTCCACACGTGCCCGAAGTGCGGATACTCGGGCTACGAGGGAGACTTCGGGCCCCAGAGGTTCGACCAGGCCTTCCGGGACCAGGTGGAGAAGCTCATCACTCCCGAAGTGAAGGACAGGCAGATAGAGACCAACGGCAACTTTTACCTCGCGGCGCTCTGCGCCGACTGGCGGGGCGCGCCCCCCTACGTCGTGGGCAGGATATTCCACATGGGCGCCTGGTGTTACCGGATGAAGGGCGACTGGGACCGGGAGGTCTACTACCTCCAGGAGGCCCTTACGCATTTCGAGATGGCGCTGAGGCGGGACGACACGCCGAAGGAGGCCCGCGCGGTCTACACGTACCTGGTCGGCGACATCTACCGGCGCCTGCACGACCCGGAGAGGGCGAAAGAGTATTACCGTAAGGTGGAAAAGGAGCTGAATGAGCACGGCGGCGAGGCCAGGATAGGCGAGTTCGCCCGGCGGCAGCTCGAGAGCCCCTCGGATTACTTTTAGCCGTACATGCACAAGCTTTAATACTATCCTTCATTTTTCGAGTTTATAACCAACAGCTTAAATACTATATTTGATTTATATTGAAGGAGGAATTCATATGAAGGCGGAAGAAGCAAAAAAGATATTATCGTTAGCTATTGACAGGGAAGTCGAAGCCTACACGTTCTACCGGACGGTGGCGGACAAGGCTAAGGACAAGGCAATGAAGAGCATTTTCGACGAGCTCGCCGGGGAAGAGAAGAAGCACCGCGAGTTCCTGCAGGCATTCCTCGCGAAGGAAGGTAAGGGCCTGAAGTTCGATGCGACGAAGAAGGACTACAAGATCGTCGAGGCGCTCCCGACCCCGCCCCTATCGCCGGACCTGAAGCCGACCGAGGGCCTCATCATCGCCATCCGTAAGGAGCTCGAGGCCATGCAGATGTACACTCAGCTCGCAAACGCCTCCAGCGACACGGAGCAGCAGTTCCTGTTCCAGCAGCTGGCCAACATGGAGAAGACCCACAAGGCGCGGCTCGAGGACATCTACACCGACATGGCATTCCCCGAGTCCTGGTAAAGGGCGACGGGCAAGTATAGTTTAATCAATTCTTTTCTCTTTTTATTATTTTCCTGATCCCGGTTTTATTTCCTGTGAAGGCCCTCGAAAAATATTAAGAACGCAGGAAGACTTTTTCAGCCACGAAGTTGCTCGAAGCGGGCCTGAAGTTACACGAAGATCCTTTAAAGGGTCTATTGTCAGGTGTTTGCGTTTTATTCTTATGCATTGTTTGCGAGACACGTACAGCCCCACGGTTTTTTCAACACAGAGTATACTGAGCACTTTTTATAATGGAGAAACAGAGAGCCAGGAGATTTTAAATAATAAAAAATCTCTGTCCGTAGTTCCGAGGTTGTTTTGTTAGGGGTTGTGGTGGTAGAATAAGTTTTAGTATTTAAGGGCGGGGGTGTAAGGGGCTTGTTGGTAAGAATGAAAACTCCTCACAGTCCCCGCGTTTGTAGCGTTAGGCATGTTGATATAAATCTTTTCGCGCGCCGGTTCGCAAGCCTGTTTGATTTTCCCCGAAGCATGGGTTATGCAAGGTGTCTTGTTAACGCGTCCGTGAGAATGAAGAGCCTGGAATCTGTGTATAACAATTACGGGGGGCTCCCTCCGGACAGTTTCTTCCAGTTTTTCAAGTACTCCATGGACGATGTGATACGGGGAGCTGACTGGTTCTTCGAGTGTCAGGCCAAATTGGTGGACCTGCATGGCTGTGCTATTGCCATCGACTTGAACGATGTGGAGCACTGGGGAGTGGAGGACGAGTACGTGCACCCTAAAAAGGGCCTTAACAAGAACACGTACGTCCTCCGGTACGCCGTGGCCTCCCTTGTAGACGAGAGCCGCAAGCTCGCTCTGGCATGTATGCCCGTCACTACGAACGATAAACTCTCGGACATTGTACGAGTCCTCCTTGAAAAGACAATGAGCCATGTCCTGGTTGACGTCGTCCTGTTCGACCGGGGATTCTACAATGCCACCATCCTCAAAACCGTGGATGACTTGGGCATGCAATTCGTGATCCCCCTCAGGAAAAGCATGACATCGGACAATGTCTGGGAGGAATCGAAAAAACGGGGAGAATACAAATTACGGTATACAGTAAAGGGCGAAACAGACCAGGTACGGGCATGGCTATACCTCGAAGAGAAAAAGAAAGAGAAAAAAGAGGATGGTAGAAAAGAAAAGGGCAAAAGAAAGGGACGGAACAAGAGCAAGAAGAAGCGAGAAAGGGAGTACGTGGGAGTGATCAGCAATATGGACGTGTGCCCGGAACTGGTCCAGAATTTCATGGACTGGTACTTCGTAAGGAACAACGTGGAAACAGGTTTTAAAGAGAAGAACCAGTACAAGATACGAACATGCAGCACCGACAAAGCCTACCGATACCTTATCTATTGCATCAGCCTTTACCTGATGAACCTCGTACAGGTCGTAAGAATGGTTAACAACACCTTTTTCAGGAACGACGAGATGAAAAAACTCGTAAAACAATTACTGAGACTTGAAGGATCGCTGATAGGAGAGCACAGGCTCTCAAGAACCCTGATAGTGATTGCTTAGCGACAACCCGATAGCCCAAGCTATCAAAAAACATTGAAAAACCCCCGCTATTCAGCCAATTCTAACAATAACAACCAACAAACCCCACAACAAAACAACCACTTAGATAACAGCCCAAAAAAGACCACATCGGAAGTACGGTCTGTGGCCTCAGTGTCAAAACTGATACCACGACGGCATAACGATAGAGATAATAGCAGATATTCATTTTATAAAAAAGATCTTAGAGTCACTTCAGGCCGGCTTCGAGCAACTTCGTGGCTGAAAAAGTCTTAGAGCATTCTTATGAAGCTTAGAGATGCTTAATTTTTAGTCATTCCCCGAAGTCCACGATCTTGACGTCACCGTTCTGCAGGTCAACGATGGGGATGCGGGCGGGGTCCGGCTGGATGTTCATCCGCTTCTGGAAGTCGGTCTGGGATTGCCAGGTGCCCGAATTGACTAATGTGACGCCCCTGTAGCGGCATACGCCCACGGTGTGCACGTGGCCGCTGTGCATGATGTCGGGGAGCGGATCGATGACGAAGTGGTCCTTCGCCTCGGGGGCGATCATCACCTTGCCGCCGTATATGGGCGAGAGGTGGCGGCGCTTCAGTAATTCGGCCATGGCCTTCTCGGGCTTCGAGTACGAGGCGCCGGGCAGGTTCGACACCAGATCGTCTAAAGACCGGCCGTGGTAGATGAGCAGCCTGACCCCCTCCATTTCCACTGCAGAAGGGTTGCCGGCGAACGTGACGTTCGGGTGCCTGAACATCCTCCGGACCTCCTCAGGCAGGGCGGGCTGGGGCTCGGCCTGCCTCACGGCGTCGTGGTTCCCCGGGGCGATGACGATCTTCAGGTGCCGGGGGAACTGGTCGAAGTACTCGGCGGCCTTCCTGTACTGGTCGTAGACGTCCGCGATGTGGAGCTCCTTCTCCTGGCCCGGGTACACGCCGATGCCGTCCACCATGTCCCCGGCCACCACGACGTACTTCAGCCTCGACGCCAGGTCGTGGTGGGCGTCGGAGTCGCCGTTCAGCCAGTCGATGAACCGCATCCACGGGTCCTCGAGAAAAGTGTTGCTGCCGATGTGCACGTCCGAGATGAGCGCGACGGCCGCGGGCTCGTCGGAGCGCCTGGGCACGTTGGTGTTGGGCACGTCCGGGTATATGACCCCGCTGGCCATGAGCAGCCCGCCTTCCTTCACGGTCCCCGAGACCCCGACCACCTCGTCTAATAACAATGGCGAGTCGAAGAAGTCCTTATCCTTGGAGATGAGCACGCCCATCGAGCCCGTTCGGTCCTCCAGCTCGACCAGGCGGTTGCCGTTCGCCGTGTCCCGGACGTCCGACACCATGCCGATGACGGCCACCTCCGACTTCTCGCCCCGGGAAAAGCCCTTCTTTTTGATGCTCTCGATCGGGCGGGCGCTGATGCGGTGGCGCATCATATCGCCCAGCCGCCCGTACCGGTCCCTGAAGTACCCGACGAACTCGTCGTAGTCGCCGATACAGGTGGAATTATTGGTGATATCCGACAGGATCCTGAGCGCCGGCTTGCGGGCTGTCTGCTCCGCGATGTTGCCCGCTCGTAGCGAGCGGGCCACGTCGTCCCTGGTGACGGTGAGGGCGGAGGGGTCGAGGCCGGACACCAGCCTGTCCAGTATCCCGGGGTCAGGGTCCCTGCCAAGCGCGTCCAGGGCGTCGGGCTCGACCATGTACCCCTTCGACGCGAGCGCTTTTACGATCTCAATGCCGTCCATATGCTTACATGGCAATCATGGGCGAAATGTCTTTAAGCTTTTGCCCCATAATAATAACTTATATATTATAATAATGCTATATATAATTTCCAGGGGGTTTTGAGCCTGGCCACAAAGGATACCGTTCACAAGTTCATGAAGAGCGACAACTTCTGGATCTCGCTGTTGAGGGAGACGCTGTACGCCCTCGCGGCGGTCGGGGCCATCGCGCTGGTCCTGTATTTATATGCGGGCGCCTGGCCCCCCATGGTGAGCGTGGACGGCCTGAGCATGTACCCCAACATGCACGACGGCGACCTGATAATAATCCAGAGCATCGAGAAGTCCCCCATCGTCACCTATGGCGCCGCCGGGGGCTACTCATCGTTCGGCGACGCCGGAGACGTCATCGTGTACCAGCCCTTCGGCCGCAGGGACATGACGCCCGTGATCCACCGGGCCCTGTACTACGTGAACGCCTCGGAGCCCATGTGGGAGGGAGGAATAAAAGCCCCCAATTCGGGATACATCACCAAGGGCGACAATAACTTTTTATTCGACCAGAGCAGCGGCGTCTCCCCGAACACCCCCGTCAAGGAGGACTGGATCCTGGGCGTGGCGAAACTGCGCATCCCCTACCTGGGCTACGTGAGGAGCATATTCTCCTTCATACACTGAAGCACAACTATATCCAGGCATGCCCGGGAAGCGATAAAGGCACATAGGCAACTATTTTATGTGAGGGGCGCCTACTATATGCGATGATTTTCGGGAGAAGGCACATCATATCCACCAAGGACTTCTCAAGAGAAGAGATCGACTTTATTCTCGACCGCGCCGAGAGGCTGGAGCCTTACGCCCGAAAGGGCGGCCTGGACCTGCTAAAGGATAAGGTGGTGGCCACGCTCTTTTTCGAGCCCTCCACCCGGACCAGGCTGTCGTTCGATACGGCGATTAAGCGCCTTGGCGGCGATACCATCGGCTTCGACTCCGCGGAGTCCACGTCCGTGGTCAAGGGAGAGACGCTGTCCGATACCATACGCATCATCGAGTCGTACGCGGACGCCATCGTCATCCGCCACCCCAGGGAGGGCGCGGCACGCATGGCCTCAGAGGTGTCGAGCGTGCCCGTGATCAATGCCGGGGACGGCGCCGGACATCACCCCACCCAGACGCTCCTGGACCTCTACACCATGCGGAAAGAGTGCAGGAAGCCGCTGGGCGATCTGAACGTCGCCATCGTGGGCGACCTCAGGTACGGGCGGACCGTGCACTCGCTGGCGTACGCGCTGTCGCTCTACGGGGCGAGTCTGAGCCTCGTGTCCCCGGAGCCCCTGCGCATGCCCGAGAGCATAATAAACTATTTGAGGAAACATGGCGTCACGCTGGTCGAGACGCCCCGCATCGAGGACGCCCTGGGGCAGGCGGACGTGCTGTACATGACCCGCATCCAGAAGGAGCGGTTCCCCGACCCCTCGGAATATCTGAGGGTCGCCGGCTCGTACCGCATCACGCCCGACACGCTGGAGAGCGTCGGTAACGACATGATCATCATGCACCCGCTGCCGCGGGTGAACGAGATCGACCCGGGAGTCGACTCCACCAGGCACGCCCGGTATTTCCAGCAGGCCTTCTACGGAGTGCCCATCCGGATGGCCGTGCTGTCCCTGGTGATGGGCAAGGAGATCTAATATGAACGTGAGCGATCGCGAGCTAAGGGTAAAGCCGATCAACAACGGCACCGTCATCGACCACATCGAGTCGGGGCAGGCGCTCAACGTGCTAAAGATCTTAGGCATCGGCAGCCACTCCAAAACAGTTGTAAGCCTGCTCATGAACGTGCCCAGCGGCGCCATGGGCGCCAAGGACGTGGTCAAGGTCGAGGGAAGAGAGCTCGACCCCGAGGAGGTCGATACCATCGCCCTCATCTCCCCCAGGGCCACCATCAACATCATCCGCAATTACGAGGTCGCCGAGAAGTTCCGGGTGGGCATGCCCAGGAAAGTCGTGGGTATCATCAAGTGCGGCAACCCGAACTGCATTTCTAACAGTAACGAGCCCGTGAGCTCGAAGTTCATGGTCGAGTCGGCGGACCCCGTGCTTTTACGGTGCTCCTATTGCGAGTTCGTGCTCGATAAGAACATCGCCGATAATTTATTGTAGTGATAGACATGAGCGAGGATATCGTGAAAAAGCTGGCGAGCGGCGAGCTGAAGCTCCACCAGGCCGACGAGCATTCTACGTCCCGCAGGGAGGCCGTCGACATGCGGCGGGAGGCCGTGAGCATGCTTACCGGCGCCGATCTTTCTAACATCGGCAAATACTCATACGACCCCGAGGTCGCCACCAGGAAGAACATCGAGAACGCCATCGGCGCCGTCCAGATACCATTAGGCATCGCCGGCCCGATCACCATCCATGGCGACTACGCGAAGGGCGACTTTTACCTGCCCCTGGCCACGACGGAGGGCGCCCTGGTGGCCAGCGTGAACCGGGGCTGCTCGGTGTGCCGGGCCGCCGGGGGCGTGACCGTGGCGGTCATGCAGGACGAGATGACCCGGGCCCCCGTGGTCAAGGCGAAAGACCTTAAAGAGGCGAAGCGCCTGGCGGACGCGGTAAAGACGCCCGAGATGTTCGCCGAGATGAGGGCCGTCGTGGGCACGACCACCAGGCACGGCGAGCTCCTCAGGGTCGACCCCTACGTCGTGGGAAGGAGCGTGTTCCTGCGGATGGCGTTCGACACGAAGGACGCCATGGGCATGAACATGGTGACCATCGCCTCCGATAAAGTGATGCGGGAGCTCGAGAAGAAGTTCGACGTGAAGCTCGTGGCGCTGTCCAGCAACATGTGCACCGACAAGAAGCCCGCGGCCATCAACGTCATCGAGGGGAGGGGAAGGACCACCGTTGCGGAGGTCATCGTTCCCCGCGAGGTCGTCCTGGAGAGGCTCAAGGCGGCGCCGGAGGACATGTGCGACGTGAACTACCGGAAGAATTTCCTGGGAAGCGCCCGGGCGGTGTCGTTCGGCTTCAACGCCCAGGTGGCCAACGTCATCGCGGCCATGTACATCGCCTGCGGCCAGGACCCGGCGCACGTGGTGGAGGGGAGCAATGCCATCACGTCGGCCGAGATGGACGGCGACGACCTGCACTTCTCCGTGTCGTTCCCGAGCCTGCCCATGGGCACGGTCGGCGGGGGCACGGGCCTGGCCACGCAGAGCGAGTGCCTGAATTTATTAGGCGTGAAGGGCGGCGGGACCCCGCCGGGCTCCAACGCCCGAAAGCTCGCGGAGATCGTGGCGTCCGCGGGGCTCGCAGGAGAGCTGTCGCTCCTGGGCGCGCTGGCCTCCCAGGACCTCGCTAAGGCGCACGCAAAGTACGGGCGCTGAAACTAATAAAATTTCAAAATGCCCATTTAATTTCTCGTTGATTTAATAGGGGCGTTTTACCCCTTTATTTCCTCTGGAGAATTTTATTCTGAGGGCTCATTTCCGGGCGATAGTGATGAACCCGGTATGGCCGACACGGGTGGACGGCCGGGTGCCGCGGCGGCCGACCTCGAGCTCCTGCTCGCCGACGATGATGGTATTGACCTCCGAGAAGCCCGCCTCTTCGATCGCTTTCCTGGTCTCGGCGGCCTGCTCGAAGAACGGGGAGTACGTGGCCAGGAAGCCTCCCGGCAATAGCACCCGATAGGCGCCTGCGGCCGCCCTGGCGGCGTCCTGCAAGTCCAGGGTGACCGCGTCGAACGGGCCCTCGAGCCTGCCTATCTCTTCCAGGATGTCGCCGTGGCGGACCTCCACGTTGCCCAGGCCCGCCAGCTCGACGTTCTTCTTTGCGTTGTTGGCGAACTGCTCGTTGGACTCGTAAGTGACCACTTTTTTGGCGATGGTGCCCAGGTACACGGCCAGCACGCCTGAGCCGGTGCCCGCGTCTAAAACTGTATCCGATGGGCAGATGCCGGTGTATGCGATGATCGCGCCGATGTCCTTGGGCATCATGGGGGCGCCGGTGCGCCGCATGTGCTTGAAAAAGTCCGGAGCCCGGGGCTTGAGCGCCATGAAAGGCTTGCCAAGGTGAGACTCGATCGTCGAGCCCCATGCCATGCCCTCGAGTTTTTTTAAGTCGACGATGCCCAGGTCGGTGTGGAGCTTCTCCCCGCCGGCCGAGGCGAAGTACTCCCTGCCTCCGGCAGCCCTGAGCAGCACCATATCGCCTGGAGCGATGCCCGATGACATCACTTATTTCCCGATAGCTTAAGGATGGCCTCTGCCAGGTCTCCCTTCGTGTCCTTCAGGGCCTGCTTTGCCAGCTCCTTCGGCACGCCGGCCTGCTGCGCCACGAGGGTGATGTCCGCCTCGGGGATCTCCTTCTCCAGCGGCCTCTCCTCGGGGGTGCCGACCAGCTGGTACATCTTCTGGCCCCTTGCGTCGATGACCGTGACCTGGGCGTCGTTGAACACGATGTCCTTGTCCGCGGTCTTTATGATCACCTGCTTTACGCCCTCGATCTCGTACATGTCGATGCCCATCGACTTCATCTGCCTCTCGAGCTGCCTGGGGTTGACTTTTCCTCCCATTCCCGGGAACATTTCATTCACCTTCGTCGCCTTATAGGGCGCGGAGGGGTAAATAACTTTTTGATTTGTCCTCCATGAGAAGAAAAACCGATCGTGTATCTATGATAAGGCCTACCCCTTTATTTCCTCTGGAAAATATTTCTCCCCAAATCCCTGGAATAATTTGTATTTTTATGTCCGGGAATATCTGCTGTTGATGTGT